>DIFA01000009.1 GCA_002418895.1 Dehalococcoidia bacterium UBA5760 | reverse complement strand
CGCCTTCTTCATAGCCGACATATCCCGGCGGCGCTCCGACCAGACGGGATACGGCGAACTTCTCCATAAACTCCGACATATCAAGTCTGATGAGGGTCTCCTCGCTACCGAACATGAACTCAGCCAGGGCTCTGACCAGTTCCGTCTTGCCGACTCCGGTCGGCCCCAGAAAGATGAAATTGCCTATCGGGCGGCTGGGATCCTTTAGCCCGGCCCTTGCTCGCCTTACCGCCCGAGCCACCATACTGATTGCCTCATCTTGACCAATGATACGCTGATGCAGCACTTCTTCCATATCAAGCAGGCGTGCAGTCTCGTCTTCAGCCAGTTGTACTACCGGGATACCCATCCACATACTCACGACCTCAGCGATGTCCTCTGTGGTCACCACCGGCTTGTTCTGCTCCTGCTCAGCCTTCCACTCCGCCTCCAGCTTTTTTATTTTCTCCTCAAGTTGAAGTTCACGCTGGCGTAGTTCAGCAGCATAATCATATTGCTGAGTAGTTAAGGCGGCATCTTTGTCCCGGTGTACGCTGTCCTCAAGGCGGCGGGCATCCTTGATGGTCATTGGTATAGTTCTGTGTCTGATCCTGACCCTGGATGCTGCTTCATCGATAAGGTCGATAGCCTTGTCCGGCAGGAAACGGTCAGGTATATATCGAGAAGCTAACGTCACGGCTGAATTCAACGCCTCATCACTTATCGCCAGATGGTGATGCTCTTCGTAGCGCTCCTTAATGCCATTGAGGATCTCCAGGGCTTCGTCAATGGTGGGCTCCTCTACTAAAACCGGCTGGAAGCGGCGTTCAAGAGCGGCATCACGTTCAACATACTTCCGGTAGTCATCAAGAGTAGTCGCTCCGATACACTGTAGTTCGCCCCGGGCCAGTGCCGGCTTCAGCAGGTTAGCCGCATCTACTGCCCCCTCAGCCGCCCCGGCACCTACCATAGTATGGAACTCATCGATAAATAGCACGCAGTTGCCGTCGGTCCTTATTTCATCAATAATCTTTCTCAGGCGCTCTTCGAACTCGCCACGGTATTTTGTGCCGGCAACCACCGCTCCGATATCCAGCGTAACCAGACGTTTATCTTCCAGTGTTTCCGGGACATCCCCGGCAACAATACGGTGGGCCAGCCCCTCAACAATTGCCGTTTTACCCACTCCTGGTTCGCCAATCAAGGCCGGATTATTCTTGGTACGGCGGCTGAGGATTTGAATTACTCGCTCAATCTCTTTAGCCCGGCCGATAACCGGGTCGAGCTTACCGGATCGGGCCGCCTCAGTAAGATTGATGCCCAGCTGGTCCAAGACAGGCGTCCGGCTGACACTGCGGGTCGTTTTGGACTTAGGCGGGGTCTGACTGAGAATGCGCTCCACCTCGGTGCGCGCCCGGTCAATAGTAATCCCCAGGCTGTCCAACACACCGAAGGCTATCCCTTCTCCCTCACGCAACAGGCCTAACAGAAGGTGCTCTGTTCCGATGTAATTATGGCCGAGGTAGCGAGCCTCGTCGATGGCCAGCTCAATAACCCGTCTGGCTCTAGGCGTCAGGCCGGTCTCAGTAGCACCGGGCTTATCACCACGCCCGGTAACAAACTCCACCGAAGCACGTACTTTACTCAAGCCTACGCCCAGATTGATCAGGACCTTAGCGGCTACCCCTTCCTCTTCACGCACCAGACCGAGCAGAATATGCTCAGTCCCAATATAGCTGTGGTTAAGGCTCTGGGCTTCTTCCTGCGCTAGGGTAAGGACTCTGCGGGCTCGTTCCGAGAATTTTTCAAATCTGTTGGCCATCTTTTCTACTCCGAGACCAGCCTATACTATAGCAGTAAATAGGACTACTGAGTAGATTATAAAACACCGATGCTAAAAGGTCAAAACTGAAGGCCGGATTGCTTTGACCGAATAGATAAAGCCCTCTGGCAGTGGCATATTTTCCACAAAGAGTTGCCCCTTAAGTATCGTCTGCGCTGAGGCGTTTCACTTCCGTGTTCGGGATGGGAACGGGTGGTGCCACCTCGCTCTAACCACCAGAAGGCTATTCAACTGTCGCTATATCTTTAGCGTCCTCCCTACTCTTACCGTAGGTCGTTACTTGACTACAACTGAAATATTATAACACATCTTTGGTAATAAGCAAACCCTGGTTTAAAGTACAGCACGGGTATCAAGATAGCGGTCGTTTTGACGGAATACCAGGGCGGCGGGGATAATGTCCGGGCGTCGCCAGTTCTTTATCAATTACTACCAGCTGCCTATCATCGGGAAACTCCTCAAGTTCAATATTGATAACCTCTCGCAGCCTTCCTCCCAGCAGTTTGATTGCTCGTTCCGCCCGGCTTATCTCCGGAACAAGGCTCCCTTTCTTCTGGGCGATAAATCTGCCGCCAACTTTACAGAAGGGCAGGGCCAGCTCAGCAAGGGTGACCAGAGGAGCTACGGCGCGGGAGACCACAATGTCGAAACTATCACGGTATTGTCTTTGTTGGGCAGTATCTTCCGCCCGACCAGTCACTACCTCAACATCAGCCAACATCAGCCTATTACTGATATGATGCAGAAAGGCCGCCTTTTTCCCGGTAGCCTCAAGCAGCACCAGGCATGCCCCGGGGAACACGATCTTAAGAGGTATTCCCGGTATCCCGCTGCCAGTGCCGACATCAATAATACGTGTGGTAGCGTTAGCTCCTGACGGCGGCCAGGCCAGGTACACTGTGAGAGAATCAAGGAAGTGTTTGGTTTGCACCTCCTGATAACCGGTTATACCGGTGAGGTTCACACGCCGGTTCCACTCTACCAGCTCCTCCCAGTAGGTATGAAACTGCTCGAGTTGCTTCGCGCTAAGCTGAAGCCCTAATCTTCCAGCCCCGGCTTCCAGGCTTTCCATAATTGTCATTGGAGATATTCCCGATTTCACTAACCAGTATTACCCTAAGGATTATACCACTGCCAGTGTTATAGCAGAACAGCGGCTGTTGCTAGCTAGGCGCTTTGCATTTTTGTCAGGCCTGTGTTATTTTTGAATTGTAGTTGTATTTGTATAATATAATAAGGCTAGACCGCTAGGGGTGCCCCAGGGCTGAGAGGCTTTTTGAGCCGACTCTTGGAACCTGAGCTTGGTAATGCAAGCGTAGGGAAGTGGTAGAAAAGACCAGGGGGTATATCAGCAAATGCCAGTACCCCTGGTCTTCTTTTTTGTGGAGGCGTAAATGACGCAACTGGAGATGGCAAAAGGAGGGACGATATCGCTGCAGATGGAGCTGGTCGCTAAGCGGGAAGGAGTGACGGCGGAGTTCGTCAGGCAGGGTGTGGCTCAAGGAAGGATAGTCATTCCGGCTAATATCAAACACCCGAATCTGGTCCCCTGTGGTATTGGCGAGGGGCTTAAAACCAAGGTCAATGCCAATATCGGTACCTCCTCTGACTTCTGTGATATTGAAACCGAACTAGAAAAGCTGCGGGTGGCTATTGACGCCGGTGCCGATACCGTGATGGATCTATCAACCGGAGGTGATATCTCGGCCATTCGAAAGGCTGTCGTCAGCTCAAGTTCGGTACCGATAGGTACCGTGCCGATATATCAGGCCGCTATTACAGCGTCAGCAAGACAAGAAGCGATAGTTGGCATGGATATTAATGAGCTATTCGACGCGATTGGAGCACATATAATTGACGGCGTTGACTTCATCACGGTACACTGCGGATTAACCCTGTCTGCCCTAACCAGGCTCAAAGAGCAGGGGAGGGTGACCGATGTCGTATCCCGTGGAGGAGCTCTTCTCATCGGCTGGATGCTGTACAACGAGCGGGAGAATCCCCTCTACGAGCACTATGACCGCCTGCTTGAGATGGCGAGAGAGTTTGATGTAACGCTCAGCCTCGGTGATGGAATGCGTCCCGGTAGCCTGGCTGATGCTACTGACCGGGCCCAGATTGAGGAGCTGCTTGTCATTGGAGAACTGGTACAGCGGGCACGTCAAGCCGGCGTCCAGGCCATGGTTGAGGGGCCCGGACACCTGCCCTTAGACCAGATTGAGGCTAATGTCCGTCTGGAGAAGTCCGTCTGCCAGGGAGCTCCTTTCTACGTACTGGGGCCGCTGGTGACCGATGTGGCGGCTGGCTACGATCATATTACGGGAGCAATTGGCGGTGCCATCGCTGCCGCAGCGGGCACCGACTTCCTGTGCTACGTCACCCCTGCCGAGCACCTGGCCATACCAGATCCAGATGATGTCAGACAAGGAGTAATCGCTTCGCGTATTGCAGCCCACGCCGGTGACATCGTCAAGGGAGTAAAGGGGGCCAGAGAGTGGGACAGGCAAATGTCAGTAGCGCGTAAGAAACTGGATTGGGAAGAGCAAGCCAGGCTTTCTCTGTACCCGGAAATGTCTCGACTGGTTCATCAGAAACATACCTCGGCTGGGGCGGCCTGCAGCATGTGCGGGGAGCTGTGTGCCATGGAGCTGGTGGAGAAGTATCTGGGGATCCCGGCACCGAGGTGTTCCCTGGAGAGCAGAGTAAAGAGACGGAAGTGACGGAATCTCACCCGGAAGGAGGACCGGATGCAGCTTGATGATGTGACCATATCGAGGATAATAATTAAAAACTTCATGGAAGAATTCCAGCGGGCGACGGATGTCGAGGTTGCCATTGGTGGCGCCGGGCCGGCTGGTATGACCGCTGCCTACTATCTGGCAAGGGCCGGGGTGCAAACGGTTATTTTCGAAAGAAGCCTGCGACCCGGCGGCGGTATGCCTGGTGGGGGGATGATGTTCAATACTATCGTGGTGCAGGAGGAGGCCAAGGGGATACTGGATGAATTCGGTATCAGAACTAGAGAATGGGAAAAGGGCTACTATACCGCCGATTCTGTAGAGGCATCCTCAGCCATCTGCCTGAAGGCAGTCCAGGCGGGAGCCAAGATATTCAATCTAATTAGTATCGAGGACGTTATGATCCGGGAAAACAACAGGGTAAGCGGTCTGGTACTGAACTGGAGTGCGGTTGGGCTAGCCGGACTGCATGTCGATCCTCTGTCAATACGGTCAAAGCTGGTGATAGATGCTACCGGCCATGCCAGTGAAATCTGTCATATCGTGGTGAAAAAGCTCGGTGGCAGACTGAATACGGATGGGGGTGGAGTAATGGGGGAGAAGCCGATGTGGGCTGAGGTAGCAGAAAAGAAGATAATGGAGAATACTAAAGAGGTCTACCCCGGTTTGATTGTGGCTGGCATGTCGGCTAATGCTGTCTGCGGCACTCCCAGAATGGGTCCTATCTTCGGCGGTATGCTTCTCTCCGGAAAGCGGGCTGCTGAGCTTGCCATAGAAAGACTGCGCTAACCGGTAACGTCTCGATGAATGCGGAAGCTGTAGCTGAGCAACCGAAGAGCATAGTGAAGGAAGCGGTAGTCTACCTGGCGGTGATTACTGGCGCCGAGATAGTTACCATGTTCCTTCATCCCCTGTGGGGGGTGGTGGGGCATACCGTAATAATGGCGATGTTAATCGTGCGCGCCGCGAGGAGCAGCGACCGGCATCGCCAGCAGCTTGCCCTGTCGTTGACGGTGTTGCCTCTGCTAAGGATAATAGACTTAAGCTTGATTCTATCCCTGATTCAGGTTCCCCCGCTTCTGCGATTTCCTATTATCTATGCTCCGCCGCTGGTCGGGGGGTTAATGGTAATGCGCCTCATGGGTTACAAAAGGAACGAGGTTGGTCTTACCATCGGGCCGCTCAGGTCGATTCCCCTGCAGATGGGGATAGCATCGAGCGGGTTTCTTCTCGGCTGGCTGGAGTATCTTATCCTGAAGCCCGAGCCGATGGTTAGCCAGCTCGGTTGGGCCGTAGTGCTGCCGATTGCCCTGGTGCTCGCGGCAACTACCGGCTTTGTCGAAGAATTCATCTTTCGCGGTGTACTACAGCGTACTGCTGCGGAGTCAATCGGTGGCTGGTGGGGAATAATCTACGTCAGCGTACTATTCGGTGTCATGCACATGGGTTTTCAATCCTGGATCGATGTGCTCTTCGTCTTTGCCGTAGCGATGTTCTTCGCCTGGGTAGTAAAAAGAACAGGGTCGCTCCTCGGAGTGACCCTGGCTCATGGTCTCACTAATGTAATGCTGTTTCTGGTTATTCCCTTTCTTTAAGCTACTATCGCAATAACTCTGGTGGCGACAAAAACACCGAAGGCTATTGCCAGCGGCCAGATACCAACACTGAGGAACCTGGTCATTCGCAACGAAGCACCGGAGCGAGTCCGTACCGCACCGGCTAGTTCTTTGGTGCCCAAGAGAATACCAAAGCCAACGATCGCTACTATGCCTACCGCGGCCCCGAGCCCCATAGCAAGTACCGTAGCGACAGTAGTAACCGTAGTGGTAGTAACTGTAGTAATAGTCGTTATAGTTGCTGCCGTAACAACAGTGGTAATCACTCTTAACCTTCTCTAAACCCTTACTTGAACTACGAGAGGCTCACGCTCCCCGGCGCTTTGTTATCTGTTATAGTACCGCAAAAGATCTAAACAAAAACTAAATATTTCCCCCGCTTTCTAAATATTTCCTAAACAATTTAGATCAAACTGTTCCAGGGAACAGCGCCTGAAGCCCTTCTGATGTGTAAAAGTAATCATCAAGGCGGCGTTAGTCAGACTCAGTAATCCTTAGTCTCGGGCGGCTTTCCGAAGTCACGCCACCAGGATTTGAGACGGTCGATAATCTTCTTTTCGTACCCCTGGTCGCTCGGAGTGTAGTAGTGTTTGCCCTGAAGAGAATCGGGTAGGTTCTGTTGCATAACGAAGTGGCCGGGGTAGTCATGGGCATATTTATACCCCTTGCCGTAGCCCTCATCTTTCATTAGAGGCGTCACCGGATTGCGCAGGTGTAGAGGTACCGGCTCATTAGAGCCCTGTCTGACCTCTTCCTGTACTCTGGAATATGCCTGATATAAGGAGTTGCTCTTAGCAGAGGTAGCCAGGTAGACAGCGGCCTCGGCCAGGGCAAGGTTACCCTCAGGCATACCAAGGAAATGAACCGCCTGCTGGGCTGCTATAGCGATCACCAGCGCCTGGGGGTCGGCCATCCCGACATCTTCCGAGGCGAAGCGGATTAGGCGGCGGGCAATATAGAGGGGGTCTTCTCCCGCTTCCAGCATACGTGCCAGCCAGTACAATGTGGCATCCGGGTCCGAGCCACGCATCGACTTGTGAAGGGCGGATATGGTGTTATAGTGGAGTTCACCATCCTTGTCGTATCGTAGTGCCCGGTGTTGGATGGCATCCTCGATGGTTGCCAGAGAAATGTGGTGCTTACCGTCGGCTTCAGGCGGTGTTGCCAGAGCAGCTATCTCCAGGCTATTAAGAGCCACCCGGGCATCGTTATTGGAGGCAGCGATAAGATGGTGCAGAGCATCCTTGTCCATCTCGATGTTTAGTGCACCCAAACCACGTATCGTGTCCTTGAGCGCTCTTAGGATTATCAGTTGAATCTCGTCATCGGTGAGTGGATTAAGGGTAAGAACCTGACACCGTGATATGAGGGCGGAGATGACCTCAAAGGACGGATTTTCTGTGGTAGCGCCGATGAGGACAACCGTACCGTCCTCAACATAGGGCAGTATGGCGTCCTGCTGGGCCTTATTGAAACGGTGAATCTCATCGATGAAGAGTATCGTCTGCTTCTGGAGAATCTTGTGGCGTTCCTTGGCCTCTTCTATGATGCGTCGCAGGTCAGCTACGCCGGCATTGACGGCGCTTATCGGGCTGAAGTGTGACTCGGTGGAATCGGCGATAATGTAGGCCAGGGTAGTCTTGCCGCTGCCCGGTGGTCCCCACAGGATAATCGAGGGTATCTTACCTGTCTCGATAGCCTTACGCAAGACACGGCCGCTGCCGATAAGGTGCTCCTGACCAACGAAGTCGCTGAAGGTGGTTGGCCTCATCCGGGTGGCCAGCGGTGCCTCCATGTCCTTTTTTTCATTAGATTTCTGCTCGAACATATCCATAGCGCCCTCCTGTCGCCTAAACGGCGATAACCGGCCGATAATATCTTGCCGGACCGCCATCCTCATCTCAGAAAGATGGGTGGTAATTCAGTCTTTAGGGATAATTCCCCTATCCTTGGCTATTAGTGGTCATTTATACCGTTTTACCCGGAAGCGGTAAAGCTTTACCGGCTCGTCAGGCAGTATCCCGGCCTTCTGGCGGCAGATACTAATCTGGTAGTCCACACTGTCAACCCCCTCCAGGTCAGGCAAAAGCAGCCCCCTCCTGAGACCGGACTCAACGATAACTCCATATTCCTTAGGATTAAGCTGGTCTTTACCCTCCACCGGCTCCGGAGTAGTAAGAACATCCACATTATAGTCAAGGTCTTTTAGCTCACCGGGGCTAATTGGTGAGAAACGGGGGTCCCTGGTTGCAGAGCTTACCGCATTGGTGATGGTCTCCTCGGCCACATTCTCGGCATCGGGTTCAAAGGTGCCGATACAACCCCTCAAATTCCCGAGCTTATGGATGGAGACAAATACCCCTGCTCTCTCCTTCATCTCGGCGGTAAGCTCTTCGGCCTTTAGAATCTCTCCATCTCTGACGTAGGTCTCCACAGCCATCTTAGCCAGTTTAGCCAGCGGGGACATACCCTTGATTATTATGGCTGCGTAGCCGACTACGGAGGAGTAGTCCCCGGTGACATCGCCGCTGGTCTGGTATCTGACCAGCTCAGCCCTGGTTGCTCCCAGTGCCTTGGCAGCAGTAATGAGAGCCACCGTCGGAGCGTAGCCGCACATCGAGATACCGAACTCATCAACCCGCCTCAGGAGTTCATCCTCGTCCAGATCCAGTATCGCTTCAATAGCCTTATTGTCCTTCTGCCTGGCCGACTCTTGCGGCTCGTAGTGAGTCATATCACTCGAGGCTATGATTACCACCCCTTTCTCCGTGTCTTTAACCGCCCGGGCGATTGCCCTGCCGACATCCTTATAGGCGGCAGGGCTGTGATAAGAGAATGCAACAGGCACTATCCTGAAGTCCTTGCTGAAATACTGTAAGAATGGTATCTGTACCTCAATGGAGTGCTCGTACTGGTGCGCTTTATCGTCCTCTTCCAGATATCTGGAATCAGTCAATATCTGCCCGGCCAGTTCAGTATCAATCTCGATACTACCCAGAGGCGTTTCCCAGCTACCCACGGTCATGATGCTGAGAGCCTTTCCCATACCGGTATGATTGGGTCCTAAGATAACAAAGGTGTCCTTGAATTTGATTCGGGAAATAGCGGCGGCGGTGACCGGTCCTGAGTACGGATAGCCGGCATGGGGTGAGACCACGCCGATTACATCTTCTTTCTCCGCTTGATCGTCAACCATCCCGGAAATAATCCTGCTAAGCCGGGAGGCTTGAGCCGGGTAAAATTGCCCGGCGACAACGGGATGCCTAACCACGGTATTCCTCCTTTCCCCCGGATGTCCTGAAGTTAAGCTCTGTCCCGCAGGACCGGCACCTTGAATCTGCCAGACCGACTACCTTTGCCTGATAGCCTACCCTTTCTACAACCGGTTTACCACATGAGTAGCAGAAGGTACTTTCGCTGCGGTGTCCCGGCACATTACCAAGATAAACAAACTTGAGGCCGGTTTCTCTGCCGATGTCACAGGCATGCTCCAGGGTGGTCAGTGGTGTTGGTGGAAGGTGAGTTAGATGATAGTTGGGGTAGAAACGGGTCACGTGCCAGGGTGTCAGATCACCCAGTTCCTCTCGTATCCAGCCGGCGATTCCCCTGAGCTGTTTATCATCGTCATTCATGGTGGGAATAATGTTGGTGACTACCTCAACGTGCATCTGCCACCTGTCTTTTGCCCGTCGGGCGACTTTGAGAATACCCCGCCAGTTGTTGATCCTGGCCAGGCTACGGTACAGGGAATCGGAGAAACCCTTAATGTCGACACGCCAGACATCCAGATAGGGACCGATGGTATCCAGCGCCTCAGGGGTGAGATAGCCGTTGGTGACATAGACGGTATACAGGTTGTTCTTCTTAGCCAGCCGGGCTGAGTCAAGGGTATACTCGAACCACATGCTCGGTTCATTGTATGTCCATGCAATACCAGCGCAGTGGTGGCTTTTTGCCATTGCCACTGCCTCCTCTGGCAGAACCTGGCGTTGAGTATGACAATACTGGGGGGTCTCCGGGCAGGAAATCTCCCAGTTCTGGCAGTCCAGACAGTGAAAGTTACATCCCCAGCTGCCTAGAGACAGGGCCAAGCTTCCCGGAAAGAAGTGGAACAGCGGTTTCTTTTCGATGGGGTCAGCGGCCAATGAAGAGACGCTGGCATAATTAAGGTTATAGAGTGTGCCGTCCTGGTTCCGGTAAATGCGGCAGACGCCGAACATGCCCGGGTTAATGATACAGCGCCACTGACAGGTATTGCACCTTACCCTCTGCTCCCCCAGCTTGTCGTAGAGCATTGCCTCGTGCACGGCTGTCACCCTGCTTTTTGCCCTTTAGGCTAATTATATCACCCGTCTGCCCCCCAATTACAGGTTTTATCTGGTTTTTTGGGCTCAAGATGAATATTAAATAGAGAAAGAGAAAAAATACGGGAAATAAAATGAGGAGGCAAATTAGCCAAGCTAAAGTATCTATCCTGATTCACCATTGGGAAAGTGTCGGTCTCTGCCTGCTTTCTTCAGGCCGTAAGCGTAGCCTCTCTCAAATGCCTCCATATTCAGCTCTTCCGTTCCCTTGGGGACAGTAGCCATGAGAGACTTCTTCATTGAATCGGCGGTAGCAATATCGGTTACGGCGGTGAGGAATCCCAGCATTACGATGTTAGCTACCATCACCCTGCCCAATTCCTCGGCGATCCGCCTGGCCGGTATTGCCAGAACCCTCTGTTTGTTCGGTACCGGTTTGACCAGGCCGTCATCGATGATTACCAGGGCATCCTCGTTGTTCTCAATATGGTATTTATCATAGGCCTGCTGGGACATCGCTACCAGGACGGAAGGGGCACTGATATAGGGATAAACCACCTCTTCATCAGAGATAACCAGGTCGGCCCGGCAGGTGCCGCCTCTTGCTTCTGGGCCATAGTCTCGGATGTAGGTAGCATATTTATGCTCAAATATGGATGCTGCCTGCCCGATGATATGACCAGCCAGTATAATACCCTGGCCGCCATATCCGCATAACCTTATTTCCTCCCGCTTCGCCATCATATTATCCCCCGGGCCCAGAATAACAGGAAACAGTCAGTATCTGGGTCTAGTCAACAAACCTCCCCACAATTATCGGCCCGTTAAACTCAATGCCGGCATGCTTGGGGTCGATTCCGGACTTGACGATACTGTTGTCGCGGTAGTATTTCATTTGCTCCAGCCCGGTTCTCTGCTTGTTCATCCGCCCGTAATAGGTCGGGCAGGGAGTAATTATCTCGATGAGGCTGAACCCATTCTTGAGCAATGCTTCGGTAATACTCTTTTGTAGTCTGATGACCTGCGCCGTTGTCCACCGAGCTACATAGGCAGCTCCGCTGGCCGCTGCCAGATAAGGGATATTAAACGGCTGATCTATGTTTCCTCCCACCGAGGTAGTTGTCCGTGCCGTCAGCGGCGTCGTCGGTCCGACCTGCCCTCCGGTCATCCCGTAGATAAAGTTGTTGATGCAAAGTACTGTGATATCAACGTTGCGGCGGGCGGCATGAATAAAGTGGTTCCCCCCGATAGCAGTCAGGTCGCCGTCACCGCTGATCACCACGACCTTCAACTCCGGATTGGCCAGCTTTAACCCGGTAGCAAATGGTATGGCTCGGCCGTGAGTGGTGTGGAATGAGTCCAGATTGATATAGCCGGCTGCCCTGCCGGCGCAACCTATTCCCGAAACTACGACGACCTTATCCAACGCGAGCCTGGATTGAATCAGCCCCCTTAAGAAGCAGTTTACCACCAGGCCCAGGCCGCAGCCTGAGCACCAGATGTGAGGCATCCGCTCTGTCCTCAGATAAGGATCCAGGGGGTGACCTGCTCTGTTTGTGGTAGCCGTATTCATCTCGCCACCTGCTTGATAACCTCTAATATTGTCCCTGGAGAGTGTACTCCGCCACCCATATGCGGCACCAGCACCGTCTTTGTCCTACCGCAGGCACAGCGCTCCACCTCCAGGGATATCTGCCCGTAGTTGATCTCGGGCACTACAAAAGCTCTGACCTGTTCTGAAATATCCCTGATCCTGTCTTCAGGGAAAGGCCAGACGGTAATTAACCTCAGCATGCCGACCCGTATGCCTTCGGACCGAGCCTGCTCAACAGCAATGCGTGAGACCCGTGCCGATATGCCGTAGGAGCAGACCACTACCTCAGCACCGTCTATCCTATCCTCCTCCAGGTCAATGATATCATCTCTATTCCGTTCGATCTTGTCTACCAGGCGCCTCACCAGCCTGTCCTGAGCCTCGGCGGTCATCGCCGGGTACCCCCGCTCATCGTGGGTCAATCCCGTAATATGCACCCGGTAACCTTCCCCGGCGTTTGCCATCGGGGGAACCAGGTCGGCATCCGGTTTAAAAGGCAGGTATTCCCCGGCGGAGACGGCGGGCTTGCGCCGGTGTACCACTTCTATCTCATTCATGGGAGGGATGACCACCTTTTCGTACATATGTCCGGTAGCGGCTTCGGTCATAACCAGGACCGGCAGGCGGTATTTTTCGGACAGGTTGAACGCCCTTATCGTCAGGTCGTAGAGCTCCTGCGGGGAATCAGGTGATAGGGCGATAATACTATAAGAGCCGTGGCTGCCCCAGCGCGCCTGCATCATATCACCCTGACCGGTCAATGTCGGCAGGCCGGTTGATGGGCTGCCGCGCTGTACGTCCACGATGACGCAGGGGGTCTCCGTCATAATCCCCAGGCCAAGGTTTTCCATCATCAGACTAAAACCGGGTCCGGAGGTTGCCGTCATTGCCTTGACGCCGCCCCACGATGCCCCCAGTACCGCTGCCAGTGACGCCAGTTCATCTTCCATCTGGATATAGGTGCCGGCGACCTCGGGTAGCCGCTCCGACATCCTTTCTGCAATCTCACTGGCTGGCGTGATAGGATAGCCGGCAAAAAAGCGGCAGCCGGCACTGATGGCCCCCTCGGCACAGGCATCATCTCCGCTCATAAAGAACTCGCCGGCGAGATATTTTCTCTCCGTCATGACTGACCTCTGATTTCTTCCTGCTGGTTCTCGATGTCTGTAACACAGATAGCGAAGTCGGGGCAAATCATCCCGCAGATATCGCACCTGGTGCACTGCGCTTCATCATTTAGGCGGACCGGATGATACCCCTTGCTGTTAATCTCGGTGGACTTGACGATAATGTGCTTGGGGCAGAACTCGATACAGAAGCCGCACTCCTTACACCGTTCTGCAATGATAATAACCTGCCGGTTATCCGGTCTTACCTCGGCCTTCTTCAAGCTCCCCTCCCGGAGATTTGATTAGTACCCGGATTCCAGTATAGCGGAATATCATGCCTTAATGCCAGTGAGCATATTATACGGGGAGAAGCAATAAACCGCTTAATGATATGGACCGGCACGTAATCTTTATTGGTATTATTGAATTATAGTATACTCTTCTGGCAGCGGTAGGATTTTCTATATATCAATGGGGAGTGTTCTGATTGATGACTCCTGAAATCGCCAGATTGGTTGGGGGTATGCTCGCCGGCGATAAGCCGTCGCTGGCGCGGCTGATTTCTTTAGCCGAAGATGACAGTCCTCACTTCCCCGAAATACTGGAGATGCTCCGCCCCCGGCTGGGTAAGTCATACTGCGTCGGGATCACCGGGCCTCCTGGTGCGGGTAAGAGCACCCTTATCGACAGGCTGGTTGCTGTGATCAGGAGCAGGGGGCTATCGGTGGGGATTATATTGGTCGACCCGAGCAGTCCGGTAAGCGGTGGTGCCGTACTTGGGGACCGGGTAAGAATGCAGAGACACTATCTGGATGAGGGTGTCTTTATTCGTAGCATGGCGACCAGGGGCAGCCAGGGCGGCTTATCCGGCGGGGTACAGGCGGCGGTGAGTCTGCTAGCTGCCTCAGGCAGGGATATTATCATTATCGAAACGGTGGGAGTAGGGCAGACCGAGCTGGGTATTAGCGGCATAGCCGATGTCGTTGTGCTTCTTCTGGTGCCGGAGTCGGGTGATGATATACAGGCAATGAAAGCCGGCATAGTTGAAATCGCCGATATTATTGTCGTTAATAAGGCCGACCGCGAGGGTGCGGAAAGGCTGGCCGAGCAGCTTAAAGCGGCGGTAGCACCCGGACGAACGAAAGCCGTGCCGCAGGTTATCACCGCTCAGGCCATCAACGACATCGGGATCGAGGCACTGTACCGGGCGATAGAAAAGCGGCGCAAAGGTCGCTGATAATAGGTGTCCGGCGCGGGGAAGGAATAGTCTAAAGGTCAGCCCCAACCGACGAACAGGAAAGAAGAATGGTGGAGAAGAAAGCAAACCGGGAGCTGCCGGAGAGAAAAAAAGAGTTCAAGACCACGGTTGACGGTACTGTGGTCAACAGGGTATATACCGCGGATGATTTGGGGAAGGACAGACAGGTGGACGTCGCTCTTCCCGGGGAATACCCCTATACCAGGCATATTATGCCCGGCGGCTACCGGACCCGGCTCTGGACGATGCGCCAGTATGCCGGATTTGCCACTGTAGAAGAGACGAACAATCGCTACAAGTATCTCTACGCACAGGGACAGACTGGTTTCAGCGTCGCCTTTCACCTGCCTACCCAGGAGGGATACGACTCGGACCATCCGCTTTCCGCCGGAGAGGTTGGCCGGTGCGGCGTTGCCGTAGACTCGCTTGAGGATATGGAGAAGCTCTGGGAGGGTATTCCGCTGGCCGAAGTGAGCACCTCAATGACGATCAACGCTACCGCTCCAATCCTGCTGGCGATGTATGCCGCCGCTGCCCAGAAGCAGGGGGCTGATATCAGCTGCCTGAGGGGTACCGTCCAGAACGATATCCTGAAGGAGTACATCGCCAGAAATACCTATATCTTCGGGCCGGCCCCTTCGATGAGGCTGGTCACCGATCTCTGTGTTTATTGTGCTCAGGATATGCCCCAATGGAACTCGATTAGCATTAGCGGCTACCATATGCGGGAGGCCGGAGCTACTGCTGCCCAGGAAGCCGGGTTCACCGTCGCCAATGGTATTGCCTACGTTCAGGCAATGATAGATAGGGGGATGTCCGTTGACTCCTTCGCCCCACGCTTTTCCTTTTTCTTCGCCGCTTATACCAACCTGCTTGAAGAGGTGGCTAAGTTCAGGGCACTGAGGCGTATCTGGGCCAAGATTATGAAGGAGAGGTTTGGGGCGAAAGACCCGAAATCGATGATGTTGAGGTACCATGTGCAGACCGACGGGTTTACCTTGACCGGGCAGCAGCCGCTCAATAATATCGTGAGAGTGACTCTGCAGGCGCTGGCTGCTGTAATGGGGGGTTGTCAGTCGCTGCACACCAATTCGTTTGATGAGGCACTCGCCCTGCCGAGTGAGGAGGCGGTCCAGGTCGCTCTCCGGACGCAGCAGATTATTGCCCATGAGAGCGGCGTTGCCGATACTGTCGATCCGCTGGGCGGCTCGTACTACATCGAGTGGCTGACCGACCGGATAGAAGACGGAGCGATGAGATATATCAATGAAATCGATAAGATGGGCGGCGCACTGAAGGCAATCGAGAAGGGCTACATACAGAGGGAGATTGCGGCATCGGCCTATAACTACCAGAGGGAGGTCGATGCGGGTGAACAGCTTATCGTGGGGGTGAACCGGTTTACCACGGGCGGCGAGCCTGCGCCGGAGCTTCTCGAGGTCGGGCCTGAGGTGGAACAAAGGCAGGTAGCGAGGTTAAGCAGATTGAAGCGGGAGAGAGATAATCAGAAGGTGGGTGAAGTGCTGGATAGAGTGTATGTCGCCGCCCGGGGCGATGGGAACATTATGCCGGCGTTGATCGATGCCGTCAAAGCCTACGCCACGGTCGGAGAGATAAGCGATGCCTTAAGGGGGGTATTCGGAGAATACCGGGAGACAGGCATACTGTAAACAGGGGATAGGAGTAATGAGAGACAAAAAGGTGCGCGTATTGCTTGCCAAGCCGGGGTTGGATGGTCACGACCGGGGTCTCAAGGTATTGGCCAGGGGACTAAGGGATGCCGGCATGGAGGTGATCTACCTCGGATTACGCCTGACTCCCGAGCAAATCGCCCAGGCGGCGCTGGAAGAGGACGTTGATGTCGTCGGCTTAAGCTGCCTGTCCGGTGCTCATATGGTTCTGTTCCCTAAGACGGTGGGCCTTATTAAGGAGAAGGGTGGTGGGGATATCCTCTTCATCGGCGGTGGCATTATACCCGGGAAAGACATTCCCGGTCTTGAAGCCGCTGGTATCGCCATGGTCTTCGGGCCGGGCACACCCATCGGGGAGATTACCGGGTTTATGAAAGAAAGAGTGAGGAGGCGGGGAGTTGATAACCAGGATTGACCACATCGGGATTGCCGTAAAGAGTATTGATGATGCTTTGAAGCTATATGCCGGCGCCCTGGGTCTGGAGGTCAAAGATATCGAAGTAGTGGAGTCGCAGAAGGTAAGAACCGCTATTATCCCGGTCGGCGAGAGTAAAATCGAACTGCTTGAGTCGACCGACCCGGAGGGGGTAATCGCCAGGTACATTGAGAAAAGGGGCGAGGGTTTGCACCACCTGGCGCTTGCAGTTAGCGATATCGAGCAGGTGTTGAGTAACCTCCGGGGTAAGGGGGTCCCGCTGATCGATGAGAAACCCAGAAACGGTGTCGAGGAGACCAGGATAGCCTTCCTGCATCCTAAAGCGGCCGGGGTACTAATCGAACTTGTCGAGCCGAAGAAATGACAGGATGTCCATCCTCTTAAAAACCAATGAAGGTCAGGTGTACCAACTACGGTAGTGCCGTAGCCCTGGCTGCTACTCGTATCTCAGTGCCTCTATCGGATTAAGCTGAGCGGCACGCCGTGCCGGTAAGAACCCGAAGAGTAGACCAATGCCGACTGATACGGCAAGGGCCAGGATAACTATATCGGCAGATACCAGAGTTGTCATCTCCCCCATTATCCCCATACCGGAAATAAGCTTTGAGGCCCCCCACCCCACGGCGACCCCGATAAGACCGCCGGTAAAAGACAGTAATGCCGACTCGGTCAGGAATTGACTCCAGATATCACGCTCTCTAGCTCCCAGCGCTTTGCGGATACCTATCTCCCGGGTCCTCTCGACTACGGAAACCAGCATGATGTTCATCACGCCGATACCCCCTACCAGCAGCGAGATGGCAGCGATAGCACCTAGAAAGAGGGTCAGCGCCCCGGATATCTCCGTGATGGTACTGACCAGTTCCTCCATCGAACTTATACTGAAATCATCGTCCTCTCCGGAAGACAGCCGGTGCCGGGAACGAAGTAAATCGGTTACTTCGCCAACCACATAGTCCGCCTGACCCTGCTCACTGACCGTTATCGCTATGCTACTGACGATATGCTCTCCGGTGCTGGTACGCTGCTGGCTGATGGTCTGCTGTAGAGTACTCAGCGGAATTAAGACAGCATCATCGGTTGAGCCCATCATTGAGCTACCTTTGCTTTCCAGGACACCCATGACGGTGATGATACTGGTTCCCATCCTCATCTTCTGCCCTACGGGATCAACCCCGCTGAACAGTTCCTCGGCTACACTGGCCCCGATAACAGCGACTTTAGCCCCGCTCTCGTAATTGTACTCGGAGATGAAAGCACCTTCTGCCGTCTCCAGATTATATGCTGCCTGGTATTCGGGGGTTACCCCGATGACCTGGGCATTCACATTCTCACTCCCGTAGACAAGCTGCTGGTTCGATGAAGAATAGGGTGCCACAGCGCTAACATGGGACACTTGCTCCGATATGGCCGCCGCGTCTTCTAAGGTAAGGGTAGCCACGCTGCCGGCACCCATAACCCCTCCCCGTTCGTAGCTCATCGCGGGTGAAACTGTAATAAGATTTGAACCCAGAGATTCGATATTAGATAGGATGCCTGCCTGCACTCCTCTGCCGATAGACATCAGGGCAATTACCGCAGCCACACCGATGACGATGCCCAGCATAGTGAGAGAGCTGCGGAGCTTATGCGTCCTGGCTCCTTCCCAGGCATCAGCCAGCGGCTCAAGCCACTTTTTCATAACGTCTCCTCCCGCTCTATCCGGCCGTCTTTAAAATGGATGATATGCTGGCAGTAACGTGCGATGTCAGCTTCGTGGGTAATCATAACCAGGGTGTTGTTCTGCTCATTGTGCAGTGTAGTCAGGATGGCCATTATCTCTTCACTGGTATGGCTGTCCAGATTGCCGGTGGGCTCATCGGCGAGAATTAGCGGTGGGTTTTTCACCAGAGCACGGGCAATGGAAACCCTCTGCTGCTCACCACCGGAGAGCTCGCTGGGTTTGTGGTTAGCACGGTCGGAAAGCCCTACCCTGGCCAGTGCCGCCATGGCCTTCTCGGAATCAATGCCGCCGGCGTACTTCATACCCAGTTCCACGTTGGCCAGCGCCGAAAGTTGCGGCAGCAGGTTATACGACTGGAAGATAAAGCCAATCTTTTTGGCTCTGACCTGTGCCAGTTCCCCTCTACTGAGGCAACTGACCTCTCTGGTCTCCAGGTAATAACTACCGCGGGTCGGCACATCCAGGCAGCCGATCAGGTTGAGCATGGTGGTCTTGCCTGAGCCGGAGGGGCCCATAATCGCCACCATCTCGCCCTGCTTGACGTACAGATTAACCCCTCGGAGCACCTCCAACTCCCTGTTGCCCATCGGATATACCTTGGCGATATCCCGTAGACGGATCATCTTGGCGGTCCTCCCCCCATCCCCGGCATCATCATCCCGCCTTGGGACCCTTGTTGTGAGGTTGTTGAGGTATTCCCACCCGCTGTCTGGAGTACGATCACCTGCTCGCCCTCACTCAAGCCATCGGTTACCTCGGTATACTGCCAGTCGCTGATGCCGGTTTGTATGGAGCGCTCTTCAGTAATGCCCTCTGGCGATACCACCTGAACATAGGCTGCTCCCCGGTTATAGGTAATCGCTCCGTTGGGTACCAGCAGCACATCGCTTGCCCCTTCAATCAGTATGCTGACGGTGACGCTGAGGCCCTCCTTGAGCTCAAGACCTTCCGGTATCAGCGTCGGCATTTGCTCCAACCCGGCCTCCTCCATCTGCTGCATTTGCTGTGTTATCTCTTCGGCCTGCTCCCGGGTCATCTGCCCCTGTTCTATAGCCTCTTGAAGCTGCTCGGGAAGTTCACCGGAAGCAAGTACCTGTCGCATTTCTTCCTGGCGTGCCTGTATTGCCTCCTGTTGCTGCTGGCGGATGGTCTCCAGCGCCTCAACTTCAACCGTTACTTCGTAGTTGACCACCCCCGATGAAATGGTGGCCGTCGGTGAGATATAGGTTACCTTGGCCGGCAGGTCCGGTAACGTCATAGCATCGACCTGTACCGAAGCTTCTCCCCCCAGCGTAATATCAAATATGTCCATCTCGCTCACCAGAAGGCCAACCTCGAATCTGGCCGGGTCGGCAATCTCTACCGCCACGGTACCCTTCAGTATCTCGTCACCGCCGGAGACGTTAACCTGGGTGATAAATCCAGCGAAGGGAGCGATAACTTCCAGGCTGGCATTAAGGGAGTCTTCCAACTCGTCCAGCGCATTTTCCAGCTGCGCTTCGGCCAGTCTCAGTTGCATTTCCTTTATTTCAATATCGTCCTCATCGCCTCCCTCTTCCATCTCATCCAGTGTCTTCTGCGCTTGATACACCTTCTCCTGCGACTGTAGAACCGAGCTATCGGGGCCATGCTTCAGGTCGTACCTGAGCTGCGCTTCAGCTTGGTCCAATTCATCCTCGGCTTCCTCTATTTGCTCATCGGTGTACGGATTTATAGCCTTATCTAATGCTATCTCGGCATTCTTATAGTTTATCTCTGCCTGAGTTAGGTTATTCTCCTTTGTTCTTAATCCTTTATTCCATTCCGAGCTGTCCAGTCTCGCCAGCACCTGTCCCCCCGCTACGGAGTCACCTACTTCTACCATGACCTCTGCCACCGTACCTGCTATTTCAAAGGCAAGGTCTTCCTCGATTAAGAATGATAAGTTACCCGCACTGGAGATATCGATGGTAATGTCCCCGCGCTGCACAGTGACTACTTGCTCATTAGTTGTAGATTCCGCTTTAGAGTCGGAATCGTTTACCACTAGAGGAATGGCAACAGCGCAGGAAACCGCTGCGATCAATATTATCCAGCGCGTCTTATACTTGTTCCACTTCTTTCTCATCTGTACCACCTTCCTGAAACAGTTGACTCTTCTCTGATCGTAAATATGTCAGTGCTTGCCATGTCTATATAACCTTTGCCTCCTCAAAAATGATGGTTCTTGATAAATATTGATTCAAGGCCGAATAAATGTCCTCAATTTACTGTTGTTAAATGGCAGAAATCTCATCGAATCTCTACATTAGCCTATCTCTTATCCGGTTCTAGCCGTAGTGTCTGATTATTAAGGCTATGCCGACAGAAAGCGCTGCGATTGCTATTCCCAGCAAGACGTACAGCTTGTACCGGCGTGATGGCTTCATATCGGTGTTAACTCCTTACCGTTTCTACCTGAATCAGGATAGCAGGTGATTATTAAGAAATTATTAACTTCGGGAGCACTCGAGAAATACATAACAAGAAAAGATAGGGAACCAGAGAAAACAGACTACCCGGCGACGGGCAGGGTAAAGGCAAAGCGGCTGCCCCGGCCCGGTTCGCTCCGTACCTCAATCTTACCGCCGTGGGCTTCAACCAGTCGTTTGGCGATGGTAAGCCCCAGGCCGCTACCGCCGGTA
The DNA here is from genome assembly GCA_002418895.1 of Dehalococcoidia bacterium UBA5760. GTDB lineage: Bacteria > Chloroflexota > Dehalococcoidia > Dehalococcoidales > UBA5760 > UBA5760. Next base: position 76,425 of record DIFA01000009.1, on the reverse strand, counting down.
GCCCTGGTGCGGGACTTGTCCACCCGGTAGAAACGCTCAAAGATATTGGGCAGGTCACCGGCCGGGATGCCTTCGCCGGAATCAGCTACGGCAACCTCTACCCGGTCATTATACTGGCTGGCACTAATCGTGATACTGCCCCCTTTATTAGTGTGGGCTACTGCGTTCTCCAGCAGGTTGGACAAGACCTGGCTGATCCGGTGCGAGTCGATATCGACCTGCGGCAGTTCATCAGGCAGGCTGATGCATATTGATATCCCCTTTTCTGCTGCCTTGGCCCGGATCTCGGCCGCCATCTTTTTAATTAACTCCGCCACATTTTCGGCCTGGCGTGTCAGCTTCAGCTCGCCCGCTTCAGCAAGGCTTAGCTCTTGAAGGTCATCGACCAGTCGTGACAACAGAGCGGCCTCTTCATTGAGGGAACGAATTGTGTCCGAATCCGGTTCTATCACCCCGTCACGAACTGCTTCCAGGTAACCCCTTAGATTGGAAAGAGGAGTCCTCAGTTCGTGGGCGACGTCGGCCACGATATTCTGTCGCAGTTGTATGTCACGTTCTAGGTCACCGGCCATGGAATTGAAAGCCCGGGCCAGTTCGCCTATCTCCCCTCTGTCTTTAACGCTTACCCGTTGAGAAAGGTTCCCCTCGCCCAGCCGCCGGGCGGCCAGGGTGAGTATCTTAACCGGTTCTGAAATTCGTCGTGATAGGAAAAAGGTAATCGCCAGGGCAATGCCAGCGGCGATTAAGCCCCCCCAGATGGTATATTGAATTATCGGCGCTGAGAGCCGCATCAGAGAGATAGGATCCGCCGCTGAACCGGGACTGATGTATAACACGCCCAAGGAGCCTTCTGTCCATGGGTCAGATATCACTCTACCCGGTGAGTCGGGATGGTACTGCTCTCCCAGAAGTTTCCCTTCCGAATCGGCGACCACTGTTCCGCCAGTGTCGGTCAGTATAATCCGTCGGCCATAGAGGTTGCTCCCCTGTTCCACAAAGGGCTGAATACCTTCCCATCCTCCCCACTGATAGTAATAACGGGACAGCTCAAATACCATCCTACCGGCAAGAACCTGATTCGTATGCTCCTCAAGGCGACCAATTTCCATCAGAGTTCTCTGGTAGATGAAGATGGATGTTGAGCCGATAGTTACCAGAATTACCGAGATGAAGGCAATTATGAGACGGAATCTCAGGCTGTGTATCACTTCTCTCCTATAGAAAGCTTGTAGCCAGCCCCGTATACTGTCTTTATCCGTACGGATTGATTGTCCTTTATTTTAAGCTTGCGGCGCAGATTGAGGATATGAACGTCAACGGTGCGGTCGAAGCCATCAAAATCGTAGCCCAGGGCCTTCTCGATAAGCTGTCCCCGGCTGAAAACCCTGTCCGGCTCCTTGGCGAGAACGCTGAGGAGCTTGAATTCGACCGGGGTAAGGCTGAGCGCCTTGCTTGACAGGAATGCCTCGTGTCTATTGAAGTCAAGGATAAGCTCGCCCTGCTTAATCTCGTTGGGGCCACGCTCTCCCGGGAGGCGCCTGAGCACTGCCCGTACCCTGGCGGACAACTCTCTGGGGCTGAAAGGCTTGGTCACATAATCGTCTGCACCCAGGTTCAAGCCGGTTAGCTTGTCCCGGTCGGTGGTCCGGGCGGTAAGCATTATAATCGGTACATCTGATTCAGCCCTCAGGGTACGGCAGATCTGGAGGCCGTCGATGCCGGGCAACATCAGGTCCAGGACGATCAGGTCCGGGCAGCTCTCCCGGGCCAGACGCAGGGCCTCTACGCCATCATAAGCGGTAAAGACCCGATAACCGTCCCGCTTAAGATAAAGCCCGACCAGCTCCACCGTTTTGGTATCATCGTCAACGACCAGAACCCTTTTTCCTGCCATCTCCGAACTCTATTAGTAATTCATTTTTATATAATCTTTCTATACTTACCTTATAACACAAATGTTAAGAAATTGTTAATTTTGATGGCCGGTACTCTTTATTATCAAATAAATTAAATGGGGAGAGGAGAATACTCTCCTCTCCCGCTCACATAGCCCAACCCCGGCAAAGCTTCTTCCGCGCAAGCTTTGGGGCTATGATGTGGGGTTAGCTTCCCAACGGTTACTCCGATCACCGGGGCAATGGGGACCGAAGTTAGCTCCAGGTTGACCGCCACCCGAGTCACCGAGGTGAAGGCCAAAGCCACCCAGATCCATCTCCGGTCTAGTCTGCCACCACTCCTTGAACTGGTCGGCTTCTTCCTGGGTCAGCCTACCCTGCTCTATCAGTTTCTCCAGGCGGTTATTCAGTGCCTCATCCATCATCTCGCTTCGGACCTCGGCAAAGGCCGCCTCAAGCTCCGACTGTTCGATGCCCAGCTTCTCCGCGAGTCGCTCAATTAGTGTTCCTCCCGGCTGGGGATTGACCTCCTCCTCTTGAGCAAAGACCGACCCGGCCAGAATACCGGTCAGCGCCACGGCAGTTACTAACGGGATAACAAATTTCTTTTTCTTCCAGATTTCCTTTTTGCCTCCTTTTCCTATTATTTGAGTCGGTTGCATTTCATTCACCCCCTTTCTGCTGATATCAACATCATTCTAGCAGTTGAATGTTAATTTTCCGTTAAGAAATTGGCGGGGCCGGAAAGGGTGGCAAGAGAGTCCCTTGACTATCCTGGTACTTGACAGGTAGACTGACTAGAGTTGGTTCATGATGAAGACTATTGGGCTTACCGGCGGTATCTGCAGCGGCAAGAGCACTGTGGCCCGGTTTCTGGAGGAGCTGGGTGCGGTTGTCATAGATGCCGATAAGATAGGACATGAACTTCTTGAATCTGATACCGGAATATGGCACAAAGTGGTCGATACCTTTGGCAGGCAGGTGCTCACCCCTGATGGCAGCATCGACCGCAGGAGATTGGGGGAGCTGGTATTCGGTAACCCCGAGTTACTGCTAAAGCTTAATCAGATAACGCATCCCCGTATTTATCAAATGACAAAGGCACGGCTTGAGGAATGCCGGAAGAGAGGAGTCAATGTGGTCATACTGGAAGCCCCTCTTTTACCGAAGGCGGGTTGGTCCTCGTTAATAGATGAGATATGGGTTACTACTGCTTCCGAAGCCGCTGTGTTAAGACGCCTGCAGGAAAGGAGCGGGCTATCCAGGACGGAGTCCCTGGCTAGAATCCACTCCCAGGTACCGGCGCGGGAGCGGATAAGGTGTGCCGATGTTACTATAGATACTGATTGCAGCCTGGCAGAGTTAAAGACAAGGGTAGGGGAATTATGGCAGAGGATTGCCAAGCACGGTTTGACTGACAAAAGGTTAGGGGTCGGATAAGTCGGGAGGAGGAATTTTTAAGAAATTAACCGATAATTGTAAAATAGACTATTGACTAATGACTGACTATGTGGTAATCTCTTGCCTAGCTCTTATTAATTAAGGAGGTCCAAAATGCAGGCGTATTGTGTTAAGTGCAGGAAGAAGGTTGATATCAAAGGCGCAAGGGCTATTACAATGAAGAACGGCCGCCCTGCTACTCAGGGTGTGTGCCCGGCATGTGGAACCAAGGTCTTCCGTATTGGTAAAGCTTAGTCTCAACTGGTTTTTGAGGAGAGTTGGTTGACCGGCTCTCCTCAATTTTTTAACTGGATCAGTATTCGAAGCCGGTCTGTTGCCGATGTAAGTCGTGCGGCATGTGGTTGTTTGTCTACCCGGGCTGGAATGGCAAAACAGGAGCGAGTTCCGCTAATTCGTAGGGTATGCTATGCCTGAACAGGTGGATGAACAGCAGGGGAAGGCGTTCTGTTCTGCCAGTTTGAAAGAGCTTCTGGAGCTTGACGGGAGCCCGGTTGCAGTGGCTATTATGCCGGAACCGCCCCGGGACCTAAAGAAGTGGCGGCGCAAAGCAACACTATGTATTATGATTCAAAGTGCCAGAATGGGTGTTGCTTTCTGTTGCTCAGGGGCCGATGTTATCTGTGGGGGTGGGGAACATCTGGGTATAGGCAGGCCCCACGGTCAGGATATCGAAGGCTCTCTGGTTGAGGTTGAAAAGCTGGTTGCCTCGCAGGATGCTGCCCTTAGAAGACTTGCTCAGGTCAAGCGGGTGACTCCCGATCAGGGTGGGTATATTGCCTTTGCTCCTCTGGAGCGGGCTAGCTTCAGACCGCAGGTCATTATATTCGTGGGGACTCCATTCCAGATGAGCCGTATTATACATCTCGACGCTTTTGAAACTGGTGAGATGGATACGGTACATGGAGAACCTCTCTGCTCCGGGGTTATCGCCGCACCAATCACAACCGGGAAAATAGGAATAAGCCTTCTGGATATGACCTGCCGGGCATTCGGGCGATACCGGGCCGAGGAAATGGCGGTCGGTGTCCCCTATTCGAGGCTGATGCGGATTGTGAATAGTATTGAGCTAAGCAGCTCCGGTAACGCCAGGCCGGATTTTCTGCGCAGGCTCCTTGCCAGAATCCCGACCTCCGGCAAGGAGTAAACCATCCGGTTGGCGATCAACAGCTCTCCCCTGATTAATGATAGTCCCCGGAGCGTTTAGTGCTCGATTCGTTTAATCTCGTAGCGTATCTTACCGGCTGGTGCTACTACCTCCACTATCTCTCCCTGACCCCGTCCCATGACCGCTTTACCGATTGGTGAAGCGGTAGAGATCTTCCCCCGGCTCGGGTCTACCTCCTTGGGAGCAACCAGCACATAGCACAGCTCTGCGCCGGAAGTCAGGTCACGCAGAACGATACTGTTGCCAATACCTATTTTAAGAGAAGTCTCCTGCTTCTTATCGATAATGACTGCTGACTTAAGAGTCTCTTCCAGCTCCCTGATCTGGCCCTCCAGATAACTGCGCTGTTCTTTAGCCGCATCCAAAGGTGCATTCTCACGAAAGTCCTTATCCGCGGCAGCCCGGCGTATTTCATCGATAGCTTCGATTCGCCTGCTCTTGAAGGTAGCCAGCGCTCTTTCCATTTCAGCATATCCCTCTTCAGTTAAAGCGACCGTCTGTGGCAGACGCCGGGAGGAAACAGGCTGGCCCGGTGACTTACCCTTTCTGGCCTTAAGATGAATAGCCAGATTAGTCTTGCTCCAGCCTGCCTTCCTGGCATAGATCAGAAAGGCCCGTACCAGCTCCAGCTTTCTAGAGTAGTCGGCATCGGATAGCGATAACCGTTCGGCGTAGTTACCTATATCGGGGGCAGAGAGCTTGATAAAAGTGCGTTCACTGCCGTAGAAGCGAATGAACTTATAGACCTCCTGCTGACTCGCCTCCCTCTCTTCCGGTGCTAAACTGACCAAAAAGGAAGTAGCTGCTTCCCTAAGCGTCATTCTCTGGTTACCAGCGCTCACCTACAGGATACCCCCTCGAAAAATCCCGAAAAATATAAATAGCTATTTGGCACTTGATCTATTGTAAACACCGGTGAGATGCCAGTCAACCTGCTGTCCTCTTCCTGTGATTGGCGATGCATTACCTGGTTACCCTGTCATAGTAATTAGTAATGGAAAATGATAAGGTAGGTATCCCGTTACCAAAGCGGGGCACCCGAAACGTTTCGGGTATCCATAACTCAAACACCCTGACGAAAAGGTGCTCTGGCTAGTTCAACAGCCTTGGATATTGCTACCTGCCCCAGCATTCTTAATAAGCCACTGCTGTGCCAGTCAAAAGAAACGTCATCGGCTTTCAGCAGGAGGTCGACCATGCTGTTGTCTGCTATCGTATTAAACATTCTGTCAACCTGCCCGTCGCTCAGGTGTTGATACAATTTACGCACCCGGTAACCCGTACTTAGTTCCCGTCCCAGCTTCTTTTTCCACTCCTGCTGATAGCCAGCCAGGCTGCCGGCGGATAGGTCATTACTCGCTATCGCCCGGTGCAGGTTGTCCGCCGCAATATCAGCACACAACAGGCCATAGTAGATACCGCCCCCGGTGGTCGGCTTTACCTGCCCCGCTGCTGTTCCTACCACCAGCAGCCGCTCGCCGTAGGTCCTGGCTAGTGGCTTCAGCGAAACCCCGCCATAGTTTGGCTCGACCTCATCCGAGGCTATCTTCCCCTGAACCAGCAGGGTTGACATGAGCCTCTTCAGATAAAATCCCGGGCTGTGGTTTGAGAGCAGTCCCAACCGGGCCTTAACCGGCGAGATGGGTACCAACCAGGCAAAAAATCCGGGAGCTACCTCACTGCCAAAGTAGACTTCTACCCCGGCTATCCCGGCCGTTGCCACCTCGGCTTGAGCACCCAGTACGAAATGTTTGATTCTCCCCATCCCCAGACCTTCAGCCAATCGAGAAGCAAACCCTGAAGCGATAACTACTGACTGTGCTTCAAGGGTGAACTCTTCTTCATGCCTGACCACCTCAATGTTAACCGCATCATCTTTGATCTCGATATTAACGGCCCTGCTGTTGAGGAAATATTCGGCGCCCTCCTGCTGAGCCCGGTTGGCTAAGGCAGCATCAAAGGCGGCTCTGTCTATGATAAAAGCCTGAGTCTCCGGAAGCCACAGGCTGAGTGATTTACCGGAAGGAGAGAATACCCGGGCGCTGTTCACCCGGCCTAGAATGACACTATCATCAACGGCAAAGGAGCGGATGCATTCACTGCCAATAACACCGGTACAGCAGGCCCCTTCTCCAGGCCTGGTCTTCTGCTCCAGCACCAAAACCCGATATCCTCTCTTGGCCAGTCTATACGCTGTACGGCTCCCGGTCGGTCCCCCGCCGATAACTGCCACGTCATACAATTCGAGTTCCTCCGTCGGTAAGTATCTTGGGTCAGTCTATGATAGATCATTAGGGGCCGGGTCTGCCTAGCAGATATTGACCGGCAGACTGACTGTATCCAGCGCCTGTTTCAGATCGATGTCACCGGTGTATAGTGCCTTGCCGACGATAGTACCCTCCACGCCGAGTCGACCGAGCAGTTTGAGCTGGTCTAGCGATGAGGTACCGCCGGCGGCAATGATAGGTAGCTTAATAGCATAGACCATCCGTGTAATGCTGCTGAAGTTTGGTTCGGTGAGGGTGCCGTCGCAGCCGATATCGGTATGGATGAAGCGCTTCACCCCCAGTTCGACCATTGATTTGGCAAGCTCTATCGCCCTTAGCTCGGTGTCCTGCTGCCAGGCATTTATTGCGACATATTCTCTCTTGGTGTCAACACAAACAATAATAGATTCGCCGAAACTGCGGCAAGCTTCTCTGATTAGTACCGGGTCTTCCACGGCGGATGTGCCCAGTATAACACGGTCTACCCCGGCTTCAAGCAGTTGTTCTATTGTTTCCAGACGACGTACGCCGCCACCTACCTGAATGGGTATCATCAGGGTACCGGCTATCTCGGTAATAATGTTCAGGTTACATGGTTTACCGGCAACGGCGCCGTCGAGATCGATAATATGTACTCTCGGCGCTCCCATTGATTGCCACTTCAGGGCTATTTCTACCGGGTCATTGTGAAATACGGTTTCCTGCTCAAAATTACCCTGATACAGCCGGACGCATTTACCCCTTCTGATGTCTATTGCCGGTATTATCTCCAAGTGATTGCGCCCCCTTACATACTAATAATAGGCAAGATAACAGAGTCTTTCAAGAGATTTCAGGGGCTTTCCATAAACGTTTAGAAAATGTTTAGAAAAATGCCTACTTTTCGGATATAAAATGTGCTATAACTACAGTTAGCCTTATATCTTTAATTAAAAGGGGAAGTGCCGGTAGCTCCGGAAAGCATGCTAGTAAGCAGGTTTAGCAGGGTATTAGCTGTTACGGTGATAGCCAGTCTGTCCTTGGCTATGTTGCCGCTGGTCCAGGCATCACCGGCCCGGGCAGCCGGTCCACCCTGGACGAAGTACTCCGGAAACGTCACCCTGGAATACGAAGAGTACGTCGTCAGCTCATGGGTGATTCACGATGGTACTACCTACCGGATGTGGTACACACATGCCGTAACCGACCTGAGCGTTACCGAAATGGTCGATGAGATCCAGAAAAGCTACTTTGACGATATTCTCGATGATATAGCTAGCCAGGACCTTGACTCCCTGCTCGACGACCTGGCATTACTAAGTTCCGGTGATGTCGATGATCTGCTCGATTTCCTGAATGCTACCCGTATCGTCATTGGCTATGCTACCTCCTCTAACGGGGTGACCTGGACAATCGTAGAAGATGAAGCCCTCGCCGGAGACGGCCAGTTATGGAATGGCGTCGGAGCCCCCTGTGTGATTAAGGATGGTGATACCTACCGGATGTGGTACACTCGCACCAGATCCGACCTCGACCGGGACGCCTTTAAGGCAATACTGGGTGATCTTGACGAGGATGCAGCAACGAGAAAGGATGCTCTCCTTGACCTGCTGGATGGTGTTGGTACTGTCATCGGCTATGCCACCTCACCCGATGGGATAAACTGGACGGTGGAAAATGATGAGGTACTGGCGGGTGGCGGGACCGCTCTCAGTAGCGTCGGGGCAGCCTGCGTTATTCAGAATGATGCCGCGCCTCTCTACGAGATGTGGTACAGCCATGGCAAAACCGACCTAACCGAAGCCGATCTGGAAGACTACCTGACCGGTATCGGCAGCTTCGATATGGACGACCTGACCGATATACTGGATGTCAGTGCCGTTGTCATCGGCTATGCCACCTCACCCGACGGTGAAAACTGGACGGTAGTAAATGCCGAGGTTCTCCCCGGCGATACCGCCGCCCGGGACAGCGTCGGTACCCCCAGCGTGGTCAAGTCCGGCAGCAGCTATGAAATGTGGTTCACCCGTATCCAGACCGACCTCACCGATGCTGATCTTGAGGAAATCAAGCATGAGATAGGGGAGCTCCACCTGGCTGATTTCATCAGGAGTATCGACCCGGCTGATCTTACCGAGTTCCTTAATGATCTGGCGACACTGGATACAAGCAGGCTTAAGGAGCTCCTGAGCAATACTGCTACTGTCATCGGTTATGCTACCTCGAGTGATGGCGAGAACTGGACGGTAGAGGATACCGCATCACTGGTGGGCTTCAGCAGCAGTCTGTGGAGCAGCGTAGGTGCTCCCTGTGTTATCAAGGAAGGCAGCAACTACAAGATGTGGTATACCAATGGCATCCCCGACCTTACCGTCGATGATCTCCTTGATCTCCTGATGGGTGAGGTCCTGCCCATCGGGTATGCCTACTATACTCCCGGTGGAGGTGGCGGCGGCGGTGGAGGTGGAGGAGGAGGCGGTGGCGGTGGCGACCTGATACTGAAAGTTGACATGGAAGGCCAAGAAAGCTACTACTTTATCAGTACGGAAGGCAGACTGAAAGAGGCGGTAGATGTTACATCAAAGGACGGTTTGCTTAATATCGTTATCCAGAAGGGGACCATTATCCTGGATGAAGACGATGACCCTCCCTCCACTATAAGATTTACCGTTGATAAAAGGCCGCCATCTCCGCCCGCGGATGCTGAGATTCTGGGGCTGCCCTATAACTTTACGCCCGACGGGACGACTTTTAACCCGCTGATTACGGTAAACTGGGGTTATGACCCCTCCGATATCCCCGACGGGGTAGCTGAGGATGACCTGCGTATTGCCTACTATGATGAGGATGCTGCTGAATGGGTGGTAATACCGGCGGTGGTTGACCCGCAGGCAAATATCATTACTGCCTATATCGGTCACCTGACCGCCTTTGCCATTATTGCCTACGCCGCCCCGCCTCCACCATTACCCCTGCCGGCGGCTTTTACCATCGGCTCGCTGATTGTCTCTCCACCGGAGGTAGGTGCCGGTGAAACGGTGAAAATCAGTATTCGGGTAAACAATATTGGGGAGACGGCAGGCAGCTATACGGTGACCCTCGAGATAAACGGGCAGATTGAAACAACCCAGGAAATAACCCTATCCGCGGGTGCCAGTGAAACGGTTACCTTTACTGCAGCCAGGGACGAAGCTGGCTCATACCTGGTGGATGTCAACGGCATTACCGGCTCGTTCATCGTGGTAGAGGAAGAAACCCCGGCTCCGCCACCTTCGGAGCCGGCAGAACCGGAGAGTAAGCCCAGACAGTGGCTCATTTTTGTGATCATAGGTGCCGTGGCAGCGGCGGTAGCTATTCCGCTGACACTCAGATGGCGGTCAAGAAGGGACTGACGGGTAGATTAGCTGCTAGTAATATCGCTGGTTTACCCGGGGGCGGACAGCATAGGAATAGAGATAATCGGGAAGATGAGACCACTGAAGTATGGAAGGGCAGCCATCTGGCGCTTACTAGTGATAGTGATTCTGGCCCTGTTTCCGGTTTTTGCCGGCGCCAGGCCGGCTCTTGCCTTAAGTGTTTATGATTATTTCACCATCGACTATGATACCCTATTCAGCGATTATACAATTGAAGGTAGCGATACCTTCTACGCCACGCTTATCGGTACGGCGACCTGTAAGAAGGACCTCCCCCTGCCGGTAAGCAGCGGGTACATTAAGTCCCGTATTGTCGCAGAACACCGGGGTAGCGGTGACCGGGTAACACTCAAGTCAAGCGTCAAGTTAAATATTGAACCGTTTCCCAACGAGGTGGGTGGAATCGCCCGGGAGAGCATAGTAGTCCCCCTCCAGTTCCCTGTGGGGTGTCAGCCCGGTACCTATGATGTAATCGGCGAGCTTATCGAGTCCAGGGCTGTTGTCACAACATCCTCGATGACCTTTTCCATCCCGGTGAGCAAGTATCTACCTTCATCACAGGAAATGGACTCGGTAACCTACTTACCTGAGGAAGAGATAATAGTCGGCCCATCTATCGATTTGTCCGATTACACCGATTCAGGCGGTATTTTCATCGGTGATTTTGTCTTCCAGTCCGAAGATGGCCGGTGCCGTCTTAGCATCAAGGAAGACACACTGTGCCTCAATAGGTATGGTGAACCGCTCCGCGAGCTTACCATGATTGCTCCGGAAGAACAGCCCTCCCCTCCGGAAGACTACAGTATCGTCGGCCTTGTTTATGACCTTGGTCCTGATGGAGCTACCTTCCACCCGGCGATAACCATTATCCTGGGCTATAATGACTCTTTACTGCCCGGAGGTGTTGGCGAAGATGTCCTGGTGATTGCTGAACGTTATGAGTCAGGAGGCGAGTGGGTAATACTGGAAGACAGTACCGTCGACCCTGTTACCAATACCGTTGCCGCCTCCCTGAGCCACTTCAGTACTTTTGCTGTCCTGGTCCCTGCTTCTCCGGCCCCGGCGCCATCCCCCGGTACGGAGGTCTTAACCGTAACCGATCTGGTGATAACGCCCCGGGAAGCAGACACCGGCGAGGAGATAACCATCAGCGTCCTGGTAACCAATAACGGTGAAATTGAGGATACCTACATATTAGTGTTGAAGATAAACGGCGCTGCGGAAGCCACCGGATACATACCTCTGGCTGCCGGCGGCAGCCTGCCGGTAACCTTCACCACCAGTCAGGATACTCCCGGGACCTATATTGTAGATGTCAACGGGCTAACGGGTACTTTTGAGATTCGGGGCACTGCTCCGGCAGCTCCACCGGCGGAGCCGCCGGAGTCCCCCCCTGCCGAGTCGCCGCTGTCACAGGGGAAGACCAGCCCGGCACTGGTCGGCGGGATTGTCGCTGCTGTAGCCGTTGGCATAGCCGTACCGCTGGTGCTCAGACGACGTCGGGCAGGTCGCTGAAGCCGGTTAATTGTCAACCAGTTCTTGCCCGGCGAAAAAAGCCCGGCGCAGGGCATCAGGGTGCTTGGTGATAATGCCCTTCTCATCTATACCGCGAAACACCATCTCGCCGGCATAGGTGATGTCCAGGACGGTAAAAAGGGCCTTTACTATCGCCAGAGACGGCTCGAAGAGGTTAGCCATCTTCAGGGCGCCGACGGAAACGAACAGTCCCTTTCTCTCTCGCCGGTCGCCTAGCGGTGGTATCTTAAGTATGTACTTCCTGGCCCAAAGTGCCTGACAGCGGTCGATCATCGCCTTCATCTGGGCTGTCGGGCCCAGGAAGTGGACGGGTGAGGCCAGGACTAGCCGGTCTGCCCTTTCGAGTTCGCGATAGACCGTCTGCATATCGTCGTTTATGGTGCATCTACCTGCCCTGTAGCAGGCATCACAGTGCTGGCAGTGGGTAATATCGAGTTCATTAAGGATAATGGTTTTGACCTCGGCACCCCGGCTGGCAGCACCCTTCATAACTTCGTCAAGCAGAAGGTCGGTATTACCACCCCGACGCGGGCTGCCGCTGATACCAAGGATCTTCACCTTCCCGGTGCCTCCGCTTGTTTCAGTATGTCCTCGATCAGACCTAGTATCTCCGCCTCTCTGCCTGCCATACGGAGCTTAAGCTCCGGCTCTTCATCCTGATAGCCCAGGAGATGGAGTATGCCGTGAATAATAAGAATGGCTGTCTCCCTCACGACGGAATGGCCCTGCTGCTCGGCCTGTATTACCGCCTGGGGGTAGGAGATGACGACCTCACCGAGGTGTAACACTCCGTCAGGCGGCAGAACGAAATTACTCTCCTCTCCGCCGGACAGCATATGGAAGGCTATCACATCGGTAGGCCTGTCCTTACCCAGATAGCTCCGGTTTAGCTCCCGTATCCTTTCCTGGCTGGTAATAAACAGCCCGAGCTCGGCTTGAGAGCCGATACCCTGGGCAGCAAGGACCCGACCGGCTACCTCCTTGAGCCAGGGTGCATCCGGGCATCCGGCAAGTCCCTCATCAACCAGGATATCAATCTCCATATCGGTAATCATAGCACAGGCCGGGGCCGGAGCAAATAGGGCAATGATAGATGTTAACCGTAACAGCTTTAATCTAATACCGGTGGGTGGGCAGGGGAACGGATGCATTCTCTTGCTTCCTAGCCGTAGCGTTTAGAAAATATTTAGAAAAATACCTGCCTATTTGCCAGAGAATATGGTATAAATTATAGACGCATCCGGTACGGACGGTGGACAGGGGGGGGGTAGAACAGGTTCCGAGAGAGCACGGTGGCGGGCCGTTTTAAAAGTGTTAGCCAGTACCATTAAGGGAATTTGATACCATAGCGGAAATAAAATGAGATTTGCCGAGAGACTGGTTCGAGCCTATTTTGATTGTGCCTACAATGTGGTTTACGATTTCACCACAGCACGGCTGAGCCGCTTCCGAAAGCTGCAGGCCAGATGTGTAGCTGAGCTTGGGCTGGCAGAAGGCGACCGGGTACTCTGTGTCGGTCTTGGCACCGGAAACGAGATTCCCCGCATCCTGGGAGCAAATATGGCTGTCGAACTGACCGGTATAGACTACTCGAAAACCGCACTGAAAAGGGCAGTCCGGAAAGCGGAGAAGCTGAGTAAGAATATTGATCTGCGATTGATGGATGCACGGAATCTGGATTTTGCTCCGGAAAGCTTCGACAAGGTACTATGCATTCACGTTATGGACTTCGTAGGCGATAATCGGGACCAGGAAAAGGCGACCCGGGAAATCATGCGGGTACTGAAGAACGGCGGGAAATTCGTGATAACCTATCCGTCGGACAGGGAGGAGAAATTGGGGCGTAGCCTGTTGCGGGATGTTATCCGCGATAACCTCGATTCGGGCAAGCATCCCTTCAGGGCCTTCTGGAGTCTGGTTGCCCAGATGCTGACCGGGCTGGTCTACCTGCCCCTTCTTGCCCGCCCCGGAAGGAGCTTCTACTCGGGTCACGACCTGCAGGCAATGATAGGCAGGCTGGCAGGCGGAGATTTTCAGATAGAGGAGTACTCCAGCTATCAAGACCGGATAGCTTTCGGTAAAAGAGCAAATGAAGGAGGAAATTGAATGCTTCCTGAGGACTATTATTTCAAGAACATGACCGAAGATAAGTTATGGCAGAGGTACTGCGGTTTCCTTGACCTATCGATGGATGATTTCATGAATATCCAGAGGGAGCTTCTTATGGATGAGATAGAGCGGATAGCCGATAGTACTCTGGGTAGGAAGATTATGGGCGACCGGAAACCTGGCAGCGTGCAGGAATTCCGCTGCACCGTACCGTTGACCAGCTATGAAGACTATAGGTCCTACCTGGGTGAAAAGCAGGAGGATGCCCTCGCTGAAAAACCATGTTTGTGGTGTCACTCTTCAGGTCGAGGAGGTTACTTCAAGTGGATACCTCATAGTACGGAATTCATGGAGAAGGTTGTCAGAAATTTGATAGGATGCTTTATTCTTTCCGTAACTGATGACAAAGGTCGAGTAAATATCCAGCCGGGTTTCCGCGTTCTTTCCATAATACCGCCACGACCATACGCCTCGGGCTGGCTACTCTACTCTTTAGCAGAACGTATTTCCTGTCAGATTATTCCCTCTATAGAAGAAGGAGAAAAACTGGATTTTGAGGAGAGGGTACAGAGGGCGATGCAAATAGCACTCCGAGAAGGTGCAGATGTTGCTGCTGCTACAAGCAGTATTCTGGTAAAAATGGGTGAGTTATTCACCAAAGAGGCCAGAGGAGTTAAACTGTCCCCTTATATGTTGAATCCGAGAATAATCTCCCGTTTATTGAGAGCCAGTCTGCGTGCCAAAAAGGGACAAAGACCCGTTTTACCAAAAGACCTGTGGCCGGTAGAAGGTATTATCTCCAGCGGAATGGACAGCGAAATCTATAAGGACGAGATAGCTTACTACTGGGGGCATCAACCGTATCAATTCTACTCATCCAGCGATGCCGGTTTCATTGCCATGCAGGCATGGAACAGGAAGACGATGACGTTTATACCGGATAGCGTATTCCTGGAATTTATTCCGCAATCCGAGCAAGCAGGTTGTGAGAAAGAGCATAACTGCCAGCCCGATACAGTGCTGCTAAACGAGGTCGTCGAGGGAAAATTATATGAGGTGGTTATTACCCAGCTATATGGTATGCCCCTTCTCAGATACAGGACGAACGACCTGATCAAAATCACTGCCCTCAAGGATGATGAAACCGGAGTCAATCTCCCCCAGATGGCCTTTCAACGCAGAGTTGGTGAAACCATTAACCTCGCTAGCCTATCTGAATTGGATGAAAAGACAATCTGGCAGGCTATCTCCAGCACCGGAATCAAATATACCGACTGGTCAGCCTGTAAGGAGTATGATGGCAGTAAGACCTTCGTTCGTATCTATATCGAACTTAAAGAAGCAAGGGGGGCAAATGAGGTTGCCGGTATAATCCATGAGCGGTTGAAAGCAGGCGACCCGGACTACCGGGATATTGAGTCATACCTGGGCCTGCAGCCGATAAGAGTAACCATGCTCTCTCCCGGTACTTTCGAAAGATATACGATTGAAAAAAGGAAGGAGGGACTCGATTTAGCTCATCTGAAGCCGCGCCACATTAACCCGCCCAAGCCGGATGTGGAACAGCTACTTCAATTAAGCAAGGCCGACAAATGATGAATCCGCTAGTAAACCCTTCTTATCTACTGCCTCCGCTGATTGTCTTTATCACCGCGCTTGTTCTGCTGGGGGTGATACTTAACAAGGCTAAGAAGAGCTTTGCAAGAATGATTTTTTGCTTGCTGTTGGCCAGTGTATCCATGGGCGGCTTTCTGATCTTTGGTATGCGTTCCAGCGCTGATGTACATCAGGCACTTCCTTGGGACAGAGCAAGCTTCGTTACCACCTACGCTATCTTCGCCTTCTTCTATCATTTCACCCTTAGCTACACCAACAACAAGGGTAACAGAGGTATTCTTTACTTTGCCTATGCCATGCTGATACTGGCAGCCATTCTCGGACCGAGTAACCTGATCGTAGAGCGAATGACCCTGGAGTATTATGGCTACGCGCCGGTATCAGGCCCTATTGCGCTGGTATTGGCCATCATTATTGTTTTCCTTTCGGTTCAGGGAATCATAAACTTGGTAAAATACGATAAAGCATTTCTATCCGCTGAGGAAAGAAATCGTTCATTATATCTAATAATAGCGACCATAATCCTGATCGCAGGCGCACTAATCGACGGTTTCTCTCCGTTACCCCCCGTGGCAATCTGGTCCGGGATCACCTTCTGTACCATCTGCACGGTAGCTATTGTCAAATACCACCTGCTGGATATCCGTTTTGTCGTCAGAAAGGGGTCCTATTACCTGCTGGTCAGTTCTATTGTGGCCATACCTTATGTTACCGTGGTCTTCGTCTTGACCCAGGTATTGCACACCCGTTTCGAGCATTGGTGGCAGTATGTCCTGGTTATAATTCCCATGGCTGTTGCCCTTCACCCGCTATATGGCCGGGCGCAGCGGTGGGCGGATAGGGTATTCTACCGGGGCAGGTATGATTACCTTAAGGAGCTGGAGCAGTTCAGCAGGAGGACCCAGGATATAACCAACTTCAAAGAGTTGGGCGCAACCCTGGTCAGGCTGATCAACGGCGCGTTGCATATCAGTAATACCAGCCTGCTGCTGGCCGCAGAGGACGGCAGCGGACTGGTCATGGCATCCAGCGTGGGACTGGACAATCCCCCATCCGGGACTATATTAAGGGAGAGGAGTATCCTTATCCGGTGGTTCCAGTCGCATGAAGAGATTGTCAACGCGAGAGATTTCGGTGTTGTACCGGAGCTGCAGAGCATTGCCCGGACAGAAAAACATAATCTGGACAGACTGAATCCCGAGCTATACGTCCCGATCAAGGGCCACAGGGGTGAATTGACCGGTCTGCTTGTTCTGGGGGAAAAGCTGAGCCAGCAGCCCTATTTCCTCGATGATAAACGCTTACTCTCCACCTTATCCCGCCAGATTTCAGTAGGCCTGGAGAACTCACGGCTATACCGGGATGCCTTGATTGCCAGGAAGAATCTGGAGGCATGGCTGAACGGTATGGATGACTGTGTTGTCATCAAGAGTATGGACAATAGAGTAGAGTTTGCTAATATAGCTGCGGTGAAGAATCTGGGTGTCGGTATCATCGAATCATACCCTGCTGTTATTGGAAAAGGGGCGGATCCCTCGGATTCTGTTGCCCGGCCGGATAATCATGTCGATGAGTCTGTATCACACCACACGGTCAATGTCGGGGACAGGGAGTTTGACGTTGTCGCAGCTCCCTTGTCCAACGCCGATGGCACCGTATCGACCATCGGTGTGTTCCGGGATGTTACCGAGCGCAGGCGGGCTGAACTGGAGAAAAAGGAGCTGGAGCGGAAGGCACAGTTGTCCGACCGTCTGGCTTCTATCGGCGAGATGGCCTCCGGCATTGCCCACGAGATAAACAACCCCTTGACCGGCGTTATCGGGTTTTCCGAGCTGATGATGACCAAGGATATTCCCGAGGACATCAGGAAAGACCTGGAGGTTATTCATGACGGTTCGAAGCGGGTGGCCGGTATTGTCAAGGGATTACTCACCTTTGCCCGCCAGCGCAAGCCGGAGCGGACGTATACCGATATCAACCAGATCGTAGCGGATACTCTGGCCTTGAGGTCCTACGCACTGGAGACGAGCAATATCAGGGTCGATGCCGTACTTGCTTCTGACCTGCCCCGGACGATGGCTGACGCCGGTCAGCTCCAGCAGGTCTTTATGAATATCATCGTCAACGGCGAAGCCGAGATGAAGAAGGCCCATGGTAAGGGTCACTTCACTGTTAGAACAGAGCGGATAGCTGACATAATACGGATATCCGTCCGGGATGACGGGCCCGGCATAGCCAGGGAGAACATGGATAAGATATTCGACCCCTTCTTTACCACCAAGCCGGTCGGTGAGGGGACCGGCCTTGGCCTGAGCCTCTGCCATGGTATTATTGCCGAGCACCAGGGCAGGATATATGCTGAAAGCGAGCCGGGCAAAGGTGCTACCTTTATCGTGGAACTGCCCGTCGTCGTCGAAGAGAGAGAGGAGGCGGATACGCCGACCGGGGGACCTGTTAAGGTAGCCGGGGCCAGAATACTGATAGTGGACGATGAGCCGACCATTCTCGAATTCCTCAGCCGGCTTCTGACCTCCGAAGGACACCAGGTAGAAACCGTCGATAATAGCAGCGATGCTATTGAGATGATTAAGGGCCGGAGGTACAGTCTTATCCTGCTGGATGTCAAGATGCCTGATATGGGTGGTATCGAGTTATATCAGCGCATCAAGGAGATGGCTCCCTCTTTAACCAGGAGGGTTGTCATTATCACCGGAGATGTTGCCGGGTCGGGCACCAGCAAGTTTCTCAAGGAGAATAAGATCCCTTATATCACCAAGCCTTTTGATATCAAACTGCTGAAGCAAGAGCTGAATCGTATACTGACCAGGGGCCGGCATGCCCGAAAGGACTAAGAAGAGCTGTTTACCGGAAGGCGGCGGCAGAATATACTTGACAAGCGGCACCTCTCCGCTTATAGTTATAAGCAAAGGGGTTGTTATATCGAGCTTCTAAGCTTCCACTGAATAACCCCCGTCGTGAAGTTACCGGTTGAAATCCTGACCAGTTCCCGCAGAAATATTTGACTTTCTTTAGTTTTTATAGTTTGGTTCTCCCATATGCCAAAATACATCTTTGTTACCGGTGGAGTAGTTAGTTCGGTCGGCAAGGGTATCACCGTCGCTTCCATCGGCACCATTCTAAAGAGCCATCAGATCAGTGTGTCGGTGCAGAAGCTGGACCCGTATCTCAACGTTGACCCGGGGACGATGTCTCCCTATCAGCATGGTGAAGTTTTCGTTACTCAAGACGGCGCCGAGACTGATCTTGACCTGGGTAACTACGAGCGCTTCATTGATGTTAATCTTACCGCCGAATCCAATGTGACCTCGGGTCAGATCTACAGCTCGGTTATCGATAAGGAGAGACGTGGTGATTTCCTGGGCGGCACTATCCAGGTAGTCCCTCACGTTACCGGTGAGATTAAGGAACGGTTCCGAAGACTGGCCGCAAAGTCTCAGGCCGAGGTGCTTATTATTGAGGTCGGCGGTACGGTAGGCGATATTGAAGGGCAGCCCTTTCTGGAAGCCATCAGGCAAATGAGGAATGATGTCGGGCGGGATAATGTGCTCTATATTCACGTTACTTTTCTGCCCTACCTTACTTCCACCAAGGAATTAAAGACGAAACCGACCCAGCACAGTGTTAACGAGCTGCGCCGTATCGGCATCCAGCCTGACATTATCGTATGCCGTAGCGATTACCCTATCTCGGAGTCGATAAGGGACAAAATATCCCTGTTCTGCGATGTGGAACGGCAGGCGGTCATTCCTCTGCCCACAGTAGACACCATCTACGAAGTTCCGCTGGTCCTTGAAGAGGAAGGTATGGGGCGACTGGTTATTGATAAGCTTGGCCTGAAGACCAGCAAGACAGATTTAAAGCAATGGCGGGAGCTGGTCGGCCGGATTAAGGAACCTCTTGAGCCGGTCAATATCGCTCTGGTGGGCAAATATGTGGAATTGCAGGATGCTTATTTCTCGGTTCGTGAAGCGCTCTGTCATGCCGCCCTCCACCATGACAGGTGTATCAATCTGATCTGGGTCCGCTCAGAGGATCTGGAAGGCGGCGGCAGCGACGCCGTACTCCAGTCGGCCCAGGGTATTATCGTCCCCGGTGGTTTCGGCATTAGAGGAATAGAAGGCATGGTAAAAGCAGCCGGCTACGCCCGGCAGAACGGGATCCCCTACCTGGGGTTGTGCTTGGGGATGCAGGTTATGGTGATCGAGTTCGCCTGCCATGTACTGGGGGTCAACGAGCCTAACTCTACCGAATTCTGCGCCTCTACCGCTTACCCGGTTATTGATCTGCTCCCCGAGCAAAAGGCGATAGAAAACAAGGGGGGCACCATGCGCCTGGGGGACTATCCCTGTCAGCTGGTCGATGGCAGCCGGGCCGCCGGTGTCTACAAAGAGAGTCTGGTTAACGAACGTCACCGGCACCGCTACGAATTCAATAATCAATTCCGCACCCGTCTCGAAGAGGCGGGTATGGTCTACTCCGGTCTCTCCCCCGACGGCAGGCTGGTAGAAATCTGCGAGCTGGCTGATCACCCCTGGATGGTAGGCTGCCAGTTCCATCCCGAGTTCAAGTCTCGCCCCGGCCGTCCCCATCCCCTGTTCCTCGGTTTCATCGGGGCTGCTAGAGAAACACTGCGGGAGGGGGCACAACCTTCGCTACCCCTTTCTTCCTAGGTATTAGTAATAGTGTAAAATAGGAGAATACATGCAGATATTCCTGGATACTGCTAATATTGACCAGATACGGCAGGCTGCTAAGCTGGGCGTTATCAGTGGTGTTACCACCAACCCCACCCTGGTGTCCAATGAAAAGACCTCGGACTATGAAACGGTAACCAGGACCATCTGTTCGATAATACCCGGCTCGGTTTCCGTTGAAGTGCTGGCTGAGGACAGCGATTCGATGATTAAAGAGGCCCGGGTCAAGGCCTCCTGGGCGCCGAACGTGACTATTAAGATACCGGCTACCGCCGACGGTCTTCAGGCGATATCGGCCCTGAGTAAGGAAAATATAGCCGTGAATATGACCCTGTGCTTCTCGTTGAACCAGGCTCTGCTCGGAGCACTGGCCGGCGCTGCCTATGTCAGCCCGTTCGTCGGCAGGCTTGACGATGCCGGTCATGACGGTATGCAGCTGGTCAGCGACATCGTCGGTGTGTTTAAATACTATGATTTCCCTACCAGGGTAATCGCGGCCAGTATACGCCATCCTCAACACTGTCTGGCTGCAGCTGAGGCGGGGGCTGATATTGCTACTGTGCCCTATAGCGTGCTGATGCAGATGATACGTCATCCTCTTACCGATATAGGTGTTGCCCGCTTTCTTGCCGACTGGCGGCGTGTATCACAGTAAGCAAGACATGATGCACAGGGACCGGGTATTAAACTACATGCGGGGATGTTTAGCAGTCTGCCCGGGCACCCTGTGAGGGTATTCTTAATAGGGAAAGAACTGGTAACGGGATAACCCGAGAGCAATCACCAGAACAAAGTCTCCCCTCCGGAATTGCACCTCTCACCAAGGTAATATCAAGAGAGGGAGTACCAAATAAGAACCAAGGGGGAAGGTTAAAATATGAACATTGCCGATTTGGAAGACAAGAGCAAGGATGAGCTGGTCGAGCTGGCTAAGGAGATGGGGCTTTCCAGTTGCACTAACTTGAAGAAGCAGGACATCATCATGCGCATTCTGCAGGAGCACACCGAGCAGCAGGGAAATATCTTCTGCGGCGGTATCCTGGAGATTATGAACGATGGCTACGGTTTCTTGAGGCAGAGCTCGCTGCTGCCCAGCTCGGACGATATCTACGTATCCCAGTCGCAAATACGCCGCTTCCGCTTACGCACCGGTGACATGGTAACCGGTCAGGTCAGGACACCCAAGAGCAGTGAGAAGTACCGCAGTCTGCTCCGGGTAGAGGCAATTAACGATATCAATCCTGAGCTTCTGAAAAATCGCCCCCATTTCAAAGCGCTTACTCCTACCTTTCCCGATAAAATAATCAATCTGGAAACGACGTCAGATAATCTGTCCAGCCGCTTGATCAACCTCATTGCCCCGATCGGCCGTGGACAGCGGGGCTTGATTGTGTCGCCGCCCAAAGCGGGTAAGACACTGCTGCTGAAGTCCATCGCCAACGCCGCCACCACTAACTACCATGACATTCACCTTATGGTCTGCCTCATCGGGGAGCGGCCGGAAGAGGTCACCGATATCAAACGCTCGGTCAGGGGCGACGTGATAAGCGCCACCTTCGACGAGCCGGTAGAAAACCACACCCGCGTCGCCGAGCTGGCGCTGGAGAGAGCCAAACGGTTGGTGGAAAGCGGCAAGGATGTATTCATTCTCCTTGACGGCATCACCCGCCTGACCCGGTCATATAACCTGGTGATGCCTTCCAGCGGCCGCACCCTGTCCGGCGGTATCGATCCGGCGGCCCTGCACCCGGCTAAACGCTTCTTTGGTGCCGCCCGCAATATGGATGAGGGCGGCAGTCTGACTATTATCGCCACCTGCCTCGTTGATACCGGCAGCCGTATGGACGACCTCATCTATGAAGAGTTTAAGGGGACCGGCAATATGGAGCTCCACCTCGACCGCCGGCTGGCGGAGCGTCGGATCTTCCCGGCGATCGATATCCAGCGCAGCGGTACCAGGCGGGAGGAGCTGCTTCTCAATGAAAGCGACTTGAAGCAGATCTGGCTGCTGCGGCGTATGATGTCTATGGTTGCCACCGATTCGATCAACTTTACCGAGACTACGGAGCGGGTCCTCGACCGCCTGCGCAAGACGAAGACCAATGCCGAGTTCCTGGCTAACCTGAACAAGGAAACGGCATAGCATACGGGATTAAGAGGAGGCCAGGGTTTGACACGCTGTCCCGCCGGAGTCTATACTAAAAATATAACGCGGGGTGGAGCAGTGGAAGCTCGTCGGGCTCATAACCCGAAGGTCGTAGGTTCGAATCCTACCCCCGCTACCAAAATAAATTAGAAAGCTCTCGATTCATGAAATGTTTCGGGAGCTTTTCTGTTTTTGCTAACGGATTGCTAACAGAGCCACATATTATGATACTGTCAAACTCGCGTGGTGTAACTTCAGATATAGTGATATGATTGGTTACATAAGTATATGGCTAATCGGCGGCAACACACTATCCCCCAGTTCTATCTAAAGCAATTTCTAAGTCCTGGTTGGGTTTATCGTATAGGGGAAGATACCCCTCGTGCAACAGAGAGCCCGTCGAATGTGGCAGTTCAGAGGGATTATTATGGGCGAGATAAGGCATCAAAGGAGACTTTGGATGGTATTAATTCTTGGATAGAGAGTAATGGCGCACCAGTTCTAAGAACACTTGTGAATGATCCAGGGGCAATTACCAGCAATGATATATTAATACTGTCCTATCTCTTGGCAAACTTTGCAGTTAGAACACCCGCCATTATTCAAGAAATGCCAATAGTATGTTAGGCATGGCCGCTCAGGCAAAGGCAATAGCTGAAAAAATGGCAGAGAAGCTGAACAGCGCTATAGCAGATGGCAAAAATCCCTCCAGTTTCCTTATATCTGATATGGACAATAGTTCTTCTTCGATGACTATAGATGAGCTAAATCAGTACGCCGATCAGTATAAAGCAAACGGTGGACATCGTTTCACGGCACAAGATGTCTTCTATGCGTTGCCGGATATTGCTGAGTGCATTAAAAAGATGAGTTTTTGGGTAGTAAAAGCCCCAAACGGTTCATTCTTTTTGACATCTGACACACCATTAACACTCCGAAGTCGAGTTACTAACTCTAGGGTGGGTGCAGGCTGGCAAAACTCTGATGCAATGGGTTCATTTGCTATAAGTCCTAGATATTTCTTAATCATGTGCTATGCAGAACCTACTGGGATACGAATTACCTCTGCTACTCCGGAACAAACAGAAGGTCTCAATCTAGAGACAATTACATTTGCTGACCAAGAAATATATAGCCAATTTGAATACCTTGAGGCTTACTATTGGATGAAGAGGATAGGAAAATGGGCTTCTCAAGGTTAACGGTTGTGATATATGCCAATTAGCAATATAGGATCTACCTATAAACTACTCAGGATATGATCGAAAAGCCTATCCTATCCTCACTCAGCACCATCTACCGCAGACGGCCCTAGGTGACGCGTACGAACCCACAACACCTCGACATAATAAATGCGGGAGGTGAGTATGATGGACCTAACGGCCAACGTAAACAGCAGTTCAATCGAGCCCACGGTCAGGGCGCTCGGCCAGCTGTTCTCTTCAAGCCAGGGGGCCGCCATCCCCTTCTGAATCGCCTAAGCTGAGGTCCGACAACCCGAAGGTCGTAGGTTCGAATCCTACCCCCGCTACCAATTTTTTGATACACATCCCTGCCGATCCTCCTGGCAAGAGAAGTATGAACTTTTACTTCCTCTTTAGTTTACTCTCAATATATTCAAGAAATTCCCTTGCCTTCTTTAACATCTGCTCGGTCTCTTTTTCAGATACAAGCCCAACAGCTTCATAAGTGACCCGGTGCCGTTTCTGCCGGGCTCGGTCAAAATAATCTATCGTGGGTTTTAATTGTTCTTCGATAACCAGTTGCATAAACTCGAAAGTAGACTTGTGGGCTTCAAAACTTGCAGGGCGATATCCTATATGAAACATTGGGGCTTATATACTTGAGTAAGGGTATTGGAAGCTAAATTCGGCAAGAAAAAGGGGATTTCCTCAAGTCAACCTCTCTGGTTCCCTCATATCAAATAAGGTCGGCAAAGTGGTTGTCTTAAAGTATCCCCTCTCTCCGCCTTGTGGTTGGTAGCCACGCAACTAGCTCGGGCCAGTGCAGGGTTTGGCACCCCGGGGGTTCGCTTATTACCCCCGGCTCGACAGTAGGTCGTCATCTGTTCCTTTTTGCCTTTGAGGCCTAGCCGGGAACAGAATCGGCTCATCGGGCTTCCGTCATAGGTTCACCGCTACCCTTTAGGCAACAAATGTTGGCTAACAGCGGTTCTGCCATAAGTTCTGCCCGTTGAGTATGTTGGGCACCACCCCAACACCCTACTCGATGAGGGCCCGACTAGGAGGCATTAACTGGCTAGCCAATGAACCAACGCAAGCGCTAATCACGGCAACCATTTGCATTACCTCCTACACCCCGCTTGTATTTCCCCTTAACGGAGAGAACGGGGCAAAGAGATTATAGCACTATACTAATTAGTGTCAAGGGGGTATGACATAAGCATTTTAAGTGATAAAATGAGGGCATGGTTGAATCTGCCAGGCAATACGCAAAAGGCGTTCTCAAACGTCTATATTGGCTTGCCCCAACTCTTTTCCTTGACCCCTTTGATATTGCTGAGAGGTACTTCGGAATAATGTATAGCGCTCCACAATGGCTGGTATGGGTTTTACTGGTAATTGGCTTCTTAATTGCTGGCGGGTTGACCTATCATGAACTGAGGGCGCAAAAATGTACCCTGGAAAAACGACTGGATGCTACTATGCAGAAAAAAGAAATCCAAGACAGAATAGGCCAATTTTTACGAGAGGGGCACGAACTAAAACGGCTTTGTATGGTTGAAA
The DNA here is from genome assembly GCA_002418895.1 of Dehalococcoidia bacterium UBA5760. Lineage (GTDB taxonomy): Bacteria > Chloroflexota > Dehalococcoidia > Dehalococcoidales > UBA5760 > UBA5760. The sequence continues at coordinate 51,372 of DIFA01000009.1, read as the reverse complement.
ACCAATCTGCTCCGAGGGTGCAAATAGATGATTGGCAGAGACGGGTTAGGGGTTTCATCAGGGAAAAACTAGGGGATTCTTATGAGTCAAGGCTATTAAATATCTCGGGTATGCCTACGCCATCAACCTCTATCCAATCAAAAGAGCACGCTGATTTATGGTTCATAGTAATACGTTTTCAGTATAATTTAGATAAGTTTTTCGTTGAACTAAATGCTAACTAGCTCCGAATAAGTAAGATTCTCTGCCCGAATCAGTTTCCTAAGCGTATCCCTAAACAGATACGGGTTATCACGGTTGTTATACCGCCATTCCAGTTCATCAAGGTAAGAATCCAGATGCTTAACGCTCACCTTGTGATATGAGCCTATTATAGACCGTTTCAGTAATGCCCATACGCCCTCAACTGTGTTTGTGTGGATATTCCCCCTTACCCATTCCTCCGCAGAGTGATTAACAGTTTCGTGTATAGTATCGTGGTCGCCTATTCCTCTATAGGCAGGCCAATCATCCGTATAGATAGCCTTTGTATCCGGTGCTGTGTATTTGTGAATGAAGTCGTGTAGCGTTTCTCGGTCATTACCCCCTACTACCTGTAGTCTAGTCTCTCCGTCTCGCTGTGTTGCGCCTACTACAACGGCCTTATTGCCCTTATAGCCGTGTCCTTTACCTTTTGCCTTACCACCTACATACGTTTCGTCAACTTCTACTGTTTCGCATAGCGGTTTAGGGCTTGCGTCAGTCATAGCGTTTCTTATACGATGGCATAAATACCAGGCTGTTTTGTAAGAGACATTTATGGTACGCTTAACTTGATTGGCAGATATGCCTTTCTTGGATTCTGTCATTAAGTAAGTGGTAGCAAACCATTTCCATAATGGAATGTGGCTATCGTGGAATATAGTGCCTGATTTAACGGAGAATTGATAACGGCATGCGTTACACTCGAATACCTTTGGCTTTTGGATTCGGGAAATGCTCTCGGAATTACATCGTGGGCAGATCACGCCATCCGGCCAGCGTAATTCCTCTAGGTACTCTTGGCATTTCCCCTCATTGCCATAGCGTTCTACCAAGTTTATCAAGTTTATTTCCTGCTTTACTTTACCCATTGGAGACCTCCTATGCCTAGAAAGAAACAGAAGCTAACCGAGCAACCAGACGAGAAGACGATAAGGAAATTATTCCCCAAGAAAGTCGTTGACAAGTTGAAAGAGGTTGCTCACGAAAAAGATAATAAGGATTAGTAATTAGCTTCATATTAGATAGGATAGCACACTAATTACCCTTTGTCAAGTATATAAGTCCCGAAACATTAAAGCTCTACAAGCCTGGAGTACGGCATTGTATGCGATAGAGTAGGTCCAATCCAGGCTGATGCCTTTGATTTTCTCGGCTTCAGCAAGATCACGTCTGGCAAGATCCATGACCTTTGTTATCTCTGCTCTGGTTGCCTTGAATGGATAGATACGCCCTTCTTGTACCATCTGCTCAATAGACATCCGGATTCCCCTTCAACACTAATTTTCTTTCATCCATAACACGTTTAACGAACGAGTCACCTTTTTTCAACCTTTTAATAAACTCGTCTTTACTCATGAGGGAGTAGTTAATCTCTCGTCTAACTTCTCTTTGTGCTTCATAAATGAGCGAATGAAGTTCATCCTCTTCTATTTCGCCAACAACAAAAAGATCGACGTCACTTTTGGCTGTCTCTTCGTCCCGGGCTATCGAACCGTAAATGAAAGCCAATTCTATTAGATTGGTCTGGCGTAATTTATCTGTTAAGAAATCCCCAAGCCCAACAGTAGAATAGATTATTTTCTTCAATTCCTGGTAGAAAGGAAACTCCTTAACCACAGCGTAGTATCTGAGATTACCAGCATTCCTTGAACGAACAAGGCCGGCTTTCTCAAGGTATCCCAACTCTCTGCGGACAGCGTTCAACGGCTCGCCTGTACGTCTTGAGATGTCCCTGACGTAGAACTCTGTGTCCGGATTGGTAAGAAATAACTTTAACAGGTTCCTCTTGGCTTTAGAGGTAATTATGTATTCAAGCATTCTCTGATACCATGAACATTATTTATGTGCTATCGTACATCTTTAATGTTCATTTTGTCAAGGGATAGTCTTTAAATGAGTGCATAGGGATTCTAGGGATTTAATATCATGATCCCGCCGTTTAGCGAAGCGGCAATAACTATCCAGGACAGGTAAGGTACGAGAAGACCGCCTGCAGTCTTAGATATCTTGAAGAACTTGATGGTAGTAATCAGAAGTATAATCCCGAGTGCCAGTATTATGGCGAAGCCGCCGGCAGGGGATTCATAGCCGAAGAATACTACCGACCATAGAGCATTAAGGACCAACTGCACCCAGAACAAGATGAATGCCGGCTTCACTCTCCCGGTCTGCAGCCCTTTGCGCCATATCAGGAATACCGCTATTCCCATCAGGGCGTAAAGGGTCAGCCAGACCGGCATGAATACGGCATCGGGAGGGGTGAAAGACGGCTTATTGAGGGTTGCATACCAGGTGGGAATCTTGGGCGTTGTGAAGGCCGACCCGATTGCCCCGGCGCCATAGCAGGCTGCGATACTTCCTACCAGCTTACCTATAACGGATTTATCGGACATGTTCCCTCCTTCCTCCGGTTGTTCAGCGCAGTGATCGGATAAACCGGTCTACCTCCCGGTTGAAACGCTCTGGTTCCTCCAGGAACGGGCAGTGGCCGCTCTCCTCGAAGACCACGAGCCGGGCATCGGGCAGGTTCCGGCAAAGGTATTCTCCGGCGGCGACCGGGTAAAGCTTTTCGTCCCTGCCGAAGCAAAGCAGCGTCGGGACGTTTACGCTCGAGAGTACCGGCCGGTAGTCCTGCAGGGTCTGGTCGAAGAGGATAGCACCGGCGACAGACTCGGGCAGCCGGGTTATTTCATCGAAAATCCACCTGGCCTCTTCCTCTGCAGGCTTATCTTTGAACATCAACGGGATGAAATCGCGTACAACCGTTTCCCGGTCTGTCTGGACGGCAGCCATCGTCCGGCGGAGCTCCGCGAGGTCAAAAAGCCCCATAGTCCAATCGGGCGCTGTTAAATCGCAGGCAGACTGATCGATGATAACGGTAGCCCTAACATTCTCGCTGCCGAACTGCTTGAAATAGTCCCAGGTAACCAGGGCGCCCATCGACCAGCCTATCAGCACGACGTTCTTTAAGCCGAGATCAGCTATCAGGGCATGGATATCCCGGGCGTAGCCGGGCAGGGTATGACCGAAATGGACGTGTGCCGAGCGTCCGTGTGACCGCAGGTCGGGTACGATTACCCGGTAGCGCCGGGCGAAGTAGGGTATCTGCTTCTTGAAGAAGCGGCCGCTCATCCATACCCCGTGTATGAAGATAATCGGTTGTCCTTCCCCCTTCTCCTCGTAGTACAAACGGGTGCCGTTCAGGCTCAAGTAGGGCATCCTGCTTCCTCCTTTTCACCATTTTTGCTTGCATTATACCGGAACCGTATTTACAATGAAAGAGGGAGCGATAAAAGAGCAGCGGAGGTTGTGCTGTGCCTGTTTATGAGTATGAATGTACCAAATGCGGCGCCCGGTTCGAGCTTCGGCGGAGCATAGCCGATAGCGATAGCGAGGTGAAGTGCCCCCGATGCGGTAAGGAGCGGCCGAGAAGGGTCTTTTCTACATTCGGTACGGCTTCTTCTTCCCGTACCTGCTCACCAAACAGCTTCACCTGAAATACCAAGCGGTGAGGCAGTTTGCCTTATATCTCATCCTTAAGAAATGTTTCGACACCCTGCCGCATGCGCTAAAGATCGTTGTGGTATAATCCGGTTATGAAGAAAGAACTGATGGATATCCTGGTCTGCCCGGTTTGCAAGGGTGAGCTTGAGCTCAAGGTAGAGGAAGAGAACGGGCAGGAAATAGTGACCGGCTCGCTATATTGCCGGAAATGCGAAGCGCTTTACCCCATCCGGGAGACAATCCCCGGCCTGTTACCGCCGGATAAGCGCCCCTAATCGGGAATGTAGGCTACTCCGTTCTCGGGTGATTCCCATACCTCGACGGCGGCAAGTATGACCGGTATTCCCGCCAGCTTCGGCTTAAGCTCATCATAGATGGTGCGGGCGATATTCTCCGAAGACGGGTTTATTTTATCGAACGGGTGTACGTCATTCAGGCAGGCATGGTCGAACCGGGATAGAATATCTCTGAGATGCCTTTTCAGCTCGGCAAAGTCGTAGGCTATTCCTATTCCATCGAGCCCGGCGGCCTCGACCTTGACCACGGCCCGGAAGCGATGTCCGTGCAGTGCCTCACACTTGCCATGATATCCCCGCAGGAGATGAGCGGCGTCAAAATGCTGCTCGACGGATAGCTGATACATTCTCTCTCCTTAGCTGCTCTCCCATTTAAGTACGCCCTGCATCTCGGTTATCCCGGCCAACATCTCTCTGACCGTCTTGCCGTTTGCCGGGTTTCTTAAATCGGGGGCAATCTCTGCCAGAGGCACCAGGACGAAGGCTCTCTCCGTCATCCTGGGGTGGGGAATAACCAGGTCCGGTGTGTCCATAATCCGGTCGCCATAAATAAGGATGTCGATATCAATGGGGCGGGGGCCATTGGCTTTGCCGAACGCCCTGCCCATCTTGCTCTCGATCCCCTTGGCCAGAGCAAGCAGTGCCGCCGGTTCCAGTACGGTATTGACCCGGCAGGCCAGATTGAGAAAGCGGGGCTGATCAGTGTTACCCAACGGCTCGGTATCATACATCGAGGAGACCCTGGCTACCCGCAGCCTCTGCGACAGGAAATCAAGAGCCTTCTCCAGGTTTTCCTGCCGGTTGCCCATATTTGAGCCCAGACCGAGATATACCTCTACAAAATTGGCTGTCATTTAACACCGCCCCGAATAAAGATAATAGCAGAAACAAATCATTGCCTGTGCCGCAACCAGCCCGGCGTCAGACCGTACGGTTCCTGCCGCCGCTCCCATTCTATCACTATTTTAGCCACTTTCCATAGAATAGTCTAACCTGTATAATAATAAATGTCATCAAAGTAGATACTCTATATAATGGAGCATCCAGAGTGAAAACAAAAAAGAGCCCGCTAAAAATCACTGATATTACCTTCCGTGACGGACATCAATCGCTGTTAGCCACCCGGATGCGGACCGAGGATATGGTGAATATCGCCGCGGAGATGAATAAGGTCGGCTTCCACTCGATGGAGGTCTGGGGTGGTGCCACCTTTGATGTTGCTACCAGGTTTCTCAACGAGGACCCCTGGCAAAGGCCTCGTCTCCTCAAGGATCTGATGCCGGATACGCCGCTGCAAATGCTGCTCAGGGGACAGAACCTGGTCGGTTACCGGAACTATGCCGATGATGTGGTTACCGCCTTTGTCCATCACGCTGCACGGGTGGGCATCGATATCTTCAGGGTCTTTGATGCCCTGAACGATGAGCGCAACTTCGAGACTTGTCTTAAGGCGATTAAGGAGAGCGGTAAGCATGCCCAGCTCTCGATATGCTATTCACTTACCGAGCGTAAGATGGGTGGGGCGGTTTACAATCTCGATTATTATGTCAATAAGGCGCTCATCATGCAGGATATGGGTGCTGACAGCATCTGCATCAAGGATATGGCGGGTCTTATCGCCCCTGATGATGCCTATCGGCTGATTAAGGCCCTGAAGGAAGTACTAAAGGTACCGGTACAGCTTCACACCCACTACACCAGCGGCATGGCCTCGATGAGCTGTCTGAAGGCCATCGAAGCCGGGGTGGACATTATCGATACTGCCCTGGCTCCGTTTGCCCTGCGCTCTTCTCACCCGGCTGTTGAACCTATCCTGGTTGCTCTGCAGGGGACTCCCCGGGATACCGGCCTTGACTTGACCCACCTGTTCAAACTGGGGGAGTACATCGAGTCGATAGCACCCAAGTACCAGGACTTCATGGGGAACACAAAAACATCGGTTATTGATACCGGCGTGCTGATGCACCAGATTCCCGGTGGTATGATATCCAATCTGATTTCCCAGTTACGAGAGGGTAATGTCCTGCACAGGCTGGATGAAGTATACAAAGAGGTCCCAAGGGTGCGTAAGGAGCTGGGCTACCCGCCGCTGGTAACCCCTACCAGCCAGATTATCGGGGTACAGGCTGTCCAGAATGTTCTTGTCGGCAGATACAAGCTGGTATCGACTCAGGTACAGGACTACGTTTACGGGCTGTATGGTAAACCGCCGGCTCCCATTGACCCTGAAGTACAGGAGATAGTCCTGAAGTACTATAAACGGGGCAAGACTCCGGTTACCTGCCGCCCTGCCGATATGCTTGATCCCGAACTGGACAAAGCCAGAGAGGCGGTAAGAGATTTCACCGAGGATATCGGCGACGTACTGATAGCCGCGCTCTATCCCATCACCGGACTGCGCTTCCTGAAAAGGAAGTTCGGTCTGGAGACCTCTTCCTCTTGAGCAAGGCTGAAGGCGGCGGAGGTATCAATTCCGAGCCTGAGTTGATTGCCAGGGGAAAAGCGGGTAAGATAACGGTGGAGCGGGTTGTTGAGAAGAGCTCTGGAGAATAAGGGATATCTAATCTAAAATGAGCAAGAAGGTGGAAACGGACTGTATCTTCTGTCAAATTGCGGCCGGTAGAGTGGCTACCGAAATCCTCTATCAGGATGAGGAAGTAATCGCCTTCCGGGACATTAACCCCCAGGCTCCGGCTCACCTGCTTATTCTACCCAGGAGGCATATCCCTTCCCTGGCGCATCTATCCGAAGGTGAGTCGTCTCTTATCGGGCGTATGGTTGGCGCGGCTAATCGTCTGGCTAAAAGTGAAGGTCTCTCGGAAAAAGGATATCGCCTGGTGATAAACTACGGCGAATGGGGAGGGCAGCTGGTGACCCATCTCCATATGCACCTCATCGGTGGCAGGAAGCTAACCGATAAGCTCGGCTAGCCGTTACTTCGCTTGAGATACTCCAGGAAGGTAAGCAGCCCGGCGATGCTCTTCGCGTCGCAGATGCTGCCCGAGGTGATAAGCTCAAGAATCTGACTTATCGGCACCCGTACCACACTGATGCTCTCGGTGTCCTCGGCAAACAGACGGCCGGGAGTAAGGTCGGTTGCCAGATAAAGGTAGAGATATTCCGTACCGTAACCGGGTACAGAATAGAAGCCTCCCAGCCGCTCCATTTTTTGAGGCAGGCAGCCTGTTTCCTCGCGCAGCTCACGGCTGACGGCCTCCTCCGGGCTCTCACCGGCGTCAATGCCACCGGCCGGTATCTCCAAAAGTTCCTGTTCCACCGGTTTACGGAACTGCTTTACCAGTAGTATGCTATCGCCGGAAACCGCGATAATAGCGACACAATCGTCGTGCTCAACAATCTCTCGCCTGGACTCTCTGCCGCCCGCTGTCTCCACCTCATCGATGCGTAGCCTGAGCGCCCGCCCTTCGTAGACGAGATGACTGGATAGTGTTCTCTCCTCAATCAAGCTGGGCCCCCGTGTGATAGGTAAGGGCTACTTCGTCGCAATTGGGAAACTTGGGGCAGCGGTAGCATTCCGTCCAGACCTTGTTAGGAAGCTCCATTTTGTCTATTCGAGAAAATCCCACTCGCTCAAAAAGCTCCGGTTTATAGGTAAGGCAGAAAACGGTACTTATGCCGAGCCCTTTTGCTTCTGCAAGACAACTCCGGATCATCCGTTCGCCAATCCCCTGTTTCTGGCTGCTCTCAGCGACCGCCAGTGACTTAATCTCAGCCAGGTCCGACCACATAACGTGCAGGGCCACGCAGGCAATCACCTGCTCCCCATCTCTGACCACCTGATAGTCCCTGATGTTTTCGTATATCTCGCTTAAAGAGCGGGCCAGCATCTTCCCTCTGCTGGCGAAGAAGTTAACCAACCGGTGTATCTGGCTGACATCTCTAATCGTGGCTCTTTCTAGCTTGACCACTTTACCACCTACTTTTTCCCTTTCAGTCTTTGCTCCAGAGAACCATAGAAGGACGAATCGGGATGGATCCTCAAGAAACGTGTCTTCTTTTTACTCTGCTTCACTTCCAGAGTAGTGCCGCTGGCAAGTGACAGGTTTATATGGCCGTCAACACTTAACGTAGTAGTATGAGCGGCATTAATGCGCAGCCTGACTGATACTGAGGACGGTAATACCAGGGTATAGGCAAGACTCAGGTGAGGTAGTATCGGTAACAGGAGGAACTCCTTGGCCTGAGGATGTAGGATAGGCCCTCCGGCCGACAGTGAATAGCCGGTGCTGCCGGTGGCGGTGGCCAGAATAACTCCGTCAGCACGATAGGTAGTAAGCTCCTTCCCGTCAATGGCGGCCTCGATATGTACCATACGGGCTACTTCGCCGCGTGCCATTACCATATCATTCAGGGCGTAGAGCACCTGGGCCCCCTTACTGTCGGGAGTTTTTAGCTTTGCCTCAAGCATAGCCCGCTCGTCTATCCAACCCTCTCCCGCCAGCAGTGCCGCCAGTTTGTCTTTTGCCTCAGCAGCGCTGAGCTCAGTCATAAAACCCAGCTTACCCAGGTTCACTCCGGTAATTGGAATCGGGTTTGAGATCACCACCTGGGCCGCCCGTAGAATCGTTCCGTCGCCGCCGACAGTCAGTATCAGATCGGTATCCTCCAGTTGTGCTCTCGCCTCGTCGCTTTCCCAGGCGGAACATACCCACGTGGAAACGCCCCTGGCGCTGAGAAAACTCTCCAGTTCGTCAGCCATGGGACGGGCGGCTTTGTTCAGCGGGTGGCAGAGAATACCGATTCTTTTCACGGGATTTACTTACTCCTCACTTAGAGCAAGTAAAGTGTAACATCGGCAGGAAGAGGCGTCAACAGGATGAGGCCGGGTTCCGTCCCGGGGGCCCTGCCGTGATTGACCTGCGCAACAAGCAGACATACCATACAAAATAGCCGGCTTGACGACCGGCGATGGATAAGAGTGTACTAATTAAAGGGCCAATAATACCGACAGTTTTAACCTGGTTTGGTAAAGAAAAAGACCAGTCCAACGCTAACTGCCGCGATGGCAATCCCCAGCAAGATAAATAGTTTACGGCGACGTCCCTTATCCATTTAATACTTCACTCCCCTCTGTTTAGCTGTTCCCATCTTTTTACTATATAACGCCTTGTCGGACGTTTTGATAGTCCGGCCCGACTTAAATTTGTTGAGATTAACAAAGCCCTTTACCCGATTCATTATCCTCCTGCCTCATCATCGCTCCTGTCTACGGATGCTCCGGGCAATTCTTCGGCCGGATTTTCCACAGCAAGACGTAGCTTGTCCTCGAACCTGTTCAGCTTTCTGCTGGCGGTATCATACTTGCTGGCGGCGTGGCGGATATGTCCCCCGATCACCTCGTAGTCCTGCTCGAAGTCCTTGAGGTCACTCTGCAGACGGCCGATATACCCCAGAATATCATGTGCTGCCGTCTCGAAGCGGAGTCCCTTTAGCCCGAGGACGATAACCTGCAGGTAGGCATAGAAACTGTTTGGCGATACCGGTACCACCCGTTTCTTGAGAGCGTATGAATATATGTCATTCCATTCAGCAGATTGTGTTCCGCGAATTACCGCTTCGTAATAGACATTCTCGGCTGGTATATACATCAGGGCAAAGTCGAAGGTGCCTTCGTCGGGCAGTATATATTTGCTCACGTTATCAACGTGTTTCCTGATGGTGTGGATGAACTGCTGACGTAAGGCCTTTCTCTCTTCATCGGTCTCCACCCTGACCATACGCTCAAAATCTTCCAGGGGGAATTTCGAATCGACCGGGATCAGATTGCGCCCGATCCTCACCACGGCATCCACCGTCCTCCCGTCGAGAAATCTATGCTGGATAGAGTAAGCACCCTGGGGCAGAACATCGGCTAATAGCCTCTCCAGCAGTAGCTCACCAAAGCAGCCCCTGAACTTCGGCGCTCGTAACAGTTCCTGTAGATTGGAGATGTTCCGGCCAATCTCCTGGATGTCTCTCGTCCTCTGTGTCAGTTCGCCTAATTTTTCCCGCAGATCGCCAAAGATTCTGACGTTACCCTCCAGTTTCTCGTCCACTACCCTGGACAGGGCCTCACCCTGTGCCTCCAGTGCCTGCCGTCCCCGTGACCGGTCGCGGAGAAAGACTCCGAGTAGAACCGCAATGGCAACCGAAAGAATAATAATTACTATTATTTCCATACTGCACTTACCCGACCGCTACCGGGTCTATTACCTGATACTCAGGTTCATTATACACCAAGAGTAAGCGAATAGACATAAACAACCCGGGTAGGCCCGATTTAGAGATAGGCTAACCGTTATTCCTTTGCCCCGATGGGCCAGTCTTGTTATAATGTTCATGTTCGGGGTCCGATTATCTTGAGGGAAGGGGAATCATGTCTAGATTATTTCTGGTTCGTCACGGAGAGACTGCGCTAAAGAGCTCTCTGCGTCTCTGGGGGCATACCGATGTCGAACTGAGTGCCCTGGGACTGGAGCAGGCGGAGAGACTGCGTGATCGTCTGGCGCCGGAGAAGATTGACTTTGTCTACTCCAGCGACCTCAAGAGGGCAGTGGTAACCGCCCGGACCATTGCCTCCAGGCATCAACTAGATATTACCAGTTGCACTGAGCTGCGTGAGTTTAACTACGGCAAGGTCGAGGGGTTGACTTTTGAAGAGATCGATCAGCTTTACCCTGAGTGCTCCCGGTACTTGAAAGAAAGAAATACCGACTTAAGGTTTCCCGATGGCGAGGGGCTTGCCGAGTTGGGTAAGCGAGTAGGAAAGTTCATCGAGAGGCTGGAGAAGCATGAGGCAGAGGATGCCATACTGGTTGTGTCTCATAGCGGAGTGCTACGCACACTCATCTGCCGGCTGCTGGGAATAGAGTTGAGGCACGTGTTCCAGTTTATTCCGGGCCTGGCTTCTCTCAGCATAGTGGAAACCTGCCCCGGAGGGGCAATACTGAACCTGTTCAACGGTATCTCGCACCTGGACCACCTGCCGTCAGCCTAAAGAAGGGCGTCGATCTTGGGCTTTAAGGCCTGTTCCGATACCGCACCGACAACCGTATCCGCCCTCTCTCCGTTCTTAAAGAACAGCAGGGTAGGGATGGACATAACGCTGTACTTGGCGGCCGTCTGCTGGTTTTCGTCTACGTTCAGCTTGCAAAACTTGACCTTACCTTCATACTTTTCCGCTAGCTTATCAATAACGGGGCTAACCATACGGCAGGGACCGCACCAGGGTGCCCACAGATCTACCAGCACCGGCAGAGTTGATTTTAACACCTCGCTCTCAAAGTTCTGGTCGGAAATATCTTTTACCATTATGCCCCTCCTTTTATAGTACTGTTCAATCTATAGTAATGCTTTGCTTCCCCAAGCGTCAAGTAGACCGCATCGTAAGTCATTGACGTCGCAAAGGAAAAAGATTAGACTAATCCCGGGTGAGCAAGTGTATGCCGCTATATGAATATCTCTGCCCCGGTTGTAAGTTGAAGTTTGAATTGCTCCGCAAGGCAAGCGAGTCTGACGAGATGGCCTGCTGCCCTCGCTGTCAGAATAGTGCCGGGCGGGTGCCCTCTACCTTTGCCTCCTTCTCCAAAGATGCCGGTGGTGTTACCACCTCTATTGGCGGTAGTGCCTGTTCGGGCTGTGATGCTGGTAGCTGTCAGAGCTGTAACCACTAATCGGGGGACAGGTCATATCCTTTCGATCTCTTTCGGATAGCGATGGGTAGGACCGTTACGGCTTAAGAGAGAAGGACGGGGCGGTTGGCGGGCTAAACGAGTTAAGTTGATACCTTAATCCGGTTGCTTTTTTGCCCTTTTCCAATACAGCCTGCTTATTACGCATAGCGTACCTGCTGTAGCGGCGGTTATCTGGCCCAGGAGCACGGCCGAGTCATACCAGAAACCCTCCGGGAAGAGCATTATCAGGTAGTCTGTAGCCGGGTCGAGCATCCACAGATCGTTGGTGAAGGCAACGAAATGGAACCGGGTGAATAACTCGTCGAAGTCGAGCAGCATTGAACCTGCCCCCAGGGCAACTATTATCCCCAGAGTGATGCTTGAGCCGATAAACACCGACCATGCCAGCCGGCGTCGGTACTGCTTCCCGCGCCATAAAAGAGAGATACCGGCGTAGGCTCCGACATAGACCGCCGTCCCCACCAGCAGACGGTGGTTCATCTGTACCAGTGCCTTGACATCCTTAAGGTGCACCACCTCCCGCTGGTTGAACAGCTCTGAGGGCTCTCCATCCTTGACCACGGTCAGGCTGATATATTCATCACCGGAGTTGAAATAGCCGATCAGTCCGCTGGCTACCTGTTCAAGCTCCGCTTTATCCAGGCCGGTAGCTCCGCTCACGTTATACTTCTCAAAGCCGTTTCTATACAGCCAGAGGCTGTTGAATTCAAAATTAACCGCCGCCGATATCAGCAAGGCGGGCAGACTGAAGATAAACAGCCACTTAGCGATATTACCGAGAACTCTCAAATTTCCTTTGTCTCCAATCGCAGGTACCTAGATTTTACACGGTTAAGAATCAAAAGCAAAGAATACTCCGGTAGCCGGCCCCTGTGCTATAATTACAGGTAAACTCCATCAGAAAACAGGTACCACAGCTAGAAGGGTGCTCATGTTTACTCATCTCCATGTCCATACCGAATACAGCCTGCTTGACGGTATGTGCCGTATTCCCCAGCTGGTCCAGCGGGCTAAAGATCTGGGGATGGCAAGCCTGGCGATAACCGACCACGGGGTTATGTACGGCGCCATTGAGTTCTACCGTAACGCCAGAGCGGCCGGCATAAAGCCCATCATCGGCTGTGAGGTCTATCTAACCCCCGGCGAACGCTCCGCTCGCAGCGTACAGGATAAGGATTATTACCACCTTGTCCTGCTGGCTAAGGACAGGACGGGATATCAGAACCTGATACAGCTCGTCACCAGGGCACACCTTGAGGGATTCTATTACAGGCCCAGGGTGGACAAGAAACTCCTTGAGCAGCATCACCAGGGACTGATTGCCCTCTCTGCTTGCCTGGCCGGTGAGATTCCCCGCCTGCTCAGTGAAGGCTGTCTCGAGCGAGCTAAAGAGGTTGCCATGTGGTATAAGCAGACCTTTGGCGACTTCTACCTGGAGATACAGAGACACCCGATTACCGAACTGGAGAGGGTGAATCAGTCCCTTATCGCAATGGGTCGTGAATTGGGTATTCCGCTGGTAGCCACCAATGATACCCATTACATCAACCGTGAGGATGCGCCGACTCATGATCTTCTGTTATGCATCGGTAGGAACACCTCCATCTATGATGAAAAGAGAATGAAGATGGCGGGCGACTTCTTTTACTTAAGGAGTCCCGAAGAGATGGCGGAACTTTATCGTGACATCCCCGAGGCGGTGGAGAACACCGAGCTTATCGCCCGCATGTGCAACCTGGAGCTTGAGTTCGACCGGCTGCACCTTCCTGAGGTAGGACTGCCTCCGGGGAAGACCGCCGACCAGTTCCTGGCCGATATCTGCCGGCAGGGTTTCACCGAGCGCTATCCCATACCGACTGCAGAGGTAAAGCAGCAGCTTGACTATGAGCTGGAGGTAATCGAAAAGACCCGGTTCGCCAGCTACTTTCTGGTTGTCTGGGATATCATCACCTTTGCCAAAGAACAGGGCATTCTGTTCGGGGTTAGAGGCAGTGCGGCGGCTAGTATTGTTCTTTACTGCCTGGGCATCACCGGGATTGACCCCATTGAGAACAAGCTGGTCTTCGAGCGCTTTCTTAACGTAGAGCGTAAGGAGATGCCGGATATAGACCTGGACTTCGAGGATGGGCGCCGTGACGAGGTTATTGCTTATGTTTCGCAGAAATACGGAACGGACCACGTAGCCCAGATTATCACCTTCGGCACGCTGGGTGCCAGGGCAGCCATTCGGGATGTGGGTCGGGCGCTGGCCATGTCCTACGGTGATGTTGACCGGGTCGCCAGACTGGTGCCGCCCGCTCCGGGTATGACTCTGGCGCGGGCCATGGCGGAAAATGCTGAGCTTAGCAGCGCCTACAAAGCGGATGCCGTAGTCCGTAATCTGATTGACTCAGCCAGCAGGGTGGAGGGTATCGCCCGCCATGCCAGTACTCACGCCGCCGGCGTCGTAATCGCCAGGGATTCTCTCACCAAGTACGTCCCGCTACAGCGGGTAAGCAAGGGTAACGGTCAGGAACTGGTGATGACCCAGTTCAGTATGGGAGATATCGCTCATATCGGACTGCTTAAAATGGACTTTCTGGGCTTGGCCAACCTTACCATTCTGGGTATTGCCAAGGATATTATCGGTAAGAACTGCGGCGTGAATATCGACCTGGGTAATATCCCGATGGATGACGCTAAGACTTTTGAGTTACTCGCCTCCGGGGAGACCGCCGGAGTTTTCCAGCTGGAGGGCAGCGGCATGCGCCGATATATCAGGGAGCTTAAGCCGACTACTTTCAGCGATATTTCCGCTATGGTGGCACTGTACCGCCCCGGGCCTATGGAACATATTCCCACCTTCATCAAAGCCAAACACGGTATAGAACCCATCCGCTATCCCCATCCTGCCCTGACCAGTATCCTTGAAGAGACCTACGGGGTGATTGTCTATCAGGACCAGGTGCTCTTCATCGTACGGGAATTCGCCGGCTACAGCCTGGGCGAGGCTGATATTTTTCGTAAGGCAATGGGTAAGAAGATTCCTGAGGTTATGAAAAAAGAGAGGCACAACTTCATCACCCGGGCTGAGCAGAAAGGATTCTCTGCCGAACTGGCCGAGGCGGTCTTCAAGCTTATTGAACCATTCGCCGGTTATGCTTTCAACAAGGCACATAGTACCAGCTACGCCCTGATTGCCTATCAAACCGCCTACCTCAAAGCGAATTACCCGGCTGAGTATATCACCGCCTTCCTTATCGCCAACAGCGGGCAGTCCGAGAAGGTGGCCAGTGCCGTCTCTGAGTGCCGCCGTCTGGGTATCGACGTGCTGCCTCCTGATATAAACCGTAGCCGGGCGGGCTTCTCCATAGAGAAGATTGGAGATGGTACTTCAGCCATCCGCTTCGGTTTGAGTGACATCAAAAATGTGGGGCTCGGACCGGTTGAGCCGATTATTACCGAGCGTGATAGGGGTGGTGATTTCAGGTCCATTGATGACCTCTGTCACCGTGTCGACTTGAGCGGCATCAATAAACGGATACTGGAGAGCCTGATTAAAAGCGGCGCTCTGGACCGTCTGGGTAGTCGCGGCAGCCTGCTCGGGAACATCAACGGCATCCTTTCTCTGGCACAGCGGGAACAGAGCCTGCGGTCGACGGGGCAGTCCACCATGTTTGATCTGTGGGGCGAAGCGATGCCGGTTCCCAGGCCCGGCCTTGATCTGGAGGGAGACGACATTCCGGTCAGGGAGAAGCTGTCCTGGGAAAAGGAGCTTATGGGAGTATATCTCTCGGAGCACCCCTTCAGTGCACTGATCAGGAAGGGGGCCTTGGTCAACGCCACACTGTGCGGGCAGATTGATGCCGGGATGGTAGGTCAGAACGTGGTAGCGGCGGGTATGGTTGGCTCGGTGCGCTATCTGCTCACCAGAGACGGCAAGCCCTTTGCCAGCGCGGTCTTGGAAGACCTTGACGGTAGAATCGAGGTTATGGTCTGGCCCAGAGTGTATGCCGATACCAGGGACCTGTGGCAGGAGGGGAATATGCTACTGGTTGAAGGTAAGGTAAGGCAAAAAGATGATCAGATACGTCTGAACTGTGATTCAGTCCGCTACTATCAGCCGGAAACGCCCCCCGTTGAGCTGCCGGATGTTCCTGAGGCTGAGGAAGCGCCGTCGTTATCCCAGGCGGTACCGGCAACGGGCCGTCTGATAATCAGTATTACCCAAACCGATGATAAAGCAGGGGACCTCGCTCTTTTAAAAGAACTGGTTGACACACTGTGCGGGTTTCCCGGCAATGATGAGGTCCGGATTAATGTTACCAATGAGGAAAATGTGAAGACCCTTAAGCTGTCAAATCTGAAGGTCGACTGTTGCCCTGAGCTTCTTGCGAGTCTGGCAGAACTGGTCGGTGAGGATAGTATCAGGGTGATTAAATAAAAAATAGCCCTATATTTTCTATATCCCCAGTATCTGCCGCTTCTTGGCAGCGAACTCTTCCTCGCTAATTATACCCCTGTCCTTAAGCGATGCCAGCTTCTCCAGCTCGTCAATATAAGAAAACGTCTGTGGCGCCGCCCCGTGGAGTAGGTGGGGAGCAGTCGTTCTGGGAACAGCCGTTCTGGCAGCAGCCACCTTTGCCTCGATTGCTGTCTTGATGCCTTCGAAGGCTGACTGCTGGGCAGCCTTAAACGTTACCGTATTCTCCTCCCGACTGGTATCGTTTGTCTGCCTCTCTGTTGCCACTCCTTCGATGAGAGAGAACCGGATATAGCCGTTGGCAAAGGTCCCTGCCTTTCTGATCTGTATTGATGCTATCTGGGAGAAAGGTATTTCCTTGTCCCCCTTGATCCCTTGAGTCAGAAAGACCATCGGGTCGCTACGCTTGATACGGATGCCGTTCTCCAGAAGTACCAGGTGGCCGTCAATTCCCCTGGCGTCCATCAGGATGGGGCTCATTGACTGCCCCCTGCCCTTCACCAACCGCTCCCCTTCCTCGATCGAAGCCCTTAACTGGTCAACGTACCTTTGTTTTTCTTCCGGGGTATGCTTCATCACTCCATCTTAACAGGCTGACCATGCCTGTACAAACGAGCTTATGTCATAATCATAATATTATATCATATCGCCGGGCTCTGAGGATGAGAAGGCATTCTGGCAAGCACGAAGGTGCGTGGTGTATACTACTAACAAAAGGGGGGCTATCTGCTTGCGGCATCGATTAACGATTAACGGGAAAACGCAGTGGTCTTGCCGGGACGGTGGAGGCTAAGGTGCCGAAGAGGGAAGACGAATACCGTATACACGGCAGGGGGCCGAGGGGCACGCCGTTATGTCCTTTCTGCGGTCACCCCGAGGTGTACCCGATCAAAGCCAAGAGGATGGTTTTCTTTACCAGGATAGTGGCCTGGTCCTGCGCCAACGAAAGATGTAGAATGTACCGGAAACACTTCCCGTCGCCAAGCTACGGATCGGGCGGACGGTGAAGATTTCCGGTCGGATAGAACCGACTCATTCGGAAGCCTTTGATAACACGGTAGCACGAGGAAACAGTAAAAATGCCGGCAAAAGATACATCGCAAGGGCACAGAAAAAGGTTGCGGGAGAGGTTTCTTCAGGGGGGCCTGGCCGGTTTCCAGGACTACGAGATCGTGGAGCTACTGTTAACCCTGGGCTCACCGCGTAAGGACTGCAAGCAGCAGGCTAAGGGAGCTATCGAGAGGTTCAAGACCTTAAGAGGTGTTCTGGAGGCTTCTACGGAGGAACTGGAGGAGATAGCCGGCATCGGGCCTCATAATGTCCTCGGCATCAAGCTGGTGCAGGAGGCAGCCAGGAGGTTTCTCAAGGAGAGGCTTATTGATAGGCCGGTCTACCAGTCATCCCGGGAAATCTTTGACTATCTTTACCATTCAATGAGAGATCTTAAGAAAGAGGTATTTAAGGTTATCTACTTGAACAGCCGGAACCAGATTATCGAAACCGCAGACCTTTTTCAGGGCACGGTGAACAGCAGTGCTGTATCTCCCCGGCAGGTTATCGAAGGCGCCATAAAGCATAACGCGGTCTCACTGATCTTTGCCCATAACCACCCTTCGGGAGATCCGGTACCCAGCCAGAGTGACCGGGAGGTGACCCGGGACCTGGTCTATGCGGCTGGTGTTATGCAGATTAAGGTACTGGACCATATCATAATCGGCGATAATACCTACTTCAGCTTTGCCGGGGAAGGGCTGATTGAGGAATACGAGGCTGCCTTCCGAAACTAAGAACGAGGCGGGAACGCGAAAGCCGGGTTCTCCAGGGAAAGAAGTCGATCTTTTATCTCGATGCCGTTACTGAAGCCGCCGAGAGAACCGTCACCTCTAATGACACGGTGGCAGGGAATAATGATAGGTAGCGGATTGTTACCCAGAGCCTGTCCTACCGCCCTGGCTGCCCTTGGCTTGTTAATCTGTCCGGCCACCCAGGCGTAAGTCCTGGTCTCACCATAAGGGATAAGCCTGGTCGTCTCCCATACCGCATGCTGGAAGGGTGTGGCTCCGGAGAGGTCGAGCCGGTCGGGAAAGTCCACCCGTCTACCGTCAATATAATCCTTCAGGCGTTCCACCAGGTCATCGAAAAGGTGGGGTGGGGCCGGAGTATATCTTACCCGGTTGCTCAATAGCTCCCGGGCTTGTTGCCGGGAGGACCGGGGCAGGATTATACTTAGTACCCCCTGCGCCGAACCCATTACACCAATCCAACCCATACTGGTACTAAATATGATACCTTTTATCCCTTCTGCCATTTACCTACCCCGGCAACTGGACTGGCCTTTGGTTATACCCCCTCGGGTTCGATGATTCCGTAGTTATTGTCCTTACGGCGGTATAGCAGATTGATCTTCCCCGTACCATCATTGAGGAAGAGGAAGAAATCATGTCCCAGAGCCTCCATCTGGTAGATGGCTTCCTCAACTGGCATCGTTTCCACAGCAAAACGTTTGACCTTGACTACCCCGGCCGTGGGCTGTGCTGTCTCTCCCTCAACATCCGGTTTATTCCGGCCCGGTAGGCTGCCCTTACGCCGGTCATCCCGTTTCTCCTTATGGTGCGTTATCTGCCGGTTTGTCACGGCAACCACCCGGTTGATAGCGGTGAACAGGTCAGCTGCCCTTTCTTCGCTGCGGAGCTTGGTGCCGCTACCGTTTACCGTTGCCTGCACCACAAAGTGCTGCTGGGGGGACTTAGTCTTTTCTTCGAAGATTTCTACCCTTACCTCGGCGGCATCGGGTAGATAGCGATCCAGCTTACCCAGTTTTCGCTCGATATAGCTGCGTACCTCCGGCGATATCTCCATATTCTTAGCGGTTATCATTAACTCCATATCTTTAAACTCCCGATACAATAATAGTATTATCCACTTTCATCCATACTGCTAAATCTCTATTGCCAGAACCAGCCCCCAGACCGATGCGGCCCCGGCACCTTTCAACGCTGTGGCACAGGAATCAAGGGTGGCTCCCGATGTGGTGACATCATCTACCAGCAATACCTGACTGCCCTTCAGCCGATGGTCCCGGCAGGTAAAGGCGTCGGCCACATTATCTCTACGTTCTTTAACGTTTTGCGTCTTGGCCTGAGGAGGAGCCAGCCTCTCCCGGATAAGACACCCATCTACTACCGGCAGTCCGGTCAGTTTAGCCAGTTCCCGGGCCAGCAGCCCGGACTGATTGTAACCGCGTTCCCTCAGTCTCTTTGAGTGCAGCGGTACCGGTACCAGGACCTCTGATGGCAAGCAATGGTTGGTGAGGCAGTCGCTTAGTAGTCCCGCTAGCGGCTCGGCTATAGCTCTAAGGTTTCTGTATTTTAGCTGGTGAATGGCCTTGCGCATCACCCCGTGGAATTGAAAGGGGGAGCGAATGCCGTCTATTGCCGCCGGCCAGCTAACACAGTTGGCGCAAAGTATTCCGCTGGCTTGGGGCTTGCCGCAGCGCGGGCAAAGCGGCGGCATGATCCGTAGCAGCGACTTGAAGCAGGAATCACAGATGAAGCTACCCTCTTTGCCGCAGCCTACACACCACTTAGGGAACAGCAAGTCAAGCGCTATCCTTTTGAGTTTAGCTGCTTGAGAAAGCACAGCTGCCACCTACAGTCCGTAATCCGGATTCGGGAATTGATTATTCCAGCATTTAGTGGGACCGGGTATTGTGGGTCGCTCCGCTCATGATAGGCTCGTTAATATATACGTCGCCATTCCTGATTTTCAGGTTAAAACCGCAATCAGGATTGGTACAAACCCAGGCTTTGTAGTGGATAGCTGCTCCTTGACTGCCAAAATCAGACAGGGGTACCAGGTCTCCATTCTGGCACTTTTGACATTTAGGCCAGTAAACTTGGTCCATTAAGTCCACCTCCCAACCGAAATTAATCTTATTCAGTATACACTGGACGGTTGTTGGTTTACAAGAGTCGCTCGTATCATTTTGCCAGCTTGGTCAGGCTAATCCGGCTGTAGATAGCCCCTTCCCTGCTCAACTGGCTTTTCATCAGACTGATGCCGTCTACCCCGATGCTGCAAGCGGTGAATTTGGTGTCGGTGATCAGCTGCCCGAAGCGGATCCTTTCGTCAGGTGATGCCTGGTTTCTGATACGGGCTATGGTCAGGTGCGGTGTGAAGGGCCGTGACTCAGGAGTAAATCCTAGCCGGGACAGGCTGGTGTCAATCCGTCCTTGAAGTAGCTTGAGTTTTTCAGCTTCTCCGCTTACTCCTACCCAGACTACCTGAACCATTCTGAGATTGGGAAAGACCCCCAGCCCTTCAACCTTAAGTTGAAAGGGGGTAATTCCCTGTACTGCCTCTGCTATCGTCCCGGTTATTTCGCCGGTCTTATCAACAGGGACGCTATCGAGGAACTTCAGTGTCAGGTGAATACTACCCGGACTGACCCATTTTACCCACGGCTGCTTATTCGCTTTCAGTTGTTCCTCAAGGTGTTCCAGCTGTAACTTCAGGTCGCCGGGTAGTTCAATCGCAATGAAAGAGCGAATCTGCTCCAAGCCTAAGCCCTACTCATTTTTACTTTTTATGCCGAGTAGCCTGCGGGCATTGCCGGAGAGGATAAGTCCTCTGGTTTCTTCGGGCAGACCCAGGGAGTCAATCTCGTTCAGCAGGCGGCTTGGTGCCAGCAGAGGGTAATCGCTTCCGAAGAGGATCCGATCGCTGCCGACGAGCTGGCTGACCTGATAATATATCTGAGGAAGGTACAGGTATGGCGAAGCCGCTGTGTCAAAGAACACATTCCCCATCGCCTGCTTTACCTCAGGCATCAGGGCGTAGAAGGGTAGCCCCCCGCCCCAGTGGGCACAGACTACGGTCAGTTCGGGATAGTTTTCAATCAGGTAATAGAGTATCTCCGGAGTAACGCCTCCCTTACCCGGGTGCTGGTGACCGATCGGATCAGAGGAATGAGTGAGTAATATCAGCTTATGCTTTACCATGGTTTCAACAAATGGCTCCATCACCACCGCATCGCCTGGGTCGATTAGCTGCATATCCGGCCTGAGTTCCCCAATCCCCTTTATCCCGCTCCTGGCACAGCGCTCGATTTCAGCAATGGCAGCTTCGGTGGACTGCGGCTGCACAGATGCGAAACCAATCAGACGGTCGGGATAACGGGCGATTGACTCTAGAATGTAGTCGTTGGTCTCGACACAAAGCTCATGGGTCGTCCAGCCGATATTCAAGATGACTGACATATCAACCCCATCTTCATCCATGCTGGCAATGAGTTCATCGGTGGTGGCAAGCGCAGCGTCCTTCTTGGAGTAGAGGAGAGCGAACGATGGGTCGGCATCAACATACCTGGCGCGGTTTTTCTTTATCCGGGGTGAGAAGACATGGGTGTGGAAATCAATTATCACATCGAGATTATAGCAGAAGCCTCCGATTAGCTTCAAGAAAGGAATGCTCTTCCCTAACATATGGGATGGAGGCTTAAATCGAGGGGATTAATTAGCACTAATCTCGGCGATATGCCTGACTAAACAAAACCGCTGTCATCTGATGTAAAGAGGCTTGATCATTTAATAAACTTAGGAAGGGGCTTGTTGCGCCGTCTTTGTGAATAACAGGTTTGTTAACTTCTGGAAAAAGCTCTACCGAGACCCCTTCAAGAGATATCTGGTCATAGCTCTGGTTGCCTTGGGGTTTGCTATCTTCTTTACAGGTCAGGTGGAGGTAACGCCGCTTCCCAGCGAGGGTCTCGAGGTTCACTTCTTTTATCTTCCCGGCTGCTCACACTGCGAAGAGCAGGAGCCGTTTAATGAAGAACTGGCTGGAGCCTATCCTGCGATTCAGATTATCGCTCATAACTCATAATTCTTCGGAACCTGCCGGCGCTGCTTTACTATCACAAATGCCGGCAGAACTGGGGGTAGATAAAAACCGGATTTCCCGGTAACAATCTTCGGAGAGCGGGTCTTCGGCGGCTGGGTCTCAGCGGAAGTCAGTGGAGTCAGGATTGAACAGGTCCTGAAGGAATACCTGACGGGAAACTGCGGTGCGACTGACCGAGAAGGGCCTGCCTCCGAAATAACAATACCCATCTTAGGAAAAATAAATCCGTCTGACTATTCACTGCGCGGTCTGGCGGTAACCCTGGGATTTATCGACGGCTTTAACCCCTGTGCCATGTGGGTGCTTGCTTACCTCATGTCTCTGATTGCAACCCTGAAGGACAGGAGGAAAATATGGGTAATTGTCGGTTCATTCGTTTTTGCCTCCGGCGTCCTCTACTTTCTCTTCATGACGGCGTGGCTTAATATTTTCCTGGTGGTCGGTTATCTCAGACCGGTAACGATAGCGGTTGGACTGGTTGCCCTCGGCGGTGGAATACTGAATATAAGGGAATTCATAAGGACCAAGGGGGCTATTGTCTGTGAGATTCAGGGGGAAGAGTCCAGAAAGAGGACTATGAACAGGATGGAGAGAATTGTTCACTCTCCGTTGACCGCAGCTACAATCGCTGGCATTGTTGTCCTTGCCTTTGTCGTAAACTCTATCGAGTTCGCCTGCTCAGCGGCGATTCCGGCCGTTTCCCCCCGGATTTTGTCTTTGAACAACCTTTCCACCTTCCAGTATTATTCCTACATCCTGCTCTACGTTTTCTTCTTTATGCTTGATGACCTTATTATCTTCGGGGGAGCCGCCTTTGCCATCAACTGCAGATTTGGCGATCGCTATGTGAAGTACTCCAAGCCGGTAGGTGGAACGGTGCTGCTCGTCCTGGGGGTAATAATTATTTTCGCACCAAACCTATTACGTTAAACTAAGTCATACACCCGGGATCAGGAATCGTCTCAATATGACTCGGGTGTTGTTCCGCTATTCGATCAGCCGGTTGGCACCGGAATCATCACTGGAGCAGACCGTGTGGCACTGCTCGCATCTGCCGTCGCACGGTTCGAGATGAATGGTTACGTTGGCACCATGAAGCCTGCTCTGTATCTCTTCCTCAATTCGGTCACAGATGTCGTGAGCCTGCTCTAAGCTGAGGTCTTTATTAACTACCAGGTGAAGGTCTATATGGTGCTGGCTTCCCGAGTGGCGTGTCCGCAGCTTATGAAACCCTGCCACATCCGCGCTGTGTGTTCTTAGACAGGCCTCTATCACCCCCTCATGCTCCGCTGATAGCCTGGTATCAACCAGTATTGCCAGAGCCCCGGATATTGAGCGGTAACCCAGCCGGATGATGTAGGCGGCTACTCCGATAGCCACGGCAGAATCGATGTAGCTGAGGTTGGTCAGTCGCACTGCCAACAATCCGGCCAGCACTGCCAGCGCCGAGTAGACATCGGCGGCGATATTGTTGGCGTTAGCCTCCAGGGCTACCGACCCGGTAGTCCTGGCCACCTTTAACAGGTGGCGGGAAAGGAAGATACTTACTGCTACGGAGATGGCCATTGCCACTATGCCGGCTCCAGCCATCTCAATGGCAGTGCCGGCCCGTATCCGCTGTACCGATGCATAGATTATCAGGCCGCCGGCAACCGTGATCAGGATACCCTGAACCATACCGGCCACATCCTCCCACTTGCCGTGTCCGTAGGGGTGTTCCTCATCGGCCGGCTTGGCTGCAATGCGGAGGGCTAAGAAGGTGACTATCCCGGCCACCAAGTCGAGCAGGCTATCGGTAGCCTGGGCCAGGATACTGAGACTGCCGCTGAGCCAGGCGGCCACTGCCTTCAGCACTATCAGACCGATAACGACAGCGATTAAGAGCCGGGCGGCCCCGGTCTTTGAGGAAAACACGGCATGTCACCTCTTACATGATAACACTAAGGGAACTAAGATTTTACATCAGTATTCCTGCTAAGGCAATGTTCGATGGCTCATGAATCGTTGCCGTTCCAGCATCGGGAAATCGGGGGCGGGTTTTATTAAATCCGCTAACTCAAATCACCCCTGCTCTGCTATAATGAGGCTATGGCGAAAAGACTTCTGGTGCTATTTGACGGTAATGCTCTGGTTCACCGTGCCTTCCATGCCCTTCCCCCGCTGACCGTAAGCAAGACCGGTGAGACGGTGGGGGCCGTTTACGGATTTGCCCTGATTCTGCTGAAAGCAATAAGCGAGCTAAAACCCACCCACTGTGCCATTGCTTTTGATAAGAAGGCCCCTACCTTCAGACATCAGCTCTTCGATCAGTACAAGGCGCACCGACCGGCCACCCCGGAGGAGCTGGTCGGCCAGATGGATAGGGTAAGGAATCTGGTAAAGACCTTTAGTATACCTGTCTTTGAGCTGGAAGGTTTCGAAGCGGATGATGCCCTGGGCACGCTCAGCCATCAGGCAAGCGAGCAGAATGTCGAGACCATCATCGTTACCGGTGATGCCGATGCTATGCAGCTGGTATCACCGAGAGTAAAGGTATTTGCCCCGAAGCGGTCATTCGGTGATACTATGCTCTTCGATGAGGCGGCGGTAAGTGAGAAGTATGGCGTTAGCCCCGGGCATATCACTGACCTGAAAGGATTGAAGGGTGACCCTTCCGACAATATCCCCGGTGTCCCCGGCATCGGTGATAAGACGGCTGTCAGGCTTATCAATCAGTTCGGCAGCGTGGAAGAAATATACGCCAGTATTGACCTGGTAAGCCCGCCCAAACTCCAATCCCTGTTGAAACAGAACGAAGCCATCGCTCGACAGAGCAAGGAGCTTGCCACTATTATTACCGATGCGCCCTTTATCCTCAACCTTGACGACTGCCGGGTCGGCCGTTACGACCGCCAGCAGGTAACCGAGCTTTTCCGCGAGCTGGAGTTTTTCAGCCTACTGCCCAAACTGCCCGAAGCGGAGGAGAGAGAGGCATCTTACAGATCTCCGTTGCAGACCGAGAGCAAGCCACCGGCTGAGCCAGCCTATCACATCGTCAGTAGCAGCCGGGCGTTTAGCGAACTTCTAGGCCGCCTCTCGCAAGCTGAATCATTCATACTTGATACAGAGACGACCAGTTTAAATGCGATGTCCGCTCAACTGGTGGGTATCTCTGTCTCGCTGGCCCCGGCCGAGGCCTACTATATCCCGGTCGGCCATCTTGGCCTGGGACAGATGGAACAGCTTCCCATCGAGCAGGTAATTAGCGGACTTGAGCCGGTACTGGCGGACGGCTCTAAAGCTAAGATTGCCCACAACGGTAAGTACGATATCATAGTACTGGCAAGGCACGGAGTAGAGGTAGCTAACCTGACATTCGATACCATGGTAGCTGCCTATCTGCTTGGTGAGAAATCCCTGGGCTTGAAAACCCTCGCCTTCGGCCGTCTGGGCATAGAGATGACTCCGATTATCGACCTTATCGGCTCGGGAAGTAAGCAGATTCCCATGTCAAGCGTTGAGGTGAGTAAAGCCGCCGATTATGCCTGCGCTGATGCTGACATCACCGGACGGATGGCAGAACTGCTGCGCCCGGAGCTGCAGCGGCAGGGTCTGTGGCAGCTTTTCTCTGAGGTTGAGATGCCGCTAATACCGGTGCTGGTCAGTATGGAGATGAACGGGATTGCCGTGGATGTGGGACGGCTCAGGAAGATGTCCCACCGTCTCGGCGAGCGATTAATCGGGCTGGAGAAGGACATCTATAACGGCGTCGGACACCAGTTCAACATAAACTCATCCCAGCAGTTGAGCGCCGTCCTTTTTGAGGAGCTGAAGCTGCCGCCGGCGAGGAAGACAAAGAGCGGCTATTCTACCGACGCTTCCGTACTGGAGGGACTGCGTGGCGTCCACCCGGTAATAGAGTATATACTGGACTACCGCCAGTTAGCCAAGCTCAAGTCGACATACGTTGACGCTCTGCCGGCCTTGGTAAACCCGGAGACAGGCCGGGTGCACACCAGCTTCAACCAGACGAGGACGGCGACGGGGCGGCTCTCGTCCAATGAACCCAACCTTCAGAATATCCCGGTCCGCGGTGAAGTGGGTAGAGAGATAAGGCAAGCCTTTATTGCCCCATCCGGCTCGTACCTTCTGGCCGGTGATTATTCCCAGATTGACCTTCGTGCTTTGGCCCACCTGTCCCGTGATGCGGGGCTGTTGCGAGCCTTCAGCCGTGATGAGGATATCCACACTGCCACCGCATCTCAGCTCTTCGGCGTGGGTGCCTCGGGGGTAACACCGGATATGCGTCGTCTGGCCAAGACGGTCAACTTCGGGGTCATCTACGGTATGAGCGATTACGGACTGGAGCAGGCAACCGAGCTGTCCCGGCAGGAGGCGGCGCAGTTCATCACCTCGTACTTTGAAAAGTATCCCGGGGTGAAGGATTATCTCGAGTCGACCAAGATGCAGGCGAGGGAACGGGGCTATGTCCAGACTTTGCTGGGCAGGAAACGCTTTATACCTGAAATCAATTCATCTAATCGGCAGGTGAGGGAGGCTGCTGAGCGGATGGCAATTAACATGCCGGTACAGGGTACGTCGGCCGACATCATAAAGGTGGCTATGGTCAACCTCTACCGGGAGATGGTAAAGCACCGGCTGAAGAGCAAGATGCTGCTTCAGGTTCATGACGAGCTTATCTTTGAGATACCCAGTGAGGAGATGGATATAATGCGCCGGCTTGTGCCGCAGGTGATGTCTACCGCTGTGGCGCTCGATGTGCCGCTCAAGGTGGATATTAAAGCCGGTAGCAACTGGGGAGAGATGGAGAAGGAAAGTGCCTGAGCTTCCTGAAGTAGAAACGGTAAAGAATGAGCTTAGCCCCCATATTATCGGACGTCGTGTTACCGGTATTACTATTAACTGGGAGGGGATAGTCCTTAAGCCTTCGTTAGAAGAATTCCGCTCCTGCCTTATCGGGCAGGAGATAACCCGGCTGAGCCGGCGCGGCAAATATCTCATTTTTCACCTTGGTAACGGCACGATGCTGATTATCCACCTCAGAATGACCGGTTCCCTGCTGCTGAAGCCGGTACGGGCTGAACCGGAAAAGTTTGTCCGTGCCGTAATCCACCTGGGCGGTAATTTGGACATACACTTCCGCGACCCGCGTAAGTTCGGGGTGATGTGGCTTACACGGGACTTAGTCGACCTGGAGACGAAGCTCGGGACTGAACCGCTGGAGGATGTCTTTACTCCTGATCTCTTGGCTGGGCTGTTGGCAAACCGCAAGGCGCCGATAAAGGCGCTCCTTCTGGAGCAGGATCTGATCGCCGGTATCGGTAATATGTATGCCGATGAGTCACTGTTTTCCGCCGGAATCCACCCCTTAAGACCGGGGGGCAGCCTGACTATGGCAGAAGTGGGGAGACTCTATCGGAGCATCAGACAGGTGCTCTCGGCGGCGATTGACCATAAAGGGGCCAGCGTGGATACCTACTACCGCCCTGGTGGTGAAGAGGGCACCGCCCACTTTCAGTTCCGGGTCGCCCACCGTCTTGGCGGTAATCTCTGCCCGGTCTGCGGCACTCCTGTTGAGCGGATAACCGTTCGCAACCGCGGCACCTACTTCTGCCCCGGGTGCCAAACTCAAGGTAAGAGGGAGGGTGGATGTTTTCACGGGATGGATCAAGACGGATAAACTAAACCAGATTTGGACTCACCTTTGGTGATATGCTACAATTAACTGCAGATTACTCAACCTACAGAAAAGGAAACCACAATGACTGAGAAACAGCTTTCCGACCTGAAGACCTTCATCAGTAATGTCAATAAGAAGGACGAAAAACGTAACGGTCTAAAAATACGTTTTGCCTTCACCAAGCGTAAAAGGTAAACCCGAGGCGTGCTTCAACCACTCTGATCCGCCGTATCGATCATAGGAACGGATGTTCCTTGTGCTCAAAGTCGGGTAGGTAGTCTTCATGAGCGTCCATCTTCTGTGTCCAACCGTTCTTAAGCCCCAGCTCCTCCATTATATCGAGCACCTCCTGGTATTCGGACGGCGATATGCTGCGTGAGAGGAGGAGAAACTGATCAGCCTGGTGTACGGGGTGATATTGCGACATCGCGCTGATAGTAACCCGTCTGGAGATCTCCTTCGCCAGCCAGTTAAGTGAATCCCGGCTGCCGGACAGTCCGTCGGGCAGGATAAGGTGGCGGATGATTAACCCCTGCTGTGCCAGCCCGGACTTATCCGTGACGAGCCCGCCGACCTGCCGGTACATCTCCTTGATGGACTGACGGGACCGGGCGACGTAGTCCGGAGCCTCCGAGAACTGACTGGCGTAGACATCGGAAGCGTATTTTAGGTCCGGCAGGTAGATGTTGACAATACCGCTAAGATCCTCAAGGGTCCTAACAGAGTCGTAGCCGTTGGTGTTGTAGACCAGTGGTAATTTAAGGCCCATCGGCACTGCATCCGTAAGCGCACGGACTATCTGCGGCACGAAGTGCGACGGAGAAACGAGATTGATGTTGTGGCAGCCAATCTCGTCCTGGAGATAGAGCATGTTCTCGGCGAGAGTGTGATAGTCTACTTCGTTGGATCTCTGTTTTTGCCAGTCCTGGCTTATCTGGTAGTTCTGGCAGTAAACGCACCTTAGATTGCAGTTGCCAAAGAATATCGTTCCAGAGCCCCGGCTTCCGGAAATGGCCGGCTCCTCTCCATGGTGGGCACAGAGTGAGGAGACTATGGGCAGCCGGCCGGAGTGGCAAAAACCCGTCTCGTCATTGAGCCGGTTGACCCGGCACTCCCGGGGGCAGATGTCACAGGAAGCCAGCCGTGCCTCCAGTCTCCGGGCCCGGTGCTCAAGCTCACCGGAATAGTAGAGAGCAATATAACCCGGTTCCACTGTCTAACCACCCCTCACTTCCTCAACCCCAAATCGATCTTTAGGGTATCGGATAGATGGATAATGGCCGTCCTGATAGCCTTGGCATTTTCTTTGATTCCGGTACCCCCGGCTATTTCCGTTTCTATTCCTGATATGGCTTCTCTCAGCCTGTCCGGAGGTAACAGCTGGCAGCCGGTGCAATAGAAGCTCTTGGAGCGGCCTTCGTCGTAGTTAGCCAGGAGATAGCGGAGAATTTCCTGCTTTTCATTTTCCCGCCGCACGAATTCCCTGATGCCATTCTTCTCGATGAAGGCAAAGTTGGCCGCAACCGGCTGGTATGAGATGAAGGAGTCCTGATGCCTGGCCGAACCGAGAATCCCGGCTACCCTCTCGCAATCTCTCCAGTCGCTGCACTCGGCGCATGTCTCAAGACTTTTCTGCTTTACGCAGCAGGTGATAAAGCCGCAGGACGGGTGCTTCTGCTCAAAGCCCGGGCCGCAACAACCGGGACACCTTGAGGAACCCTCGGTGTAGTATCTCGGACACAGACCGCAGTCGAGGCAGCAGGCACCGACTACGGGATACTTCTTGAGCGGGTGCTTTTCCATGGCAAAGCAGATTAACCCTTTACCTTCTTCAGCAGGAAAGCAACGTTCTTGCCAAAGTTCCAGGCTGTTCTCATGCCTTCTTCATCCTGCTCCACGTTACCCTTCTCGTGACTGCCGAAGGCAACATTCCAGTATGTAGAACCGGGTACAAAACACCCCATGATCTGAAACCAGAAGGTCAATTGGGCCAGGGTAAAGCTCTTGCCCGCCCGGCGCGCTACCACCAGGGGGCCGCCCACCTTACCCTCAAAAGCCCGGCCGTTCCAATAGGTGATATAACCGGTCCTTTCCATGAGCGCCTTGATCTGGGCTGTCGCCGAACCGAAGTAGACCGGCGAGGCAAGTATTATCGCATCCGCCTCCTTCATCCTGGTATATACCGGCCATAGGTCGTCATCAATAGGACATGACTCCTCTTTTTTACAGGTATAACAGCCGTTGCAGGGTTTTATATCCAGACCGGCCAGGCTGATAAGCTCGGTCGCTATTCCCTCCTCTTCGATTGCCTTCAAAGCGTGCCGGCTTAAGAACTCCGTGTTTCCGTTTTTTCTCGGGCTGCCCGAAATAGCAATAGTCTTCAAGTCATAACCCCCTTGTTCTATCTGGTAGGAGATGTCATAGGCTGCGCAGCTTGATCAAAGCGGCGCTAACCCGGTCCATCGAACGCTCCTTACCTAGGACTGCCATCGTTTCAAAAAGGGGCGGCGCCACCATCCGCCCGGTAATGGCTACTCTCAGAGTACCGAAGAGCTGCCCTGTCTTCAGTCCCATCTCGTCAGCCAGCGGCCTGACCACCGTCTCCAGAGACGTGGTATCAAAGGTTTGCAGAGGCTCAAGCCTGTTCCTGACTGCTGCCAGCGCCTGGATAGATGACTCACGGTCCATCTTCTTGACGATCAAGAGATTGGGCTCGTAGTCCAGTTCATCGGCGAAGAAGAAGTCGGTCAGCTCCGGGATCTCGGCCAGGGTGCGGGCCCGCTCTTGGACGAGGGGCATAACCTGCCTGACATAGTCGATAGATAACGGCCGCCTGACCGCGTCGGGCAGGTTGCTTTCCAGGAAGGGCAGCGCCCGTCGGGTAAAGTCGTCGAGGCTCAGACTGCGGATATATGCCCCGTTCATCCAGTTGAGCTTGTCCTGGTTGAAAATAGCCCCGGTACGGCTGATCCTCTCCAGGGAAAAACTGGCTATTAGCTCGGCACGGGAGAATATCTCGGTCTTGTCGTCGAGAGACCATCCCAGCAGAGAGAGGAAGTTGAGCATTGTCTCGGGCAGATAGCCCTTTTCACGGTACTCGGTTATCGAGACCGAACCGTGTCTTTTACTCAATTTGGCACGGTCGTTTCCTAATATCATGGGCAGATGGGCGAAATGCGGGGGCTCGAAGCCCAGGGCCTGATACATCAGGAGGTGGCGGGGGGTACTGGACAGCCATTCCTCAGCTCGCAGGACATGGCTTATCTCCATCAGATGGTCATCGACCACATTGGCAAGGTGATAGGTTGGATAGCCGTCCGACTTAAGCAGCACCAGGTCGTCGATGGTGCTGTGGTCAAACACTACCTCACCCCAGATGAGGTCGTTGAACCTGGTGCTTCCCTCGAGCGGGGTCTTGAAGCGGACTACCGGCGTAATCCCCTCCGACTCTTTCTGCGCACGCTCCGCCTCACTTAAATTCCGACAGTGCCGGTCGTATCCCGGCGGCTGCTTGCGCCTGGACTGCTCTTCTCGCATTTCTTTGAGGCGCTGGGAGGAGCAGTAGCAGTAATAGGCATCCCCTTGTTTGATCAAACGCTCGGCTGCCTCACGGTACAAACTGAGACGCTGTGATTGAAAATATGGTCCGTAGTCCCCGCCTACCTCGGGGCCCTCATCCCAGTCAAGTCCCAACCATTTAAGACCTTCCAGGATGGCCTCCAGAGCGTCATCAACCTTACGGGCGACATCGGTATCCTCGATGCGGACAACGAACTTGCCCCCGCTATGGCGGGCAAAGAGCCAGTTGAACAGGGCGGTCCTGATATTGCCGACGTGGGGGTAGCCGGTGGGGCTGGGAGCAAAACGTACTCTAACTTGTTTGGTCATCTGAAAACTCTCATTTCGATGTTATAAAACTCTTAGTATTCTAGCACTTTAGGTGTCAATATTTCAGCCGATATCCTCCAGCACCCGCTCCAGTTCGGGCGGCAGGTTGGAGGCGAACTCAACGTACTTGCCGGTGGAAGGTAGCTTAAAACCCAGCCGGCAGGCGTGGAGAAAAAGCCGCGGCAACGGGTCAGTCCTCGAACCGTAGACTCTATCACCAGCTACCGGATAACCGATTGTGGAGAGGTGGACCCGGATTTGATGGGTACGGCCGGTCTCCGGCCTCACCTCAATCAGGGTATAACCTGCCAGGTGCCGGATAACATGATAGTGAGTACGCGCTTCCCTGCCTTTACCTTCCGCCACCACTGCCATCCTCTTCCGGTTACGTGGATCACGACCGATAGGTGCTTCGATGACCCCGTTATCCGGAGTGAGCAGCCCTTTGACAAGCACCTGGTAGGCTTTCGCCACCGAACGGGTCTTAAACTGACCGATTAGATCAAGCTGGGCCCGGCTATTCTTAGCTACCACCATAACCCCCGAGGCGTCCTTATCCAGCCGGTGTACGATTCCCGGTCGCAGCAAATCGCTCTCAGGCAGGTTGGGGACATGGTTAAGGATGGCGTTAACCAGGGTGTGGCTCTGGTGTCCCGGTGCCGGGTGGACCGTCAGTCCAACCGGCTTGTCGACGACCAGGAGATCTTCATCCTGATAGATAATATCGAGCGGAATAGCTTCAGGCAGCGGGGGTTTGCGAGAAGGGGGCAGGGTGATATTTACTCTATCACCAACGTCGAGCTTAGTTCCGGCCTTAGCCGGGTGGTTATTGACCGTGACCAGCCCCTCGGTAATGAGATTCTGTGCCTGGGTCCGGGAAATCCCGGGGCATTTCTCAACAATATACCTGTCGAGGCGTAAACCCGGTTCACTGGCGGCAAAGCTAGATTCTTTACTCAACACGGTTTATCAACAAAACGGCACACTTTCAATAAGTATACCAGCTTCTACCGGGGATAGGGAAAGGAGCAGCGTCTCGAAGAAAACTTAATCGCCAGCCGAATCGGTCCCGGTATACTGGCAGAATTGCAACCTGTCCTTTCTCTAGCTGGTTTCATTGATCGTTCCGGGTATGTTGATAGTCCTCAAATCTGATGGCAGTCCGCCTCGTTTCTCCTGTCTGCTTCTTGCTTCTCTTTGACCAGGAGATATATCAGAGAGCCGGCAAAGACACCGACACCGCCGGTTATCGATGCATCGGAGATGTTATAGGTGGGAAAGGTACCGACACCGATAAAGTCGGTAACATAGCCCAGAGTCATTCGGTCGATCAGGTTTCCCACCGTACCGCCGAGCATTGCACCCAGGGCTCCCTTGCTTATGATGTTATTCAAGAAGGTAAAACGGCGGCACAGATAGAAGGTGTAGACCAGAATGATACCGGCACCGATAAAGCTGACTACCGTTAGAGAAGGAGCATGACCCTGGAAGATGCCGAAAGCAGCGCCGGTATTCTGGGTATGGGTTATGTGGAGAAAAGCCCCCTCCGGCACCGATTGCCCCACGGCTATGTTAGACCTTACCCACGCTTTGCTGAACTGATCTGCGAGTACCAGCGACAGAGCGATAAGGGAAAAGGCGATATTCTGCCACCGCTCACCCCGAAGACTAATAACCTTTCGCACTCTTTGCTTGACCAGCCTTACAATCCAAACACAGTCTTGCCTCAGGAAGCGCCTCCAATCGGGCCAGGGGTATCGGGTTACCACAAACCTCACACAAGCCGTAGGTTCCCTTTGTAAACTTATCGAGGGCGTTCTCAACCGCCATCAACTGGTCCTTGGTACGCTTCTCCATCTCTAACCTGGTCTCTAGCTCAGCGGTTTCGGTAGCCTCCTCCTCTCTTTTGCCGAAAGGACTACCCTCACGCCTCTCATCCGTAACCAGAGCGTTGGCCTCCATCTGCTCCAGTTCACGGTTTAAGCGTTCACGCTCGCTCTCCAATCGAGAACGAAGGATATCAAAATTCTCAGTCACACCGACCTCCTCCAACTCACCTGTCAAATCTCGAGGCATTCCTTTCATCTTTCTTGCTTTGAGTTGAAAAGTAAGTTGTTATGTTAGCTAAAATAAAACCCTGGGAATCACCAGGGTACAACTACCATTAGTGTATCTAATTTATTCTATTTTATCAAGCCCTTTATCAGCCGATTGCTCGGTAACACGTATACCTGATTCTCTTTCCGTTAATTAATTGCGGTTGTGATATACTATACCATCATATTCGGGATAATCAAGAGGGAGATGAAATAGATGGCGGGGTTGCTTTTTGGTACTGCCGGTATTCCTCACAGCACCAGCCTGCGGTCTGCGGCCTACGGAATCGAGCGGTCCGCCGAGCTTGGACTCGGTTGTATGGAGATGGAATTCGTTCGGGGGGTCAAGATGAGTGAAGCGACTGCCTACCAGGTTGCCGAGACAGCCGCTAAAGCGGGGATAAGGCTGTCTGCCCATGCTCCCTACTTCATTAATCTTAACGCCCACGAGCTGGCAAAGATAAAAGCCAGCCAGCAGCGGCTACTGGCAACAGCCCGTATTGCCGCTCTCTGCGGGGCGGAAAGCGTTGTCTTCCATCCTGCCTTTTATCTCGGTAACCCTCCTCGTGAGGTCTATCAGACCGTCAAGGAATACCTGAAGGAAGCCCTGGATCGGTTGAAGAGTGAGAATAACCGGGTCTTAATCAGACCGGAGGTTATGGGTAGGGTTGCTCAGTTCGGAACAATAGACGAAATATTTGAGCTAAGCAGTGAATTGGAAGGGCTGGCTCCCTGCCTGGACTTTGCCCACTGGCATGCCCGGACGGGGAAGTCCAATTCCTACCCCGAGTTTTGCACTATCCTGGAACAGGTCAAAGAACGTTTGGGGCAAACTGCCCTGGGAAATATGCATATCCACATCTCTGGTATTGCCTACGGGAAGAAGGGGGAATTGAATCACCTGAATCTGAAAGAGTCTGACCTGGAGTATGTCGAACTTCTGCGTGCTTTCAGGGACTATGGCATCAAGGGGTTGGTCATCTGCGAAAGCCCCAATCTGGAGTCAGACGCCCTTC
Organism: Dehalococcoidia bacterium UBA5760; assembly: GCA_002418895.1. GTDB lineage: Bacteria > Chloroflexota > Dehalococcoidia > Dehalococcoidales > UBA5760 > UBA5760. Next base: position 16,595 of record DIFA01000009.1, on the reverse strand, counting down.
TGTTGAAGGAGACTTATAGCAGACTGCTCCAGACGGAATTATTACCTGGGCAAGAGCCGGCAGGATAAAACCGGCCATAGTGATAGAAATGAGGCAAACCGCTTGGTTTCCCTGTTTACGGCTATTTCTGGTATAATAAAACTAAGGTTGGCTTATCAGGTAGTTAAAAAAGGATAGCTGGCCATAAGACAGGACACAGAATGAACTTTGGCTTAAACCGTAACCTGATAATATTCATAGTTATGCTGGGCGTTGCAATAGCCCTTTTCTCTTTCTTACCGATGGCAGATGATAAACCGGAGGAAATCAGTACAGAAGAAGCGATTGCTATGTCCCGGAACGGGGAGATTGAGAAGATTGTCGTGGATGGTGAGGCATTACTGATTACCAGCACCAGCGGCACGGAGCTAAAAGCGGTAATCGGGGCCCTGAGCCTGGTTGACCTCAGGGAACTCGGGCTTAACCTGGAAGGAGTAGACTGGGAAGTAACTCCGTCAGGCATTAACTGGGGCAGTATGGCGCTGAATTTCCTTCCCCTCATCATTTTTGGTGGTCTGTTGTTCTTCCTGTTCCGCCGGGCGCAGGGTGCTAACAGCCAGGCAATGAACTTCGGTCGCAGCCGGGCCCGGCTGCTGGCCACTAACACTCCGACGGTAACCTTTGACGATGTCGCCGGGGCGGATGAAGCGAAACAGGAGGTGCGTGAGGTTGTCGATTTCCTCAGGTCGCGCGAGAAGTTCCAGAAACTGGGCGCCCGTATTCCGAGAGGGCTCTTGCTGATAGGGCCGCCCGGTACCGGAAAAACGCTGCTGGCACGGGCCATCGCCGGTGAGGCCAGGGTACCTTTTTATTCAATCAGCGGTAGCGAGTTCGTGGAGATGTTTGTTGGTGTTGGTGCTTCCAGGGTGCGGGATCTCTTTGAGCAGGCAAAACGCAATACGCCCTGCATCATTTTCATTGACGAAATCGATGCTGTGGGCCGTCACCGCGGTGCCGGACTTGGTGGTGGTCACGACGAAAGGGAACAGACCCTTAACCAGATTCTAACCGAGATGGACGGCTTTGACACCAATACTAATGTGATCATTCTTGCTGCCACCAACCGGCCCGATATACTTGACCCGGCCCTGTTGCGTCCGGGGCGCTTTGACCGCCGGGTAGTCATGGACCGACCTGATATTAACGGACGGACTGCGATCCTGAAGGTTCATACCAATGGCAAGCCGTTGGCGGAAACCGTCAGCCTCGAAGTGCTGGCGAAACAGACTGCCGGCTTCAGCGGTGCCGACCTTGCCAATCTGGTTAATGAGTCGGCTATTCTGGCGGCCCGTCGGGGTAATGATACCATTGGCATGAATGAACTCGAGGAGTCCATTGACCGGGTAATCGCCGGTCCGGAGAGAAAGAGTCGCAGAATAAGCCCCAAGGAAAAAGAAATCACTGCCTATCACGAGGCAGGACATGCCTTCGTTGCCAAGATGCTGCCCAACGCTGACCCGGTGCATAAAATATCGATAGTAGCACGCGGTATGTCGCTCGGCCACACCCGGCAGCTGCCTGCAGAGGATCGCTACCTGATGACACGCTCTCAGTTTAACGATATGCTGGCCACCCTTCTCGCCGGTCATACGGCAGAGAAACTAATCTTTGATGAAATGACCACCGGTGCTTACGATGATATCGAGCGGGCTACGGTAATCGCCCGCAAGATGGTTACCGATTATGGAATGAGTGACAAACTGGGCCCGCGAACCTTCGGTCACAAGGAGGAGCCGATCTTCCTTGGTCGTGAAATTGCCGAACAGAGGAACTACAGTGAAAAGGTGGCTGAAGAGATTGATGATGAGGTCCATCAAATCATTGAGCATGCTTATCAGGTAGCCAGGAAGATGCTAACCAAGAACAAGCCGAAACTGATAAAGATTGCCGAAGAGCTCATCGCTAAGGAGACTCTGGAGGGTGAGGATCTTGAGGCTTTGCTCAGCAAGACCGTCGCTACGCCGGTAAGGAAGGCCAGGACGGAAGCCGCCCCTAGACAGGAAAAGGCTACGGCTAAAGCCAAGCCGGGGATAAAGAAAGCGCCGGTGATACCCCTCGATATCCTGCCCAAAACGGCCCCGGCTACGCTTGATTAGCAATGGATAAGGCTGTCTTGGCATCTCGGGTAAAAAGAATTCCCTGATATCAAGGCTGTACTACGATGATTTAGGGGATAGTCGCGGCATGGTAGAGATTACAGTAGGGCCTATATCGCCGGAGGTTATCGTCAACCGGGTTAAGGGTGACAGTAGCGGTGGTATCGTTACTTATGTCGGTCTGATTCGGGAAAGTTCACGGGGTAAAGAAGTTGCCTCCGTGGAATACCGTGACATTGACGGTAAGGCGGCAAGCCGGCTGGAGGAGATAGCAGACGAAACGAATCGAAAGTGGCAGCTCAATGCTATTGCCATCTGTCACAGAACAGGCAGGCTTAAGGTAGGCGATATCAATCTGGTGGTAGCCATAGCCAGTGCCCACCGCAGGGAGGGCTTTGCTGCTTGCCAGTATGTTATCGACTGCTTCAAGGAGAAGCTGCCCACTGTCAAAAGGGAGACCTACCTCGACGGTAGTGTCTGGCCCGATGGGGAGAAATAAAAGGGTTACGCGGTAGCTATTTCCTCCGGGCTAGCACATACTCCGCCAGTGCTTGAAGAGAACGACGGCTGGCATTGTCAGGCAGCATCTTGAGATTGAGGCAGCATTTAGATTGATATTCTGCTGCGATCCGGTAACATTCCTCAACGAGCGGCGAGTCGCGAAACAGCTCTATTGCCCTTCTGATATTCTCCTGTCTGTCGCCTTCATTCTGAAACAGTCGCCTTACCGGGTTGTCATCGGGATGATGCTCTAGAATCAGCATCGCCGGCAGGGTGAGCGTCCCTTCCGCCAAGTCTGAGCCTACCGGCTTGCCCATCTCCTTCTCATCGCCGATAAAGTCCAGGATATCATCCACAATCTGAAAGGCGATGCCAAGGTTGTATCCGTATTCCCTTAGTGCGGTAACCATTTCCGGCGGTGCCTGGCTCAAGATGGCCCCCGACTCGGTAGCCAGACAGAGCAGGGAGGCGGTCTTTCCTGAAATCCTCTCTAAATACTGCTGTCTGGTCTGCTCAAGCCGGAACGCATCGAAAGACTGCTGCAGCTCGCCACTGGCGATATTCTTTATGGTCCGGGCGAAGAGTCTGATTAGCGGCAGGTTTTCCGCAGCGGCGGCAAGCTCCTCGGCCTTAGCCAGCAGATAGTCACCGAGTAGTATTGCTTTATCCTCGCCCCACAGCTTGTTAATCGTGGCACGGCCGCGGCGTTCCGGAGAATTATCGATAGCATCATCATGGACCAGGGTGGCCGTATGCAGGACCTCAATAGCGAGTGCCATAGGTAAAAGACACTCGAGGTTGTAGCTAAAGGACTTACCCGATAAGAGGACCAGGGCCGGGCGAACCCTCTTGCCGCTAGCTCCCAGGCTATGCGCCAACAGCGCAGAAATCCGGGGGGGGCTATCCTGATAGATTGAGCGTAGCCCGTCCTCTATCTTGTCCAGGTCTTCCCGGATAGGCGCGTAGATTTTATCTAACGACAACAATCCCTCCTATGGTAAAAGCTCCTTGCTAATCAGTAAGCCCTACTGGCTATCGGAACTCTGGCGCAAGCGGTTGCTCTCCTCTTCCGCTAGTTCTTCATCCAGCTTGGAGAACAGCGGCTCGGGTGGAAGCAGCTTCTGACCCGGCACGGGGGCATGCAGCCGCCAGCCATCGTCCCCGACGCTGCCGGTAAAGCCAAGATATTCGTGCAGCTTTTGGGAGCTGAAGGGCAGGAAGGGATATAAAACCGTTCTCAAGCATGAGATAACGGCTATAGCAACATACAGGGCTGTGGCAGCCGCTTGCCGGTCATCTTTGATTACCTTCCAGGGAGATTTCATATCCAGGTAGCGATTAGCTTCCTGGGCTAAGGACATCGCTGACTTTACCGCTTCTTTGAAGTGGCACTCTGAGATAAGCTCCGCCACCTTTCCGATAGTAATCTCCGCTTGTCTCATCATGTTATTACTTGTGTCATCAAGTTCCCCGGGCTCCGGCACACAGCCGTTAAATTTGCGGTAAGTGAAAGTAAGCACCCGGTGTGCCAGGTTCCCGTAGGTCGCCACCAGCTCATCATTGTTACGCCGGATTAACTCGCTCCAGGAGAAATCGGTATCGTTGGTCTCCGGCATACTGATGGATAACAGGTAACGCAGCGGGTCGGGGTCATAGCGCGACAGATAGTCAGGCAGCCACACCGCCCAGTTCCGGCTGGTAGAAAGCTTCTTTCCCTCGATAGTCAGGAACTCGTTAGCCGGCACATCGTAGGGCAGATTCAGGTTTCCGCAGCCCATCAGCATCGCCGGCCAGATAACGGTATGGAAAACGATGTTGTCTTTACCGATGAAGTAGTAGCCCTTAGCCTCGTCACCCTGCCAGAAATCGCGCCATTTTTCCTCGTTACCACTGAGCTGGGCCCACTCTTTCGTTGCCGAAAGGTATCCGATGACGGCCTCGAACCAGACATAGATACGCTTGCCTTCAAATCCCGGTAGCGGCAGTGGTACTCCCCAGTCGATATCACGGGTAATCGCCCTATCGTTTAGACCGCCCTCCAGGTAGCTCAGGGTAAAGTTGCGGACGTTCTGCCGCCAGTAGTCCTTCTTCCTCACCCATTCCAGCAGCCTGTTCTGGAATGCGGATAGTTTGAGGAAAAAATGCTCCGAGTCTCTGAACTCGGGAGCTTCGCCGCAGAAGGAACACCGTGGTTGAACAAGCTCAGCGGCATTCAATGGTTTGCCGCAATCATCACACTGGTCGCCACGAGCCTTTTCCGACCGGCAGTAGGGGCAGGTGCCCCCGATATAGCGGTCGGTCAGGAAGCGTTGACAGCGGGGGCAAAAGGGCTGGGAAACGATACCCCGGTAGATATAGCCATTATCAAGAAGTGTGAGGAAGATCTCCTGTACTGCCCGGGTGTGGTTCGCTGTGCCGGTCGAAGTAAAAAGGTCAAACGAAATCCCCAGCTTCTGCCACGACTCGATAAACTCCTGGTGGTACCGGGCGGCAATAGCCCCCGGTTCGACGCCTTCCCGCTCCGCCCGGAGGGTTATGGGTGTGCCGTGCTGGTCTGACCCTGATACCATTAAGGCCTGATTGCCTTTCATACGGTGGTAGCGGGCAAATATATCCGGAGGTAGATATGCCCCGGCAACCTGACCAAGGTGTAAAGAACCGTTGGCGTAGGGCCAGGCAACCCCGATAAAAATTCGCTCACCCATAGGCTCTCCCTTGCTTAAAAAATGAATTTACTGCCATCCGGCAGCACTTCTTATTAATACCAGCCAAAAACCAGAGCGGTTTAAAGCTCACTCCGAAAAGAAGGTCAGTACACGCTCCCCCTTCTCTTCTTTGTAGTGGGCATAGCCTTTGTCCAGGCTGCAATGCTGACAGAGACGCTTCATACTGCCTTCCTCTTCAATGATGAGATAATGTCCGGAATGTGGAATAATACGCTGACAATCATCGCACCGGACATCGCCCAGAGAGATACAACCCCGACGCATTTTATCATTCCTCCTCGGTTCAGTGATATAATTCTACGCTATCCCGGAGACTCAGGGCAGCTTAAGCCAGGCACGATAAAGCTCCTTCCGTGACAGTCCCGTCTCCGAGGCCGTTCTGGTTATCGCTTCTCTGGCCCTTATTCCGGACTGACGCATACCGCTTAGCTGTTTTTCGATCTCAGTGGTCAACTGTGGTTTGCCCTCTTCATCCCTGCCGGCAATGACCAGGGTGAACTCTCCCTTCGGCTGGGTGAAGCGTTCTATTGCCTCGCTTATCGTACCCCGGAAGATTTCTTCATATACCTTGGTCAGTTCACGGCAAGCGGCTATCCTTCTGTCTCCCAGGGCGAGTCTGATATCGTTCAGGCTGGCCCTAAGCCGATGAGGTGTTTCCAGGACGACGATACTGCCGCATTCACCAGCCACCGACTCCAGGAGCTTAACCCGGCTGCTCGCCCGGCGAGGCAGAAAGCCCAGATAAATAAACCTCTGCACGGGTAGTCCGGAGACAGCCAGCGCCGTGATGACTGCCGAAGGTCCGGGAACGGGCACCACCGGGATGCCCCGCTCACTGGCCGCTACGACCAGTTCATAGCCGGGGTCGGACATCCCCGGCATCCCGGCGTCGGAAACAAGGGCCATATCTTCACTGCCGAGACGTTCCAGCAGGTAATCCAGCTTGGCCTTCTTATTATGCTCGTGATAGCTTGTTAGCGATGTCTTAATACCATATTTGGTGAGAAGTTGCTTTGTCCGGCGGGTATCTTCAGCCGCAATCAGATTCACTTCCCTCAGGGTACGCAGGGCACGCAGGGAAATATCTTCAAGGTTACCAATCGGTGTCGCCACCAGGTAAAGAACCGGCATCGCCTATTTTCTTCCTCAGCCTAGATATTATAAACCGAGACTTGATCACCCGTCCACACCGGTGTATATCATCGGCTACCAAATCTGTTATTTCCCTTTGATATCCTTTATAATACACATAACAGGAACAAGGGTCACCCCTCCACGTCATAAACTCGGCTACCGGACGGCCCGCTGAATCAGGTGATCACCCTCTGCCAGCCCGGCGAATTGTAAATCCGGCCCGGCAAGGTGCCAGCGGTTATAGTTCCTTGACTTTGAATTGCTCTCTTTGGTATAGTTTCTCTTTAAGAAAGGATGGTAATATGGCTTCTGCCCAGTTTAAACAGCTACGGCGTGCCTACGGATTTGATGAAGTAGCGATAGTGCCCGGAGAGGTAACCATCAATCCCGACCAGACAAACTTGGATTTCAATATAGGGGACCTCACCTTTTCTATTCCCATCATCGCTTCAGCGATGGATGCGGTGACCGATGTCAAATCCGCTATTCTGATGAGCAAGCTAGGTGGCCTGGCCGTTCTCCACCTGGAGGGTGTACAGACTCGTTACGATAACCCGGATGATATTCTTGGCGAAATCACTCGGGCATCGAATACCGAGGTAACCGCTCTGCTCCAGAAGATCTATTCCCAGCCGGTAAAGGAGAACCTTATCGGTGAACGAATAAGGGGGATTAAGGAGGCGGGGGCGGTATGTGCTGTGTCGGTAATGCCGGCCAACGCCAAGCGCTTTGCTCCTATAATTGCTGAAGCCGGAGCCGATGTCCTTTTTGTCCAGTCCACGGTTACTACTGCCAAACACGTCTCAAAAAGCTATCGCGGGCTGGTCTTTTCCGAGCTTTGTGAAGCCATAACGCTGCCTGTTGTCGTGGGTAACTGTGTCAGTTACAATGCAGCCCTGGAGCTGATGAGAACGGGAATCTCCGGGGTACTGGTTGGTATCGGGCCGGGCGCTGCCTGCACCACCAGGGAAGTGCTCGGTATCGGTGTTCCCCAGATAACAGCCACTATGGACTGTGCTGCTGCCAGAGACGAGTACCAGCATGAGTCCGGCCGGTATGTGCCGATAATCACCGACGGGGGTTTTCGCAAAGGCGGAGATTTGTGCAAAGCTCTGGCGGCCGGAGCCGATGCGGTGATGCTGGGGTCTATCCTGGCTCAGGCCAAAGAAGCTCCGGGGCGGGGTTATCACTGGGGTATGTCCCATCCGCACCCGGCGTTGCCCAGGGGTACCCGGATAAGAGTCGGCACCACCGGTTCAGTGGAACAGATTCTCTTTGGCCCTACCTCGGTTACCGATGGCAGCCAGAACCTGGTCGGGGCAATCCGAACCGCGATGGGTGTCTGCGGTGCTTTGAATATGCAGGAAATGCATCAGGCTGAGATGGTAGTGGCTCCGGCGATTACCACCGAAGGGAAGTCCTGGCAACTGTCGCAGCGTTAGGGTGATATCCCCGGCCGTACTTTGTATCTGTACATCACGCAGGGGTATTGGAAATGCTGCATAAAATCTCCCTGGGGATATCTGATATTGACAGGTATCGCCGTGTCTGTCACCGGGAGCTCCTCGATGAAGTTGTCTGTCTGGGGGAAGAGCTAAAGGGACTGCGTCTGTGCCATATCAATTCAACTCCCTTCGGTGGCGGCGTAGCCGAACTCCTGGTCTCTTTCATTCCGCTGTTACGGGGCTTAGGTATTAACGCCGATTGGCAGGTGATACGCGGCGACCAACGGTTCTTTACCATTACCAAGGGACTGCATAATGCTCTGCAGGGTGCTCCTTTTGAAGCGATTAAAAAGGAGAGCATCAGAAGGGCTTACCTGGCCAATAATCTGGCTAACGCCCGCGAGCTGGACGCCGAATATGATGTCTTTATTATCAACGACCCTCAGCCGGCCGCTCTGCGTCATTTCCTGCCCGAGCATAACAGTGCCAAATGGATATGGCGCTGCCATGTCGATAGCTCGCAGCCGGATGCTATGGTGTGGAAATTCCTGCGCCCGTATATTGAAGGGTATGATGCTGCCGTTTTTACCACCGGGGAGTTCGTCCCGCAAGACCTCCGTCTAGCCAGGATTGCTACTATGGCGCCGGCGATTTGTGCCTTTACCTCGAAGAATATGTTTATCGAGCGGGAACTGTGCCGGGAACTGCTGGAGAACCTCGGTTTCGATCGTAGCCGTCCTATCATTACCCAGGTATCCCGCTTCGACCGTTGGAAAGACCCCTTCGGTACCATAGCCGCCTACCGGCTGGCTAAGAAAAAGGTGCCGGGGTTGCAGCTGGCGATGATAGGTAGCTTTGCTCAGGATGACCCTGAGTCCGGGGATATGTATGCCGCTATCAATACCGAAGCCAATAAAGATGATGATATGTTTATCTATTCCAACCTGACCGGGATGGGTAATATGGAGGTCAACGCCTTTCAGCGGGCTAGCGACGTTGTCGTTCAGAAATCGATCAGAGAGGGGTTCGGGTTGGTGGTAGCCGAAGCATTATGGAAAGAAACTCCGGTGGTAGCCGGTAATGCCGGGGGCATACCCCTGCAGATGACCGGTGGACTTGGCAACTACCTGGTAAACAGCATTGAGGAATGCGCTGAGAAGATAGTATTTCTTCTGTACCATCCGGAGGTGTGTCACAGGTTAGGTGAAGAGGGTAAGAGAATCGTTGCGAAAAACTTCCTGATCCCCAGGCTGATTAGAGATGAACTCAGACTGATAAAGAGCCTGCTGGACGGGCAGCCTTCTTAAAGCCAGTTCCTTACTCCTCCTCCCCTTCCTCCTCCTCCTCCTCCTCGCTCTCTTCGCTCAGAATTTTCCCGGTAATCCGAGGCAGTATGGCCTTAACCGTATCCTGCCGGTGCCGTGCCGGGAGGGCCAGCCTATCAATCGCTCTCCTAAGTTCACTTAATGCCTCTGGCGGCTGTCCATTACCCACTGCCACTATTACGCCGTCCGCTCCAGCCTCCCACAACGCCCCAAGCTCGGTAGCGGTTACTTTTGCCGGCACCGGGATCAGCAAGGGCTTCACCAGCGATGCGGCGAAGTGCCGGACGAGCATCAAGTACTGCCAGGTAAGCAGTGAGCTGTTAATCTGGCCGTCAACAATGAGTACTGCATCCAGCGGTAGTTTGTTAATCGTTCTCAGCAGGCCTTCGCTTATCGACGCATTAACCTCCAGTATCTTGCCTGCTTTGGTATCCTGAATGTCCCTCAGCGGTGTGCTGGCCGGAAAAACGATGAAGTCGCAGTCGATCCCTTTCAGGTCTGTTTTACCCCTCCCCGCATCTTTCAGCCAGACGCCCCAGGGTATACCGGATACATCCCGGGAGCATTCCCGGAGAGCCCTGGTATCAGCCTTCGTCCTGGTAATAGACAGCAGTCCGGCATCTGCACCGGAGGTACGGCCAACTGCTTCGCCGGCATCAGCCGGGGTTAAGCTGGCAATCAGCAGCATCCCTGGTTTGGTCGGGGCTGCCTGTCTGGCCCGGAACCCGATAGCCTGCGGGCCGCCGTTTGCCGTCCGGTTTAGTTTATCTATCAGTTTACTCATTACTCATACCAAGGGTAATTATAGAAGAAATCGTAGCAAGAATTCAATTTAGATGACTAAAAGGTCCTACCGGGGCCGGATAAGGCGACCGGCGTAATCGATAGACTTGGCGTTGCCGGCCATAGTATAATAGGCCAGACTCTCGGGGGTGTTGCCGTAATTGTCGAAACCAGATAGTATGTCGAGAACCTCGGTGGATAAGATAAAAGCCGGGGTTTTTTCGTCGCTTTCGCCGGAAGATATGAAAACCGTGGCGAAAAGGCTGCGCCGCCACATTATTTCAATGATAGGTAAAGCGGGCAGCGGTCACCCCGGCGGCTCCCTATCTGCCGTAGAGATCGTTACCGCCCTCTATTTCCGTGTCCTCAGGCATAAGCCGCTTGACCCCTGCTGGCCGGATCGGGACAGGTTCGTCTTGAGCAAGGGCCATGCCGCCCCGCTGCTCTATGCCACCCTCGCTGAATGCGGGTATTTCCCGGTTGAAGAGCTGCTCACCTTAAGAAAGCTGGAAAGCCGTCTCCAGGGCCACACCGACTGCCGGCTGATTCCCGGAGTAGAGATGACCGCTGGTGCTCTGGGGCAGGGGTTGTCCTTTGCCGTTGGCGTCGCCCTGGCTGGCCGTCTCGACTCAAAAGACTACCGGGTCTACGTTCTGCTCGGGGACGGAGAGTGCGATGAGGGTCAGGTGTGGGAAGCGGCTATGGCGGCAGCTCATTTCAAAACAGATAACCTGGTGGCTATAGTGGACAATAACGGCCTGCAGCTTGACGGCTGGAACCGTGATATTATGAACTTGGCCCCTTTTGCTGAGAAATGGCGGGCTTTCGGCTGGCATACCGTCAGTGTTGACGGGCATGACCTTGCCGGGCTTGACGCCGCTTTTGAGCAGGTGCGGTCGGTCAAGGGGCAACCGTCAGTCATTATTGCCCGTACCGTCAAGGGTAAGGGGGTTAGCTTTATGGAGAACCAGGTTGATTTTCACGGCAAAGCCCCTAATGCCGCTGAGGTAGCCATGGCACTGAAGGAGCTGGAATAGAAGTGTCCGAGCTCGTTTCCTTAAGGGAGACCTATGGTAAGACCCTGGTCGAACTGGGTAGAGGGAACCCGGACATTGTCGTGCTGGACGCCGATCTGTCCAAGTCGACAATGACCCATTTCTTCGCCAGCGAGTTCCCCGGCCGCTTTTTTGACTGCGGCATCGCCGAGCAGAATATGGTTGGTATTGCCGCTGGACTGGCCGCTTCGGGTAAAATGCCCTTTGCCAGTACCTTTGCCGTATTTGTACCGGGGCGCTGTTTCGACCAGGTACGTATGTCGGTTGCCCAGCCGGGATTCAACGTCAAGCTGGTGGTTACCCACGGAGGTATCAGCGTCGGGGAGGATGGCACATCACACCAGTCTATCGAGGATCTGGCCTTAATCGGTGCGCTGCCCGGTTTTACCGTTATCGTTCCCGCCGATGCTGTTGAAACCGCCCGAGCGGTGAAGGCGGCGGCATCCTGCTGCGGGCCGTTCTACATCAGGCTGGGCCGTCCGAAACTGCCGCTGGTCTTCGGTGAAGACTACCATTTCAGACTGGGGAAGGCGGCAACTATGAAGCAGGGGCAGGACGTCACTGTCATCGCCATCGGAATTATGGTATCGGCCGCCCTGGAAGCTGCTGATAGGTTGGAGCAGCAGGGCATCGACTGCCGCGTTCTTAATATGTCTACCCTGAAGCCTATCGATGAAGGGGCTATTATCAAGGCGGCCCGTGAGACCGGGGCTATCGTTACAGCCGAGGAGCACCTGGAGCACGGCGGGCTGGGCAGCGAGGTGGCTCGGGTGACAGCCAGGCATCAGCCGGTGCCGCTGGAGTTCGTCGCCATCAAAGACACCTATGCCCGGTCCGGCAAGGATAGCGAGCTTCTCAAGAAATACGGGCTAACCGCTGATGGTATCGAGGCAGCAGTCCGCTCGGTGATAGTGCGGAAGAAGTAAGACAAATTGACCGGGCATTTTCCGGGTGGCATATCATCCGTATTACTCTACCGGGATTTTCCGATAAGCTACGGCGTTAGCCCAATTCAGCTGCCAACCGCGATAACCTGATCAATGAGAGCGTTGCAGCCTACCATTTCTTCGCTTTATGGTGTCCATAATTCTGTTGAAATATATCAGCAACACACTGCCTCTGCTAATGAAATCGAAAAGGTATTGACAACCTCCTCGGGCGGGTCTACAATCATTGCACTAACGTAAGAGGTCGTGAGCAACAATAACTTACTTATGTGATTGTGGTAATGCAAGTGTAAGATTAACAGCCATTTTGGGGAGGGCCAGGACTCTAAATATATGAAGAAGAAACCGAAGCGTCAATTCTTATATCTTGCCATAGCTTGCTTTGCCGGGCTGATTGCCGTATTTATATTGGATGGCTATCTGGGCGTCTATGATACCTTTCATGTATCAGTCGGGGAGTATCCTCCTCAAACCATAGAGGCGGATTACTGGCTGCGTCAAGGCTCCGGTGAATATTACACTCCGGAGCGTCCCGTTGGAAGTGATAAAGAACTGTATGCCTACTGTTGCATAGGTGCGGACTGGAGTCAGGATATATCCTTCGAGTATGTGATTGAAAACCACAAATCGGCATCCTATTCGGCTGATGTTCAGGCATCGCTGTGGAAAGGTAATGAAAAGGTTGTTGACCTGTTCTCTCAGAGTGTATCGGTTGGGCCGTTCAGAGAGGCGGAAGTGGAGTGGGTACTATCGAGCGAAGACCTCGGTATCCCTGTCCCGGTATCCGGGCAATCCTATGATTATACTGTGCGGGTCAATCGCGGGGACGTGGAGCGCAGGATAATAGTGAGCTTCTATAATCCGCAGGAAGGTCCGTACTACAAGCCGGAATATTAAGAGGTGAAATAGCAGTGGGGGAACAGATAAAAATATATATCCTCTATATTGTCGGGACAGTCTCTGCTATTGCCGGGCTGGGTTATCTGGCGTGGGAATATGTGAAATACCTTTCTGAGCCTGGTAAACTGGGTTGTCTCCTCCTGCTGGTAGGTCTTTTCGGTTCATTGGGCAAGTATTTCGAAGAAAGAGGTCGGTGATTTAGATGTTTATTGCTCTGGCGATAATATTAGCTGCCGGTTTTGTCGGCTGGCTAGTCTGGAGAGCAGTCAAGGGAAAGTCGATAAGCGTACATTTAGTCATGTACGGGCTTTGTGCCCTATCCGGTATCTATGCCATCGTTTTCTTTATGAATATGGATATACCGAGGCCGGCTAAGATACTAACCGCCATCGCTTTAGGCATCGTTTTGATATACATTGCGGCCCGGCAGCAGCGCCGCAAGCAACAGGGTCAGCATGACACCAAGGTGGGTTAGCCGGTTTCTCTTCGTCACGATACATGCTAACCTATGTTAACCTGCCCCTCTCTTTTTTCTCATTCAAGCAAGCAGGGTCATATCTTCTAAGAGATCGGTGATTTATAAGACTTCAGGCTGTCATGGCAGCTAACCGACCTGACTCCAGGTTGTCCAGGAAACGGGTAATACCTTGTCCTGTAATGTTTTTTCTCTATTACCGAGGCGGCATGGCTTAGATGGCCATTGTATGGCGTTATAGAGTGGGGAATAAGACATTCCCGTATGGGATTGAGGAATTTGCTTACCACTTTATGCCTGGTGCCGGGGGTGGGACTCGAACCCACAAGGATTGCTCCGGCGGATTTTAAGTCCGCTGCGTCTGCCAGTTCCGCCACCCCGGCCAAAGCTAAATATTAGGTTTTTATCTCCATTATGTATAGTCAGGGTGTCAAAAAGGTGCCAGTTGGTTTTTTTACCCCTTCCGGCAATACATCATTTAATAATTCTACTGTCTTTTCTTGACCGCTACTCAGGACGTGGGCATAGGTTTGCAGGGTGAACGCTACCGAGGCATGGCCCAGCATTTCACTGACCACCTTTGCCGGGGCACCCCGGTCAAGGGCTAAACTTGCGAATGTATGCCTCAAATCGTGAAACCTCACCTTTTCCAGTCGGGCCTTACGAGCTATTATAGCAAAGTCATGGGATAGCATACTAGGGTCACAGGGTTTATTCAGCGTACCGAAAACGTAGTCATCGAGGGAAAGCAATCGACTGAGATGCAGGTAAAGAGATTCCCTTTCCCCCCGGTACTCTTCAAGATACGCTGCCAGATTGGCAGTCAACCTAATCTGGCGGTTAGAGTTCTTACTCTTGGGCGGGGCGGTGTAGCATTGCCCGCGCCTTTTATACAGGGTTTTATTGACTGAGAGCGATAGATTCTTGAGGTCAATATCCCGCCATGTGAGAGCGCATAATTCGGCCTGTCTGAGTCCCGTATGCAATGCCGTATAGTAAACGGGATAGAACGGGCTGGAGCTGGCCGCTTCCAGGGAAACCCCTACTTCCTCCCCTCTTCCAGACTTCTCATGCGTCTTGGCTGCCATCTGGGAGCGTCTACCAGGGAGCACGGGTTAACTCCCAGATAACCTTGACGGACGGCGTATTTAAGGGCCTGAGACAATAGCCGGGGATGCTTGGCAACCGTTCGGCGTGATAGCGGTATTATTTCCGCCTCAGTGTAGTATTCTTGTATTGCCTGGGGGTGTAGCTGCTTAAGCTGATAATGCCCCAGGTGGGGGATTATGTGACCTTCCGCTATGCTCTCGTAACTGTCAATAGTCCGGGGACTGCATGAACTTCTTACGTATCCGGCTAACCAGTTCCGCAAGTGCTCTCCCAGGGTTAATCTTACCGAGGGGGTGATAATGCCCTTTTCCTTTTGGACTAGCAGCTCATTGATTCTTTTTTGAGCTGCGGACTTCCGACCGCGTACCGTCTCGATATGCCGCCGTCTCTTACCGTCCGGGCCGGCGCCCATGCTAACGACGATTTTCCAGGTGTCTTTTCCTTTGGAAATGATGCTGCCCTTCATATCTCAAAACCCCCCTCCGGCTCAAAGCCGAGATATGCTAAATCGGTTGCCGTTGTCATTCGCTCAGCGACATCCCTTAAATCATCAGACAGATCCTGGTGAGGGAATACCATGTGTATGACTTTATCGTTTTCTGATCCGGTGCAAATCATTTCTGGATTTCCCATAGTATTCAAAAATCCAGAGATAACAGCCCCTTGTGCTGGGCCTGGATATGCCGTAATAAGTGTTGGTGACTATACCTTGAAAGCAAGTAAGGAGTAAAATAAAAAACAGAGAAGGGCTGAAGCTCTGCCATTACTTCTAGCCCTTGCTCTGCGTTGTGCTAGTTCAGAAGTATACACCTTATGTCGAAGGTAATATCATACTACTACTAGCATATAATTTTGTCAAGTATGCCCCCGACCAGACTCTAACTGGCGCACGACCCTTCGACAAAAGGTTGCTCTATACAACTGAGCTACGGGGGCATCCCGATTATAGCACCATTGTTACCAAAGTCAATTGTGTGTTGGTAATGGTATTGACAAGCATTGTATAATGTAGTGTGACTGTTTGCATTGCTGCACTTTATGACAATGGTAAGGGATGTGTGTTGGCATCTGACCAGATGATTACAGCACACTTCCCGATTGGATATGAGTTTGAACGTAGCGACGTAGGTAAGATAATTAAGTATCGGGAAAATGTCTCCGCCTTCGCATTGATCGCTGGAGATGTTTTGTTTTCAAGCGAAGTCATTGATGAAACAAGGAAACAATTAGATATGCAGGGTTTTACTGCCGTAGAAAATATCGCAGAGGTTACCCGAATAACGTATCAGTGCGTTCGCATAAAAAGGATTACTAGACATGAACTTGAACCGAGGGGATTAGATATAGAAACGTATTACCAAAAACACTTGAGTATTTACCCCCAAGTAATACAGTTGATAGATAATGCCCTAACCAGTTATAACCCCGGGGCAGAGTTTATTATAGCTGGTAAGAATGATACAGGCTATCGCCTATTTACTGTGGTAAATCCCGGTGATATTACTTGCCACGATAGTATAGGTTACACTGCAATAGGCTCAGGGGCGCCACATGCTATCTACTCTATGATTGAATCTGGTTATAAAAGTTCATTGGATAAAGTGGCAGTAGAGCAGATGGTGAGGAAAGCAAAAGAACGCAGTGAGGTTGCCCCTGGCGTAGGTCACCAGATAAGTGTCGAGGTTATTTCATAAGGACGGGGGCAATTATGTATAAGAGACCACCACTACAAGATTACAAGAATAAGTGGCTTCAGGCAGAGCGAGTATTAGCAGTTCGTGGGGCTCAGCCCATCCATGAAATTAGCCGGGATGACTTCATGGATGCACTAAAGAAGGCCTGCCAGCGCAATCCTAAGACTTCGCAATCTGCGCCAAAATCGTCTTAAACAACGGCCTTTCGTCTTTCCTGTGATTGTATCTAAAAGCGTATTCGTTGATGTAGTTTTGTAGATACTTTTCCCCTACAGCGTGGTACACACCGTTAATGCCACGTTTTAACAAGCTCCAAAAGCCTTCTATCGTATTGGTGTGCGCTTTACCATTAACCCATTGTTCTA
>DIFA01000005.1 GCA_002418895.1 Dehalococcoidia bacterium UBA5760 | reverse complement strand
TCGCTCAGGCCTCGGTCGCGATAGCCAGAGATGATGAATTACTAAAACTGGCAGCCGCTAGCGGCTGCCAGGCCCTACTCATCGGGTTTGAGACAGTATCTCCTGACAATCTGGTAGCGATAGGTAAGAGGGCTAGTTTGGTGGATGAATACCCAGCGGTAATCAGAAAGATCCACTCCCACGGTATCGCCATCCACGGCTTCTTTATTCTTGGTTTAGACGGAGACAACGAAGATGTTTTCGAGCGTACAAGCCGCTTTGCCCAGGAAATGCGGCTAGAGAGTGCCCAGTTTGCTTGGCCTGTACCATATCCGGGTACCGCTCTCTGCAAATCATTAGATAAGGCTGGCCGAATAGTCACCAAAGACTGGTTACAGTATGAGTCTAACCTCGTGTTTAAGCCAAAGCTAATGTCACGAGAGTTGTTGCAAAAGGGGCGTGACTGGGTTTGGTGCGAATTCTACAGCCTACCATCAATTTGGCGGAGGGTCGGACTGGTACGCCGTAATCTGGTACCGATTTGGGTAGTGAATCTTTATTATCGAGCTTTCTGGCGGAAAAAATTACGGGCTGATAAAGATGGCGGTAAGTTCGAACCCCACATTGTCTCTTAACAAGATTTAAACTAGGTTTCCGATTGAACAGAAAAGCCATCTCGTTCAATCAAGACGATCGCTTATACACAGATGCTTTACCATCAATGGTCGGTTGCATGTGGTATACTGTGGTATATAGATGCTATGGTAGGGAAGTGCGGGAAACTGGACAGCATTCGGAACCACTAGAGGAGGAAGAGATAGCCGGTAACCTAGTCCACGTCTATCTTCATGAAATTGGACGGGTACCTCTCCTCACTGCGGGAGGGGAACAGGTCTTAACCCGGAAGATAGCGAAGGGAAAGCGGATTACCGAAATCAAGCAAGCTTACCTACATAGACATGGAAGATACCCCTCGGCAACTGAGTCAATACTCGTCATGCTTAACGAGATCGGCCATAGTTATAACGTCATCCGGCGCCTCATGGAAAAACTCGGCTTGGCATCAACCACCGGCCTCAAGGAGATTATCTCTAACGCCACATTTCGGAGCAGTATCGATGGGGAGATAGATCAACGATTAGTCCAGTATATTGTCCTGCAGACAGGTCTATCAATGCCGGAAACAGAGCATATCCTGATTAACACATCACTAAATAGTAACCTGCTCCCAGAGGAAGTGGTCAACACCATCGGAGACAACCCTTCCCTTGATGACCTAGAAAAGCTGATAGCCGATGCTGACTTCCTCAACTCCATTCAGTCTTATGACAAAGAGCTTAGGGTCTACCGGGACGATATCGAGCATGAGGCAGAACAAGCAGAAAGACACCTGATTACAGCTAACCTGCGCCTGGTGGTTAGCATAGCCAAGAGACATGTTGGCCAAGGTATGTCGCTCCTCGACCTCATTCAAGAGGGAAATATCGGGTTAATCAAGGCGGTGGATAAATTCGACTATCGCCGGGGCTATAAATTCAGCACCTATGCCACCTGGTGGATTCGTCAGGCAATCACTCGGGCGATAGCTGACCAGGCTCGTACCATCCGCGTCCCGGCCCACATGATTGAGGTCATCAACCACTTGCGGCGAGTAACCCACTGCTTAGCGCAGGAATACGGGCGGGATCCCGATTCTAAGGAAATCGGCGAGGAACTGGGCGTGTCTCCAGAAAAAGTCCGCGAAATAATCAAGGTAACCCAACTGCCCATGTCACTCGAAACTCCAATCGGTGGGGAGGAGGACAGCCACGTAGGTGACTTCATTGAGGATCGAAATGCGTTACCACCCCCAGAATATGCCTCTCGCCAACTGCTCAAGGAACAAATCGATGAAGTGCTCCAGACCCTGACTCCCCGTGAGCAGCGGGTACTGCAACTTCGGTTTGGTCTTGAAGACGGGCGAAGCCGTACCCTGGAGGAAGTAGGCAAGGCATTTAATGTAACCAGAGAGCGGATCCGCCAGATTGAGGCCAAGGCAATACGCAAGCTGCGCCGCTCTAGCCGCAGCCGCCGATTAAAGGACTATCTGGAGTGAGCGAAGCCCCTTCCAGATAGCACTCCGCATAGTCTTTGGTCTTGAAAATGCCTCTCTACTCACCGGAAGAGAAAGATTAATGCAAACTTCAGCCAGTGAGGTTATCCCTTGGTCTTTTGTGGTTAAGGTACCGTATTTTCGTGGGCGAGAATGTTATTCCAGCCCTATGAGAGGTCAAAAAAGGCCCCCTTTTCTCTACAGCTAAGAAAAAAACTTATGTACAGTCTGCAGGGTGGTACCTGTTTCATTGTGAAGCCTTGGGGGGCAGGACATTCCCCCACTAAATACACTACCATGAGGGGGTAAGTCGTTACCTTTAGGCCGATTGAGTCCTTTTATTCAGGGGTACATTACCCTTTATGAAGTGCCCTCTACTATCCCTACCTGCTCTCATCGGGGAAAGTCCCGCAGGCATTTCACCCTTAGTTTTAGTTATACGTTGTTTTTCAATTGGAAAATCTACCGACTGTTCAGCAATTGCGCAGTACCCTTTAACTCGGCCGTCGCTAGCTACAGCTTCGACTTGCTGCCCACAAGCAGGGCAAATAACCCGTACTCGCTCCAGCTTCACCACCTCTATTCCTCCATGAATCTCCTTGCGCACGACCAAGCTAGTCATTCACCTAACCTCCAAAAGCAGGGGCATCGAAGCCTATTTTATATTGTTATTCTTTGGATGGCAACAATAGACCGCGATGTTATCCAATTACACACAATTAGAGTACCGAAAAAGCCCCGTCTTCCTTTGAAAAAGGGAGAAATTGGGTAATGAAAACACTTTTTCGGCACTCTCACAATGGACATTAGTGCAATTCCTCCCATGTCTTAGCATAATGCCGACTGAATTCAAAGATATTCTTTATGCATCCTTGTCGGCATTATGCCATGATATTCATCACAGCGCTGATACTTGTTCTCTTTCTTTTCTGGCCATAGCTATCCCTCGTTCAGCGCAGCACGCAGTTCCTTTAGTTTCTCCCTGACTTCAGCCCAAAGTTGAACATCAGACAGAGACATCACTCCATATTTACCATCGTGCCACGACGCAGCCATTTGTTCTAGTAAATGCAATATATTTCCCATATCTTCAACCCATTTAAGGGACTCATCTGACCCACCAGTTTTCATTTGCTTTATGCCATCAGGCGTCAGCACCGATACAAGCTTGAGTAGAATTTCACCTAGCATCCTTATAACCTCCCTCCGTAGTCAACTGGCATAAACACCACAGATCCCAAATAATTCCGTTCCATAAAAGGGGTAGTGCCGTGCATCACAGTTTGCCCGAGACAAAATTTAACACTGCAACTATACTATATTCTTTTGGGAATGTGGCTACAGGGTAGGGTCCAAAATCAGTATCTGTCCGACGGGGTGCTGTCCTGCGCTGACTACAATCTCGCTCTTGCCCGTCTGAATAGCCATCGGCTTGAGCTTCATTAGGTCCTTAACTCCGTACTTGGGAAAGTCGCATTTCTGGTTGCGGAAATGCATGGGTATAACCATACCAGGCTGAAGCTTCTCCCACAAAGCTATAGCTTCATTAAGTTCAAGCGTGGCCGCCGGACCACCTGCGGGGATTAGTAACACATCTACATGCCCCAGGGAAGACACGATACTATCATCCAATGGGTGACCGAGGTCTCCACAGTGACATATTCTGATACCATCTACGGCGAAGTTGAAAATAATGTTATCGCCCCGTTCCTGCCCGAAAACCCTGTCGTGATAACAAGGAATACCTACGAACTCAATACCCTGCACCAGATGCTTGCCCGCCCCTTGAACAATCTTTGGATCTCCTTGCAGGTCGCCGGTGTAGTTATGATCACTGTGTTGGTGACTGATAGTAACAATGTCAGGTGATTCCTTTATTGGTCCATAACTGATAATGCCTCGGAATCCGGCCTCGTAGGGATCCGTCATGATCTTGAGACCGCTGTCTGATGTTAAGAGAAAACAGGCATGTCCCAACCATTTGATCTTCATTCTGCCCGCCTCAATTCATTTTCCGCAGTTTCATTGCTATTCTATCAGCCCTACCAAACTTAGGCAAAGGCGGGTTTCCGAGAATTTATGTTCGGTTGCACGCCGCGCTATCTTGTTCAGTGCCGCCCCCTGTCCGGTAATCAACGCTCCCCGTAGGCGAGATATCAACTTCTCGAGTGTGAGTCGATTTCTGACACACCGTATTTGGTGCTTGTGACTGCCCGGGCTGAGCTATCGCTTCACCAACCGTATTCTTCGGTGATCATTCCGGCTTGGTAAATCGTCCGTAGCTTATTGAGTTTCAAGAGTAACGAGGGGTATTTAGCGATTTTCATTAACTGTGGATAAGGAGCCCGACCATGCCTAAATCCAGCTAAGAACTTTCCAATGTTGGCCAGGTCTTGGTTGCTGAAACTCATTATAGTTTGTCTTGGCTTCAGCAGAATAGGGTTAGCCATCGGGTGATTATTAATCTCAACTTCATAGGCTGCGAGGTTGTTTATGTGTCTGGCTAGTATCTGGCTGGCGCAGATGATGGGGGTAAGTCCGCCTAGCGAGGTAGGATTGGGCATTGATGCTGCGTCACCGATTAAGGCAATGTTTTTCTGAACTAGTTTCCCGATTCCTGAACCTGGAATAAGGCCGCTATCTTTTTTGACCACGGTCTCCTTATTTAAGCCCCGGTATTTCAGAAAGGAGTCTAGGATGGCAAAATCCCCTTCTATTCCCACGTTGGCGACGCCGACTTTTGGGAATATCCAGGGATAGCCGGAGGCGAATTTCTTGTCGAAGTAAAACTCTATGTAATCCATACTTGAGGTATCAAGCGCCAGTTGGTACTGGGAAGCAACAATTAGTTTGTGCTTAATACCTAGATGCGTGGCTATTCGGGAATCAGGGCCATCAGCTCCAATGAGGATATGATAGTCAATATATTCCCCGTTCTTCAGCCTGAGACTGTGCTCATCTATGTCCACGACTTCCGAGTTTAATCTAATCTCGCCAGCTTTCAGACTGATTTCTTCTGCCATTCCCATCAGCCAGTCAGTTCTATCCAGGACGGCACACTCCTTAGCTACGAAGCTTACGCTACCATCGGGGAAGACCAATTTTGCGCCTTTCAGCACTCTTGATATATAGGGTTCAGATCTAAATGGTATCTGGCTCAGCGACTGGAGACTACAGCCCTCCGAGCAGGCTGTTGACTTAACCTCTGAGCCCTTCTCCAGGACTAGTGGGCTTATTCCACGTTGGACTAGATTCAGGGCGGTGATTAGACCAGCGGGACCTGCGCCAACAATTACTACTTTCATGCTTGTTACTCGATCCATTACTTCCTAATCTGCAGAATGATTGCAGTACCTAAAGTCACTCATTGAAAGGCTGAACAGCCCGGGTACATCATGGTACCCCCGCCCCCTTGGCCAAACCTGGATTATGTATGATGGGACTCCGATAAAATCGGCATTATCCCGTATCTGTCTGCTATTTTGGGGCCAGGGATATTGAGACATGGGGCCGCCCGCCACTGAAGTCATGAAAATACAGCTGGAACCTTTATAAAAACCAAGTAGTATGATCTTGATACCAGCATACAGCTAAGACCTATACTCAACCCTGTGTAAAATTGGCTAAGATTTTGTAGGTTACAATGTAATTGGGTAATTAATTACCCACTCTCTGTTAGGTCAAGCGGAAGAGGTGGCCGGACTGGTAGCTTTCCTGGCCAGCGAATGGGCCGCTTTTATCAGCGGGCAGGTTATTGCCAACGACGGCGGCATTACATAATACAGGTTATCCACGAGTGAAGCAATATGATACGGACTGGCCTAATACCCGGTACGTAATTTTTTCTATTACCCGCCGCCCATACCGGGCAGACAGCCCTGACGGCCGCTGCCTCCGCCCATACAGCCCTGATTGCCGGTACCAGGGCCCATCTGCTGCATGTTCACCTTCAGCCATTCCTGGAGACCCTCTATGCTCTTAGTCAGCGGTTCCCTCATCTTCTCTGTGTTCATCCCGGAGAGGTAGCTGGTTGTCTTGTACCTTTTTGCGGTATCCATCTGCAGGTTAAAGTCTTCCGCCATCTTGAAGAAGTTGCTGACGTTGCTGCGAGTTGTCTCGTCGAGGAAGCCGATCTTATCCCTGTTTCTCTGCCAGCTGCCTATCTTGAGCTTGGTCGGGCGCGTCTGAGATTCGAACTGCTCCACAACTCTCTGGTTGCTGTGCAGGTCACTGATAAGACTCATCACTATATCTTGTGGGCTATTTTCCGATTTACGCCGCCGCATAAAAATGCTGAATACGATAAGAACGATGAGCGGTATTATCAACATCCACTGACTGCCGCCGCCCTCACCACCGAAAAAATCCATCTACTACTCCTTCGATTTGAACCGGGATTTCCCATAAATTAAGATGTGTTCCATTGTCTTAACCGTAAGAGCCAAAGCTTCCCATCAAGGCAGTACTTGCTTTGTGGTAGCTTATTTGAGCGCATCTGCGGCGTGACGCCAGAATCGGCCATTGTGTGTCCACAAGACGCGATTACACTTGGGACAAACCCACTCAAGTTGGTCGTTGTTCTTCCGTTCCTGTCCCCTAACTAGTTTCTGGCAGCTATTGCAACGGGTTTTCTTTACGCATAGTTTCATGGTGTCGCTACTCCTAGGTAATGCTTCATCCGTTCACCAACGCGGTAGGTTTTGTTCTAGTAAAGACCTGTGTAAGTGAAGTAACTTTGATAATTACTACGATAGTCAGACTTTTCTGCTTTATATTGAATACATAGAAAACAGAGCTATTCCAACAGATACCGCTGCTGCGCCGACAACTAGCAAAATATACATGGTACGGCGTTCAATACTCATGACACGACTTTTAATATTCATATAATTCCCCTTATTCCTTAATAAAACTGAGTCACATTTAATAGGATTTCGATAGTTTTGTTAGTGTATCATATACAAAAATCGTCCTTCTTTTGTATCCCTAATATCAAGAGTACAGCCATTCAAAATTGCCGATAGCTTTTCTGCTACCAACAATATCTTTTTCTTCCTCTTAATAATATGCACCTCATCAGATATTTGCTCTTTGCCAGCTAACAATCCTAGTTGTCCTCCGTGGTTTAGCACTAACCTGAGGATCAAGCCAGGCTTCTTTACTCGATCGAGATAGATTCGCTGTAATCTGCGCTTTGCACTATCTGTAATTCTTATCACTAAAACCCTCCTTACGGTTAGTAAGGCGTCCGCTTTGGGCGCAAACTGATATCAATCCATGCACCCTTTATCATCTTCCTATGATTCAGCCTGCTGTTTAATGTATCCCGTAGTCACACAACAAGGAATCAAAAAGAGGAGATACCAACCCACCAATTAATGGCGGTAGTCGATATCCCCTCCCGTCATCTCCACTCCAAACCCAGACGTTATTCTATTTATAAGACTTAATACCTATACTCTGATTATACTCTCATTCAAGGGTTTGTCAAATATTCCAACAGTTACATTTCACGACACCACGGAATTCCATGCAGCTCTGTTTCAGGAATCTTTCAATAAAACTAAGATAACAAGCAAAGGGGCTATTCACACCAATAAGAATGGCATTGAATCTGAGTTTATCGGCCTTCTTCTCTCTCCTGTTCGTGTTTATGCTGAAGAACCTGATAAATGTTTTCATAACGCTTTAACATTCTAGCAAGAACACCTCTGCGCTTGTTAGGAGGAATAGTCGCGATAAACTGTGCCCAGTTACCTGCCACCTTTATGATACTGGCTTGGACTTCTGATGATAAGGCCATAATAAACCTCCGTTAGAATGTTGCTTCAAGGCAATCATAGCAAGAGAAAGCTAGGCAGTCAATTTGACTCGTCTGGGGGCTAAAACGCAGAGGTATCCAGATAATGCTGTACAGGCTGAAGATTAAGACCGGGTTGCCCTGTAATCCGCATACCTTTAGGCGCACATTCGCCTCTAATCTGCATAGAGCAGGGCTTGATGTTGAGCATATCATGAGGCTGGGCGGTTGGGAGAGTCTGGATATGGTGGTGAGATATACGAGGAGCGTGAGGTTTGAGGAGAGCTTGAGGGTGTATAGGGGGATGCATTAGGAGGCCTGGGAAGTGCCTATATCCTTTTTTATTTTACTTAATTAACCGTCAAATGCTTTCTTTATTTTGTCAAAAGGTTGCTCCCAAACACGCTCTGTGACGTGGCAAGTCTCACCGGTAAACAAGAACGTAGCCTCTGTTTACGGGTGACGAGCCATACCTATTCAACGAGGGCTCTAATTATCGCTTATTGTATATTCTAGCATCCGGATAATCCTGGTATTACGCCACAGGATGACAAGATGGCAATACAGACGACGATGACAACTATGATTACGATAATTCTAATCACCTTGGCTCCTTCTTTGTCTCCCCATAAATCCAAAGACTCCCTGAGATAGCCTTTTTGGTACGGTTTGTTTCGTTTGGCCATTCCTTAATAATAAGGAATCAGCCTTTTCCCCTCTTTTAATACAAATCTATTGGTCTTTAATTTTGAGAAGCCCCTAATCACCTGCCCTTCACTAGGAAGTGCGATTGGTGAGCCGGCCCAGGACGACATCACCGGCTCACCAGGATACTTTAGTTATCGGTCAAGTTGTGTGGCTTGCCGATGCTAAACTGTATTGTCTTCTATCACGGCCTCAGCCGCGTTCTGCTTTACGGATTCAATGCCTTTCAGTGCGCTGTCTTTGGCATTATAACCCTGCGACACTGCGATGCACTCTCCGTTTGTAGCAACCAGCTTAAACCTGAATTCCCCCGATGCGTCCTTATCTATCTCAAACTTGGCATCAGGCTTGCGGCTGCCCATTTTTATTATCCTCTTTTGTACTATTCCCAGGTAGGACTCATAACCATGGCTGGTATAATAGTGATCAAGCAACTCCAGGTCTTTCTCTTCCTGCCACCTATCAATCTCTTCCACCCAATGATCCTTGTCCATACCCGGAGCTTCCTTGAGGACTTTTTCCGGCATATCCAGAATGAACTGCCTTTTCTCCGGGCGCCACTTTAAAGCGGCCCAGGGCAGGGCAAACCACTTGTCAGTGAAGCCAAGAATGCCTCCAAATGAGACTATCGCGAATGCAATCAGACCTTCTTGCATGTCCACGACAAAGGTCTCCACCTGACCCATATCTTCGTGCTTTGTGTTGACTACATCGTATTGTGCTATCCTGATGCTTGGTACGAATCTTGCTGATTTATTACTCATAGTATTCCTCCTTTTTAATCCTCTTTCGGCGGCTAGCTGATATGACTACTAGTTAAATTAATTATGTCAGCGGAGACCTCGAACTCTAATTTCCTTTTCCTCCGGTTATTTGCCTTCACTATCTTTTCATTCTACCTCCGCAAATTCTTGGTCTGCTCCACTCTGAGCAATTTGAGGCAGAAGAATATATTGCCCACTTTGGCCTGCCTTAACAACCGCTATATCATACACAAAGGATGTTGTCGTGCCCTCAACGATAACAAAAGGCCTTGAAATATGTAATTTCTCGCTCGGCAGTTTGACACTTGCCTTCTCACCACCCAGTTCAGGAGTTAAAATACCATTAACCTCACTCACATAGATGAACGCCTTACTGTATTCACCAGGGGTGAGATTACCGCTCCATATCTCTAGTGCATTCTCACCAACTAATGGCTTTAGGTCCACCTCGGTAGTGTCCGGCACGAATTCAAGCCAACTTTCCGAGTCACCGGCACGCTGAATACCGATCTTGGAAATGGTCACATTTACACTGGAAAAGTCATCGATTGCGTTGACATCATCGCTTATCAAGAATCGGAAGTTGGCGTCGTCGTCCGTTCCAGTGCATGCCCCAGCAACTAGAGGTAATACGCCCAAAACAGCGATTAATAAATATAGTTTCACCTTGTTAATTTCTGGCCTCCTTATGAGCCCTTATCACCAGTAAATTGGGTACGACAAAATCACTTAATAGGAGTCTGGGCATTCTCATAACAAAATCACCCGTATATTATCTATCTTCTATTACCTTTACTTGGATCAGAGCCTCCCAGGCGCTGTATCCCACACTTAGGTACTTCTCTAGTTGGATAGACCGTCGCCAATATGGGCTAAAGTAATATTTCACTGTGGCTACCAGTCTTTTCTTCAAATTATTCATTTCCCATATCCTTGTAGAGTTTTGCTTATTTACTCTTCTCTTCTCTAATCCTCCCTATACGTTTGTCTCCCCTCGTATCTCTACCGTCGTCATTCCTTACGGTACCGGGGGGCACTCCATGTTTTCTCTCAAATGTGTCTACTTTCATGTCGCTTCTGTCTTTTCTTACCATTGATGAACCTCCTGCTTTTATTCGTTTCGTTTGGCCATTACTAAGAAAGACATCAGTCTTTCTTCCCTTCTCTCTCAACCCCTTTTTTCACGCCTTTCCCGAAATCTTTTACAGCTTCGAAACCTTTTCTAGCTCCCTTGCCTATTGTTTCTCCGGCTTTCTCTGCACCCTCTTGAGGTTTGTCCTTCCCCTCATTTTCTTGTGGCATTGCTTTCTCCTTCAATCCAAATTCGTTGTCTTTTGATTTTGACAGGCTCCTAAGAAAACCAGCTTAGGATAGAATCTGCGGCAGAAAACTATAGGTCCGAATATCCAACTAAATTGGAAAACTCCCGCTCTGAAGCTTGGTGCTTCTCATTTCTAGTTTCGGTCTCATTATCCACGATGCTTTTGTCGACAGCATGCCTTAGTTCATCAATCCTGTAGTATTTCGGGAAATCCCCCTTTACTTTCTTGGCTATAAGGTATACCATCTATTTTTCCTTTGTTTATAAATACTAATGAACTCCCCGGAGTCCACCGCCTAACATAATTATGTGCTCTGTATCCCTGTGCCACAAGCCTCTCAAGGAGTAATTGGGCAGGTATGTTGGTGCCGGTTGACTAATCTAATCGATGGTAATTAATAGCACTTGACATGACCACAAATAGGGGTAATAATACAACTAAAAGGCGCACTAAAGAGCCTAATGATAGTACATTAAAGTGTACTAAAGGAGGAGTCCGACGATGGCAGTTAAGCAAGTAGCCCAACAATGCGAATCTGCCAGTCTGGGAGTCCTGTTGATTGATTTCAGTCCGGTTGTTCGTGAGGGTCTGCAAGCTATCCTGACCAAAGACGAGAGAATTGCAGTTATCGGGGATGTTCCAGATGGCCGTGAAGCTCTTCAGCATATTAAACGAGCACATAAACAGGGACAGCCTGTGAAGGTAGTATTGACCGAGACCCGGAGCGACAAGGTGGATGGCGTGCAAGCGACCAGGCTGATTAAGGATGAATTCCCGGAGATAGCTGTAGTGGTGCTGACGGAGAACATGAACGATTCTTATGTAATTGACGCCATTCACGCAGGCGCAGGAGGATACATCTTCCTCAAGGACATGTCACCGGAAGTGTTGCTGCAGAGCATCCATGATGTGGTCAAAGGCGGCACACAGATGAAGACGGAATTACTGCGCACCGCCGTGGAAAATTTGATTCAAAATGGCAGAAGGACCCTTGCCGAGCGCACAACTGAGGCAGCTCACCTCACCGAAAGGGAAGTCGATGTGCTAAGGCTGCTGGGGAACGGAGACTCTAACAAGGCAATTGCGGCAACCCTGGGTATCACCCTGGACACTACCAAGAAGCATGTCCGAAATGTCATCGACAAACTGCAGGCACGTAGCCGCACCCATGCAGCTATTATCGCGGCCCAGGCAGGAATTGTGGGCAATCCTATCAATGGTATCGCCCCCCCCCTCTGTCCTGGAAGCCTCAGCTGAGTCTCCCTTAGCCACCTGAGGGGCACGCTCTGGGATGGATAACTGGCCCCTGGTTGTTCGCTGTAACCCCCTCTTCAGCCGAACTCATCAGCATTTCCGTTACCTGCTGATCACTAAAGCATTCCGCTACCAGCTACTTTAGCTTCCGGTTTTCCTCAAACACTTCAAACAAATTCATTCCCGAAGGGTTGATCTATAGCCACAAAGCCTGTTTCTTTTTAGGGGACCCTCGCATTGAAGGGTATTGACAATCAGCCAAAACAGATGTATAAACTAAGCAACAAAAATATGGGAGGTATTCCTGATGGACATAACTATACCGTTCATTGGAGTGGTGTCTATTTCAGCATTCATCACTGCTATTCTTGCAATAGTATTCGGCATCATAATCTGTGTAGTGCCCCGGATAGTCGCCTATCTCGTTGGTGCATATCTAATAATCTGGGGAATACTCTTCTTCGTACGTTGTTAAGCTCAGCAATAATATGCTAAAAAAGGGAACCAAGTTAATAAGGAGACTAAGATGACCAACTGGAAATCAAAGACAGCTGGTATCCTGGCTATAATTGGAGGAATTGTTGGTATCGTCGCCGGAGGCATATACCTAATGGGTGCTTTAGGTTTTGCTCAATATTTCGGCACGTTCGGATTTTTTAAGGGATTTGGCGGCGCACTTATTGCTACGGGCATAATTGCCCTAATTGGTGGGATTTACGCCTTGCGGCAGAAATTTTGGGTTTTTTCGCTAATCGGAGCTATCTGCGCGATGTTTCCCGTAATCCCACTGGGCATAGTGTCCATTATTTTATTGATATGGGGCAAGAAGGAGTTTTCATAGACCAAACTAGTGAAGTGGCTACTTTTCAATAGCTCCCTGGGGTACCGGCCTCCAGGTCCTGAGACTATCTTAACCGCGGCTTTGACTTAACAAGTGGTATCGCTATTGGGGGAGGTCAGGGTTCTAAGGTTTACGGTTCACTTTGTTATCAACCAGGTTTTCCTTTCGAAGTGGGTAATAGGTTCACTGGCATTACTAAACGGCTGTTTGCCCATCCTTGACGGGTTCAAGAGACCATACAGGACGAAATCGCGAAAACGAACCAAGACCCTGTAGTTACGAATATCTTTAAGCATGAGGGGCAAGATTTCATTTATCTGACCAAGCTGTAAGGAATCTCTGGTGTATTTCTGCGCACTTGTGTGAGTTGCCTCTTCCGTCAGAAAGTGAAACCCGAATCCTTTTCAGGCGGGTTAAAAACAACTAACTTTGGGACGCGACCTATTGCTAAGTTCTCTATTGAAAACAAAAAGGGGTGGTTTGCTGTATAATATCGGCATGAGGTCTCAAGAAAGGGCGTCCTATTGAAACTACAACTAATCGCCCCTGCTATACAAGAGAACACCCCGATGAAGAAGACTCTATGTCCCCCTCTAGGCTTGGCGATGGTCGCTGCGTTAACCCCGCCAGAGGTCGAAGTCTCCTTAACTGATGAAAATGTCGCAGTTGTTGATTTCCAAAAGGAAACCGACTTAGTAGGGGTTACAGCGCAAACTATCACAGCACAACGTGCCTACGAGATCTGCGATAGCTTCAGAGCCAGAGGGGTGAAGGTTGTCTTAGGGGGTATTCATCCTAGTACCCTGCCCGAAGAGGCAAGTCAGCACGCCGATGCCGTGGTTATCGGGGAAGCCGAGGGAATTTGGTCAAATTTGATCGAGGATTTCAAAGCCGACAAACTACAAAGGGTGTATATGCAGCGTGAGCGACCCAGTTTGCTCAAGTTGCCTATCCCTCGGAGGGACTTGTTTGCCAAGGGGGCATACCGCGTTACCAACACAATCTCAGCCACTAGAGGCTGCCCCTATGCCTGCTCCTTCTGCTCAGTTACTTCATTCTTAGGCCATACTTATCGCTGCCGGCCGGTAGCAGAAGTCCTCAATGAGATTGAAACATTGAACCAGAGGAAACTCGTCGTTTTCGTTGACGATAATATCGCAGGAAACCCCAAATTCGCGAAAGAGCTCTTGCGCGCTCTTGTTTCCTATAAAATCAGGTGGCTCGCTCAGGCCTCGGTCGCGATAGCCAGAGATGATGAATTACTAAAACTGGCAGCCGCTAGCGGCTGCCAGGCCCTACTCATCGGGTTTGAGACAGTATCTCCTGACAATCTGGTAGCGATAGGTAAGAGGGCCAGTTTGGTGGATGAATACCCAGCGGTAATCAGAAAGATCCACTCCCACGGCATCGCCATCCACGGCTTCTTTATTCTTGGTTTAGACGGAGACAATGAAGATGTTTTCGAGCGTACCATCCGCTTTGCCCAGGAAATGCGGCTAGAGAGTGCCCAGTTTGCTTGGCCTGTACCATATCCGGGTACCGCTCTCTGCAAATCATTAGATAAGGCTGGCCGAATAGTCACCAAAGACTGGTCACAGTATGAGTCTAACCTCGTGTTTAAACCAAAGCTAATGTCACGAGAGTTGTTGCAAAAGGGGCGTGACTGGGTTTGGTGCGAATTCTACAGCCTACCATCAATTTGGCGGAGGGTCGGACTGTTACGCCGTAATCTGGTACCGATTTGGGTAGTGAATCTTTATTATCGAGCTTTCTGGCGGAAAAAATTACGAGCTGATAAAGATGGCGGTAAGTTCGAACCCCACATTGTCTCTTAACAAGATTTAAACTAGGTTTCCGATTGAACAAGAAGCCATTGTGTGCGAAATTTCCATCAGCGTGGGGGTTGTTTGATGGTGGTATTTTCAAAATAGTCATTATCCAGTTGTCGCTGGGCAACACGAGAGTCTAGGGCTGCCCTAGCCACATTATGTGCTACTGTTAAGTGTAATTTGGGATCAAGAGGATTTGGAGCAAGCTCACCATCAGCTGTAGCGTCAACAATTGCAGAAATGGCAGCCATGTACATTTCAAAGGTAATACTACTAGCCTTCGCATCAAGTGTCCCTCTCCAAATTCCAGGATAACCAACCAAATTGTTGACTGCCTTGCCATCAGTTGCCACAGCGGCACCGGCGGCTCTCGCGGCCTCTGGAGTAATTTCTGGATACGGGTTTGACAAAGCAAAAATGACTTGCCCTTTTCTCACCATTCTCGATTCTATTAGTCCTGCTACCCCGGTGGTGGCGACAACAATATCCGCCGTTTGCATTATCTCCTCAAGGCTAGATGCGATTCCGCCATGTTCAACGTGTCGCCTTATACTTGCTTCGGTTCTGGCAGTGCCTAATGAGGGATTACCCGTGAACCTCAGGAGAAACTTCCCAATGGAGAGGCCAGCAGCGCCCAAGCCAATGAGACCAATCTTCGCCTCTTGGAGTTGAATCCCACTAAACTTACTGGCATTGATCAAAGATGCGACTGTTACCACCGCAGTTCCTTGTTGGTCGTCATGCATTACCGGGATGTTTAACTCTCTTTCAAGCTGCTCTAGGATTACAAAACACCGTGGTGATGCTATATCCTCCAGCTGAATGCCACCAAAAGTAAGCGCAATGTGCTTGGCTGTTTGCACGATTTCGTTCTGATCCGTGGTGTCGAGTAAAATAGGTATCCCACTGATGCCTGCCAGCTGTTGGATTAGAGCAGCTTTCCCCTCTATTACTGGCATCCCAGCCACTGAGCCGATATTACCCAGCCCCAGGATCGCAGTCCCGTCAGTAATGATTGCTATTGAATAAGGAATATTGGTGTAGTAATCCTTCCAGTTCGCATCATCCACCAGAAGTTTACAAACCTCCGCAACTCCCGGAGTGTACACCTTCCTCAGATCATCCATGGAATTGACGGAAACAGTATTAATCATCTTAATCTTCCCATTCTCATGCAGATTAAGAACAGCGTCTCTAACTTCTAGGACGGTGACCTCTCTCAGCTTTGATACTTGACTTAATAACTGACCAAGGTGCTCTTTATTCCTAACGATAACATCAATATCCCTTACGTTGAAATTATGCCCCAATGATACCGTTGTTATATTCCCAACGCTTGCCCCATTTTGGCCAATGGTAGTGGTCAACTTGCCCAGAACACCTGGGGCATTTAGATTCCTACAGCGTAAGGTTCTTACGACTTCATAGTCTACATTCCGCATTGGCCAACTCCATTTCCTCAAAGTCTAATAGTTCAAAGTATAGCCCCAATTATAACACGACTGTGCGGGTTGGCTGAATTTATGATGGATGTCCAGCATTTAGTGATATGCTATAGGATTCCCTGTTTTTTGGCTGCAAAGTAAACCAAAATGTCAACTAATTGCGGCATAGTATATTTGACACACAAAGGAAAGGGGAGTGATTATGAGTAAGGAAATTCTGGCATTAGATGCCAAACTAGCAGGCAAGTTCGAGTTATACTTACAGTTACGTGGCAAGGGCAAATTGTGCGCCGAAAATATTCGTAAATTAACGCCACAAGGAATTCAATACGTTATAGAGTCGTCTAAATTGCAGGGATATGTCGTTTAATCGAAGAACTTGACGGGGGCGTTCCTCTTAGCGGCTCCGCCCATCTTACTAAGCATCATGCTTAGCTCTTGATATATGTAGCATGCCCTCTTGATAGCTTCATCCGCTTGCTTCTTGTCCGGAACTGATTCAAACCAATTATGCATTAATGCAACCGTGAATTGCCTAGCAGTCTCGTCTTCCTGTGTAATCATAATAACCTCCCTATTCTTAGTGCACACCGATTATATCACTAATGAATTAGATGTCAAGCTGGTGTAGCTCAAAGGTAGAGCAACTGTTTTATAAGCAGGTAGGGGCTGATATCCCAGAGGTTGTAGGTTCGAGTCCTACCACCAGTACCATTTAGGCCATTTGACATAGGGGGTATTGTCTGGAGTATTATTTTAGACTGGCGTGGTGTAATATATGATGCCTAGTCTATGCCAAAGGGGGCAGATATGGAAGAGGCAAATAGTGCTCCGGATATTTATACAGATGCGTTTCGTTTCACGGTAGGTCCTTATGGGGTTTCATTTACATTTGGGCTTAATGTCCCACACCCATCCCAAGGGCAAGTAATACCCCCTAGGGATACTTTGATTCTCCGCATGTCGCTAGAGCAAGCAAAGGTATTGGCAATGATGTTAAGGCGCAATCTAAAAAGTTATGAGAGTCAAAATAATCTGGACATTGCCTTACCGCCAAATTTATATACCCAACTTGGTATTGCTAGGGAAGACTGGCAGTGATTGGAGACTTACTGAATAATATTATTCAAGCTATAAGAAATAGGGATTACATTTTAAGTGCCCATTATTGGGAAGACAGGGCAGGGCAATCCAGCAGACCATTACCATCGTCCATTGTCGCTTCCATAGGGAATAATGAACCGGAGGTTATTGAACATTACCCCAACGATCATCGGGGAGCATCGTGTTTGATTCTTGGGAAAAACGGGAAGGGTAATTTTATACATAGTTTTATAGGTTATAGTGTTCATCCAATAAAGATTTGCACGGCATATTATCCAGATAGAAGTGTTTGGATTAATAATAGGGAAAGGAGGAGGTAATGAAAAGGAAGAAAAGTAGCGTTCTTGTGTATTCTGATGGCACGACGAAGTTATATACCGAACTACTTGTACAAGTAGATGAGAGTGGTGAAGAGTGGTTGAGTCCAGAACAGGTTGAATACTTGGAGGAGTCTTATTTACGTGCTAAATATAGGGGTAGCGATTCGCTTTGGGTATCGAGCGTCTCCCTCCAGGATTTTGTCGCTCCAATCCCTGTTACCTGCAATACGGTTTACTGCTAGATTGGTTAATTGGTGATTTAATGTCTAAACGCAAACACGATGACACCACTATCTCGCTTCACCCCTTGTCGTTTGAAGAGGCTATCAAAGCACTATCCAAGAGTCCTAAGCAGGGACGGACTTGCAAAACCAATGAAGTCTACCCTGAGTCTGCGACATCAAAG
The DNA here is from genome assembly GCA_002418895.1 of Dehalococcoidia bacterium UBA5760. Taxonomy (GTDB): domain Bacteria; phylum Chloroflexota; class Dehalococcoidia; order Dehalococcoidales; family UBA5760; genus UBA5760. The sequence continues at coordinate 20,084 of DIFA01000005.1, read as the reverse complement.
CCTCGAAACGTTCCTCATCGGAAATCTTCCGGCGATTAAACCTGTATTCGAACTCATTCAGGTAGTTAGATAAGTATTTGGCGTCAACGTGGTGGAATACTCCATATAGGCCACGCTTTAACAGACTCCAGTAATTCTCAATACCTTGTGTGTGGATATCCCCCCTAACATAAGCCTCTTCGTGCTTAATCACATCGTGGGGTAGGTAATGCTTTATCTGTTTATAACCCTTGTGCGCATCAGTAATCAGTCTCGACTTTTCTAAATCAATATTCTCATTTAGAATCTGTTTGGCTGTCGCAGAGTTCATTTCCTTAATGTGCTTAGTCCTGACTCTACCACCACGTTCCAGTATACCGAACACAACTTCTTTATCCATTCGTGGGTGTCTAAACTTCGGCCTTAAACCCATTTGAACTTCATCATTCATACGTTCTTTTAGTGTCCAATGGCCCCTAGTTTTACCGCCAATATAGGTTTCATCGGCCTCAATAGTTCCGGTTAGAGGTGAGAAAGCGTTTTTATCTCGCATAGCTTCCCTGATCCTATGACACATAAACCACGCTGATTTATAGGTAATATCAAGCTGGCGGTGGATTTGGTGAGCACTAATACCTTTCTTAGAGGCACACATCAGGAATATCGCCGCAAACCACTTGCTAAGCGGAATATGTGAATCCTCAAAGATAGTGCCTACCGTTGAAGTGTATTGCCTGTTGCAGTTCCGGCACTTGTAGACTGACTTTATCTTATTTTTAGTCTCTGCTTTGCGAGTGATGATATAGGGATGATTGGTATTGCATCTAGGACAATGTGGGCCATCAGGCCAGCGCATCTTTTCTAAGTATTCCCTGCATTCATCATCACTCCATTTTAATACTGACTGGAAATTAACTTTTGTGCTCATAACTCTCACCTCTAAGTAAGAGTGTAGCACATAATTATTGGTGTGTCAAGTATCTAATTGCCACTAATTGGGTAGTCACGGTTTTATTCCTTGACCTTAATGCGTGGCAAGCCCAGATCCTGGATATGGTTCCTGACTTAAAGAGTTAGCTAATATCTTGAGAAGTAGTATAATGTTACTAGAAAAGCACATCGATATACCTTGCCAAGAGCATTACTTGATAATAAAATGCCACAGAATTATTTGCAGGGAGGAAACCCTAGATGGTCAGGATAACGAAGTCAATAGTAGAAAAAAGATTGGGTAATGTTCCACAAGAAAAACAATTCTGGTGCCGGGACGGACGGATTTTGAAAAGTCTGTCAGAGTTGGAGACTGCGCTTAGGGATATGAGTGATGATGTCTTCCACTACCATGTGAATGAGAGCAATAACGACTTCAGCAATTGGGTCAGGGATGTATTTGACGATGAGAAGCTCTTAAACGATTTGCGCAAAAGCATGACTAAGACAAAAGCGGCGCAAAGTGTAGCCGACAGAATAGTTTGGTTAAAGAGTAGAGCATAGCTGCGATCGCAGGTATGCTCCTGTAGACGCCGGGAAAAAGACCCGGCAGATTGGGCCAACCTTGATGAACAAGACTATAACACCAAGATCGCCTGAGCGGATCATCGGCTATTCTAGAACTATTGTAAACAGATCATACTTTTCATCGGAATGTATATACTGACTCTGTGTAAGGACCTAAAGATCGTAAAAGACCCGCCAGAAAAAACCAAAGCTAATAATGAAAAAGATCGAGTACTGATAGCGGTTACACGTTTGGTTATCGGGATATTTTGGTAGACTGGTTGGCTTTCTTAGTCTTTTTGCGCTCCGCCTCATCTTTCCCTTCAGCAATTGTAATTATAGTATTAGCTGCGAGCTTAGATACCATGTATTGATTGAGACTGACGCCCTCAACATCTGCTATAAGCGCCAATCTCTCGTGTAGTGATGGCGGCATCCTTAGGTGAAACTGCCCTTTATATTGCGTAGGTTCCGGAATAGGTAGATTCCTCTCCAAGTTCGACTCCAACCATTCGCGTTTGGCGTCTTCCAAATCTTCTAGTGCTTCCTCGGCAGTATGAGCATGAGTCATACAATGAGGTAACTCTACCACACGGGCTACCCAATATCCATTGCCTTCGCCGCGTTTAATAGTTGTAGTATAGGGGAGCCTTAGGTAGTATTCAAGATTCTTAGTAACCATGGGCCTACTCCTTCATACATAAACTGTCTATTACCTCTAGTAAATCCCCGACATACTCTGAAGGAATTGGATTAACTCTCTTGTAAGTCAATGTCGATTCTCCAATTTCTGCTTTTGCATGCTTGCTTCCCATTTTGATTGCACCGTATAGGTTGATCAGAGCTTCGAAATCAATGAGGCTAACATTCTTCGGGTTATTCCTTATTTTAGCTTCAAGTTTAGCTTTCTTGCTCATAACCTTAGCTTGTAATGATACCATATAAGGTACTATATGTCAATGTTAATCTCATGCTTTTTGTGAAGAAAGAAGCCGGGAGATACTTTACATAAGTACTGTCGGTTGCCGACATTTTGCCGACAAACTGTTTACTACCCGGTATCACTTGATATTACATATAGGCACAAAACGTCCCTTTCGCAAGATTTAGGAGTACGTAATGTTACTTGGGCGAACCAGGTGGCACATCGTGCCTCTCACTTTTAATCAGGGTGTCACAGGTTCGATCCCTGTACGGCCTACCATTCATTACAAAAGGTAGAACTCCAACGACCTCCGTATTATTGCTTGCCGGTGGCATAGGCAGGAAGTAGTTAATCGTAATTTCGTTTCTATCTACCTTTATGCTATCGACAAACAACTTCAAGAAGGCTCTCTGCTCCACAATTGGTGACGCAGCCAATAATGATTTCAGGTCACTGACATACTCTTGGATATCATAAAAAACTGGCATAGCTGGTTTGGACTGTAAAGAAGATTGAATCCCGGTTCTTTTTGTGATAAGTTCATTCTTTTTCGATTGCATTATTCTTATCCTTGGAGCAAGTTCTTCACTGCTAAATGCTTTTGTCTCCAAGGCGTCGTAGAGATTTTCTAACCTCGAATCGACATCGACGATCTGTTTTTGGATTAGTTGTAGTTGCTGCTTGTCTGATCCGACGCTTGTCTCCAAGTCTTCATTGGTCAGTCTTACAAGTTCAGTGAGGTTCTCATCAGTCAGGATGCAGTTACGGATTTTATCAATAATAAAATTCTCTATTTTGGATTTTGGAATGAAGTGGCCACGGCATTCTTCCGCGCCTTGTTTTGAATCATTTGTGCAGCGGTAGTAGAAGAATCGCCCTGACTTAGCGCTGTGTCCGCTCATAGGTTTACCACACACACCGCATTTCATAAGACCACTAAGCAGGTAATCACTCACCGTTCTTCGGGGATGAATAATCCTTGGCCCTCTTGATTTCAAAGTCACCCCCACCTTGTCGAAAGTGTCTCTATCGGTAATAGCTGGCCACGCATTTTCTACTTTTACTGGGTCAGTCCCGTTACGCTTGCCCCACACCAGTGTCCCGACATACGCCTCATTTCTCAGGACTCGGTGTATCGCAGTGCTTACCCACTTTTTACCGCTTGGGGTAGTGATACCACTTGTTAAATCACAGCCGCAGTCAAGATACCTTCATGACCCGGTGTTCGGTTATTCCTGGCACTACAAGGACAGAACCAATTCCACTGTCGTGTTAACCAAAATTCCCACCCCACCCCTCACTGCCATCGCCAGCCCCTTGCCGACGCCACACTTCACCTTGCACCCCTGGCCGAAGAACCTGGACTGGTAGGTGTCATCGCCGGCATCGTCAATCAGCATTGCTGATTTGCTGTCTTACCAGTAAGATGCCACTTGTTAATGGAGATGCCCATTTCTGAAATCATGGCCGGAGCGGTTTTCTGGGCAGGAGTGACTTTGGCAGGGTGGCTATTGGGATATTAAGGTGGCCAACTTCTGCAGGACTTCCGAGATAATTTCGGCTGGCACAGTGCATATCAATTCCGCGTTTCGAGCGTGCCAATCCAAGCTCTTGGTCTGATCGGATAAGATTGCACCCGCTATTGGCAAACCGTCAGGGATAAGAACCTCGAATGGATATCCCTTGATTTGATTGGTAATAGGGCAGAGGATAGCCAGTCCTACTTTACCATTATAGTCTTGAGTTGAGATCACTACGACAGGACGTCGGCCTGCTTGCTCGTGACCTGCTTGTGGGTTTAAGGAAATCCACACTACGTCCCCGCGTTGAGGAACATAAGTCTGCGAGCCTACCATGCTTCGTTCCCCACGGTTGGCCCGGTACCAATCTCGTGATGTATATTGTCTTTAGTTATCTTTGCCAGAAGCTGTTTCAGGCTCATCTTTGATTCAGCGATGGGCGTTACTACTAATTTCCCTCCCGAGAGTGAGACATCTACGGATGTTTCTCTTTTGATCCCCACTTCGTCAGCGAAAGATTTAGGAATACGTAAGGCGAGGCTGTTGCCCCATTTCTGGACGCTGGTTCTCATGTTAAACCTCCATCATTTGTATCTACAAAGAAGATACTATGGTTAGGGTTGTTTGTCAAGTTCACATTAAGTAGAGCATCTAGTAAAATGAGCTATAATTAGATGTGTTTGTGTAAAACAGAATCGATGACCTGATACCTGTGAGCACACAACCAATTGTGACTGGCTTCAAGGCGTAGGAGCTATCCCCTCTTTTCTAACCCCACCCCACCCCTCGCTGCTATCGCTAACCCCTTGCCAACGCCGCACTCAACCTCGCATCCCTGCCCGATAAAACTGGCACTGTAAGTACGGTCTTTGGCATAATCAATCATGTACGCTGTAACAATAGTTCCGGTGCCAGCAAGACGATATTGCCGATTACCTTTCCGCTCTCCAGTAGCTCGTTGGCCTTGGCTGATTCCAGTATGGGGAACTTCCCGGCAATAACGGGCTTTATTTTGCCTTCTTCCAGCAGCTTGAAAAGCTCTATCCAGTCTTCCGTGAGCAGCCGGTAGTTTACTCTATGAGTCCCGTATCCCTCCACCGCCTTTCCATTCGGCAGCAGCTTGAAGATAACGAACTGGGCTAGAAAACTTAGAAGACGCAAAAGACTCTGCGGTGCGCCGTATTGTACGAAAGTGCCGCCACGCTTCAGTACTGCTAATCCGCGCCTGAGATAGTCCTCGCCCATCCCGTTGAAAACGAAGTCGAGGCCATCGGGTTCGCTACGGTGGATTACATCAACAAAGTCCTGCGTATGGTAGTCGATTGGTATTGCGCCCAGTTTAGTTAGTGCGCTGTGTTTGCTTTTGGATGCTATGCCGTACATGGTGAGGTTAGCCAGCTTACCCAGTTGAAGAAATGCGGTTCCCACGCCGCCGCTCGCGCCGATAATGAGCACCCGATCGCCTGCCTTTACCTGCACGAGCCTGTGAAGCACCTGGTAGGCAACCACATAGTTCAGGATGAGTGTTACCGCTTCGGCAGGGTCTATGGTTACCGGGACGTGGACCAGGCGTTCTCCGCTGAGGTAGATGTACTCGGGCCTCCGAGAGCAGTTAATGCGGCGACACGGTCACCTACGGCAACCTTGGTATCACCTTCGCCGATCGCGTCCACGACACCGAGAATAGTATAACCCGGCACGAACGGTAACCTGGGCGGAGTGGGTCGGTTGCCAATCCGGGCGGCGATATCGTCCTGGCACACGCCTGTGGCAAGGATTTTAATCCGTGCCTCCCCGGCTGACGGCGGGCGCAGGTCATTCTCGATGATCTTGAGAACTTCCGGCCCACCCCTTTTGGTTGCGATGACGCTTTTATATTTTATGGTTTTCTCCCGGTTCGGCCTGCCTTCGTGTCATTCAGTACATAACATATTCTAGCAAGCACTATAATACAAGATCACTGCATTTTCAATACATGCTTGGGGAAAAGTATTAGCCTTTAGTAGTTTTGTATCGTAGTGCAAAGTAAGGTGTGGGGAATTTGGGAGCGTGAGGTTTGAGGAGAGCTTGAGGGTGTATAGGGCTATGCAGTAGTTCAGTAGCAGTGAAAACCTGATTCCAGATTAGGGTAATTGTCAGTAAAACTGATAATCCAATGTATGGAGTAACACTCCGCGCTGTTGTGCGGTGAAAGCATTCACCGCACAGATTTTATCTGTGTGGAGTTTAATACTTTGCAGGTATTTTTGTTACAAACTTCTTTTTATCGCGCTTACAGATGATCTGAATTAGATTGCGGCCTGATATAAACGCCGTAGGCACGCCACCCCCTGGTTCAACCCATTGCCCAACCATGTAGAAATTTCTTAGTCCTGGTAATTCCTTTCTCATGGATTCTGGAATCAGTCGCGGGAGCCATTCCCAGCCCTGAATACTTCCCTGCCAGTTATTGGTGTATCGCTTAAATGTGGCTGGCGTTACCACGTCAGTTATCTCTAGACTATCCTCTATATTGCCCAGACGTTGCTCGAGTACCCGAATAACCTCATTTGCAATACGGGCCTTATCCTGTTTGTACTTTTGTCTATCACTATTTCTTAAGTCATGCCAGTATCGGTAGTCGGCTGGTTGAAGTATAACCCGGATGCAGGTTTTACCTTCAGGAGCCAGTGTAGGGTCAAAGTTATAAATAGTCACTGGAAGACGGTTGAGCCTCGAATGCTCGTCCACTACCAGGGCTTTCTTAAGAGCTAGCTCTATCACAGGGGGTTCTTTATCAAATGTGCGGGAAACTCCCAGGTAGACGATTACTGCCGAAGGCCATATGGGATGATCATCGTACAATTTCCTGATTTCTCGGTTGATATATCGCCCTCCCAGCATTTCAAAGACGGTGTAATGACCATCTGCGGCTGATACTACAATACCGTTTTCGTCATGTGTTTCGTCGTTCTCCAGGGTTATCCCAATGGCTCGGTTATTATTCACATTAACCTTTGCTACTTTGGCTTTGTAGTGAATCTGGCCGCCTAAATCCAAATATCTCTTTTCTAGCAAACTGCTAAAAGCAAGCGAACCTCCAATGGGATAACCAGCATTCATGTTATGAAGATGCCCCAGGCTAAAGATCAGGAAATAAGCGGGGAAATGAGAGAAAAATTCACTATTCATAATGTATTTGAGTAAAGGACTTTTAAACTTCTTGGTCATGTCGGCTACTGATTTTCGCCATTTCATTAAATGGTTTAATACGGGAGCAACTCTAAATTGGCTTACATAGTAATCAAGTGGATTCCATAGCTCCAAAGGTTTAGATGGCATTAAATCGAAATTTGCCAGCTTTTTCACCGCCTTGATAAAACTATCTATGAATTTTGCATCTTCTGGGGCTATAGATATTAACTCCTCCCTCAATTTATCCGGATCGGTAAAAATAGTGGCTATCCTACCATTTTCGTCTTCAACATTTGCAAGAGTATCCTGGTAAAAGAATTTTAACTTTTTCATGTCAATCAATTCGTTCCAGTAGTGGTATAACTTAAATTTAGGATTAAGACCCCCTACCGAATGGATACACCCGTCAAAGGTATAGCCCCCTTTTTTCCAGGCGGTGCAGAGTCCACCGGGCTTATCGTGCAGTTCGAAAATCTGTGTGCGATAGCCGTTCATCTGCCCGTAGCAGCCGGCAGACAGGCCGGCAATTCCGGCACCAATGATTATTATTGATTTCCCCATCACCACCTCCTTTTTCATTACCGAAAACGATATGAATTGCAACAAACGCCTTAGAGCTTGGTAACTCTGGTCTGGTCATCTCTTTTCATTTCTTCGCCATCTTCATATTTCACCGCTAATACTATTTCACGGAAGAAATCAAGAGAAGAAACCTTCATCTTTCGTATAATGGCTAATGTGACAATCCAAAGTCCTCTTTCCAATTCTCCAATGTAATGATGTTTGTTGCTATTATTGGTCAGGGAATGAGTGTAGTGCTGTTTCCAAATGGGCTGTCAATACACGCAGCTTATTTTACCAAGCACTATAATACAAAATTGCTGCATTTTCAATACATGCTTGGGGAAAAGTATTAGCCAAGTGTGATTTTGCATTGTAGCGAAAAGTAAGGTGTGGGGAATTTGGGTGAGCGGTTTTGTAGGTAGGCGTATACCATTATAGATATACGATCGGTTTCGTAGGTGACAAAATGCTAGATAATGCGAGAACTGAACGCTCTAGGTTTTCGTTAGATGTTGCTGGGTTAAACAAAACCGAGAATTGTCTCATTAAGTCTTGGCCGCTTTGCTACTCGTGTCGGATGACAAGATTTGCATACTTTGCCGCGGCGGTAGTCTTGGTTGTGTCAGATTCTTCTGGGCATCGTCCTATGGTGTAGCTTCATCGCTATGATGAGAAAGACGACAGTAAAACCGACAATCGCCAAGAAATCTATAACTAGAGGAAGGTGGCCCTGACCATCCATTAGATTCCTGGCAATATCTATGAAATAGGTAAGAGGTGAGGCATAGGCAATATTTTGTCCCCAAGCGGGTAGCTCATCTAATGGAATAAAGACGCCACTCATAAATACTATAGGTAATCTCACTCCGGCGGCGATCATATTTACTGTGGCTGGTGTATTGGTTGGAGGGGTGGAGAAAACATTGCCCAGTGCGGCGAAGCAAAACGCCGCTAGAACAATCGCCAGTACCAAAATACCTGGACTGGCGATTGTAATACCCAGCGTGAGCCCGATGATAATGGGCACCGCTGAAATACCCGCTCCGAAAATAAATGAAGCAAGGACGTCCCCGAATATGATTGTTTCGAGCTTTACTGGAGCGGCCATCAGCCTCTCCAGAGTCCTGGCCTGTGCCTCCCAGGGTACTACTATTGGCGACACTGCGGTGGCAGTAAAGAATAGTATCATACCCAATAGCCCTGGGATCATGGATTCGGCGGGTAAGCTTCTTCCAATGGTAAAGGCAAGAAACAGGAATACCGGCATGAGCACACCGTAGATGATAACCGGGCCCTTGGCGTAGTAGATTCGGATGTCCTTACGGGCAACCGCCAGAGAGCGCCAGAACTGTTGCCGAAATTCTACCAAGTCAGACATATCCATGTTCCTTTTCAGTTAGAGCAACAAAGGCATCTTCCAGGGAGGGAGCTAATATATTGAGGGAGATTATTTTAAGTTTGTTTGAAGCGCTAAAGTTAACCAGCGTGACCACGAGATCTCCCGGAGCATCTGTATAGAGACGGTATTTGTCGCCGATTTTTTGTACTTCATTCACGCTGGGAAGCCGGGCGAGATTATTGACGCTTACACTGTCAGTGAAGCTGACCTCAACCGAACGCCGGCCACTGGTGGCTATCCTGAGCCTTTCCGGAGCATCTATGGCGACGATTTTCCCCTTGTTGATAATGGCTACCCGGTCACAGAGTTGATTGGCTTCATCCATATCATGTGTGGTAAGAAAGACGGTCTTACCCTTATCGTTCAGGCTCTTAATGAGACTCTTAATAAGACGGGTACTCTGGACATCCAGGCCGGATGTCGGTTCATCCAGAAACAGTATCTGCGGATCACTGATAAGCGCCATTCCCAGAATCAAGCGCTGTTTCATCCCTTTAGAATAGGTTTTAACCAGACCGTCCTTTCGCTCCAGAAGCCCAAGATCCTTTAATAGGACTTCACCCCTCTCCTTTGCCTCGCCGGAGGCGATGCCATAAAGCTCTGCCATAAGCAACAGATTCTTCCAACCGGAAAGGTCATTGTAGGCATTGGCCATCTCCGGTACCACGCCGGCTACCTGCTTGGCCTTAAGACTGCCAGCTCTGGAGCCCATCACCAGGGCAGTGCCGTCATCAGCTTTGATGACTCCTGTGATGATTCTTACCGTGGTTGTTTTGCCAGCGCCATTGGGTCCTAGAAAGCCGAAGAGCTCCCCTTTTCGCACCTCAAAGCAGATATTATCAACAGCGGTGAGACCGTCGTATCGCTTAGTGAGATTTCGCACCTCAATTGCTTTGTCGTTAACCGACATTCTAGCCCTCTTTCCTCAATACAATTGATTTCTACCCTCAGTCGTTTCAGATACTGCTCAAGATATTAAATGCTTTCCTTTCTGGTGAGAAAGCGCCGATATATATCTGGGACTACCATACAAATGATGCGGATGATAGCTTATCCCTTCCTCACTGGACAAAAGTCTTGGCATGATTGATTCTTATCTGGTTCTTCCATAATCAGGGCCTCTGAGACAAGTTTCCGGCATTTATCCAGAGCCTTTTGGTTGATGAAGTAATGGATGTGGTAACCCCGCCTCTCGCTCTTCACCAGACCTGTGGCTCTCAATATGCGTAGATGCTGTGAAACCGCTGACTGGGTTACTCCAAGAAGAGCCGCCAGGGCATTTACACAAAGGGCGTCAGGGTCACGCTGACACCGGAGAAGTTTCATAAGCTTGAGACGGGTGGGGTCAGCCAGGGCGCTGAAAACGGCGGCCTGTTCATCTGTGTTTTGCTGAAATTTATCCTGACTTTCAATATTCATATAAGTCAACGCTAATACACTTATATTACGTCTCTGGAAGATAAATGTCAAGGCTGAGTCTTCAATAGGACACGGATTTTCTCTGGTTGTATCTTCGAATTATCCGCTCTGATGACCAGTGGATAACCTTGCACTTTGGCTAGTAAAGTTCAATTGGCCACTCCTTTGACCTGTTTGCGGCAGTGATACCTTTTGTTGTTTTTAGGATTCGAAAGCCTAAGTAAATATCTTCATTTTGTAGGATTAGCAAGCACCACAATACAAGATTACTGCATTTTCAATACGTGCTTGGGGAAAAAGTATTAGCCAAGTGCGGTTTTGTATTGTAGCGTAAAGCAGGGAGTGGGGAATTTGGGAGTGTGAGGTTTGAGGAGAGCTTTAGGGTGTATAGGGGGATGGATAACTGAAACTGGCTTAAAAGCATCTTTGAGTTAACAGGTGGCATCGCTATTGGGCGGCAGGTCAATTCTACAGAAGGGGCATTCTGTCTTCTTCTGTGCGTCCTTACTATAACCTGGTCTTATTTAGAAATTGACAAGCTCTCGCTGGCTGATGTCGTCGAAACTCTTCTGAAGTATTATAATCTGGTTATCGAATTGGTCAAGGGTGGTTAGCAATGTTTCCGTGCTATCAGAGTGCCTTAAACGGTGGTTGTGAGCTGTCTGGATAACTTCCTTGGTAGCACCGGCTAGTTTTTCCAACTGATCATCCAAATCTTTAGTAAATCGTTGGAAAATATCGTTCACGCTCCGCAGCTTTGCCCAGCGAAGAGATTCGGTATTGCGTAACACTATCGCCTCTACGTCTTCTTGCCAAAGATTTTTTAAGCGTCGCAGGGCAACACCACGAGGCATGAAGCGTTCCAAAAGACCTCTGGGGATAGGGCTAGTAGTAATATTCCAGTTCGAGTCTACCCAGTACGGCTGATGTGATATTTCCAGCGCGGGCGTCCTCTCTCTGGAAGTGTACGGTATCTCGAAGAGCTTGGCGGCGGTACGCTTTATTGTTTCTGTTAGCGAACTCACTTTCTCCTGCTGGGTATTCAAAGCCTTTTCGACTTGATGGTCCACCATGTTCGACAACCTGGTCTGGGCGTCATTGAACAACCCCGGAACCACTTCCGTCAGGAGAGCCTGTATCTTACCCTCCATCAACCCGATATCGCTAGTGGTTGTAACAACTTCTTCAGTGAGTCCAGACAGGCGGTCCCGGGTTTCTTTACGTATGTTGGCACTTTCCGACTCCAGTGTCTCCTGGACCCTCCGCCGGTCGCCTTTAAGCAGGTCACGAGCCATGATTCGCTGTTTCTCAGTCTCCTCAAGAGTTTGGTTAAATATGTTTAGGCGTTCTTCCAGGTCTTCCAGAGGTAGGATAAGCGAGCGTCGCTTCAAGCGCAGCCGCAGGAGACCGTCATTCAGTATGCCCGCCGCTTTTTGGGCTACCGCTATGTTAAGTGCCTGTGATTTCTCCTCTGTGAAAAACCTCGTTAAGCGGTCTTCCAGCTGTGACATACCACTATCTACCCACAGGGTATCGTCTCCTTCAAGGCGGGCTTTTAGGCCACGCTTTGCCGAAACGCAGAAGACAGGCTCCTCTCCATTTAGCCCTAGCTGCTCATTGAGCACTTTCTTGAAAAATGTAAGGGCCGACTGCTGGTCATCATTTGATAGGTAATCCACCTTGTTCAGAATTAAAATAGTCTGTGCTACTCGACTATGAACCTCTCTCAGAAATTCTATCTCCACCTGGGTTATGGGAGGGTCCGCGGAGATGAGAAACAGCGCACCGTCACACTGCGGCAGGAAGTTCAGGGTGGCCTCCGTATTATGCTGAAGGGTGGAGCCGATACCCGGTGTGTCAATCAATATCACTCCCTTTTGCAGTAATGGCGAAGGATGGGCGACCTCCACCCGCTCTACACCGAGATGATTATTAGCATTGTTGCTCTCGGTAACATATCTTTCCAGGAATGCGGACAGCTCGTCGTGGCTCTCCGTAGCCTGCTCTTTAACGCTCCCGTCAGTGAAGAATATTTTTATCAGATGTTTTTGTCCCCATGATAAAAATGTCGGAATCGAGGTAAGCGGCACCACCGCTGAGGGCAGGAGTTTTTCACCCAGAAGGGCATTGAGTAGAGTGCTTTTCCCTCGCTTAAATTGTCCCAGAACTGCCAAGTGAAAGCGAGCTGAAATCAGTCGGCTCTCCAAATCCCCAAGAAACTTTTGCTCCTGTACCCATTCATCACCAAGCTTTTCGAATAGCTCCCGGCTGGATCTAAGCTTGGAAAGAAGCTCCTGAGAATCGGTTTTGCCTGCCGTTGTCTCCTGTGTCGGCAAAGTATTGGTCACGATTTTCTGATCATGATCGTTCATAATAATCTCCATGCCTAACCTTAGCAGTTACAAGGCTTGCCTCTTCTATGCCTTGGTGAGTGAATCAACATTATAGGCAACTCCTAATCTCCTGAGAATAGAAAGGGCGTAGAAAGTGTATTCTAGAGTAGGGATGCCGATAACTGGAGACCGGGCGAAGCCCCCACCCTGCCTCTGACATTCTAGGACAAACCTGGCGGTTTCCTCTGGCATATTCGTCTGCTCGCCTAAGTTTGTCATACTACCAATCAACCAGAAAAGGTCTTCAATAAACTGTACCTGCCCCTTCTTTTCACGCTTCCTGAGGTAATCCCTGGTTCCGGCGCGATTACTGCCGTTAACCCCCAATAAGTTATGAATTCCCGTAGCATAGAAGGTTGATGCCAAAGTTGAGTGCTCATTTCGACCGTATCCTCCGTCCTCATTAAGTAAACCCAGAGTGAAGGCTGTGACCCCTTGCTTATCTAAGGCGGCGCCAATGGTTGTCAATAACCACACGGTACGGTAGGTTGTTTCTAGTTCGGAAGATACTTCTATATAGATGTCCTCAACTATTTCGAAGCCTTCACGTCTATCATGAGCATTCGCTATCTGATTTAGCGCATAATGTTCGACATCCTCTGTAACCTTCCCCAACTCATTAAGAATCGCTACGGATATGAAGGCGCCGGTTAAGCCTGTTAGAGCACCCTTTCGCAGCCCGTTAACGACAAAGCCCTCAATAGTCTCCGGAGATTCAGGCTTAGCACTCAGTAGAGAGAGGCCATTGACAGCAAAATAGGTATCTAAACCGCTTGATGGGGGTATACGAGCAAAGAAATAACCACCATCTTCCAAGTGACAACTCTCGATATAATTCACTACGATCTTCTTGAAGAGAGAATTTAGCCTTAACGATGTATTAAATTTTGCCTCAAGAAACTGATATGACATACGCCGAATTACAAATCACCTTATTTCAGTATATTTAGTCAGTGCTATCACTATACATATGGTTGCGACAGCTTATACGTCGCCTGTCCTTGCAGAAGCAATAAAAAAGCCCCTAATGTGTTAACACTAGAGGCTATCATCCCGTTTACAGCGGGCATTTTGGGGCTTGCCCCTGGCGAGCATCATCGCCTGGCTTTCCATCAATATAATATCAAGAAAAGGCTTAGTTGTAAAGGTGGGGGCTGTATCCCGCCTCCATTGTGATGATAAGAATTCGCCAGCTTTATTTAGTAGCGGACTCCCTAATATCTTCTCTCTCAAACAACAAATAATGGTTAACCCTATATCCAATTGGCCCCGAGCCTATACTAGCCGTGCTACAACTGTGCAAATGCCATCCGGCCTCCTGATATACTACTATTGTTTTGCCGACTTCTCTATGATGCTGAACTTCCACACACTCATATTCCTTCATACAACCAACCTCCTTGAGAATATTGACCTGCACTCAGTAGTGATGATATTTTTTGGCTTTAGGAGTAGAAGCCTATGTAATTATCTTCATTTTACAGGGAAATAGTACACCCATATTGCAGGCTTATCAATAGCTTAGCAAGCACTATAATACAAGATTACTGTATTTTAAATACCATGCATAGGGAAAAGTAGTAGCCTAGTGCGGTTTTGTATTGTAGCGCAAAGCAAGGTGCGGAGAGCTTGGGAGTGTGAAGTTCGAGGAGGGCTTTAGGTTATATCGTCGTATTCAATAAGGTATTTTACTGATACAGATAAGAAGACAAATTCTAACGGGCGATTGATATGAATATTGAATCAGGATCATTCTCTCTCTAGCCTGCCTCGAGGTCCGGTTTCCGGTAGCTTGAAAACGATACTAATTGAGGCTATAGCGATACTGGTAAGAAGGAGAAAAGAACCATTAAGATTTCTGGTGAGGTCAAAAAGATGCCCACTGATCCAGGGGCCAACAAGTATGGGAAAGGAAAACTTGATAAGAATAATCTTTGTCTAACCGAAGTATTATTCCGAGCAAGTAATATCTTTATTCAAGATATTATGCTTTGATGCGACTAAGCTCTATTCTTGACGATTCCTTTACGAAATCCTGATCAATTTGTGGGCAATCTATGTCTGAGGGCAGGTCATAACCCTGAAGGTATTTTATATATACATTATTCATTCTGTCGATTACACGCTCAAGGCTATTAGGCACGAAATCTTGAGAAAATTGGATATCTACTCCAAGGATATCCGATAGTGGCTGCTCAAGAAATTTAATAGTCCTTGGTCTGGGGTGGGTAGCGTATATTATACCAGTCCTCCCCGTTTCAATAGCCTCTATTACTGTATTAACCACAAAATCCACCGGTATGACATTCATTTTGCCGTCGGGGTTAGCCCTGATTCTGATCAGCTTACCCCCTACCTCTTCCCCTGTTTTACGTTCATACCAATCAAGTGCCTGTCTCAGAATACGCAAGCCAGCATAGACTCCGCTATTAGGTTGTTTACCCTCAAGTCGGCTATCTTCACATATTACGCTGGGACGTATTATCGTCAGCGCAATATTGTTACTGTCGCAGTTTTCTAGCAGATATTCCTCAGCCTCCTTTTTGGTTCTCTCGTATGAGTTATTATCAAAAAGAAAGGCAGTGGATATGTATATGAATCTGGCGATACCACTACGCAATACTGCCTCAAATAACTTCCGGGTAGCGATAACATTGACTTCACGGTTTTCTCTTGCTTCGTTGAATTTCATTGATGCCGCCGCGTGAACAACCACATCAGATGCAGGAAGTATTTGTTGGTCATCAAGCTTAGTAAGGTCAAGCTTGATATCAGGGCTATTTCGGGAAAGCCCCGTAACTGCATAACCTCTATGCTTTAGTTCTAATACTATATTAGAACCCAGAAAACCTGAATCCCCGGTAACGAGTATCCTTAGCATTGTCCGGTAAAATTTGATCCTTTCTAAAGAGAAGCAAATAGGTCTTCTTCGTATGCTTGCCGTTGCCAGAAGTATTATGGGGGATTAGTTTATTCTATTTTATTAAGCAGGCGTTGTCAATAGCCGAAAAAGCACTATAATACAAGATTAATGTATTTTCAATACATGCTTGGGGAAAAGTATTAGGCAGCGGATTCAAGGAAATCCACACAACATCCCCGCGTTGAGGAGCATAAATCTGCGAGCTTACCACGTTTCGTTCCCCATGGCTGGGCCAGTATCAATCTTGTGGTGCAAATTATCTTTAGTGACATTTGCGAGAAGTTGTTTCAGGCTCATCTTTGTTTCAGCTATAGGTGTTACTATTAATTTCCCGCTTGAGAGTGAGACGTCGACCGAAGTTTCTGTTCGGAGCCCCACTTCAGTAGCAAAAGATTTGGGTATACGCAATGCGAGGCTGTTGCCCCTGATCAATAAACCTGGTCTTGTAAGCACTATCACCATCTTCATCAATCACCAACACCAACTTACCCCCTGAATCCCTGATCTGCTTGATCAAGTGTAAAATGTAACTGAAGTAGACTTAACTTAGTCTGTGATTGTGAATTCCTTCGAGTATGTCGTATCTTTTACACAACACCGTACGATCCGTTCCTCAATTTTTATCTTATTAAATCTTCCTTTGCCTTGCAGTACTCCAGCTTTAGCCGCTCCGCCTCAGCAGTCAGGCTGTCCCATTGGGCAGTCAACCCGGACACCTTTTCTCTCAGTGCCATATACTCACGGTTCACAGCGACCACGTTCTGATGGTCTTCATAGTGCGCGGGGTCAGCCATCATGCTTTCGATTTCCCTGATTCGCTCTGTAGTCGATATGACTTCTTGCTCTATTTCTATGATGCGTTGGTTTAACGGTGATATGGCACGGGAATGTTCGTTACGGAGTTGGGCCTCCAGTGCCTTGCGTTGACGTTTTTTCACCGCGGCTGACGGTTGGCCTGGCTGGCAGGTACGAGGTGTTTCTATTATGCCTGTTCCGGCATCGTAAGCTACACTACTTCTTAAATAATTGTCATAACTGCCAGGGAAAACACTTATCCGACCGTCCCGTACCGCAATGATTTTATTAGCGATTTCCCGGATAAGCGTACGGTCATGAGTGATGAAGCAGATGGTCCCCTTGTAAGCATCCAGCGCATCGGTTAAAACCTCGCGGGACGGAATATCCAGATGGTTGGTTGGCTCGTCGAGAAGAAGAAAGTTAGCCGGTTTAGTGAGCATCTTGGCCACAGCGACGCGGGTTTTTTCCCCGCCGGAGAGCACGGATATTTTTTTGGTGACATCGTCGCCGCTGAAAAGAAAGGCTCCCAGCAATCCGCGCAAATATTGCTCCGGCTTATCCGGGGCTACGCTGCGAAGCTCCTCGATGATGCCATTGTGGGGGTTGAGAGATTCTATGTAATACTGGGCGAAGTAGGCGGTGGCGACATTGTGACCGATTACGCGCTCCCCTCTCTCAAAAGTCAGGACACCTGCCAACATCCGCAGCAGGGTTGTCTTCCCCGCCCCGTTTACTCCAACTATGGCGGCGCGATCGCCGCGTTCCAGTACCAGGTTAAGATCGTGATATACGCAATGTTGTCCGTAAGACTTGGTAACGTGCTTGAGCTCGATTACGACATGGCCGCTCCGCGGTGGGTCCGGAAAGTTAAAATGCACCTTCTTTGTTGCGCGTGGAACCGTAACCCGCTCGATTTTTTCCAGTTTCTTGATGCGGCTCTGTACTTGGGTCGCCTTGGTGTTCTTGGCTCGGAATCGTTCAATAAAGCGCATCTCCCGGCTGATCTTGATCTCCTGCCTCCGGGCGGTTGCTCGACGCGTCTCGATATCCTTCTCATGGGCGAGGACATAACTGTCGTAATTGCCGTGGTAGAAGATAATATCCTCATCCTCGATGGATATGATTTTATGCACAACATTATTCAGAAAAGCGCGGTCATGGGAAGTAACGAGAACCGCGCCGTGATACTGTTTCAGGTAGTCTTCAAACCAACGCTGCGTTTCGAGATCGAGATGATTCGTCGGCTCATCAAGTAACAGAATATCCGGATTAAGGAAAAGGAGCCTGGCCAGCTCGATACGTGTCTGCCAACCACCGCTGAACTCGGACAGCATACGCCCGAAATCTGATTCGACGAAACCCATTCCAGTGAGGATAACCTTCGCCTCATGCTCGGAATCGTAGCCACCCTTCGACTCATAAAGGTTCTGTAGTTCCCCCAGTTCTTTAAGCAGACCGGCAACGGTTTCCTTATCCTTTTCCTCGGCGAGGTCTTCATGCAGAAGACTGATTTTATGTGCCGTGTTGTTGATAACATCGCATGAACGTGAAACATGTTCTAACAAAGTATTTTCAGACGATATCCGAAAGTCCTGGCGGAGATAGCCGATGGTAGTTCCGCGTCGCAGGGACACGCTACCAGAATCCGGCATCGTGTTACCGGCGATGATTTCAAAAAGAGTGGTCTTTCCGGTACCATTCCGGCCGATGACCGCAATACGGTCATTCATGCTGATAGTGAAACTGATCCCGCTGAAAAGATCTCGATTGTTATACGATTTAGATATGCCAGTGACATTGAGCATATATTTCTCTTATCACTATAAGTATAACTGGAAAGTCGACTTTGGTGAAGAGTGGTCGAAATATCATGTTGAAGAGTAAGGTCTTGCATTTATCAATTCCATGAATCTAAAGTAAGGAGGTGATTTAAGGGTCTATTTTTATGCCGTCACTCCTGCTTCTGATGTCATTACATCTCCCACAATTCAAGGTTGCTGCATTTTCAAGAAGGCTGGGGAGAGTTTTAAGGTTTGGGTATTTAGAGCGTGAGTTGAGAGGAGAGCTTGAGGGTGCTTAGGAAGATGGGGGTGAGGGTAGTTTACTTGAGCTAATATCGCTACCCTTATCGTGGATAGCGGGTGGTATGTCCAGAAGGTCTATTGCTGTAGGGTTGCGGTCGATCGTGGAAAACGTCACTTTTTTTCTCTTGCCATGTTTTCAATAATATTGCATTGCACATCCGCGTGAAGCTGTCCTACACTCCCGTCGCTATATCTGACAAGCAACAGTCCTCCTTTTTTAACTTCAAGGACGGTATATTCTTGTTTGCGGTTGCGGTAGGTGTCACCAATTTCGAATCTCATATTGACCTTCTCCTCATAATTAGCCCGCTTGGGTATTATCTATGAACAACACCACCTGGCAAATGCGACAACACAAAGTTGGGCATTCTCAACACAAGCTGTCGTGCATCTTATGTGGCGAGCCTGTTCAATTATGTTTCTATTACTCCTAGCTTCGACATGGCTACTTGTGCCGTAATCCCGTCATGGATATATTTTGTGGCTAAATAGGAACGTCGCCACCATGGAAGCAACAGATATTTAACCAGGCTCTTGATTTTGGTATACATGGACTCAAAAGGCGAATGGAACATATTTGACACCCCCTCCCAGAGCACCCCTCCAATTACTGTCGCGCTGCTACTCATTTAATTATAACACATTATTTGAGTAATTGCCGTCATAGCTTCAAGTACCGGAGCGGAATCTCCAGTTTACCGGGTAATATGCGATTTTGTCTGTAGCGCTTGTGAATAGGGTGAGGCTGGGTGAGGAGTGGGAGGTTTGTGGAGAGCTTGAGGGTGTACAGGGGAATTATAGATAAATCTACTTAAATTCGTTCTTTGATAATACGATTAAAATAATAGCTGCTATACCTAAGGGAATCGGGCTGATAGCAGCAGCGATTGAACCGGCAAGTGCCCATCTCCACTTGCTCCTTTGTATAGCAAATACGCCGCCAATAATAGCTAGTGAGGCGATGATTGCGGCAGGCACAATGATATAGGATAAAGATAAATCAAAAAGGAATACACCTGCCTGAACTGGCTCCACAATCATCGGGACAACAGCAAATATAGACAGTATAATCAAGATAAGGGTTCCCATAACTATATCCAAAATACCTGCGACTTTAGGCCGCCAGGTCTTTTTTATAGGACAATCCATGTCAATATCCTCGGATAACTACGAATATCCTATCATAATTTAAACCAAACATCCCATCGTGCCACATAAGCGCCTCTGTTCTAGACAACCTCCTTGGGTATCTGTAATAATTCGGGCGCCCCGTTTCAAAATTACCGGCAGAACATCTTTCACCTTTGATGCCGCAGGCTAATTTGCCCCTGAACTCTCCGGCATTATAATATAATTTTCGGGTGATAAATGAAAGTACGCATATATCACAATCCGGCTGGAGCAATAAC
>DIFA01000010.1 GCA_002418895.1 Dehalococcoidia bacterium UBA5760 | reverse complement strand
AGCCGGTATAGTTGCCTGTTTCTTAAAAGCCGATATTCGGAAAGGTTGAAATGGAGTGCTACACCTGATAGCATTATAGCTATCAGGTGTAGCTTTTGTGGAGGGTAGTCTCTGGAAGCACTAGAGGTAGCGCGTCGGGCAGTAGAAGCCGCCAGCGATAAGAAGGCTGCCGATATCGTGCTGCTTGATGCCCGGGGTGTGTGTAACTTTGCCGATTACTTTGTCATCTGTAGCGGTGATAGCGGTAAACAGCTTGAAGCTATTCGTGATGAAGTTAGCCAGGTGTTAAAGAAGACAGGGGTTACTCCTCATCACTGTGAGGGTACTACGGAGTCGGGATGGCTGCTGGTGGACTTTAGAGATGTTATCGTGCATATCTTTACTGCCCTTGAGCGGGAGCGCTACCAGTTGGACGAGCTGTGGAGTAAGGCTGTCCCCGTAGTCCGAATACAGTAGGCCGCCGGTCGCTTTACCAACGGGTTAAGCAAAGATTTCGTTCTCTCTAAAAAAGAGCCTGATCTCTCCGGCGGCGTTTTCTCTTGAGTCGGAGCCGTGGGTGCTGTTACGTTCGATGTCCAGGCCGTAATCACTCCGGATGGTACCGGTTGCGGCTTTGGATGGGTCGGTTACCCCCATCGTTTTTCTGATTACCTCCACCGCGTTATCACCCTCGAAGACAGCGGCCACTATCGGCGACGAGGTAATATAGGTCACCAGGTTCTTAAAGAAGGGCTTGTCCCTGTGGATTGCATAATGGCGCTCGGCCAGTGTTCGGTTCATATGTAGCATCTTCAGCGCTATCAGTTTCAGCCCTACCTCTTCGAAGCGGCTGATGATAGCACCCGCCAGCCCCCTCTGCACCGCATCCGGTTTAACCAGTACTAAAGACCTTTCCATATTTTCTGAAGCTCCTTTGATAATATTCTGCTAATTGCTGTGATCAAGCAGGCTCTCTAAATCACCCGGTGTTACCTCCTTGAGGCTGTCGACAATCAGGTCTGCCCCCTTAAGGCTTGTCCTGGGGTTGGTGTTGGTAACTGCCAGACAGTGCATTCCCGCCTTTCTTGCCGCGGCAACGCCGGCAATGGCATCCTCAATGACGATACAGTCCTTTGCTTCGACACCCAGTTTCTCGGCGGCCAGCAGGAAGCCTAAAGGACTTGGTTTCCCCTCTTTTACCTCTCTACCGGAGACAATGGCCTGGAACAGGCTCTCTATCTTTAACTCGCGGGTAATCAGCCGGACGTTTTCCGGGGGGGCTGAAGAGCCTAAAGCCTGCAGAAAGCCGTATTCCCTCAAGGATTTGATTAACTCTACTGCTCCCGGCAGGGGCTTCAGGTGGTTCTTCGCCCTATTACGGAAGCTCTCCTCTTTTTCTGTGGCAACGCTTTCTAATTCGTCCGGAGATATGTCTTTACCCAGCACTATCCTGGTGATCCTATCGTTTCTCTGCCCGAAGTTACGCTTGAAATCATCCTCGGTGATGGTTACCCCTCGTTTCCGGAAGACTTCCTGCCAGGCCTTAAAGTGATAGGGGGCAGTGTCGGCAATAACACCGTCCATATCCCATATTACCGCTCTGGTCTTATTGGGCATCACTTTAGAAGTTGCATCCTTTCTTGCTGATGATGTACTGGGTGGCTTTAGCTTCGGTTACCACCGTGCCGTCGCTTAAGGTCAGTTGTGCCCTTGTTTCGGCAAACCTCCGCTCGCGCTTGGCTATCCAGGCTGTTATCTTGAGATGTTGGCCTATTGAGACCGGCCGTCTGAATTTTACCTCCATGGTTCCGGTGACCCCGGCAACATTCTCGAAGTAGGCGGCATAAGCCATTGCCTCATCAAGGAGAGTGGTCAGGATACCACCATGGATAATGTCCTTCCAGCCCTGGTGTAACTCGGTCGGGGTAAATTCGGATTTAGCCACTTTACCATCCCAGTGGAACCTTAGTTTCACCCCGCAGGGGTTATTCCTGCCACAGCCGAAACACATATCACTGGGGGCGATTGATATTTCAGGTTCAGTTGTCATTTTGGCTCCCCATATTCCTTGACTTTTTCGGTCTGGTAATATGTGGTCGTCTCAGGTATAGCGGGCTTAAGGCAGCCGGGTTATCGTAGCTTCCTGTCTTAAGCTGCTTCTCTCCCAGTTCGGCAAGGAAGCTGCTCCGGCGCAAGCTGGCTGCTGGCGATGCTATCAGGGCTTTTTGTCTGAGAAGCTCTATCAGTCTGGTGCCGGTAAGGGTTGTGATTTCACCACAGAATATCGTCCTGGTGGTTATCTCCGAGCATAGAGTCTCCAGAGTGGTGATTTGTTCGCTAAATATCTTTTGCCAGCAGTTATATCTTGTCCGGTAGATAGCGGTGGCAATTTCCCCTCTCCCGGCCTGAAATATCGGGCAGATGGGTAGATTGGTTGCCGCATACTGGTAGGCGGCTACTTCCAGGGTGCTGATGCCTACTATCGGGATTGCTAGGCTGAAGGCCAGGCCTTTGGCTGTGCTGATGCCAACTCTTAATCCGTTGTAGCTGCCCGGTCCCTTGGCCACGATAATCCCGCTTAGTGAAGCGGGGCTTAACCCGGTCTGGTTGAGCAGGTTGGCCAGGCGTGGTAATAACTGGATAGAGTGGTTCTGGCCGCAGCGCCAGGTCAGTTCGGCATACACTGTGCCATCTTTCGTTAGCGCCAGGCTAGCCGTATCGGTTGATGTGTCTATTGACAGTTGCATTGCTCGCTCTTTCTAAGGGACTTTTGGGGATGGGTATTTTAGTTTTGTCAGTAGTTCTTGATAGCGCCTTCCGTGTGGTTTAAAGTGTAAGATGCGTTTGCTATTGTCCAGATAGCCTGTTTCAATCAGCAGGTGCTCCGGTGGCAACAGGCTCAGCCCTTTGTCCGCCCATTCAACGACAGAAACGCCGCTACCATATAGATAATCGTCCAGACCCAGGTCGCTGATCTCTTCCAGATGGTCAAGCCGGTAGAGGTCTATGTGGTATAACGGTAATCTGCCGTAAAGCTCTCTCATTATAACAAAAGATGGGCTCAGCGCATAATCCTTTATACCCAGTCCTCGGGCAATGCCCTGGGTGAGGCAGGTTTTGCCACTGCCCAGTTTACCGGTGAGGAGGAAAACGTCACCGGATAAAGCTAATCTGCCGATGCGGACTCCGATTTGTTGGGTCTGTACCGGGCTGTTACTGACTAAACCGGTCTGGTGAAAAATATGCCTCTCCTTTAGTTTTGAGTTTTCTTGAAATGTTCCCAGCCTCCCCTTTTGAGTTCTAGCTGGTTTCCCCGGTTGTCGATCAGGGTTACCTGGCCTATCTTATTGGCGGTCATTTCGCCGATTATAGTTATTGGACATGAGGAGATCTCTCTTATCCTGTTAACGACCTCGGCCCTTCCGGTAAAGAGGAGCTCGTAGTCTTCTCCTCCCGATAGTGCCAGTTCAAGCGCTTTATTGCTGAAGTTAGCCTTGACATCGGGGTGAACAGGTATCTGGTCAACCTCTATGATGGCGCCAAGTCGGCTGGCCCGGCAGATGTGGCCTAGATCTGAGCAGAGCCCGTCGCTGATATCTATCGCTGCCCTTACCCCCTGCTTAAGGATTAGTTGTCCTTCAGCTATTCGGGGGAGAGGGTGAAGAAAAGCCTTTTTCAAGGCGGCGATGTTCTTAACCTTAATATCGGGTCTTCTCAATATCTCCCAGCCGGCGCTGGCAGCGCCTAAGTAGCCGGTAACGGCTATCTTATCTCCTGCCCTGGCTCCCGAACGGGTAAGAATATTATCCTTACCGTCCTGGGTGCTGCCCAGAACGGTGATGTTAATCATAACCTGCGCTGCGCTGCAGGTATCGCCGCCGACGATAGCTACCCCCGTCTGCTCGGCTAACTCAATCATGCCCCGGTATAGAGTGGTAATATCTTCCACCTCGGTTGTTTCCGGCAGGGCTAGTGATACTACGGCATAACGGGGTATGCCGCCCATTGCAGCGATATCACTCAGGTTAATGGCCAGAGCTTTCCACCCCACTTCTTCCCAGGGGGATACCGCCAGAGAGAAGTGTATATCCTGGATAAAGGAATCAACGGTTACCAGTTGTGTTGCGCTGCCGCTGTGCCAGGCGGCGGCATCATCGCCGATTCCGATTAACAGTTGCTGCCAGGCGGGATTCTGTTCATCCCGGGAGCGCTGTGCTATTTTATCCAGGAGGTCAATCAGCCCGAATTCGCCCAGTTCAGAGACCTTCATAGCTAGGATTATAGCATGCCCTTATCGGGGCAACAACAGAAGATGGTAACTGTCTGTATCATGGCAAAAACCGAGGTAATGGAATAAAAAACCGCTCTAGCTATATCGACGAAAAGTTGTTATATTGTTAAGCAGGATGCGTTGTGCAATTATTGCCGATATTCATGCCAATCTGGCCGCTTTCTCTACCGTACTGGCTGATATCAAGCAGCGGGGAGGAGTAGATGAAGTATGGTGTCTGGGAGATATTGTCGGCTATGGTCCTGACCCCTGCCAGTGTATCGAGATATTGCGTCGGCTGGAAAACGTCTGTATCGCGGGTAACCACGATTGGGCAGCAATCGGTAAGCTCAGTCTCTCCGAATTTAACCCTGACGCTGCTTACGCTTGCCGCTGGACAGCGGAGCAGTTAAGCGCTGAGGATGTGGTCTACCTTGATGGCTTACCCGAGGTTGCCGAGAAGGGTGATTTTACTCTGGTACACGGTAGCCCGAGGCAGCCGATTTGGGAATACCTTCTCTCCATCGGCAGCGCCAGGGAGAATTTCGCTTACTTCAGCTCGCAGTTCTGTCTGGTGGGTCATTCTCACGTACCTTCTATATTCAGACGTACTGAGACCGGTGATTGCTCCTTCAGCCCGTTTTCGGCTAATGTCGGGCTTGCTCTGGGTAAGAGTCGTTTGATTATTAATCCTGGTAGTGTTGGCCAACCTAGAGATGGTGACACCAGGGTTAGTTATGCTATTCTTGATGATGAAATCATGATGCTTCGGCTCTACCGGGTCCCTTATGATATCAGTCTCACTCAGGCCAGGATGGTGAAACATAATCTACCGATGCGTCTCGTCTCTCGCCTGAGCCGTGGCATCTGATTACTTTAGATAAAGGCGGTCGTTACTTTTCCTCGCAGTAGTTTTCCAGGAGGTTTTTTCGCTGAAGGCGGGATCACTTTTGGCTCAGACCAGGGGGCAGTTGCGTCGCTTTGACCTGCGGGCGAGAAAGGGTCTGGGACAGCACTTTCTTATCGATGAAGAGGTACTTAAACTGACCACCTCGTCCGCAGAGCTGACTGCCACTGATGTGGTGATAGAGGTCGGCCCCGGGCTTGGCGTGTTGAGCAGGGAATTAGCCAGCCGGGCGGGTCGGCTGTTTACCATTGAACTGGACAGCAGACTGGCCGTTATTTTAGAAAATGACCTGGCCCATTTTCTTAACGTTACCGTGATTAATGATGACGTCCTTAATATTGACCCGGTAGCCCTGCTGCAGCGGGGGCAGGGCGGCCTTTCTCCGGTAACAGACAGCCCCTTGCACTATAAGGTGGTGGCTAACCTTCCCTACTATATTACCTCTGCCGTACTCCGCCATTTTCTGGAAGCCTCCTTGAGGCCCCGGTTAATGATATTAATGATGCAGAAAGAGGTGGCTCAGGCGATTGTGGCCGGACCGGGAGGGATGAGTCTGCTCAGTATCAGCGTGCAGTTTTATGCCCGACCGGAGATAATAGAATATGTGCCGGCCCACTGTTTTTACCCCCCGCCGAAGGTTGACTCGGCGCTGCTCAAGGTGCTCTCCTATCCCGAACCGCCGGCAGTAGACCGGGTTAGCTTTTTTAGGCTGGTGCGCGCTGGTTTTACCGCCTCCCGTAAGCAGATATGTAATTCACTAGCCCGCGGCCTCGGCTTACCCAAAGATGAAGTTATTTCCTGGTTAGTGAAGGTCGGGATAGCGCCGCAGCGCCGGGCTGAGACGCTTGCTCTTGACGAGTGGGTGGAGCTGTGGCGGGTGTTTACTCAAGTGGAGAGAGGAAAGTAAAATGCTTGAGTTTATGGCGCCGGCGAAACTGAACCTGACCCTTGAGGTCCTTGCCCGGAGGGAGAACGGTTTTCATGAAATCCGTAGTGTTGCCCAGACGATAAATCTATGCGATACCATCCGTTTCCAGCCGGGCGAAGGTGTCGAGTTTAGCTGTTCTGACACCGATTGGGCTGCTTCGGAGAGCCTGCTGGCTAGAACCGTCAATTTGCTGAGAGAAGCTATCGGCTGTTCTAGAGGTGTGTTAATCGAGGTGGAAAAGCGTATCCCCTTGCTTTCCGGATTGAGCGGTGACAGCAGTGATGCGGCGGCTGCTCTACGCGGGCTTAATCGGCTCTGGGAACTGGGTTTATCTCAAGAAGAACTGCTCGGTCTGGCCGCGCGTTTGGGCTCTGATGTTACCTTCTTTCTCTATGGTGGTACCGCTCTACTTGAGGGTAGAGGCGAAGCGGTGACTTCGCTGCCTCCGTTTCCGCATAACTGGGTTGTACTGGTGCTGCCGCCGGTACCCAGAATGCCGGGTAAAACGGCACGGCTCTATAGCGGTATCAGGGCGGGTCACTATAGTGACGGAAGCATTACGGATAGGCTGACAGCCTGCCTTAATCGGGGCGGCGGAATGCCCTACTCCTTGCTGTTTAACGTGTTCGATGAGGTCGCTCCGGTTAGTTTCCCCGGCCTTGAATCATACCGGCAGCAGTTCCTGGAGGCCGGAGCTCCCGAGGTCCACCTGGCCGGCTCGGGACCGGTCCTCTTTAGCTTGGTGCGGGACAGGGCCGGGGCGGAGGAGATATGCCAACACCTTAGCGAGTTGGGGCTTAATCACTATCTCACGGATACCATGACCGCCTTTGAAGGTACCGGAGCAGAGTTACTGTAATTAGCCAGTGCTGTTGACGGGTGGATTAAGAGGGGCATGAATACCATTCTCGCCTGCTGGTTCTGTAGCTAGCGTTGCTGCTGGCGGAGCTATTTAGTTTGTACCCCTTATTCCAGTT
This sequence comes from Dehalococcoidia bacterium UBA5760, assembly GCA_002418895.1. Taxonomy (GTDB): domain Bacteria; phylum Chloroflexota; class Dehalococcoidia; order Dehalococcoidales; family UBA5760; genus UBA5760. The sequence goes on along the minus strand of DIFA01000010.1, from coordinate 19,455 downwards.
GCTCTTCGCCCAGCCACTCTCTGGCCAGTTTCTCCTCATCCGCTTTGCTGCTTGCTCTTCCATCCATCCTGGCATTGTGTAGCAGCTTAAGGACCTCCTTAATCCGGGGGGAGGGGGGAAACCCCATTGCTATCAGGTCGTGGCCGCTTAAGACCGGTTTGACATAACGTAGCTCATGCAGGAAGATTTCCAGGTGCTGGCGGGCAATAGGAGAGCCTACGGCGAGTAAATTAGCGGTTATGGCTGATTGAGTATGGCCGTGAATGATTTGATAGACCTTACTGCGTTTGAGCTCGGGGTAAGCCAGTGTTCTCAGTTTGCTCTTTAAGGCGATGGTGTCTTTTATCACCTGGGCTATCGAACCGGGTAACCTCAGGCATGAGATAAACTGCTCGCTGTTTTCTTCACTTAGCCGGTAGACCAGCAGGGCTAGATAAAGGCTGAATGAAGGTTGGTCCGGTGCAGTCTGCTTACGGGCCGCCTGAAATCTATCGTAGAGCCAGCCGTTACCCTTAATCTCCGGATGTAATCTGGCCAGTACCCCCAGATCTTCGGCACGGTTTAGAATCTTCTCCGGTTCTTCCTCCTGAAAGATGCACTCCAGCTCGTATCGTATTCGGTCACCGCTTATGGTATCCAGCATCGGGATATCCCGCTTAAGCAGCCTGAGGGTGTCCTCCTCCAGTTGGAAACCCAGTCGCTGCTCGTAGCGCAGCCCGCGCCAGATACGGGTGGCGTCGTCAATGAAGCTTTTTCCGTGTAGAATACGGATGAGTTTATTCTCAAGGTCACACTGACCTGCGTGGCGGTCAATCAGTTCGCCGTAGCGCTCGGGACTGAGACAGACCGCCATTGCGTTGATGGTAAAATCACGGCGGAAGAGGTCTTTCTCAATTGAGCTCGGTACTACGTTGGGTAGTGCCCCTGCTTTCGCGTAGCTCTCTGAGCGGGCAGTGGCAAAATCGATGCTCCATTTCCCCCACTCCAGCTTGGCGGTATTGAAACGGGGATGGATGGTCAGTCTTGCCGGTCCGGTTCCGGCTAGCTGTTTGGCTAGCTCGATGGCGTTACCCTCTACCACCAGGTCAAGGTCAAGGTTAGTTTTCTCTAGAAGTAGGTCGCGTACTACCCCGCCGACGAGGTAGAGACTATCTCCCTGCCTGGCCGCTGTGCTGCCGGCGGTCTGTATCAGGTTGACCATCTCAGCCNNGTAGCTGCGCTATTATTCTGCTACTTAGATTGGTCGTCCTGCCCATTTTACCGCATTATAGCACAGCTTAACGGCGTATGTATGCAGTACTGATTGCCATTTGCGGGGAATTCTGCTTATAATGAAGCTCGTACGGGTGTATTATGAGAGTGGTTTCGATTGTTGGTATGGCTGGCTCCGGAAAATCTGAGGTGGCCAGGGNNATTTGAGACAAACGGTTTTAGCCGGATCAGATTCGGGGATATTACTGACGATGAGGTAAAGAAGCGGGGGCTTCCGCTAAATGAGCAGAACGAGCGTATCATCAGGGAGTTAATGAGAGAAGAGTATGGTATGGCGGCCTATGCCCGGCTCAATCTGGACAGAATCGATCTGGCATTGCGATACTCCGACGTGGTCGTAGACGGGCTTTATTCATGGGAAGAGTACACTCTGCTTAAGGATTACTACGGAGGGACCCTCTCTTTGGTCGCTGTTTGGGCTTCACCCAAGACGAGGTATAGCCGGCTGTGTGTCAGGAGAGAGCGTCCCCTGACTATGGCAGAGTCTGCCAGTCGGGACAGGGCGGAAATAGAGAAAGTAAATAAGGGAGGGCCTATCGCGATGGCTGACTTCACTCTGATAAACGAGTCCTCTCTGGATGAGTTGAAAAAAGAAGCGGAAAGGATCGTCTCGCAAATGCGGGATTAGAAGTGGGCATAACGGTCAGACTGTGTAGCGACGAGTATTTTTTGAAGATAGCTTCGGTGGTTGCCGAGCGCTCCACCTGCCGTCGGCACCATGTCGGGGCGGTTGCCGTAAGAGATAAACACATACTGGCGACCGGCTACAACGGTGCTGCCGCCGGCATCAAGGACTGCCTTGAGCTTGGCTGTCTCAGGGATGAAATGAAGATACCGTCAGGGACGAGGCATGAAATATGCCGCGGTATCCATGCCGAGCAGAATGTAATCGTTCAGGCCGGTCTTCACGGTGTCAGCCTCGAGGGGAGTACTATCTACTGTACTCATACTCCCTGCATACTTTGTGCTAAGATGCTGGTTAATGCCAAGATAAGGCGGTATGTCAGCTTTGGCAGGTATAATGATAATCAGTTTGCCGCACTGTTCGAAGAGGCCGGTATAGAGTTTGATTTAGAAAAAAGGCCGTCTTCCCGGATAAGCTATCTTGATTAGCTCACTCGCGTCGCTTTTATAGCATATCGAGGAGCTTGTACATATCTTCGTAGGCCTTGCCAAAGTCAGGATTAATGGTATTGAATCTGGCTTTCAAAGTCTTCATCTTACGGGCAAACCCGTCCCTGTCTTTCTTGGCCACCAGGTCGGCCCAGGCTTTTGCTTTTTCCTGAAATTCCTTCTCAGCTTCGGCCAGATTGGGCAGGCACATCTGCAACGAGGCGTAAAGCTCGGGGTCCTCGGAAATAACGCTTTCGGTCAGGGTCGACAGCAGCTTAAAGGTGATGCCGCTGGCATTACCAACTTGTCTTAAGCGGTTGAATCTCAGTATCGTATCACCGGCGACTATTGCGATGAAGTGGGACAGACCCAGGACGACAGTCATAATTTCGTCGTGTTCTTCCGGGCTGACCAGAGTTACCTTGGCCTCTCTTTTTTCCAGGTATTCCCTGGCTCTCTCGGCTATGGTCTGCTCCTCTTCGTTAGTGGGGGTTAACATAAAGCTCCTGTTGGCGATGTCTCTGGCACCGGGGCCGAACATCGGGTGCATGCCCAGCACCTTCCTTGATTTTATGTGTCTGTGAATTGCTGCCATCGGAAGTGCTTTTACCGAGGTAATATCTATAATGAGCTGCTCGCTACTGGTATGGGGGCCGATTTGTTCTACAACCGCCTCAAAATTATCTATCGGCACCGATATCATGATGACCTGGGATCTCCGCACTGCTTCTATATTGTCTGTGGTGGCTTCAACAGTAAGCTGTTTGCCAGCCTCCCGCAGTTTTGCCTTGTTTCTCCCGGTTATTGTTACCTGGTGGCCTTCTTTCAGGGCGAAGCGGGCGAACCAGCGCCCCATATTTCCCGAGCCGCCGATGACTGCAATTTTCATGATTACCTCGTGGTTTGCTTAATTCGTCTTGGGGTAAGAACCCAGCACACGCAGGAATAGTGTGGCCTCCTCCAGATTGGCTAATACTTCTTTCGGTGCCTTGTCTTCCCGGTGGCCTTCAAAGTCGAGATAGAAATTGTATTCCCAGGCCTTTTGCCTTGTCGGGCGTGATTCAATCTTGGTCAGGTTGACGCCCTTGCTGGCGAATTTATTCAGGAGGTCGTAGAGCGCCATCGGTTTGTGCTTTACTGAGAAGACTATCGATGTCTTGTCGTTTCCCGACGGTGGGCAGTCTTCCTTGGCCAGTATGAAGAACCGGGTAAAATTACTCGGGTTGTCCTCTATCTCCCGGGCCAGTATCTTCATCTGGTAGATTTCAGCGGCCCGGGCACTGGCGATTGCCCCGGCGTCAGTTAAGCCTTTCTCCTTGATCATCTTTGCGCTGGTGGCGGTATCCGAAGTTGGGACTAATCTGCAGCCCAGCTGTTTTAAGAATGTACGGCATTGTCCCAGGGCTTGGGGGTGAGAGTAGACCTTCTTAACCGCATCCAGTCGTGTCTCCGGGTTGGCTACCAGGCAGTGAGTAACATGGAGTTCTAGTTCGCCGCACACCTTAAGGCTTGATGTCAGCAACAGATCGTAAGACCTGCCTATTGTTCCTTCCAGGGAGTTCTCTATAGGGGCAATGCCGAACTGTACCTCGTCCTGCTCTACGGCCCTGAAAACGCTTTCCAGGCTTTCCTGAGGCTTGGTTATTGCCAGTGGGCCAAAAAACTTAAGGGCGGCCTCTTCGCTGTATGCCCCTGGCTCACCGGGAAAGGCGACCTCAGTACCCTGTGTCCTGCGGCAGGCCGTCATTATCTGCTGGTAGATGCTCTCGATAACTTCCTGATCCATATTTTCACTACGGGCAATACTCCTGATATGTTCGGAGACCTTTTTCTCTCTTGCCCGGTCATTGATTTGTTTCCCCTCCCTTATTTTCTCTTTCCCTATCTCCCGCGCAATCCTTATTCTCTCACTGATTAGCTTGACAATCTCAGCATCGGTTTTATCGATTCTTTTTCTTAAATCTTCCAGGCTCATTTTATCACCCTCGGTATTATTCCTGCCCGCATCGCCAGGTCACAGATGGTTACCGCCATCATTGATTCTACAACAACCGCCGCCCGCGGTACGATGCAGGTATCATGCCTTCCCTGGATGGACAGGATGGTACTCTCCATGTCCTTGATGTTTATCGTTGGCTGCTTCTTTCCGATAGATGGCGTTGGCTTAATCGCTACCCTAACCACTATCGGCATGCCGTTACTTATTCCTCCCAGAATGCCTCCCGAGTTGTTAGTTGTGGTGACTATATTCCCGTCTTTGATGGTGAAAGGGTCGTTATTCTCAGAACCTTTCTTAACCGCTACGGATAAACCAGCCCCGAATTCGATCCCCTTAACGGAAGGGATAGCCAGAATAGCTTTGGCCATTTCACCGTCCAGCGTGTCAAAGACCGGTTCTCCTAAACCGGCAGGTACGTTAAGCGCGATTCCTTCTATTATGCCACCCAGGCTGTCCCCTTCTTTTCTGACCTCTTCAATAGCCTTAATCATCTCTTTGGCAGCATCAAGGTCAGCACATTTTAGCGGGTTCTTCCCCAGGTTTTCCCTTATTCTGTCAAATTCTTTCGGCTCGGCTTTAATACTGCCTATCTGAATAGTATGGGCTATGATCTCAATGCCGATCCGGCCGATCAATTTCTTGGCAATAGCACCAGCCATAACAAAGCCGGCGGTAATTCTCCCAGAAAACCTGCCGCCGCCTCTGAAATCGTTGAATCCTCCGTACTTAACGAAGGCGGTGTAGTCAGCCTGTCCCGGTCTCATCAGGAATCTGGTCTGCTCGTACTCTCTTGAGTCTATGTCTTTGTTCCATATCACCAGGCAGATAGGGGCGCCGGTAGTGGTACCATTTCTGATTCCGGCAAGGACTTCAACTCTATCCTCCTCTGCCCTCTGTGTGGAGGCTATATCCGCCCCCGGCCTTCTTTTATCAAGGTCTTTCTGTATATCATCTTCGGTAACGGTCAGTCCGGCCGGGCAACCGTCGATAATGATACCGACGCATCTGCCGTGGCTTTCTCCAAAGCTTGTTATGGTGAAAAGCTTACCCAGACTGTTCTCCATTTACCTTCACCTTACCTCCGATGCTTCTTAATACCTCCCAGAAATCAGGAAATGTCTTGGAGACGCATTCCGCATCGTTTATTATCGTTCCTCCGGCGATAAGCCCGGGTATACTGAATGCCATAGCAATACGGTGGTCATTCTTACTATCGATGGCGGCACTCTTCGGTTGGCTGCCGGTAACAGTTAGTCTATCCTGATCTTCCTGTACTTCTACCCCCATTTTCTCCAGCCCCTCCCTTAATGCGGAGACCCGGTTTGATTCCTTTATGCGTGCCCTTGCCACCCCGCTAAACTCGCTCCTGCCGCGGGCCAGTGCCGCCAGAACCGCCAGTGTCGGCAGCAGGTCTGTACAGTCGGATAAACCAGCCTGTATCGCCTTCAGGCTGGATTTTCTCACCGTTATAGCGCTCTTGCTTAACTCTATTGAAGCGCCCATATCCCTGAGAAAGTCCAGCATTATCCTGTCGCCTTGCCGGCTTTCCAGGTTCAGGTTCTTTACTGCTACCGTTCCTGATAGCGCCCCCATAGCCAGGAAATAGGAAGCCGATGACCAGTCTCCCTCCACCCGGTACCTGGAGGGCTGGTATCTCTGCGGCGCTATCGCGAATTCTCTCAAATCCGGGGAGGCGGCCACATTTACGCCGAATCTTTTCATACAGTCCAGGGTCATCATAAGGTAAGGTTTTGACTCTACCGGTGTGGTCAGTCTGATCCGGACTTTCTGTTTGGCAAGCGGGGACGCAATGAGCAGCGCTGAGATATACTGAGAGCTGATATTACCGGGTAGCTCCGTTACGCCGCCTATTAGTCCGCCCCCCTTGATGGTTACCGGGGCTACTTCACCCTGGCAGGAGCAGTCTACTCCTAATTGCCTTAGTGCCTGAACCAGTGTTTTGACCGGCCTCCGGGCCAGGGAAGTGCCGGTAACTAAGCGGAATTTCCCTGGTATTGACGAACAGACCGCTGTCATAAATCTCAAGGTGGCGGCGGAATCGGCGCAAAAGAGGTCTGCCTCTGCCTCGTGCAACTCTCCACCGGCAACCCGCCATAGGCCGTCTTCCTGCTGAATTTTTACTCCGATACTACCCAGTACATCCCGGGCAGCTTCAGTGTCCTCTGAGATCAGGGGATTTATGATTTCACTCTCGCCTCTGGCTAAGGCAGCGCAGATAAGCCCCCTGATAGTATAGCTCTTCGAGGCCGGGGCGATAACTTCCCCTGTTAATATGCTTTTCTCAACTAAGGCTTTCATACTCTTTTATCTTGGCTGTTATTTGCCTGACCACGGAGTCGATATCCAGCCTTGAGGTATTTACTGTGACGTCGGCAGCCCGTTCGTAGAACGGCCTGCGGAATCTTAACAGATCTTTAATGGTCAGGGTAGGGTTTGCTACAGCTAGCAGTGGCCTCTCATCGGTATCTCTTGATATCCGCCTTAGTATTACCCGTGGTGAGGCGGTGAGGTATACGATTACCGCTTCCTTTCTTAGCCGGTCAATGTTTATTTTGTTTAATATAACACCCCCCCCGCAGGCAATAACAGCATTCCTCTGCTGGCTGACTTCCTTAACGACCTCAATTTCGAACTCTCGAAAGGATATTTCCCCGTCCTCCTTGAATATTGCGGGAATAGTCTTCCCCGACTTCTTTTTAATGAGGAGATCAAGCTCAAAGAACTCCTTACCCAGTTTCTCAGCCAGGGCCTTACCCACCGCAGTCTTTCCTGTCCCCATGAAACCGATCAGGGCGATACTCGTCTTCACTTTCCTAAGGCCTTCATAGCTTCTTTTTTCATCAGTTCGAGGGGAGCTTTAAGGCCCGTCCATTTTTCAAAGGCCAGTGCTCCCTGCCAGGCAAGCATATCGAGCCCGCTTATTGTACTGGCACCGGCTGCTTGCGCTTCTCTGAGCAGCCTCGTCTGTATAGGGTTATATACGATGTCAAAAACAACCGGGGTTGATTTCAGCAACCTCATCGGGACCGGCGTCTCATTGATATCGGGGCTCATGCCGACGCTGGTTGTATTAACCAGGATATCGGTTCCTTCCAGTGCTTCTGCCAGGTTTGCATCGTTTAGTTCCAGCGCTGCCGTCTCTTTCTTAAAGGCCCGGGATATCTCACGAGCCAGGTTTTCTGCCCATTCTATCTCCACCTGCCGGTTCAGAATAACCAGATTAGCGCCGTTTTCTGCAAGGATGAAAGAAATTCCTCTTGATGCGCCGCCCGCGCCCAGGACAACTACTTTCTTTCCCTCTGGTTTGATCCCCTTGTCCAATAGTGCCTGTAGGAATCCGGTAGCATCGGTGTTGTAACCTCGCAAAGCCCCGTTGTCGTTGACTATCGTGTTAACGGCACCTATCCGCTCGGCAATGGGGTCCAGCTCATCCAGAAATGAGATGACGGCTACTTTATGAGGGATGGTGACGTTCAAGCCGGCCAGGTTGAGAGCTCTGGCTCCTGCAATCGCCTGGCCCAGGTCATCTTTTGTTACCCGGAAGGGAAGATAGACATAGTCTATGCCCAGTTCGCTGAAGGCAGCATTATGCATCACCGGTGACATGGTGTGCTCGATAGGATCACCGATGACCCCGCAGACCCGTGTTTTCCCCGATACAACTCTATTTGTCATCTTGGCACCATATCATAGAGTTTCCTTAACTGTCTGGCAGTTATCTGGCCGGGTGCGGACTCTCTGCCTTCTTCGATCGATGCGTAGGTAAAATCACCACCGATCAGTGGACAGAGAACCCGGCTCACCAGACCCAGCGGGCCCATGGCAAAGGAAACCATCCTTGTTTTAGGGAACTCGGTGATGAGCTTCAGTATGGTCAGATTATCCTCCAGGCTCCCTGCTGTGGTGATCACCTTGCATACATCGGCGCCGGCTTCCATCTGTTTCTTGACTATTTCTTTGAGGTTGTTGATGGGGGGCGTTTTCTTTAGTTCGTGGAATGACAGGAGGCACTTTGCTTTCTTCTTAATCTGCGGTATGATTTTCCCCAGTTCTCTTGTCTCGACCTCGATGTCAACCATTGCGCAGCCAAGCTCACTGGCTTTCACCAGCTCCTCCATCCGTTCTGCTTCGCTCTTTTCCCACCTGCCTCCTTCAACAGCGCTCCTGGCGCAGGCTATCCATGGTTTCTCAAGCCGCCTGGCTATGTCCTGCCATCCCTCTCCGATGAAGTCTATACGGACCTCGAATAGTTCAGCGAAAGGCTCAATCTCCCTCAGCGCTTTCTCGTCCTTGTTTGTGATAACAGCACAGATTCCGGGCTTTTTCATGCTAACCTATCAGGGCCTGCTCTACTAAGGACATATCCACCTCTTCGGTAATGAACACCTTACCCAGCGATTCGGGTAGGATAAATCTCAGCCTTCCTTTCCAGACCTTTTTGTCCTGCTTCATCGCCGCAACCAGTTTTCCCATTCCCGGGTCGGGCAGTCTGGTGGGTAATCCAGCCCGCTTGATAAGGTCTTCCAGTCTGGCCAGTTCATTTTGTTTAAGTATGCTCATTCTTTGGGAAATTCTGGCCGCTGCTAACATCCCGATGGCTACTGCTTCACCGTGGCTTACCTTAAAATTTGAGACTGACTCAACGGCATGTCCCACGGTATGGCCGAAGTTCAGGATGGCCCTTAGCCCCAAATCCTTCTCGTCCTTTTCCACTACCTCTGCCTTAATCTTAGCCGACCTGAAGACGATTTCCTCAACCGTCTCCGCATCGAGCAGTTTGATCTTATCGAGGTTATTCTCGAGGTAGGTAAAGAATCCTTCGTCTCGAATAACTCCATATTTTATCACTTCAGCCAGTCCGTTGGTAAACTGCTTGTCGTCGAGGGTTCTGATGGTATCAATGTCGCTGATTACCAGCCTTGGCTGATAAAAGGCCCCGATTTTGTTTTTTAACCGGTCGTGATCCAGCGCCACCTTACCGCCGATGCTGCTGTCAACCTGTGCCAGCAGGGTGGTCGGTAACTGTACCAGCGGGACTCCCCTCAGGTATGTAGCAGCCACGAATCCGGCTAAGTCCCCGATAACCCCTCCCCCCAGGGCTAGAATAGGCGTGGTTCTTTCCGCATGGCATTCGGCTAATTCACGGTATAGTCTGCCGGCCGTTTCCAATGACTTTTGCTCTTCCCCATCGGGGATGGTGAGGGTGGTTACCGTAAATCCTGACGCGGTCAGGCTACGCCCGACGACGTCGCCGTACAGGTCATGTACTACGGGGTTACTGATGACCACCAGCCTGCCGTCAAAGCCTATTTCCTTTAGCTGATGGCCGCTCTGCTTCAGTATTCCCGGGCCGATATCAATATCGTAGCTGTTACTGCCCAGCCTTAGTCGAATTTCTTTCATTTTTTCTTGTTGGGATCAGTTTGCTGATTTTACGACAGGTTTCAATAGTCTCCTTAAGTTCGTCAGGTGTGATAGCTTGCTGCGCATCAACCAGCGCTTCCGCCGGGTTGTAGTGCATCTCAATCATCAGACCGCTGGCACCTACGGCGATAGCGGCACAACTCATTTTGAAGATAAGGTCTCGGCGTCCGGCCGCATGACTGGGGTCTACGATGATAGGCAGGTAGGTTTCTTTTTGAATGATCGGGACGGCGGACAGGTCGAGAGTATATCTGATGTAGTTCTTCCCTTTGCCTACAGGTAATACTCCTCTTTCACAGAGAATAATGTTCCGGTTGCCTTCAGCGGCAATGTATTCCGCAAAAGACAGGAATTCTTCAATGCTGGCGCCGAAATGGCGTTTGAACAGGATAGGTTTCTTTGTCCTGGCGACCTTCGTAAGCAGGTCTTGATTATACATGTTTCTCGTCCCTATCTGGAGTATGTCGGCATACTCAGCAGCCAGTTCAACCTGCGTTTCTCCCCTTACCTCGGTTATTGTTGCCAGGTCGAACCTGTCCCCTGCTTCGCGAAGCCATTTAAGGGCCTCTCTGGCTTCTTCCCAGCCTATCGAGCCCAGCCCCTGGAAAGAGTGTACCGAACTCCTCGGCTTGAAAATACCTCCTCTCAGGATATGAGCTCCGCACTTAGCTGCGTCTTCAGCAATTCTCAGCAGTTGCTGGTGGCTCTCTACGGCACAAGGTCCGGCAATAAATACCGGTTCGTCTCCGCCTATCTCAATGTTCTTTACCATAACCGTCGTGTGCTCTGTGCTATCGTCGAAGAATTTGGCGTATTCCTTACTGATTAGCTTATAGGGGACTTCAACCATGGCGGCCTCTTTTACACCGGGTAGTGTGGTCAGTTGTTCAAACGGCACCTTGCTTTCGTCTCCGACCAGTCCGATTATGGTACGGAATTTTCCCTTGGAAACATCGGCTCTAAGCCCGAGTTTATTTATTTCTTTAACCACATTGTTTACCTCATCTTTTGTGGCGTCGGTTTTCATGATTATCATCTGTCCCCTCACTTTTTATCTGGATAGAATATTTCGATGCTGTTTGCTCTTGTTTTGCTTTTAAAAATAGAAAGACCCTCCCGCTTTAGGAGGGTTTCTGAGCTTCGACTGTTCAATTTGTTGGCTCGTAATGCATCTATTTAATGCTGATCCCTCCAGGCGCACCTTATGCGCCAGGTAAATGCAAAACGGGTATAATAACACAGTTTGCGAAGAGCAACACTCAACATATTGACGTTCACCTCGTCTATGTAGACTAAGTTAGCATAAGGCACACGGTTTGTCAATATATTTCCCCTGATGATATGCTGTTCGGGCGGATGGTTGTCGATGTGGTAGAATTGAAGAAATCAGGGAGTGTGAATATGGAGAACCGGGTTACGGAAGTTACTGTCGGTAGTTCCAGACTGCATATAATCCAGGGGGACATTACCAAGCAGAGTACTGATGCCGTTGTCAATGCCGCTAATTCCAGTTTAATGGGTGGCGGCGGCGTCGATGGCGCCATCCATAAGGCCGGTGGTCCCACCATTTTAGAAGAGTGTAAAAAGATTGTATCCCGGCAGGGGCGGCTGCCAACCGGTAAGGCGGTAATTACCACCGGCGGTAATCTTAGGGCAAGTTATGTGATCCACACCGTTGGTTCCGTCTGGCGTGGTGGTGATAAGGGAGAATCGGAGCTGCTGGCCAGTGCCTATCAGGAGAGTTTACGGTTGGCTGAGGGAAACAAGCTGCACAGCATCTCCTTTCCCTCAATAAGCACCGGTATCTATGGCTATCCGGTTGAACTGGCGGCCGAAGTGGCTCTCAGTACTGTCGTCGCCTTCCTGCAACAGGGTCCTGCCGCTCTTGAAGAAGTGGTCTTCGTGCTGTTTGATAGCGAGACATTTGCTGCTTACTCAAAGGCTCTAAAGGAATTGGTTGAGAAATGATGAGCCGGGCGGGGTTTTGTGGGTCGTATTGCAGGAATGAGTTATGCTAGAGATTAAAAAAGACAGTGGCATAGGGTTTTGTTTCGGGGTTAGACGGGCTATTGATATTGTTGAGAAGATTGCTCGTGAGCGTGGTGCTTTGGAGACGCTGGGTGCTATTGTGCATAACCAGCCGGTACTGCAGAAACTGGCCGGTATCGGGGTCAGGATGGCCGGAGGAGTGGATGATATCAAGGGGAATATCGTAGTTACCAGTGCCCATGGCATGAGTCCCCGGATGGAGGAGGATCTTCGGGCCCGTCATATTGATATAGTCAGTACTACCTGCCCCTTTGTTCACCGGGCTCAGCTTGCCGCTCAGAGGTTAGCTCAAGCCGGCTTCCGGGTGGTGATATATGGCGATGCCAATCACCCGGAGGTTGAGGGGGTTATCGGATGGGCTAAGGGTAAAGGGGTAGCTACACTGGATGAGAAGTTCGTGTACGGGATTAAACCTCTGCCAGGCCGGTTGGGGGTTCTATCTCAGACAACTCAGATCCCGGCCCATTTTACTGACTTTGTCAAGAAGCTTGTTGATCTTACCTTCACGAAAGATACTGAGTTATATGTCATTGATACTATCTGCCACGAGATCAGGGAACGGCAAGCATCCGCTCTTGAACTGGCTGGCAGAGTGGACTTGATGCTTGTTATCGGTGGTTATAACAGTGCCAATACCAACTGTCTTGCCCGGTTATGTTCTAGAGTTACCAAAACTTATCTCGTTGAGACGGCTGATGAGATTGACTCCGCCTGGTTCAGAAGTCAGCGCTGTGTAGGAATAACCGGCGGAACCTCTACGGCTGAAGAGACCATAAATGATGTAGTTGCCAGGCTTGAATCAATAGCCTGAGCCTGGACAGGGGTACGGAATTCAAGTTTTCCCTCATCGGTAGCCCGGCTTCCTTTTGCAGATAAACAGCCGCATGGCACGTTCGGTAACATCAGCAATTAGCTCCTCCGCCATCTCGGTAGACTGACTGAAGGTGATAGGACCGGGGGCGATACTGAAGACCGTGTCAATCCCCTCTCTGTAAACCGCAGCGTAACCGTTGCCAATTTCACCGGTGATAGCAATGACGGGTAACCCGAAGGCCTTGGCCTTTCGGGCGACTCCCACCGGCGTCTTGCCACTGGCGGTTTGGCTGTCTATTCTACCCTCTCCGGTAAAGACCAGGTTGGCCCCCGGCATTTTTTCGGCGAGGCTGGTCGCTTGAATAACGATATCTATACCAGGGAGCACCTTGGCTTTGAGAAAGGCGATTAAACCGGCACCCAGGCCGCCGGCTGCCCCGGCTCCGGGGATATCCCTGATGTCGGCGCCGAGTTTTTCTTGGATAATATCTGCGTAGTGGGCTAACGCTGCGTCAAGTTGTACTATCATTTCCGGAGTAGCTCCCTTTTGCGGACCGTAGATAAAGGAGGCTCCCTCGGGGCCGCAGAGAGGATTGGTAACATCAGAGGCCAGGAGAATATCACAGTCGGCTAGTCGCGGGTCGATAGTCGTTGTGTCGATGTCTTCCAGGTCAATCAGCGCCGCTCCTCCCGGGGCGATGGTTGCTCCCTTGGCGTTGATCAGTTTGATGCCAAGAGCCTGAGCCATTCCGGCGCCGCCGTCATTGGTAGCGCTCCCGCCGATACCGATGATGAATTTCCGGCAGCCTCTGGAAAGTGCGTCGCGGATCAATTCGCCGGTGCCATAGGTAGTAGTCAGCAGGGGATTACGTTTCTCCGGTGGGATCAGGTCAAGACCTGAGGCCTCTGCCATCTCGATAACGGCGGTCACCCCATCGCTTAACATGGCCCAGCGAGCCGTGATGCGCTCTCCAATCGGGTCGGTTACCTCCACTGATATGATGTTTCCCCCGATGGCATCGACCAGGGCCTGCATCGTACCCTCTCCACCGTCTGCCATCGGCACAATTACAGTTACCGCATCGGGAATTACCTGTTTAATCCCTCTGCTGATTGCCCGCGATACCTCTAGAGCGGTAAGATTTCCCTTGAAGCCCTGCGGGGCGATAACAATCTTCATGACATCACTGTTCCGATAGCGTCTCCATGCCACGGGGCCATCCTATGAGTATCTGGATACCGGGTATGATAAATCTACTTATTATAGTTCATTTCCCCTGACTGTCAACACTAACTTACTAACTTCCGGTGAAACAACCATATGAAATTACTATGCCATATTAGATTAGAGGTAATACTTTGACACATTACTGCTGGTTACCTATAATAAACCTGATAATATCTGTCAGGAGGGGCTTTGGCGGAGAAGCATAGACCTAAGGTGTTGGGTCAGGAGCATATGCTGGACGCTAAGGATATTGAGCGGCAGCTTGATATGATAGACCAGCGTTTGGATAATATCGACTCGGTGGTTAGCGCGGTTGTGGAACGCGTAATGAATCAGCCGCTGATTATTAATGTAACCTGTCCTCACTGTGGGAAGTCCGTTGATATCGCTGTCATGGGTAGTACGAAACCGACTAAATAATAGAGGGTGTAGCCCGTTCGTTGAATTATCCCTGGCAGCAATGCTGTCTGCAGTATGATATTTGACTTTCGCTTTGGAAGCGTTTATGCTAGGAATTTGAACTATAGAAAAGTTCAAACGCAAAAGGAGCGGTAATTTGAAAATACTTCTAGTTTATCCACAGTATCCAGATACCTTCTGGAGCTTTAAGCATGCTTTGAAGTTAGGCCCGAGGAAGGCATTAAATACGCCTCTGGGCCCGTTGACTGTCGCTGCCATGCTCCCCGGCGATTGGGAGAAAAAATTTGTCGACATGAATGTAAACAAACTGACCGATAAGGACATCAGGTGGGCTGATTACGTCTTTATCAGCGCTATGGTGGTACAGCAAAGGTCTGCCCAGGAGGTCGTTAAGCGCTGCAAGAGCTTCAATACTCGAGTTGTGGCCGGTGGGCCCTTCTATACTACCGGATACGGGTTATTTGATTTTAGTGAAATCGACCATATCATACTCAATGAAGCGGAGGTTACTCTGCCTCTCTTCCTGGCAGATCTGGAAAAGGGCTGCCCCCAGCACGTCTACAGGTCTGATGAGAAGGCTGATGTACATAAGACTCCCATACCCCTCTTCTCGCTGGTTAACCTTAAGAAATATGCGCAGGTTACTATCCAGTACTGTCGCGGTTGTCCGTTCGATTGCGAGTTCTGCGATATTGTCGTTATGGACGGGCATAAGCCCCGTACCAAGACCCAAGCCCAGATAATTGGGGAGCTGGAAGCGATATATGCCCAGGGCTACCGGGGTACCATCTTTATTGTTGATGATAATTTTATCGGAAACAGGAAGAAGCTTAAGTCAGAAATCATGCCGACCATAATTGAGTGGCAGAAGGCCAAAGGTTATCCTTTCCGGTTTCTTACCGAAGCATCGGTTAACCTTGCCGATGACGACGAGTTGATGCAGTTGATGTCCGATAGCGGCTTTACCCGGGTATTTGTCGGCATCGAAAGCCCGAATGAGGATAGCCTGACCGAGTGTCATAAGTTCACCAACAAGAATCGCGACCTGATAGCTTCTGTGAAGAGGCTGCAGAACTATGGTTTTGAAGTAATGGGAGGTTTTATCGTCGGTTTTGATAGCGATCCGGTCTCGATCTTCAAGAGCCAGATCAATTTCATCCAGAATAGCGGCATCGTTACCGCTATGGTAGGCTTGCTCAATGCTCCTCCTAAGACGAAACTTTGGCATCGTCTGATCAAGGAAAACCGTGTCCTGCCGGGAGGTAACGGCGATAACACCGATGGTACCACTAACTTCATACCTAAAATGAGGTATGATGTTCTGGTTAATGGCTACAAGCAAATCCTGCATACGATCTACTCCCCCAAGCAGTATTATGATCGGATCCAGACGTTCTTTCAGGAGTACCGGCCTAATGGTAACTTAGGCTCTCG
Organism: Dehalococcoidia bacterium UBA5760; assembly: GCA_002418895.1. GTDB lineage: Bacteria > Chloroflexota > Dehalococcoidia > Dehalococcoidales > UBA5760 > UBA5760. The sequence goes on along the minus strand of DIFA01000010.1, from coordinate 3,682 downwards.
GTCCAGGCTCAAAGTTCATCACATAGTAAGCATGATCAAATCTGCTCTGGTTCTGGGTGTTAAGGATGGAGCCAGGATGCACTACTGGAGGCTGATATTTACCACACTGCTGAAATATCCGAGGCTTCTCGGGCTTTCGATAACACTGGCTGCCCAGGGTTTTCACTTCCGTAAGGTCTACGAGAAGGTCAGTAAGATACAGATTGATGACACCCTGCTGGCCCGGCAGCTAGAGGTATTGGACGGCAGGTCCCTTTAAGCACTGATGCATCAGGCTAGCCCGGCTGAGCTGTGTGAATCTGCGGGACACCGGGTCAGCGCGGTTAAAATGCCGGTTCCTTTACCTGCTGGTGAGAGTGCTGACTGAGCCCAGGACTCCGTTGATGAACCGTGGGGAACTATCGCTGCCGAATTCCTTGGCTAGCTCCACCGCCTCATTTACCGCTACCTTAATCGGTACCTCATCGTCGAACAGCATCTCGAATATTGCCATCCTCAGGATATTCCGGTCGACCAAGGGTATTTGTTCCAGCGGCCAGGCGGGAGCAAAGTGTTGAATATTGTGGTCGATTTCCTTCTTGTTGCTCATGACTCCGCTGACCAGTCGACAGGCAAAGGTGTTATTATCTTCACTTAGCCTCGCATTTTCCAGGAGATGAACTATCGCCTGTTCTGCTTTATGTCCTGCGGAATCAGCTTCATAAAGTGCCTGGAGAGCCAGCATTCTTGCTTTTCGCCGTGCCCCCGACATGATTACCCCCTAGCCCGAGCTGATGCTGCGGCGATACCTGAAGCTAGTAACGAGATTGATGGGCCGAAATCTATTCAATCAGCGAGGCTATTAATGGCTTGTGCATCGCCTATATTGATGGTCTCAGCATCACTATCTATTCTTTTAATCAGTCCGCTGAGCACCTCTCCAGGGCCTATCTCGATGAAGGTGGAGATACCACCTGCTATTATGTATTCGACGGAGCGTTGCCACTGAACACTATTGCATAGCTGTCTGAGTAGCTCCTCCTTGATCTGCTCGGCGGTAGTCATCGGCTCAGCCGTAGTATTGGCCACAATAGGGATAATTGGCTCACGGAAAGAGATGTTAGCTATTATTTCGGACATGCCCTGGGCTGCCTGCTGCATCAGCGGTGTATGAAAGGCGCCGCTTACGGGTAATGGAATAGCACGCCTGGCTCCTCTGGATTTGGCTAACTCTGCAGCTTTGGCCAGGTTTTCCGCCGCCCCGCTGATGACCATCTGATTCGGACAGTTAATGTTAGCCAGCCAGGTACCGGTCTCATCACAAACTTCTGCCAGTGGTGCTTCGTCGAACCCGATTATTGCTACCATACCACCCGGTTGAAGCAGCCCGGCTTGATACATCAGTCGTCCCCTCTCTCGAGCCAGATAGACGGCGGTGGCGAAATCGAGTACCCCGGCGGCTGCCAGCGCGGTATACTCACCCAGGCTGTGACCGGCAACAAATGCTGCCGGAGGCAGCCCGTTGTTTTTCACGTCGCGGACAGCCTGTAGGCAGGCATAGCTGGTTGTCAGTAGCGCCGGTTGAGCATTTATCGTTAAGCGAAGTTCTTCTTCCGGACCCTCGAAGCACAGCCGTGACAGAGGAAAGCCCAGGGCCTCATCGGCCTGCTCGAAGATTGCCCTGGCGGAAGGGAAATTGTCGTGGAGATCACGCCCCATACCTACCTTCTGAGAACCTTGTCCCGGGAAGACATGGGCTACCTTCATAATATTGAGTTTAGCCGCCCTTCGTAGAATTATTGAGACGTGTTATTATCGCCTCGGCCTCGCGGACTATTTCTTCAATGATAGTCTTGACCGGCTTGATTTCATTTATCATACCGCAAATCTGTCCTGCCAGAAGGGTACCCCCTTCGATATCACCATTAATCATGCCCTGTCGCATCTTACCGACACCGAGCTGGAACAGCTCTTCTATCGGAATACCGGCGCTCTCCTTGTCCATGAACTCCCGTGTGAACTTGTTCTCCAGAGCACGCAAGGGGTAGCCGGTGCTCTGACCGGAAAGGACTGTGGAGCGGTCACTGGCGTCGACGATCGCCTTTTTGTAGTTGGGGTGAGCGATACATTCCTCGCTGCAGACAAAGCGGGTTCCCATCTGAATACCCTGAGCACCGAGTGCTAGAGCGGCTGCCAGACCTCGTCCGTCGGCAAACCCTCCGGCCGCCACTACCGGTAGCTGGACTGCGTCGACTACCTGGGGTACCAAGGCCATCGTGGTTGTCTGCCCTGTCTCTCCTCCCGATTCCATCCCTTCAGCCACGAAAGCGTCGACGCCGGCTCGTTGCAGCCGTCTGGCCAGAGAAACACTGGCCACTACCGGCATTACCCTTATCCCGGCTTCCTTGAATCTGGGGATATAGGGTCCGGGATTACTGGCGCCGGTAGTTACTACCGCTACCTTCTCTTCCAGAATTACCTTGATAATCTCCTCCGCTTTGGCGGCTATCAGAACGATATTCGCTCCAAACGGTTTATCCGTTTTCTGTTTAGTCAGGCGTATCTGTTCCCTGACCCACTCCGGTTCTGGAGCGCCGCCGCCGATAATACCTAACCCACCGGCATTTGAAACGGCTGCAGCCAGCTCGGCTGTAGCAAGGTGGGCCATTCCCCCCTGAATAATCGGGTACTCAATACCGAGGAGATCGCAAATGTCGGTTTTAATCATAAAGTAGTTCTCCCTTAACCAGTTTTCTTTTGCGGGCTCTTGATCTCAATGACTTCTCTGCCGTCGTAGGTGCCGCAGGTAGGGCAAACACGGTGGGACAGTTTGGGGCTGTTGCATTGAGAACAAGAACTTAATTGAGTTACAGGTAGCAGCTTGAGATTGACCCGTCTTTTACCCTGACGCGCCTTGGCGTATTTCCGTTTTGGTAAAGCTCCCATAATCTACCTTGTTCCTTTCCTTTTCACTACCGAGTCATCACTAACCGAGAATTGGTTGCCCAGTCCGGACTAGCGGTGCTCTATCTCTTAAGATGAACATTGGCAGGGTCCCTTATTCAGGTCGTGACCACAGGTCGGACATAACCCGGCACAGTCCTCACGACAGAGCAGTTTCATCGGGACAGCCAGCAGAGCATATTGGCGCACCGCTTCGGTCAGGTCAAGAATATGCTGTCCGTTGATAGTAAAACACCCCGGTTCATCAGGTAGAGACTGCGGAATCCCGCTATCTATGTTGATGACGGGGAAATACTCCTCTTCAATTTCCAGTGTCAGCGGAGCACGAAACAAATTCAAGCAGCGACCGCAACCGACCTCAACCCCGGTATGTAGTGTTGCCTTAACCATGATGCCCCGGTTGGTGCGTACCAGGGAAACATCACCCTGAACCAAGCTGTCACTACCGGAGATATTAACGGTATCACTTACCCTGTAATTTCGTGTTGCCCCGATGGATGATTTAAGCAGCCCGGATACGTTGGTCTGCATTACATCCGACCTCCACCCGAACCAAACTCAGCTTATTATAAGCTGAGTTGCATACCTGATGTCAAGCGTGCTTATTTCTTTTTGGCATTACTGATTCCGGACCTTGGACAAACATAAAGAGCCCAGATTCCATACCTGAGCCCTCTTTACTTTCGGTTAAATCGACTAATATCAATTCTGAAGCAGGTCAAGCCCTCGACCATTAGTA
>DIFA01000017.1 GCA_002418895.1 Dehalococcoidia bacterium UBA5760 | reverse complement strand
ACTGCGGCAACAGACTTCCACCACCCCAGGGAATCTCTATCGGACGTTCCCGCCGCCACTCATCAATCTGATCGATCCAATCGGCATGATCCGCAGAGTCAACCAGCTTGTTCAACTCCTTCAGCACAAGCCGGACATCACCTACTATCGGGACATCCACCCGGACGTTCTTACCAATCTCAGCAGGGTCAATATCGATATGCACCACCTTAGCATGCGGTGCGAACGCACTCACCCTGGCCGTCGCCCTGTCATCAAACCTCATTCCTACCGCCACTATCACATCCGCCCCGTCAACCGCCATATTAGCATAGGCCATACCATGCATCCCCAACATCCCGAAGCTCAGCATATGGCTCTCCGGAAAACAACCGATGCCCAACAGCGTGGTAACCACCGGTAACTGCGCCGTCTCCACCATATCCTTAAGTTCAGCATAAGCACCCGAGATAACCACTCCCCTGCCCGCGATGACCAGCGGCCGCTCTGCCTCATTGATAATTTTGGCGGCTTTCTTAATCTGGGCCGGGTGTCCTTCAAGGGTCGGATTATAACCGGGTAATTTCACCTCATCCGGATAGCAGTATTCCGCCTGGTCAGTAAATACATCCTTCGGTATATCAATCAGCACCGGCCCCGGCCGCCCTGTCCGGGCAAGGTGAAAGGATTCCTTGAGTATTCTGGCCAGTGAACCGACATCAAGCGCAAGGTAGTTATGTTTGGTAATAGGCAGGGTAATACCGGTGGTATCAACTTCCTGGAAAGCATCCCTGCCGATACAAGATCGGACTACCTGACCGGTTATCGCCACCATCGGCACCGAGTCCAGATAGGCATTGGCAATGCCGGTTACCAGGTTGGTGGCCCCCGGACCGGAGGTAGCAAAACATACGCCTACTTTGCCGCTGGCCCTGGCGTAACCATCAGCGGCATGAGCCGCCCCTTGCTCGTGGCGCACCAGAACATGGTGGAGCTGGGGATACTGAGGCAGGGTATCATAAAGCGGTATCACCACTCCCCCCGGTAAACCAAAGATAACCTCCACTCCCTCCTTCAACATGCTCTCACATACAATCTGGGCGCCTGTCATTTTCATCATCATCGCTCCTACTGGCTAAATACCGCTCCGCTACTGGCGGAAGAGACCCTCTCCGCATACCGCTTGAGATAACCGGCCTTCACCCTGGGTTCAAATTCAGCCAGACCGGCTAAACGCCGGGATATTTCGCTATCATCAAGTTCAACCTCAAGTTTATAGTCAGGGATATTGATACTTATCATGTCACCATCCTTCAGAGCAGCGATAGGCCCCCGACTGGCCGCCTCAGGAGAGACATGCCCAATAGCAGCGCCACGGGTCGCTCCGGAAAAACGCCCGTCGGTTATCAAAGCTACCTCACTAGCCATCCCCATGCCACTCAGTATAGAGGTAGGAGTGAGCATCTCTCTCATTCCCGGTCCGCCTTTAGGACCCTCATAGCGAATGATCACCACGTCACCCGACTCTATTTTACCGTCCAGAATAGCTTTGGTAGCTTCCTCCTCGGAATCAAACACCCTGGCCGGACCACGATGGACCATCATCTCAGGAGCTACCGCACCTCTCTTCACCACCGCACCCTCCGGCGCCAGGTTACCAAAGAGAATACAAATGCCGCCGCTGGCCGAGTGGGGGCTATCCACAGGACGAATCACCTTTCTATCTACAAAACGGCTGCCAGCAACAATCTCAGCCACCGATTTACCCGATACCGTCCTTGCTTCCAGATTCAACACCTCTTTAATCTCTTTCATCACCGCCAGTACGCCACCTGCCGCATCCAAATCCTCCAGGTGAAAATCACCGGCCGGCCTCATCTTTACCAGATGAGGAGTACACTCACTTATTCGATTAACCATCGGCAGGGTGAAATCAACCCCTGCCTCACGGGCTACGGCGATGAGGTGCAGCACCGAATTAGTACTGCCGCCTAATGCCATATCAACGGCAAAGGCATTATGAATAGAATCTCTGTTGATAATATCGCGCGGCCTAACATCTTCAGCCAGAAGTCGCATGACCTGTCGCCCGGCCTGTTTCGCCAGCCGCACCCGTCTGGCGTCAACAGCCGGAATGGTGCCATTACCGACCAGACCCATTCCCATAGCCTCGGTGGCACAATTCATCGTGTTAGCGGTAAACATGCCGGAACAACTACCACAGCCGGGACAGGCAACCAACTCAAGCTGTTCCAGCTCCTCCTTCCCCATGCCACCCTTAGCCACCCTACCGACCGCCTCAAAGATAGAATTGACATCAACATGCTTAACTCCATCCTCCCCACAGAGGCGTCCGGCCAGCATCGGACCACCACTGACAAAGATGGAGGGCAGGTTCAACCGAACCGCTGCCATAAGCATCCCGGGAACAATTTTATCGCAATTGGTAATAAAGACCAGCGCATCAAAGCCGTGGGCTTCAGCCACTATCTCTATCGAGTCAGCAATGAGCTCCCGGCTGGGCAGGCTATATTTCATACCGGTGTGGTTCATAGCGATACCGTCACATACAGCAATGGTATTCACCTCAAAGGGAACACCCCCGCCACTATACACCCCCGATTTAGCCGCTTCAGCAATCTGGCGCAGGTGTATATGCCCCGGCACAATCTCACTAAAGCTATTCACAATTCCTACGAAAGGCCGATCCATATCATCAGGCGTACAGCCCAAGGCATATAGCAGAGACCGGTGTGGAGCCCTCTCTACACCCTTTTTAACTACATCACTCTTCACAAGCCAGACTAACTCCTTTCCCCATTAATAATCAAAAACCGCCCCTATACGGACGGACCAATAATCTGCAATTATAGATTTACCCCGTTCAAAAAACATAGCATAGCACCTACCCGTTGTCAAGCTAATCCGTATCTGGCTAACCTTCCATAGCTATTATCTTATTCACCCTTAGCAGGTGCCGGCCACCTTGAAATTCACTGCTAAGATAGGCCTTAACTATTTCGGATATTGACTCCCTATCCCGTTCGGCGCTCAGACAAAGGATATTAGCATCGTTATGCTGGCGAGCACGGCAGGCATCAAAGACGCTACAGCATAGAGCCGCCCTTATCCCCTTAAACTTATTAGCGGCGATGCTCATACCGATGCCGGTATTACATATCAGGATACCATGATTGCAATCACCTCCGGCTACCGCCAGGGCTACCTTCCTGGCGATATCGGGATAGTCCACCGGATCAGCAGTATAACAGCCAAAATCCTCGATACTGTACCCCGAGTCACTAACCAGGCTGATAACAGATTGCTTGATATCCAATCCCCTGTGGTCACACCCAATAGCAATACGCACTAATCGGCCCTCCCTCCTAAAATAATACTAGCACACACCTTCTTCAGTTCGCCAAAATCTATCGCTCCCTTTCGTAAAACCAACGGTATCTCTCCGGTGACATCAACTATGGTAGACTCCCGGCCACCCGGACACCGGCCGCCGTCAATAACCAGATCTATTTTGTTACCGAATTGAGCATGTACCTCATCAGCCGTCAGAGCACTCGGCTTACCGCTCAGATTAGCGCTGGTGCCCGAAATAGGCGCCCCCAACCCCAGAGCAAGGGCAACGGGCACAGGGTGGGCCGGAACACGAACAGCTACGGTGGTACCCCCGGCGGTAACAATTCCCGGAACAACCCCGGACTTATATAAGACCAGAGTTAAAGGACCGGGCATGAACTTCTCCACCAGCAGCCGGGCAATCGGCGGCACTGATTCGGCAACTTCGCTTATCTGTAGCGTACTGGACAAAAGCAGGGGCAGTGCCATCTCCAACGGCCGTTCCTTTACCGTATAGACCCGTTCCACCGCCCGGTGAAGATAAGGACAGACCCCCAGGCCATAGACGGTATCAGTAGGGAAAGCAACGATGCCCCCACCCCTGAGGACGGCAACACCCTCACGGACCTGGTTTGCAACACTCGCAGGGAGTCCGGTTAACACCGCCATACCACCTAGCGGAAATTTCGCTTCACTCTTGACGCCAGTATACCATAATGATAATCTTTGAGATATAATGACCGAAGACAAATCACAAGAGACACCAAGCAGCCACCGCGTGGCCACCAGTGGTGATATTGAAGTATCCACCTACCTGGAGATTGCCAAAGAGCTGGGTGGTGAACAGCCGGCGGCAGCAAAAGAAGCTATTCCCGGCAACGAGCGCGAGACTATCGTTGTCATCGACTTCGGCTCTCAATATAGCCTGCTCATCGCACGGCGGATACGAGAATGTCAGGTATATTGTGAACTGGTATCCTATGACACCCCCTGGGAAAAGATAACCCCGTTAAACCCAAAGGGATTCATCCTCTCCGGCGGACCGGCCAGCGTTTACACACCGGAGGCGCCTCTGGCACCAGCCTATATCTATGAAAGCAACCTGCCGGTGCTGGGGATATGCTACGGAATGCAGGTGATAACCCACCAGCTGGGTGGCAAGGTCACCCAGGGGGAAAGACACGAATACGGCCATTCCGTCCTTCATGTTGCCGATGTAGACTCACCCCTGCTTGCTGATTTACCCACCCCCGCTCCGGTATGGATGAGCCACGGCGACCAGATTGAAGAAATGCCGCCTGGATTCAGTACCCTGGCCTATACCGAAGGCTCGCCATTTGCCGTAATGGGTAATGATAAAAGAATATTTGGCCTCCAGTTTCACCCTGAGGTAGCTCATACACCAAATGGTAAGACCATCCTGAAGAATTTTGCTTACCGGATATGCGGCTGCCAGGGGAACTGGACTATGGGCAGCTTCATCAGGGACAGCCTGGACAGGATTAAAGAGCAAGTCGGCGGCGGTAAGGTCATCAATGCCCTTTCCGGAGGAGTTGATTCAGCGGTAGTAGCTACCCTCATTCACCAGGCTATTGGCAACCAGCTTACCTGCATCTTTGTTAATAACGGACTGCTGCGCCGCCAAGAGGCGGAAAGGACCCTAAAAGTCTTCCGCCGTCACCTGGGGATGAATACCATTCATGTTGATGCCAGTGAAAGATTCCTCAACCGTCTGCAGGGCGTAATCGACCCCGAGCAGAAACGCAAGGTTATCGGAGAGGAATTCATCAAGGTCTTTGAGGAAGAAGCCGCTAAAATAAGCAAGGTCGATTTCCTGGCCCAGGGTACCCTCTACCCGGATGTCATCGAGAGCGCCTCTTCTGGAAGTAAAGCCTCAGCCAAAATAAAAACCCATCACAATGTCGGCGGACTACCCGCCAAGATGACGCTCAACCTGGTTGAACCCCTGCGCTACCTATTCAAGGATGAAGTACGGCAGGTAGGCCTGGGGCTGGGTCTCCCCGAGGAGATGATATGGCGACAGCCGTTCCCCGGTCCCGGTCTGGCCATCCGTATCATTGGTGAGGTAACCAGAGAGAAGCTGGAAATACTTCGTAGTGCCGACTGGATTGTAATGGAAGAGATAAAGCAGGCAAAACTATACCGCCAGCTATGGCAGAGTTTTGCCGTACTTACCGACGTCAAAAGCGTAGGGGTAATGGGGGACTTCAGAACCTATGGCTACCTGGTTGCCGTCCGTGCCGTAACCAGTGACGATGCGATGACCGCCGATTGGGCACGGCTGCCCTACGAACTGCTGGCCAAGATTTCTAACCGTATCGTCAACGAGGTACCCGGCGTAAACCGGGTCGTCTATGACATAACCTCCAAACCACCATCGACTATAGAGTGGGAGTAATGGAGGGGTAAGGCTAACTAAAGAGGAGGGGAGTCAAGGATGTACAAAAAACCGATCGTTATCCTGGGAATTATACTGGGAGCAATCTCAGTTGTACTTGGAGTCTATGCGCCGGTACTAATGCGTGCTCAGACCCCGGTACCGGAGCAGTCCCCCCACGAAACAATAAACTTTCAACTGTCAACCGCTACCACTCCTGGCAACACCGACGAGTACGACTCTCACAGCTTCTCCCTGTACCTTAAGCGTGGACAAGAACTGTACCTATCCTTCTATGCCGAGGGGGCCGCAGTAATGCTCCGAGTTACCACACCGGCCGAGGAAGTGCTGGGATACCAGACCAGCACCGGTCAAGCCGGGAACATAAAGGACACTGGACTGGGACGTCTGGAGAAGGGTAAGGTAATTGCTGCTGCAGAAGGACACTTCATCTTCATCGCGCCGGAGAATGGCTTCCATGTAATTAGTATTAAATCGAGCACACCCCAGGGCGAGATAGCAGTACAGGTAGAGTACCAGATTACATAGAGGGGGAGAGGAAAACGCTGAAGGTACTGGTTGTTGGTAGTGGGGCCAGGGAACATACCCTGGTCTGGAAGCTGGCTGGTAGTCGCAAGGTCAAGGAGATTTATACCGCCCCGGGTAATGCCGGTACGGCCCAAATTGCCCATAACCTGGACATTAAGCCCACCGATATAGAGGGATTAGCTAAAGCGGCACAGGAAAAGGGGATCGAGCTTGCCGTGGTCGGTCCGGAGGCTTCACTTGCCAGCGGCATCGTCGATCACTTTCAGAGCATCGGCATACCTATCTTCGGTCCCGGCAAAGCAGCCGCCGAAATAGAGTCGAGCAAGGTGTTTGCCAAGCAGTTAATGGAGAAGTATGGTATTCCCTGTGCCAGTGGGGTCAGCTTCTCCGAATACGGTAGAGCAAAAAGGTACGTCGAGCAGCAGATACCCCCTGTTGTCATCAAGGCGGACGGCCTGGCTGCCGGTAAGGGGGTAACCGTCGCCCACTCAATCCAGGAAGCCATCGACGCCCTATACCAGATTATGGAAGCCAAAATCTTCGGTGCCGCCGGGGATAGGGTGGTTATTGAAGAATGCCTGACTGGAAAAGAAATGAGCTCTTTTGCCTTTACCGATGGCAGCACCGTAATCCCGCTTGTCTCGGCATGCGATTACAAACCGGTATTCGATGGGAACCAGGGCCCGAATACCGGCGGTATGGGTAGCTACAGCCCACCATACTTCACCAGCCCCAAGCTGGACAAAGAAGTAGCCGAGACCATCCTCAGGCCTTCGGTAAAAGCGCTGGCCGCCGAGAAAAGGCCTTATAAGGGAGTTCTCTACGGAGGATTGATGATCACCAGGGACGGGCCAAAGGTGATAGAGTTCAATGCGCGCTTTGGCGATCCGGAGACGCAGGTAGTTCTCCCCCTCTTAAAAACGGACTTGGTAGATATCATACTGGCAATAATCAGTGGCAATCTTGACCGGATAGATATAGAATGGAGCGGGAATGCCTGTGTCGGCGTGGTGATGACATCAGGAGGTTATCCCGGAAGCTACCGGACGGGATTCCCGATCAGCGGACTGGATAGCCTGGACAAAGACATTATGGTATTTCACGCCGGCACCAGGGTAGGCACAACAAAAGGACAGATATTAAGCTACGGGGGACGGGTGCTTACCGTAGCCGCTACCGGCAGGAATATCACTGAGGCCAGAGAAAAGGTCTATCACAACATATCACGAATTAACTTCGAGGGCTGTCATTACCGCAAAGACATCGCCCTGATATGATAAAATGGCCCGATGAAGACTCTGTCCACTTACAAATAACTTCTTTCCTTCTTCTCGAAAAGAGGAGAGGGCTGGAGGAGGTGAGATTAATATATGCCGTTAGTAGCTGTAGTTATGGGCAGTAAATCAGATACCGAATCGATGCGATCGACGCTGGAGGCACTCGGTAAGCTGGGTATCGACTATGAGCTAATCGTAATGTCAGCCCACCGCAACCCGGAAAAGGTACGCAGTTTCGGATTGGATGCCAGGGGCAGGGGGATTGAGGTCATCATCGCCGCCGCCGGCGGCGCCGCCCACCTCCCCGGAGTCATAGCCAGCTGGACGACTATACCGGTCATCGGCGTACCGCTGGCTGGTAGTGAACTAAATGGGCTTGATGCCCTCTATTCCATAGTCCAGATGCCGGCTGGAGTACCGGTAGCCTGCGTGGCAATCGGTAGTGCCGGAGCTAAGAACGCGGCTTATCTGGCAGCCGAAATTCTGGGCCTGAAGCATGATGAGATAAGAAACTCCTACGAGAAATACAGGAGTGATTTACAGGGAGATAACAAATGATTGAACGATATTCCCGACCACAAATGAAGAGCGTCTGGTCAGACGAGAACAAATTCAACAAATGGCTTGAGGTAGAGATTGCCGTCTGCGAATCATGGGCGGAACTGGGTGTTATCCCCAGAGAGGCGGTACCCAAGATAAAGCTGGCCCGTGTTAATCTTAAACGTATGGAGGAAATTCTCAAAGAAACTCACCACGACGTTACCGCCTTTCTCAGCTCCGTAGCTACAAGCCTGGGTAAAGAATCACGCTTTATTCATCTCGGTCTTACCTCCTCGGATGTAATTGATACTGCCCTCAGCCTACAGCTTATCGAGGCGACAGAGATACTGAATCAGGATATAAAAGAACTGATTTCGGTACTGGCGCAACAAGCGATAAAGCATAAATACACGGCTATGATCGGCCGCACACACGGTATCCATGCCGAACCGCTCTCCTTCGGTCTGAAGCTAGCGCTGTGGGTCGAGGAAATGAAGCGCCACCGCCAGAGGCTTACCGCCGCCAAGAGGGCTATCACCGTCGGCAAAATCTCGGGGGCAGTCGGCACCTACGCCACCCTGCTCCCTGAACTTGAAGAGAAGACCTGCGCCAGACTGGGGCTTTCACCGGCACCGGTATCGAATCAGATTATACAGCGCGACCGTCACGCTCAGTTCACCACTACCCTGGCAATAATCGCCAGTTCATTAGAGAAATTCGCCACCGAAATCAGGGCGTTACAAAAGACTGAGGTCAGGGAAGTAGAGGAACCCTTTGCAGCCGGCCAGACCGGGTCTTCAGCCATGCCGCACAAGCGTAACCCCGAGCTCTGCGAGCGAATCTGCGGCCTAGCTCGACTGCTAAGGGGCTACGCCCTGACCTCAATGGAGAACATCGCATTATGGCACGAACGGGATATCAGCCACTCTTCAACAGAGCGTATCATTCTTCCCGACGCCTGCCTCGTCCTGGACTACTGTCTCAGTCTTTTTGCATCGGTAATGAGAGGCTTACTGGTCTATCCCCAGAAGATGAAGAGAAATATCGAACTTACCAAGGGACTGGTCTTCTCGCAACGGGTAATGCTGACCCTTATCGATAAGGGGCTATCCCGTCAAAAAGCATACGAACTGGTACAGCGAAATGCTATGAAGACCTGGGAGAAGAACAGGGATTTTCTGAAGCTGCTTAAGGCCGATGCCGATATTACCGCTATCCTGGCTCCGGAAGAGCTTGAACCGCTTTTTAACGAGCAGTACTATTTGCGCTACATCGACGACATCTTCAAGAGAATCGGCCTGACATCAGCACAGTGGAAAGAAAAAGCGACTGCAACGGAAGACAAGAACATGGTGCCGAGGTCAATATGAGCGCTTGCCCTGTTTTACTGAAAAGCGATCTGCCCCTGCCAACATTTTCCCGAGGCAAGGTACGTGATACCTATGACCTGGGCAATCAGCTGCTAATCGTAACCACCGACCGCATCTCCGCCTTCGATGTAGTACTACCCTGTGGCATCCCAGATAAAGGTATGGTGCTCAACAAACTCTCCGCCTTCTGGTTCCGGAATACAGAAAGTATAATAGCCAACCACCTGATAGAAGTAGTTGATGACGTAAGATGCCTGGACAAATACCTGCCGGCGATAGACCGCTTTGCTTATCCCTCTTACCTTGAGGCAAGGTCTATGATCGCTAAGAAAGTTAAGGTTATTCCGGTTGAATGCGTTATTCGCGGCTACCTCTCCGGATCGGCCTGGGTAGAGTATCAAAAACAGGGTACAGTTAACGACGAACCGCTACCGGCAGGGCTGAAGGAAAGCCAGGAGCTACCCGAACCATTATTCACACCGACAACCAAGGCAGAGACAGGGCACGACCTGCCGCTCAGTACCTATGAGCTGAAAGAAATGGTAGGGGAAAAGATGGCCCGTGAGCTCAAGGAAAAAAGTATGGCCATCTATAACTACGCAAGGGATTACGCCAGAGACATTATTATCGCCGATACCAAGATGGAATTCGGGCTGGATGGCGACCGGCTCCTTCTAGTTGACGAACTTTTAACCCCGGACTCGAGCCGGTTCTGGGATGCCGGGCTCTACAAGGTGGGGCAATCCCAACCAAGCTATGATAAACAGCCGGTACGGGACTGGCTCGCCGGGTCAGGATGGAATAAAGAACCCCCAGCTCCTATGCTACCGCCGGAGGTTATCGAAGCTACTACCACAAGATACCGGCATGCCTACGAAAGGTTGACCGGTAAGAAGCTGGGATAGAACTCAACCCGACGTATTAACCTTCAAGGAATTCCTTGGTACTGGGCAGTTCACCTCTGATTCGCTCATCGATTCTGGTAGCCTTATCCAGGACTCTACCCAGGGCCTTGAACAAGGCTTCCGCTTTATGATGATCGTTAACACCGTAGAGAAATCTGGCGTGGAGATTGATCCTGGCTTCAACAGCAAAGGTCTCCAGGAAGTGACGGACCAGGTCGGTGGGAAAACCGAACATATCATTATCACTAAAAGGCAAATCCAATACCGTATATCCCCGACCGCTCAGGTCTACAACCACCTCTGCCAGGGCATCATCCATCGGTACGGCCGCATCGGCCATCCTGACAATACCCCGCCTCTCACCCAGTGCCTGAGCAAAAGCCTTACCCAGGGTAATAGCGACGTCCTCTACTACGTGATGCTGATCAACACCGGTCGCTGAAAGCTTTATGTCAAATAGACCGTGCTGGGATAATTGGGCCAGCAGATGATCCAGCATCCTGATACCGCTGTTCATATCCCATTTGCCGCTGCCGTCAATATTAAGCGAAAGGCTGATGTCGGTCTCCTTAGTCTCCCTTTTTACAACGGAATCTCGATTAGCCATTTATCTCCTCCCCTATTTTCTGGAGTGCCCTGATCAGAATATCGGTATGCTCCGGTTTACCCACGCTGATACGGATATAATTCTTTAGTACCGGCGTATTAAAGTAGCGAACCTGGATGCCTCTCCTCTGAAGTTTATCACAGAGCTCGCCAGCCATGGCGCCCAGGACCGAACAAAGGATGAAGTTAGCCCGCGAGGGAAAGGGCTCTAAAAACTTAAACTTTTTAAGTTCATTAAAAAGCCTTTCCCTTTCGGCGATTATCGCCCTCACGTTATCCATCAAGTAATCCAGGTCCTTCAGCGACTCACGAACAGCGACGATGGCCGCCACATTCACATTATAGGGGAGCTTAATCTTCATCAGGTAATTGGCAACTATAGGAGGGAAAAGGCCGTAACCAATCCTGAGGCCAGCAAGCCCGGCCCACTTACTGAATGTTCGCAGCACCATCAGGTTGTGATACCTGTCCATCAGCGGCACCAAGGTTTCTCCGGCAAACTCGAAATAGGCTTCATCCACTACTACCGGCAGCCCGGTAGCAGCTATCTCAAGAATATCCTTCTCGGCAGCCAGGTTCCCGGTAGGGTTATTAGGATTATCGATAATTATCATTCTGGTCCTTTTGCCTATTGCTGCCTTTATCGCCGCAACATTGATACCAAAGCCCTTGTCCCTGGGTACTTCGACCAGTCTGCCGCCACAGATTCCGGCGCTGAAACGATACATAATGAAAGCAGGGGCGGTAACTATCACCTCATCCCCCGGTTCAACAAAGAGGCGGAAAAGAAGGTCGATCAACTCACAGCTGCCATTACCGGATACGATGTGCCCGGCGCTGATTCCGGTATAACCCTCGATCAATCCGCTCAGTTCCTGCTGTCCGGCATCGGCATAGGTATTTATCTCACGAAAGGAGGCAAGTGCCCGGTTGACTCGCGGCGAACAGCCATAGGGGTTCTCATTAGCATCCAGCTTGATGACGCTCTCTAACGGAACCTCAAGCTCCCCCACCAGATTCTCCGGTGACTTTCGGGCGCTATAGCCGCCAAAAGCAACTAAACCGGGGCGTATAAGTCTCTCTATTTCGCCATCACCTGACATGCCTTCTCTATCTCCTCGTATCATAAAACTAAACCGCCCCATATTGTAGCACGAATTGCCGGATTATCCTACAGAACTGCCGGATACATACGTTATAACTGTAATTCGTACTGAAATGAATAAAGAAGAGGAAGTCCCCAAAGGTCAGCACCGCTACAGAAACAACGGCCTGCCTATGGCGACTCCCTCTTATTCTCTCTTACCAGGCGGTCTTTGACAGCCTGCCCTCTATTAATTCCGAACGGCTATAGTGGAATCCCTAGTCCTTCTTATAGTCCCGGGCCACCGCATCACTGAGCGCCTTTTTAGCCTCAAGTTTATCCAGGCCCAGCTCTGCCAATTTTGCCTTGCTGGGAACGCCTTTGGTCCAGTCTTTTGTCTCCCAGTACTCTTGCAGAATCGCCTGCCAGGGCGGTACCTTGCCGGCAGCACCACCCTCTTTATGGGGTTTGGTAAAGCGCTCCTGCATCACGTTTTCCTTCTCCGGCACCATGCCCATATTCAGGTTAAACACCTGCTGCATACACACGATACGCTCACCCATCTTCTGAGCCTCGGCAGGGGTTACATCCCAGCCGGTTATGGCGTTAAGCATGTTAACTTGATCGGCTAATGTCACTCCGGAGAAGAAATAGAAGAAACACCAGGTCAGGCTGTTCCAGAATTGCTGGATATCCTGATAGATAGCACCGGCATAGCCCTTCTTGGCCACATCGAACCTGTCGGTCCCTTCGGTAATACCTATCTCAGGCAGAAGAGCACCCAGATCAAAGGCCTCGGCAAACCCATGCAGGTGACAGCCACCTCTCGTCGAGGCGATGGTAGTTATCGTCTGCCCCCAGAAAGCCCTCGGGTCGTGCGCTCCCACAGTCTGCCCCAAGGACTCCTGAGCGTAGAGTTGAGTTCCCGGTATGTGTTCGACACAGGCCCTTAGTCCCTCCGCAAGCAGGTTGCCGATACCTTCTCTCCTGGCTATCTTCTCCGTCATCTTGACCAGAGCATCACCGCTCCCCCACTCCAGAGCTATACCGTCGGTATCTTCTTTGGTTATCAAACCGTGCTCGTAGCACTCAAAAGCCCAGCCCAGCACGCCGCCAAGATCGATGGTATCTATCGTATAGCGATTAGCCATCTCATTAGCCCTGACTATTGCCCCCAGATCATCGATGAGGAGATTGGAGCCGATCATGCCCAGTGTCTCAAACTCCGGGCCACCTGTATCCGCAGGAAAGTACTTCGGGTTGGTAATCCTCCGGTGACACCCCATGATGCAGGAGGGGCAGGGCCACCGCTTGATCTGGAGCTCCTCGGTAAAGTGCGGAGCACCTATCTTGGCTGCCCCTTCAGTCCAGTTGTCCATAGTAAAGTTCTTCATCGGCAGGAGCCCGTTTTCCTCCCTGGGCACAACCGCCGAAGCCTGACCGTGTTCGGCGTTATCCTTGGTAAAGGGGGCATCCTTGGCCCTGGACAGAACGTCTTTATAGACCTCTCTCAGCTTACCTTCATCGGCGATGGGCGGCTTAAGAGTTCCTCTGATGACCAAAGCCTTCAAGTTCTTCGACCCCATCACGGCACCCATGCCGCCACGGCCGAAATAGCCGTGGTTATCGTTGGCGATGCAGGCAAAGCGCACCAGGTTCTCCCCGCCGGGTCCGATACAGCTCACCGCCGCCTTGGCATCAACTGACTCCTTCAATGCCGCCGTTGTCTCGACGGCATCTAGTCCCCATAAAGAGCTGGCATCTCTGATTTCAGCCTTACCATCATTAATCCAGAGATAGACCGGATTGGCAGCTCTTCCCGTAATCACCACGGCATCGAAGCCGGCCCGTTTCAGCTCAGGCCCGATGTGCCCCCCGGCATTAGCCTCTCCCCAGTATCCACTGAGCGGAGCCCTTGCCGCGCAAGAACACCTGCCGGCGCTGGCGATATTCGCCGCCTGGTATGGCCCGGTAGCGAAGACGAGCACGTTACCCGGCCCGAGCGGGTTGGTATTCCTGGTCACATGCTCGGAGACTATCCTCGTCGCCAGACCAACCCCACCCAGATACTTCCTGGCGAAGGCTTCATCGAATGTAGCCTCACTAATCTTTTTACTGGACAGGTCTACCCACAGAATCTTACCCCAGTACCCACCTTTCAGCATCAACAGTCCTCCTTGAGTTATTTATTTATGACTGACGGCCAGTCAACCGGCAAACATAGGCGGGATAATCGAGATGACATCCCCTTCCTCAAGCCTGGTACTAATCCCATCAAAAGATTGAATGGGCATGCGGTTCTTCATTATCTGAATACGCATCTTAATCTTGCCGGAATCATCGAACACATTCTGTCGACACCTGGATGAATCACACAAAGCATCCAAAAGGTCCTTTATGCGAGCTCCCTCCCCCAATTCAACCTCACGCTCCCTATCACCGAATACTTCCGTCAAGGAAGCAAAAAACTTCACCTTAACCTTCATAAGCTGACTCTACTACCGCAGTCTCTGCAATCGGGATTCTTTTCCAGCAGGACTTCGTCCATTGCCACCTTCAACCCATCCCATATCAAGAGCCGATTCTCCAGAAGCTCACCCATCCCAAGGATATATTTTATCACCTCACCTGACTGAAGGCAACCGATAACACCGGGGGTTACCCCGACCACGGCAGGTGTATCCGACGGAGGAGCCTCGGGGAAAATACACCTCAAGCAAGCAGTACGGTCGGGGATAATGGTAGTCAACTGCCCGTAGAACCCCTGGACGGCACCATGAAAGAAAGGGATTTTTCGGGACAACGCCGCCCTGTTCAACACGTAACGGGTGCTAAAGTTGTCCATTGCGTCGACAATCATATCGTAATCAGCAACAAGCTCTTCGACATTGTCTTTATCTATCGTCGCTGAGATAACCTCCAGCTTAACGTTGGCATTCATCTTCTCCAGCTTTTCCTTCGCCGAGACTACTTTCTCTCTGCCGACGTCGCCGTCCCAGTGCAGTATCTGCCGGTTCAGATTAGAAAGCTCGACAACATCATTGTCAACCACCCTGATACTGCCGATACCGGCTGCAGTAAGATACGCCAACACCGCGGAACCAAGACCACCCGCGCCGGCGACGAAGACCTTCGCTCTCTTAAGCTTCTTCTGGCCGTTTTTGCCAAAGATGCTTATCTGCCTCCGGTATCTCGCTATTTCATTCCCGGTCAATACGCCAAGCACCATGCAACAGATAACCTCTGCAAATCACTTCCCAAGCCGCTTTTCCATAGCCCGGGCATGGGCCTCAAGCCCTTCAGCCCGAGCGATGGCAACCGCAGCCGGACCAATTCTTTTGACATCAGACTCATCAAGCCAAACAACATTGATAAACTTGACAAAATCGCTCACATTGAGCGGCGAGCTAAACCGAGCCGTCCCCCCGGTAGGTAGAACGTGGCTCGGCCCGGCCACATAATCACCCAGCACCACCGTCGAACGCTCGCCGACAAAGACACACCCGGCATTAGAGATCCTATCCACCCAGCCGGCGGCACCGTTACCAACCAGGCAAAGGTGCTCCGGGGCATACAGATTAGCCAATTCTATCGCCTCATCGATACCGGCTACCACTACTATCCTGCCACCAGTCCTTAAAGACTCAGCAATGATAGCTCTACGAGACAGTCTGGCCAACTGCCGCTCAACCTCAGCGTCAACCTCATCAGCCAGCCGGGATGAGGTGGTTATCAGAATAGCCGATGCCAGCGGGTCATGCTCCGCCTGGGCCAAAATATCAGCGGCACAGTAGCCGGCGTCGGCAGTCTCATCAGCAATAATGATCACCTCGCTCGGCCCCTGCAACCCATCAATATCGACCGCCCCGTAGACCAATTTTTTGGCTAAAACAACGAAGATATTACCGGGACCACAGATTTTATCCACCTTCGGTATAGACGCCGTACCGAAAGCCAGGGCAGCGACTGCCTGAGCGCCACCAATGGAAAAGACACGGTCAACGCCGGCGATATCAGCAGCCACCAGGGTAGCCGGGGGGATCACACCGCCCGACTTTGGTGAAGATGCCAGGATAGTCTCCTTAACTCCGGCTACCTTAGCCGGTATAGCAGTCATCAAGACCGTTGACGGATAGGCAGCGGTACCGCCGGGAGCATAAAGACCGACGCGCTCCAGGGGACGTATCAGCTGACGCAAGCCATCCACGGTAAACCCCTTACCGATGCTGTCTCTTTGACTGGTATGAAAAGATCTTATCCGCCCGGCAGCCAGCTCAAGCGCCGCCACCAGTCCGGAATCAACCTCTTGATAAGCACTGGTTATCCGTTGCCTGTCCACCTCCAGGCAGGTAAGCTCCACACCGTCAATCTTCGAGGTAAAATCAAGGAGGGCATCATCCCCCCTGCTGCGTACCTCAGCGATAATATGCCTGACCACCTGCTCCGGGTCGTCACAGCCGAACATCTCTTTCAGCTTCTGCTTAAGGAACGGCGAGACCTGATGAAAATCATCAGGGACCTGCCGTGACAACGCTACTTTTGCCAGTGAAAACCCACTAATTCTCTCCAATTCAGATACCCCCCAAAGCAGCTCTCAGAGACTCAATAATCGATTCCATCCTTTTTCTCTTGGCAGCGCTTAAGACACCGCCGGTATGACCGATCAAACAGGCCGTCGACTGGAAGAGGGTATCAATAATCTTGAGGTTATTCTTAGCCAGCGTCTGTCCGGTCTGTGTATTCTCAATCAACAAATCAGCATCCTCCGGCAAGAAAGCCTCGGTAGCCCCCCAGGTAGGAACTATCCGGTATGACCCCAGATGATTATCACGGGCATATTTGTCGGCGATATTGACATACTCTGAAGCCACCCTGAAAGACACCGATCGCTCGATACCGAGCTGCCGCAAACCGTCCATATCGGATACCGGAAGGTCTTTGACTACCACCGCCACTATTCTAACCCAGCCGAACTTAAGGTCAAGAAGCTCCGCTATCGGGCTGGAGGGAAACTGGTAAAGATGCTCCCTGACCCAGTCCCTACCGGTAATGGCAAGATCAAAGTTCCCGTTGGCTACCTGAAGCGGCATATCCTGCGGCCTGATTAACTTAGCCATCACCCCATCCAGACCGATGACCGGTCTTCGATTACCGGTCAAGGAGGGATAATCATCAATTTGAATGCCGGCCTTAACCAGAAGTTCAAGAGTAGGCTGTTGCTGGTGCCCGTCAGGCAAGGCTAAACGGACTGTATCTCGAGCCGCCGCAGATAAAGATTGACCGACCGCAGCCGGCACCCTATTTTCCGGCACCGGAGAGGAGTCTTTCTTGCTGGAAGCAAGAGCCAGATTATCTTCAAGGGAGGCCAGCACCTCGCCCATATCCTTAGTCTCCCAGCTATCCTTATTGGCAATCAGAAAAGCACTGTAACGCAGGGTCTCACTTAACGGCAGCAGACCGTAATCAAAATGGCTCTCCCCCTCTCTTCCCGGAATAAGGGCCAGATCGGCGCTCTCCGGAGGATAGACCTCAGCCCCACCCCACAAAGGAAAAATGCAGAACCGCTTGAAACGGAGATTAAGAGCCAGAGACTCGGCAAGGTTAGGATACTCGCTGGCAATACGTACCGTACCCGCCCCTGCGCCTATTTCGTCTAGGAAAGACCCCCCGCCGGAGATGCTGCCAACCAGATATAAAACGCCGCCTCCGTAGCCTAAGTCTTTTACCTTGACCAGAGCGCTGCTGGGATATTTGACCAGCAGCTCTTCAATCCAATCCAGCCCGCAGATCCCTAAATCATAGTTCCCTATCGCCACCTGGATAGGAACATCCTTCTCATGAAACACCTTGGCAGAGAGGTCAGGGAATCTATTCGAACCAAGACGATAGAGACGAGTATTTTTGTGGTATCCGCTTAAGCCCCATCCAGCACGCTGGAGCAGGCCCGCTGTCTCTTCCAGAAGCCGCCCCTTAGGCAGGGCTATCTTTATCGCCATTACTCTCACCCAGTAGAGTCAGAACCTCACCGGCAGTCTCAAGCTCAATATCTTTGATTTTAAGACTGTCATGCAGAACAAATGCAGGGACTTCATTCCGGACATCCAGCATCCACCTGAGATTGGATGGCTGCTGACTCTCAAGCCAAAGCTCGACGATATAGCCCGCATCACGGAGGGAAGCGGTAATATCCAAACCCTTTTTGACCGCCTCCCGCTCAACCTTGACCAGGATCCTCTGCTCTAATGGTCCCGCCAGAACGGATGGCTCAACCAGATTCATCAGGCAGTCAAAGTAGAGGGCAAAGCCGGAAGCCGGAATATCCCCACCGCCCATCAGAGGAATCAGGGCATCATACCTTCCTCCCCCGCCTATCTTATCTCCGTCATAAAAGAGCTGGAAAATCACACCGGTATAGTACTCAAAGCCCTTGCCAGAGGTTATGTCAATCTGGTAGTCGCAGCCGACGGCATCAAGCAGTTCCACAATACTGATAAAATCATCAACAATAGGGACAAGCTCGGGTACACTCCGACCAAATAGAGACCTTAAGTTCTTCAGGAAACCGGGAGACCTTCCTTCAAGATCAAGCAGTGAAACCATCGCTCTACCCAGATCAGGTCTCTCTGCCCTTATGCGGGCAAAGGCCTCACTATCTCCATCCAGAACCTGGTCAAATATCCTGGCCTGCTCCCTATCGCTCAGCCCCAGTTCCGAAAGCAAGCTCCTCACCAGACCGGCGTGGGACAGCTTCAACTCCACACCCTTAATCCCCATCTTAGCCAGTACCTCTAAGGCCAGTAGGATCAACTCGACATCAGCAAGAGAAGAGCTTACTCCTATCAGCTCAACTCCCCCCTGCCACCTTTCCCTCGTCTCCTGGCCGGTCTCCTCAAACCTGAAGATATTACTGGTATAGAAGAGTCTGGCCAGCTTCTTATTATCGGCAATATTGTCAATATAGAGCCGGGCCAACGGGATAGTGCCATCAGGCCGCAGTACCAGCCTCTGCCCACTCCAGCCATCCCAGTCGAGGAAAGAATATACCTTACTCAACATGCCGGGCGTCAGCGTCCCCGTCGAGGTAAACAGGTTCAGGTATTCGAGGACCGGAGTCTTTACCTCTTCGTAGCCCCACTTAAGACAGCACCGCCGGAAAGCTTTCTCGACGAAGCGAAAGCGTAACATCTGCTCCGGGGTCAGGTCCCGGCTGCCTTTACACCTCTGGACTCTCACGGTATACCTTCCATCAAGTTTAGTATGTAGATTCTATACCAAACTTACCCGGCCGTTCAAATAGGAGAACAATAGTTAAATAATGTTTATCAGATTAATCATAAATAAAGAAGCGGCGGTCTGTTTACATTGGATACACAATCAAGATATAATTCACTAATATGGGGTATGTTACCCTAATGGGTGTGATTGTGCCAAAAACTATCCGTCTTGCACTACTAATAGGAGTATCGACTATCGCCGCTATCGCCATCGCCACTACCGGCGGAGTTCAAGCAGCCGATAACAGAATTGATGTGCTCCACGTCGATGGAACCATCACACCGGTCACCGCCAACTACATTGACCGCGGCATCAACCAGGCCGAGCAAGAAGGCGCCGTTGCCTGCATTATCGAGCTGGACACGCCTGGTGGACTGGACACTGCTATGCGTGATATTGTCCAGGATATCGTCAGCGCCGAGATTCCGATAGTGGTATTTGTCTCACCTTCGGGAGCAAGGGCAGCCTCAGCGGGAGTATTTATTACTATGTCCGGCCATATCGCCGCCATGGCACCGAACACGGCCATCGGAGCCGCACATCCGGTAGCCATCGGCACTGATGGGGAAGCCGCCATGTCAGAGGAGATGGCGGAAAAGGTCATCAATGACGCCGCCGCTTATATCAGAAGCATTGCCGGAGGGCACGGACGCAACATGGAGTGGGCGGAAAAAGCGGTCAGGGAGAGCGTTTCCGCTACCGAGAAGGAAGCCCTCGAGCTTAATGTTATCGACATCGTTGCTGCTAACCTGGGAGACCTGTTTTCCCAGCTTGACGGTAGAGAGGTAACCATGCTCGATGGCAGTACGATTATCCTCCATACGGAAGGGACCAGGACCAATCACAACCCGATGAGTAATATCGAAAGCTTTATGCTCGCCATCAGCGACCCCAATATCGCCGTCATTCTGCTCAGCCTGGCCATACTCGGCATAACGGTAGAAATATACAGCCCCGGGCTCATCTTCCCCGGTGTTTTTGGCGGCATCTGCGCCTTTCTAGCCGCCTACTCCCTGGGCTTCTTACCGATAAACTACGCCGGTATTGCACTGCTCGCCCTGGCCGGCGGTTTGTTTGTCGCCGAGATATTCACCGCCAGCTTCGGAATATTTACAGCGGGAGGCATAGCCTCACTGGTTATTGGCCTCCTAATTTTATTCAGCGGGAGGCCCACATTGTTTCAACCAGACCCATGGTTAGTACCAACCATAGCAGCGGTAATCGGCAGCATCACTGCCTTCATCGTCTACCGGGTGGTCCGGAGCCACCGGCGGCAGGCAGAAACAGGAAGGGAAGAACTGATAGGCAAGACCGCCACGGTCAAGGTAATACTCAAACCGAAAGGCACCATTCTCTACAAGGGCGAACTCTGGACAGCAATACTAGACCAAGGCCAGGCGAAGCCTGGAGAGGAGGTGATTATAACCAAGTCTGACGGCCTGATTCTCCACGTAAGCAGAAAACAATAAAATTGAAAATTAAGGAGGTTTAATTAATGAGTGGTACTGTAATCGCTATAATCGTTGTGGCCGCTATACTCTGCGCCATATTCCTCCCGGCGGCAATAAAGATTCTTCGGGAATATGAGAGAGGCGTTATCTTCCGCCTGGGAAGGCTGACCGGCACTAAAGGTCCGGGTATTTTTGTCATCATTCCCTTCGTGGACCGGATGGTTAAGGTAGACCTGCGGGTGATAACGATGGACGTCCCCTACCAGGAGGTAATCACCAGGGACAATGTTACGGTCAGGGTGAACGCCGTAGTCTACTTCAGGGTGATTGATCCCGAATCCTCGGTAATCAAGGTGCTTGACTTCATCAGGGCTACCTCACAGATATCCCAGACAACACTGCGGAGCGTACTCGGGCAATCGGAACTTGACGACCTGCTATCGCAACGGGAAAAACTGAACCAGATACTACAGAAAACGATCGATGAACAGACCGACCCGTGGGGGATTAAGGTTACCACGGTAGAGATTAAAGAGGTCGAACTTGCGGAAACTATGAAACGCTCGATGGCAGCTCAAGCTGAGGCAGAGAGAGACAGAAGAGCGAAAATCATCCACGCCGAGGGTGAGCTCCAGGCCTCGGAAAAGCTGGCACAGGCCGGTGCTATCATCGGCAGAGAACCCACTACCCTGCAACTCCGCTATCTGGAAACACTGACCGGGATAGCCGCCGAGAAGAACAGCACTATCATCTTCCCCATCCCGCTGGAATTCTTCAAGGCATTTCAGGGCCTGGCGAAAACCCTGGGCTCGGGAGACGAAGAAACCAAGTAGCCGGACATGGTGAAGTCACCAAATCGAGAAGAGTAAAAGTCCTCCCTCTCTCAGCAGGGAGAGGGAGGATTGCATCCCCGGTGACGTAAGGTAACATCACCGGCGACAATCTTAATCAGGCTACCATCGGGGTGACGGAGCAACAGGCTGCCATCCCTGTCCACCGATTCGGCGATACCATCGCACACAGCCCCTCCCGGCTCCAGATATACCTCTTTCCCCAGTGTCACCAGGCTGTCCCGCCAGTCTTCGTAGACGGATCCCCCCGCCAGCAGAACCAGATATAAACTCTCCAACTCAATCAAAACCCTTCTGGTTAGAGCCAGCAGTGAAACGTCCTGTGCCATCTCTTCGGAGAGACTGGTAGCGATAGCTGCTATCTCAGGGAAGTCGGAGAGCCTCAGGTTAGCGTTCACTCCGATGCCAATAACGGCATAGTCCACCGTACTACCTCTCACCCTGCTTTCGATCAGAATACCGGAGACTTTTTTGCCAGCCACCAGCACATCATTAGGCCACTTAATCTGCGCCTCGAGCCCGGTAACCACCCTGATACTGCGCACCACCGCCAGAGAGGCGATCATAACAAGAGAAGACAAGTGGGCCAGGTCCGGATAGAGAATAATAGACAGAGCGATACTACCCTCGGGCGATAACCAGACGCGCTTCAGCCGCCCCTTGCCCGCTATTTGCTGCCGGGCGATGACAATCGTTCCTTCAGGAGCATACTTTTGCGCCTCCCGCTTCGCCGCTTCGTTTGTTGAAGCCAGGCTGGGATAATAGACTACCTGTTGCCCGATGAAACGGGTATCCAGACTACCGGTAACGGAAGCCGGCGATAAATCATCTGCCATCTATTCTTACCCCCGGTGAACTGACCACAAACAACCTTAATATTACCACACCGCACGAATTTCCCGCCTATCCTGAATTGACAACCAGTTCGGCGTATCAGTAAACTAACCTTAGTCCACGATTTTAACACTGCGGAGAAAATACTCATGCCAGACATTGAACAGGCCGCTCACCGGCTAGCTGAGATAATCAAAACCCACCACGCCGACTATATCGAGGCCCGACTTGAGAAAAGCCGGAGCACCTATATTAAATACCGGGGTAAAGAACTGGAATCCATCGGTAAGACAAGCTCGGCAGGGGGAAACGTACGGGCCCTGATAAAAGGCGGCTGGGGCTTTGTCAGCTTCAACAGTCTTGACGACCTGTCAGAAAGGGTGGCGCTGGCTGTCAAGCAGGCTGAACTTGCCGGTGGCGAAAAAAGCGAGCTGGCCCCGGTCGAACCTGTGGTAGATAAAGTACTTACCGAAGCGGATAGTAACCCGGCGGCCATCTCTCTGGAGAAAAAGAAACTGCTGCTGGATGAATATAATGACATTATCTGGGCGGTCCCCAAAATCCAGACCTCGAATATCTCCTACGGAGATAGCTGCAAAAAGAGCGTCTTCTTAAGCTCATCAGGCAGCTATATCGAGCAGGAAAGGGCGGATGTTACTCTACGCCTGGTAGCAGTAGCTACGGAAGGTAGTGATATCCAGCAGGTGGGGCTTAGCCTGGGCAGCCGGGGAGATTTTGGAAAGGTTACCGGGCTGCACCAACAGGTAGAAGAGATGTCCCGAAACGCGGTGGGACTGTTATCCGCCCCACAGGTAAAGGGGAAAGAATATTCTGTAGTCTTAGACCCGGTCCTGGCCGGAGTCTTTGTCCATGAGGCATTCGGCCATTTGTCAGAGGCCGACTTTGTCTACGAAAACAAACGCCTCGGCGAGATTATGACCCTGGGCAGAGAGTTTGGCAGTCCCGAGCTTAACATCGTTGACACGGCCACGATACCCGGGCTGCGCGGCAGCTACAGGTATGACGATGAAGGAGTGCCGGCAACGAAGACCTACCTCATCAGTGAGGGCAAACTGGTCGGCCGTCTTCATTCCCGGGAGACCGCCGCCAAGATGAAGGAGAAGCCTACCGGCAACGCCAGAGCGGTCAGCTACCGCTACCCGCCGATAGTCCGTATGACCAATACCTTCATCGAACCGGGTACAGCAACATTCGGCGACTTAATCGGCGACATCAAGGAAGGGTTATACGTCAAAAACTGGTATGGAGGCACAACCAGCATGGAGATGTTCACCTTTTCCTCCGGCGAAGCCTACAGAATACGTAATGGAAAAATCGCCGAGCAGTTAAGACCGGTGACACTTACCGGAAACGTGTTCAAGACACTGAAGAACATCGACGGCATCGGCAATGACCTTGATATGAACCAGGGCGGCGGCTGCGGCAAAGACGGGCAGATGCCCCTTCCTGTTTCCAACGGCAGCCCCCATATCAGAATTCGCCACTGCCTGGTAGGAGGCGGCTAAATGGAAAACGTCCTGGCCCAGGCGAAGAAAGCTGCCGAGGCAGCCGAAGTCTTCAGGGTAACTGCGGAGGAAACCCCGGTACAGTTTGAAGCTAACCGTCTGAAGCACATCCAGAGCAAGCAGAGTAGCTACACGGCTTTACGCATTATCAAAAACGGTAGAATAGGCTATGCCATCAGCACCGGGGCAATCGATGTCCCGGAACTGGTCAGCACCGCGGTAGAAACAGCCGAATTCGGCATAAAGACCGGGTTTGAACTCCCCCCGCCGACGCCATATCCGGAGATTAAGGTCCTCGACCCTGCCGTATCATCAGTATCACTGGATAAAATGGTCGGACTCGGCGAAGAAATGATAGCCGCAGTCAGGGGGTACAACCGGGAAATTCTATGCCAGGCTGAGGTAAACAAGGAGATAACGTCAGTCCGTATCATAAACTCCCGCGGCGGCGAGGTAAACTACAAACAGAGCACTTTTGCTCTCGGCATCGAAGGCCACCTGATCCGCGACACGGATATGCTCTTTGTCGGCGAAAGTGCCAGTTCGTGTCACCCCATAAGCGAGACCAGGAGCATAACCGATGTCGTGCTCCGACAGCTTGAGTTAGCCAGAAATCAAGCCCTATTGGAAGGCAAAAGAATGCCGGTAATTTTTACCCCCAGCGGAGTGGCCAGCGCTATCATCCCGCCGCTGATGGCAGCCTTCAACGGCAAAATAGTCCTGGAGGGTGCTTCGCCGATAGGCAACAGGATCGGAGAGCCTGTCTTCGACAGCAAGCTTTCGTTACGCGACGACCCCACCGTAGACTATCGTCCGGAAAGCCGTCCCGCCGATGATGAAGGCATACCCAGCCGGTACACCCCTCTCATCGAAGAAGGGGAAATAGCCAATTTCATCTACGACCTGCAAACAGCCGCCCTCGCCGGCACACGGAGCACAGGCAACGGCACCAGAAACAGCAGCGGGATGCTCGCTCCGGCTCCCACCTCCTTTATCATCACCCCGGGCAAGACTACCTTCGAAGAGATGGTAAACGACATCAAGGAAGGACTGGTCATCGAGTACCTTATGGGAGCGGCACAGGGCAACATTTTGAGCGGTGATTTCAGTGGTAACGTCCTGCTTGGCTACAAGATAGAAAATGGTAAAATAGTAGGTAGGGTCAAGGATACTATGGTGTCGGGAAACGTCTACCATCTGCTCAAGGAGATCACCGCCGTTGGCAGCGATGCCAAGTGGGAAGGCGGCTCGATTTACACCCCTTCTTTGTATTGCCCCGTTGTGTCGGTAGCAGTCAAAAAATGAAAAGCGAGAGGCATGATGGAATGAAAAAGCTGGTCAAGATTTATGCCCGGCCCAAACTGAGCTCGCCGGTGATGCTGGCTGCCTGGCCCGGTATCGGCAACGTAGCCACTATCGCAGCGACCTATTTGGCTAAAAAGCTCCCCTTCAAGAGACTTGGGGAGATTGAATCTTCCTACTTCTTCGACCCCATCGGAATAGTGGTCCGGGACCATGTCGTTGAAGCACCGCAGTTCCCTCAGAACAGGTTCTACTACTGGAAGAACAAGGAGGGAATGAGCGACCTGATACTATTCATCGGCGAAGACCAGCCCGCCTCTAAAGGATATGAGCTGGCTAACTGTGTCCTTGATGTCGGGATCCGATTTCTGGCCCAGCGAGTCTATACCCTCGCCGCAGCATTGACGCGTATTCATCATACCGAACAGCCCAAGGTCTGGGGAGTAGGTACCAACCAGAAGTTGACCGAAGACCTGAAGAAATATGACCTGGTACAAAAGGGCAACCTGCAAATTGCCGGACTCAACGGTCTGATGCTGGGAGTAGCGAAGGAGAGAGACATTGACGGAATATGCCTGCTGGGTGAGGTCCCGATGTATGCTACCAGAATACAAAACCCGATGGCCGCCCTGGTGATACTCAAAGTCCTTGTTAGAATACTGAACATTGAAATCGACCTGACCGAGCTAACGCAGCTGGCGATAGAAACAAGAGAGGGCATGAAGCAAGCTGCGGCCGAGGCTATGGGTGAATACATAGACCACTTCACCGAGCCGATCTGGGAAAGCGGGGAGGAGGAAGAGGAAGAGGAAGAAGAATGAAGAGAACAGGTACCTGCCATGCTATCACCTATTGAGGAAATAATTACCCAACTGGCTGACAGCAGCAAACCGCTGCTTAACTCAAGCCTGGCCGACCTATCCAACATAACCACGGAAAAGCTAAATTCCCTGAAAGAGGTATGGCCAACAATTGAGTCGCAACGGCGGCGGCAGATTGTATCCCGGCTGGTTGAGCTTGCCGAGGACAACTTTGAGCTTGATTTTGACAGTATCTTCAAGAACTGTCTGAGCGATCAGGACGCCGAGGTACGGAGCAAGGCAATCGAAGGCCTCTGGGAAAACGAGGAGCCCTCGCTGATACACACCCTGATTGCTATCATGGAGCAGGACAATTCAAAGCTGGTCCAGGCAGCGGCAGCAACAGGACTGGGTAAATTTACCACACTGGCCGCACAGAAAAAGCTGCGCCCTGCTTACACATTGAAGATATACCGTGCTTTACTCGCCGTGATAGACGATAGAAACAAACCGGCAGAAGTAAGACGCCGGGCTCTGGAAGCGATCGCCCCGCTGGACTCACCTGAAGTAGAGAAAGCCATCGGGGAAGCCTACCGGAGCAGCAACCGCACCCTCAGGGTCAGCGCGATATATGCGATGGGGAGGAACGGCAACCCTTCCTGGCTGTCCATAATACTGGACGAGGCGGGTAGTCCCGACACCGAGATACGCTACGAGGTGGCCCGGGCCTGCGGCGAGCTGGGTGAGGAAGAGGCAGTCCCCTGTTTGATCAACCTTGCCGCCGATCCCGACATTGAAATCCAGCTGGCCGCCATCGAGGCCCTAGGGCAGACAGGCGGTACCGAGGCAAAGAACTTCCTGGAACAATGCCTGGATGCCTCCAACGAGGTAGTCCAGCAAGCGGCGGAGCAGGCTCTGAACGAGCTGCAGGCAGAAGGAGAGGACTCACCCCCGTTCTGAGAACGGGGTCCTTCGGGAGTAGTATGCCCAACAGTAAAAAGGTCAGGATTCGTAAGAGAAAACTGGCTGACGCCCTGGATAACTATATCTGGCAGACCGACCCCGATCTGGCACGGCTCAACGCTATCCCGGTGCAAGAGGTGCAAGAAACGACCTTCGACCGATACCTGGCAGGCTACTGGAATGAGATACGCCATCCATCCCCGGATAAACACGTATTTGCCATCGAAACGCTGGCCGGCAGTCACATCGGCACCTGCTCCTGTTATAACATCGACGAAACCAGGGGCGAAGGAGAACTGGGGATTATGATTGGTAACCGCGATTGCCGGGACAAGGGCTACGGTGCCGATACCGTTAATACGCTGCTCAACCACATCTACCGGGCCACCAAACTCAACCGCATCTACCTGAAGACCCTCCACTCAAACCACCGGGCGCAGCGCTGCTTTGAGAAATGCGGGTTCACCACCTGCGGACACCTCTCCAGGGACGGCTGCCGCTTTATCCTCATGGAGATATCCCGCCAGCGTTGGCAGGAACGCCAGTAAGAAAACTTACTCCGGCAAAGGAAGTTCACGAGAAGGCCAGAATGAAAGAAACAGGCTACCAGCCGATAGAATGGCTGGGGAACAAAATAAAACTACTTGACCAGACCAGGCTCCCCCGGGAAGAGGTCTACCTTGAGCTTGGTGATTATCGAGAGGTCGCCGCAGCGATTAAGGAGATGAGAATCAGGGGAGCGCCGGCAATCGGAGTGGCCGGAGCCTACGGAATAGCCCTGGGCGCTCTGCAGATAGAGGATACGTCCAGAGACGCATTCCTGTTCGAACTCAAGGACATTACCCAAACCCTGGCCGCCACCAGACCCACGGCAAGGAACCTCTTTATGGCTATCGAACGAATGCAACAGGCAGCCGAAGCCGGCGGGGATACGGCTCAGATGAAAAAAGCGCTGGTTAACGAAGCAATCAGAATACACTGGGGAGAGATTGAGGCCACCGAAAAACTGGCCCGCTTCGGCGCCGGATTAATCAAGGACGGCGCTAACATACTGACCCACTGTAATACCGGCCCCCTGGCAACCACCGGCTATGGCACCGCCCTCGGCATAATCAGACAGGCGAAAGAACAGGGCAAGAAGATCAAGGTACTCGCCGACGAGACCCGTCCCCTGCTACAGGGGGCACGCCTCACCACCTGGGAACTGAAGCAGACCGGCATCCCCTTAACCCTGATCACCGACTCCATGGCAGGCTACTTTCTCAACCGGGGGAAGATCGACTGCGTCATCATCGGCGCCGACCGCATTGCCGCCAACGGGGATACCGCCAACAAGATCGGCAGCTACAGCCTGGCCGTGCTGGCGATGGAAAACGGCGTCCCCTTCTACGTCGCCGCTCCGGTAAGCACCATCGACCTTTCCCTGACCTGCGGGGACGAAATCCCCATCGAGGAGAGAGACCCCGACGAGGTAACCCACCTACAGGGAGTAGGCACCGCGCCGGAGGGCACCACGGCGGCCAACCCCGCCTTCGACGTCACCCCCCACTACTACATAACCGCCATCATAACGGAGAAGGGCGTCATCAAAGAGCCCTATATCGAGAGGCTGAGGGGAATAACCGCTTGAACCATTACCCCCGCCACCGATACGTCACTGTCTGCAGCCAGGCCGCATTAAGATGACATTTTAGGCACCCGGATTCCGGATATCAGCCGCGATACTGGACAACGGAACAAGAACTATTTATACTGCGAATGACACCGACCTTGCCATCTCATAATAAAGGCAGTTACAGGGTATGACAAAGGAAGAGGCCTGCCAGGAAGTAGCCAGGCTGGTTGCCAAATATCAAAGCCTTGAGGCGAGGGATATCAGGAAGTTCTCCGAAGCTGATACGCGCCGCATCTTTATTATGCCCCTCTTTCTTGCTCTGGGCTGGGATATTTACAGCCGGGATGAGGTAGCCGAAGAAGTCAAGGCAGGCAGCGGGCGGGTGGACTACGTTTTCCGGCTGCAGGGTGTCTCCCGGTTCTATCTGGAAGCCAAGGCACTAAGGGCTGACTTGACCAAGCCCGAATATATCAAGCAGGCCGTTACCTACGCCTACAACAAGGGCATAACCTGGGCAGCGCTTTCCGACTTCGAGGGACTGCAGGTCTACAACGCCCAGACCGGACGTCCTTTCATAAGCCTCTCTTACGACAACTATCTCAAGAACTTCGACGACCTGTGGCTGCTATCCAGGGAATCATTCCAGGGAAATGCCCTCAATGAAAAGGCGGAAAAATACGGGGCGCTCCCGCCGCGACTGGGTATAGAGCAGCGCCTGTTCAAGCAGCTCCGCCAATGGCGCGAGGAACTATACAGCCAGCTCCACCACTATAACCGGAATCTGAGCCACGAAGAGATAGATGAGGTGATTCAACGGCTCTTCAACCGCCTTATCTTTATCCGCACCTGCGAGGACAGGGGAATAGAGAACAAGACCCTGCTCGCCGCCGTACACCAATGGAGCCGCAGCGAGCACCGGGGAGAGCTCGTTGAGTCGCTGCGCGCTATCTTCCGCTACTTTGACGGCTTCTACGATAGCGACCTCTTCCGGCACCATCTCACCGACGGGGTCTTTATCGAGAGCACCACCATCGAGAGCATTCTCAACGGTCTATACGAAATCCCGGGCGGTATAGCCAGCTACGACTTCTCCCTCATCGATGCCGATGTGCTGGGCGCAGTCTACGAGCAATACCTGGGGCACGTCGCCACGGCAGCCAAACAGAGAGCAAAGGAAGCTCAAGCCCGAACGGGCCTAGGAATTCCAACCGAAGCAGCCTTCGAGCTTACCGCCAAAAAACAGCGCCGCAAAGAGCACGGCATCTACTACACGCCGAAATTCGTCACCGACTACATCGTCAGGGAGACCGTGGGGCGTTTTATCGAGGAGCGTAGCTACAGTGAAATACACAACATTAAAATACTGGACCCGGCCTGCGGCTCGGGTTCATTTCTCATCCGTGCCTATGACGAGCTACTGCAATACCACGCCTGCCAGCGGGGCAAACCGGTATCCGAGCTCGACCAGTGGGAACGCCTGCCCGTCCTTACCAGCAATATCTTCGGCGTCGACCTGGATATGCAGGCAGTCGAAATCGCCCGCCTCAATCTGCTGCTGCGCAGTCTGGCGAAAAGGGAGCTGCTCCCCGGCCTTACCGACAACATCCGCCCGGGCAACTCCCTCATCTCAGGCACCGAGGAAGAACTCAAAAAATACTTCGGCGACGGCTGGCGCGATAAAAAGCCGTTTAACTGGCAGCGGGAGTTCAAGGAGATTATGGATAACGGCGGCTTCGACATCGTGATCGGCAACCCGCCTTATGTCAGGATACAGACCCTGCCCAGAGATGAAGCCGATTACTACCGTGAAATCTACCGCTCCGCTTGCGGCTCCTTTGATATATACGTCCTGTTCCTGGAGCAGGCAATCAAACTGCTAAAACCGGGGGGTCGGCTCGGCTTCATCACCTCAGGCAAGTTCCTCAAGTCGGATTACGGCAAGAAAATCAAGCAGATACTGCGCAGCGAATGTGCCGTGGAGAGTATCGTAGACCTCTCGACCCAGCAGGTATTCGCCGAAGCAACGACCTATCCCGTTATTATCACATTAAAGAAAGGCACCGGGGAGCAGCCGTTTCGCTACACCTTCATTCCTGAGGATATCGACCTCTCCAGAGCAGACCGGCCGATAGACGCTGCCGGACTTCCATGCAGCGCAACGAATCAAGAGGCCGTAGTCCGGGGTATCTGGCCTCCGCCAGCGACGGGTGACACCCTGCTCACCAGGATTGCCGGCAATACAAAACCACTGGGAGAGTTAGCCGATAGGATTTTCCAGGGGCTTGTTACAAGTGCTGACAAAATCTACATTCTGGAGAAGCAAGATGAACCGGTTAGCGGCAAGATCAGGGTCTATTCCCGCAGCCTGGGACAGGCAGTCGAGCTGGAGTCAGCCCTGCTCAAACCGCTACTAATGGGCAAGGATATCGAGCGCTACGGATTCCCCGTTCCCAAACAGCTGCTGCTCTTTCCCTATAAAATAAGCGCGGAGAAAGCCGAACTAATACCAGCCGGGGAGTTCGCCTCGCTCCATCCCCACTGCTGGCAATACCTGCTGCAGAACCGAAAGGCCCTGGAAAGCAGGGAGCAAGGCAAGATGCGTCACGAGAGATGGTATGCCTTCGGCCGCACTCAAAACCTGGCTCTTCATGATAGATGTAAGATTATGATACAAGTGCTGGCCAGCAAAAGCAGCATCACCTTCGATAACGACGGCGTTTACTACTTTATGGGTGGAGGTAATGCAGGCGGATATGGCCTTACCCTAAAATCAGCTAGCAGAGAAGATTACCTGTACGTTCTTAGCCTCTTAAATTCTACTCTGCTCGACTTTAATCTTCGAAAGATCAGCAGCCCCTTTCGAGGAGGCTTCTTTTCCTACGCCCGTCGTTATATCGAAAAGCTCCCCATCCGCCTCATCGACTTTGACAACCCCGCCGAGAAAAAGATGCACGATGGTTTAGTGACGCTGGCAGACAGGATGCTGGAGCTGAACAGACGGTTGGCGCCAGTACGTAATACGGACGGCAATGAGAAGGATGAGCTGGTGAGAGAAATCAAGCGGACGGATGAGGAAATAGATAACCTGGTCTATGACCTCTACGGACTTAGCGAAGAGGAGAGAAAAATAGTGGAAGGAGAAACCTGATGCCGGAGGCGAAAATCGGAGTAATCGGAGGCAGCGGGCTCTATCATATCAAAGGGCTGACTGATATCGCAGAGGTTGATATTGAGACGCCTTTCGGCAGGCCGAGTGACACCATCACCACCGGGCATCTGGAAGGGACTGCGGTTGCCTTCCTGCCCCGTCACGGCAAGGGGCACCACCTCTCCCCCGGCGAGGTACCCTACCGGGCCAATATCTACGCCCTGAAGTCTCTGGGAGTGGAGTGGATAATCTCGGTGAACGCCGCCGGCAGCCTCAATCAGGAGTTCAAACCCGGCGAGCTGGTCATCCCCGACCAGCTTATCGACCGCACCCGCAACCGGGCAAGCTCCTTCTTCAGCGGCGGCATCGTTGCCCACATCATCTTTGCCGAGCCATTCTGCCCGGTACTGAGCCAGCTTCTTTACCGGACAGCAAAGGAGGCCGGAGCTGCCATCCACCGGGGCGGGACCTATCTGGCGATGGAGGGCCCAGCTTTCTCCACCAGAGCCGAATCAAACCTCTACCGCTCCTGGGGGAGCGATGTCATCGGTATGACCGCCTCACCCGAAGCCAAGCTGGCCCGGGAAGCCGAAATATGCTACGCCGCTATCGTCAGCATCACCGACTACGACTGCTGGCAGAAACACGATAAGCCGACCCCGATTGATATCATCATAGAGACACTGAAGCAGAACAACGACAAGATCAGGGAAATCATCAGAGTAACCGCCGCCAGGATACCGCACGAACGCCACTGCGACTGCACCACCGCCCTGAAGACAGCGATTGTCACCGATCCCGCCTCGATACCGCCCGAACAGAAGGAAAAACTCAAGCTGCTGGTAGATAAATACCTGCGTAAGGACAGCTAGTCCGGCCTGATATCGCCCTCAGGTGATTGCCCCGGACAGCACCCGCTCCATGTTTGCCCCCAGTATCTTCGCCTTTTCACGGGCAGGAATATCGAGTTTCTCGATGGCGTTGATCGAGGCCGGTATGTCGGGGTTACCCGGGTAGTCGCTGCCCCACAGAATATGCTCCGCACCCACCATCTCCAGGGTACACATGAGAGCATGACTGGAGGTAACGCCGCTGGTATCCACATATATCCGCCTCAGATACTCGCCGGGCAGGGCAAAGAGGTCCTTAACGATATCTCTGCCTCTGAGCATCCGGTATATGCTGTCGAACCTTTCCTTGATAAAGGGGGTGACGCCCCCGAAATGAGCAAAGATAAATTTGAGGTTGGGGAACCGCCTGAGCGTACCCGCCATAATCAGCTTGCCGATGCAGATGGTGGTATCGAAGACGAACTCGATGACAGGAGTAAGCAGGGGGTCCTTTATCCGCTCGTAGCCTATCGGATTTATCGTCTGGGGATGAACAAAGATGGGGATATTAAGCGACTCCGCCTCCTCATAGA
Organism: Dehalococcoidia bacterium UBA5760; assembly: GCA_002418895.1. GTDB lineage: Bacteria > Chloroflexota > Dehalococcoidia > Dehalococcoidales > UBA5760 > UBA5760. The sequence goes on along the minus strand of DIFA01000017.1, from coordinate 31,974 downwards.
GATGGCAAAACCGCTCATCATCCAGGTATATGCCGTCAAAGCTGGTCGCCAGGGAAAGGGCCCTGAACCCCAGGCCCTTGGTTACCCGCTCGAACTCTCTGGCCATCTCTTCCGGCTCATCGACCGGCAGGATAGCCGCTCCGACGAACCGCTCCGGGTATCTTCCCACCACCCCGGCTATGCGGTCATTGTAGAGCCGGGCAACCTCTCCGAGTCCCCCCATCTTCCGGTAGGCATCATTGGTCGGATAAACGATGAGGGTCTTATCGATGTGAAATTTGTCCATGACCTCAAGCTGACCCTCGATACTACCCCAGGCGGCAGAGTAAAAGTGGGCATTTTCGATAATCTCCCCGGGCAGCCAGTGAATATGCGCATCAAACATCATTCTTTGGGATGGTCCTGTCGGTATGGAATTACCGGACTCGTCCAGGGGGTGCGCTGGTTGATAACCGAAATCTCCAGAGGACAGACATTGGCCGGTACGGAGAGAGCGAACTTGACGGCATCCTCTATCACCCCGGTCTGCATCAGACGCGAACGGTCCACTGAAATCTCGGCAAGCCCTCCGGTCAGGGCGGTATCGGTAACCCCGGGCATAATCGAGGTTACCTTGATACCCTGGTCCCTCAACTCCCAGAAAAGCCCCTTGCTAAAAGCATTCAGCGCCCGCTTCAGAGAGGAATAAACGATAAAGTTTCTCGGCGGCGGGTCTACCAGGGTTGAGCCGGAGGTAATATTGATAACGGCGCCGCTCTTGTTTTCGATAAAGTGGTTGATCATGAGGCGGGTCAGCATCACCGCCCCGAAGTAATTGGTATACATCAGCCTGGCGATGTCTTCGAGCGGCTGCTCCTGAAAGGGGTACTGGCTGCTTACCCCGGCGCTGTTGATCAGGGCATCTATCTTATTGAACTCCTTGATAGCAGTAGCGGCCAGATTCTCCAGGTCGCCCTGCCGGGTAACATCACAGGCTACCGGAACTACCCGCACATTATATTTACGGGACAGCCCCGCGGCGGTCTCTTCGAGCACCGCCCGGCCGCGTGCGGCAAGCACCAGGTCCATCCCCTCTTTTGCCAGCGCCATCCCCAGCGCTCCGCCGATACCCCGACTTGCCCCAGTAACGATAGCCGTCTTACCCTTCAGTTCGCTCATCTCTTACTCCCTGCTTCTTTCTCTATCACACTCTTGAATATCTGCAGATTATCCCGGGAATGCTTGTTGATGAAGCCTTCAACCTGTTCGTCGTTAAACTTGGCTCCGTCCGCCATGGTAAAATCCTGCACCCAGGTCAGCTTTACTCCTGCCGGGGTAGGGGTATAGAGCCAGATAATCTTCATATACTTGAAGGGAAATGCCGGCTCCATCTTCTGGGCATAGGTAAAGTAATAATCCTTAAAGAGGAGACGGAAGGACTGCCAGGAATTACCTTCATTATCGGTCAACTGGAAGGTGATTTTGTTCCCCTCCCGTTTCAGCACCCTGGCCTCTTTGTACTCACCGCCGAACAACTCCGTCCACCGCCCGATATCGTTGGAGATATCGAAGACCCGATCGTAAGGCGCCTCGATCAGAATAGAGTTTACCGTATGTCCCATTCTTGCCTCCTTATTTATTCAATAATGGCAACCGCTCTTACCGCAGCGGCACCTACCCCTTTTATCTTTATCGGGAAACAGGCCAGCCGGAAACCATACGAGGGAATCTTATCCAGGTTGGCCAGCCTCTCGATGTGACAGTACTCCTTTTCCCTACCGTAGAAGTGGGCCGGCCAGAGGTGAGCATTATCCTTCGTCTTTAGAAAATCAGTCACCATCCTGCTGAGCGGACGGTCAAAGCTAAAGGTATCAATCCCGACCACCTTTACCTTGAAGTCCAGAATATAGGCAAGCGCCTCCCGGCTCACCCCGACAAAATGGGAGTAGTATTTCCGAGTTCCCCATAACTTATCGCCGCCGGTACGGATAAGGACGATATCCATGGGCTTTATCTCATGCCGAATGCTGTCGAGCGCTCGCTCTACATCCTCCCTGACAATAAGCCCTCCGGGCTCTTTTTGAGAACAGTCCAGGACGACACCGTTCCCATAGCACCACTCAACGGGTATATCCTCTATCTTCTTGGCCTCTTTTCCTTCCGAAATAGGCCCGAAATGATAGGGCGCATCAAGGTGAGTGCCGCTATGGACCGCCGCCCTGACCCACTCCAGGGACAGGAAGGCACCGTCCCTGAAGGAATTACGCGTAATCCGCTCCCGTCCCGTAATATAGCCCAGAATTCCTCTTATCCCGTGAGACTTCGCCCAAATCCGGCCGAAACGGTCTCCGCCATCCCGATGTCCCCACCTCTTTATCTTTACCGGGTGGGGCTCAAAAACACCGTCATCGATGGGGAGACTCAGGTCAATAATTCTCATTATCCCAGCTTCTCTCCAACGGTCTTTAACACGTCGCCGAAGCAATTCCTGTTGGTAATCTCACCATCCTTGAGATGGATATTGAACTCTTTTTCTAAAGCCACCACCAGCTCCACCATTTCCGTTGAGTCCATCTGAAGATCATCCCTCAGGTTAACCTGCGGAGTAATCTCGGCAGGACTCAGGTCAAGGAACTTGGCGAAAAAATCCTGCACCCTTTCTTCGATATTCGCCATAACCGCTAACTCCTTTCTACAGCCAAAACGGCATTTATGCCTCCGCGACCGCGCGAGATGACAATGGCACGATTAACCTCTTTAGACCTACATTTATTCGGCACATAGTCCAGATTGCACTCCGGGTCCTCCGTCCGGTAATTTATCGTGGGCAGAATAACCCCCTCCTGCATAGTCAGCAGAGTGCCGACCAGGTCAATGGCACCGGATGCCCCCAGCAGGTGTCCGAACATGGACTTCGGGGCGCTGACCGGTATTTCCGCCGCATAACTGCCGAATACCGCCTTGATTGCTCTTGTTTCGCTGACATCCCCCAGTTCGGTTGCCGCTCCATCGGCACAAATATAATCAATATCACCGGGCTGATAACCGGCACCGTCCAGGGCAGTCTTTATCGCCCTGGTCAACCCTCTACCATCCTGATCCGGCGTGATACGGTGAGTGCCATCACAGGAAGTTCCGAAGCCAGTAATCGACCCGTAGACAGTCGCCCCCCTGCTTCGAGCGGAATCCATATCCTCCAGGGTTATGATCGCCGCCCCTTCACCGATAACAAAACCATCCCTTTCCTTATCGAATGGTCGATAAGTACCCCCGGAAAGAGAGCCCTCCGTGGTGCAGCAGAGCAATGCGTAGGGAGTAACCGGTGCTTCGGTGCCTCCAGCCAGAGCAATGGCCGCTTTATTGTTTCTGATTTCCCTTACCGCACAGCCAATAGCCATCAAAGCTCCGGCCCTGTCGGCGACTACCGTCTTACTATACCCCTTGACGCCGTAACAAATAGAGATTTGGCCCTGGGGAGCCGCGGCAAACCAGGCGCTGGCGTTATAAGGGCTTACCCCATTCCTGCCTTCCTGGTAGAGGTCACGCAGCTCTGTCTCCGCATAAAGCCACCCGCCCAGTGTATTGCCCAGGAAGACGCCTACGCTGTAAGGGTCTTCTTTAGCCAAATCTATACCGGCGTCTTTCAGGGCCTGCCCGGTAGCTACCAGAGCCATCACCGAGAACCGGTCCATCTTCTTCAAGAGACGGGGAGAAAGGTGACCTGTGTCCAGTTCTTTAACCTGCCCGGCCACCCGTGAAGGATAGGCTGAAGCATCGAATCTGGTAATAGGGGAAATGAATGACTTCCCCTCCCTTATGTTCTGCCAGAATTCTTCCTTGCCCACTCCGGGAGGGGCTACTATACCTAACCCGGTAACAGCCACTTTTTTCAATTAGAGTTCCACCTTCCCAGTATCATTGAGGAATGGACACCGGAAAAACCGCTGCTGGTCTTCAAGATGTAATCAACCTTTTTTTCACGAGCCTTGTTGGCAACATAGTCCAGGTCGCAATCCGGGTCGGAAACTTCCTGATTTATCGTTGGCGGCAGGATATCGGTCTCAAAGGTAAGGGCACCGGCAACAAGCTCGACGCTGTTGGCGGCCGCCAGGGGATGACCGATCATAGACTTGAGAGAGCTTATCGGAATCTGGTAAGCCCTGCTGCCAAAGACCTTCTTATAGGCATTCGTCTCGAACACGTCATTCTGCCTGGTGGAGCTCCCGTGGGCATTGATATACCCGATCTTCTCCGGGAGCAGCCCGGCATCATTTAAGGCAAGCTTGATAGAAGGGACCATACTATCACCATCGGCAGGCAAGTCGGTCATATGGTAAGCATTGCAGCAGGTGCCGAAACCCTTGATTTCACAGTAGATACGAGCGCCGCGGCTCAGGGCGTGGCCCAGCTCCTCCAGAACCAGAATGCCGCACCCTTCAGAGAGGACAAACCCATCCCTCTCCTTATCGAAGGGCCGGGAAGCCTTTTCCGGCTCACCGTTTCTCGCTGAGATTACATTCAAGACATCAAAAGAAGCAAAGGTTATCGGACAGAGAGGCGCCTCAGCGGCACCGGTAATCATGACATCGGCCAACCCATCCTGGATAACTTCATAGGCAAAACCCACGGCATCGGTACCGGCGGTACAACCGGTAGATACGGTGGCGCAAATACTCTTTAATTGATAGCGTGCCGCTATTTCACTGGAAGGGGTATTGAACATGGAGGCATCATAAAGATGCGGCCTTACCTTTTTGGGATCGATAGGGTCTTTGCCGCCGTTGGTCACCCTCAAGAACTCTTCGTCCATATATCTTGTGCCGCAGATAGCATTAGCGAGACAGATCCCCGTCCGTTCTCTTATCTCATCACCGAAAACAAACCTGGCATCAGCTACAGCGGCCTCCGCCCCGGCCACGGCAAACTGTACATAGCGGTCCATCCTCTCCACCTCCTCCCCACTGAGGCCAAAGGCAAAGGGATCGAAGTCAACCACCTGAGCGGCTATCTGAGAGCGGAATTGCGAGACATCATAATCGGTAACCCGCCTTACCCCCGACTTGCCGGTGACCGTATTTTTCCAGAAAGCCTCTTTACCAATGCCGTTAGGAGAAATAACCCCCAGACCGGTAACCACCACACGTCTCTTAATCACTGGATCCTCCTTACCTTAAACCTGATTATTCCCCCATCGGGGCAGGTCACGCGCAGGTTAGCATTCTGATCCTCTGAGAAGGAAAATTTAGCCCCCATATTAAGGGCGAAAAGGACGGGGAAGAGGGCGTTATAGGCAGCCCCACAAAAACCCTGGGGGGTCCTGAGTCCGGTTACCTCAATAGTGTCCCCCGGTTTGTAATCGTAGGCACAGTGCCCGTTGACCTCTTCCACGCTGATAATCATCTTTTTGGGACTCGGCCCGTGATGCTCTTTCTTCTCACCCTTTTCCACTTCCCCAGATTGAGTAAGCACCTGGGTGAAGAACTCGACCTTACCACCATCGGGACAGGTGGTGTGAATAGAGCGGGGATTACCTTCAAATTGAAACTCCGCGCCGAAGGTCAGGGCATAAAGGCAAGGAAAAAGTACGGCGGCGGCACCCTGGCAAAAACCACGGGGCGTCTTGGTGAAGTCTTCGAAGACAAAGGCATCACCCTCCTTGTAGCCCCGATAGCACTCCTCCTTGACCTTACTCACCGTAACCAAGAGAGGAACATCGTGAAAGTTCTTCCTGGTCTTTCCCGAGACTTTAGATGTCCCGGCTGATTTGGGTCTATCTTCTGCCATTCTTATCCCCCGATTTCATTTAGAATATCTCCCGGACTGAGAAACCTGCCGCTCTCCTCTACCGTGTGTACCATCTCGACCATCTTCTTATTCAGCGTCACATCCTCTCCTATCTTCTCCCCCAGATACACTATCTCTCCGTTGAAATAATCAATCTCGGACGGTTTTCCCCTCTTGATGCTCTGTAAGATAGAGCCGAAGAGCGGCTCCCGGCTCAGATTGGTCATCGTTTTAGAAAATACCTCTCCCGCCTCCGCCAGCGGCATAGTAGTGAGTGCCCGCAGTCTTGCCACAGGGAAGTCCGGCAGTGACTCCAGCTCTATTCCCGCCCGGTCTACCGCCGACAGTGCCTCGCTCAGAAGACGGATGCTCAAACAGGAGATATCGGGATGGGAAAACGTTTCCTGCATACTCCTCCCGGTTAGGGCAGGCAGGCAATTATTCAAATTCAAGAAGAGTTTCAGCCACTTCATTCCTGTTATCCTGTCCGTGATGCGGACGGAGAAGGCACCAGCCAGCAGGTCACCTATACTGTCAATAATCCCGTTATTCGGTGCAAACGCCCTGCCGATTACCCAGTCCCCCTCAAAGTTATGCAGAATCCTGCCCGCCTCAAGGTAGGTTGACCCGAACATAACGATACTGCTGACGATATTCTCCTTGGGAATAAGTCCCCGAATAATTTCCTCCGCCCTCACGCCGTTCTGCACGGTAAGGAGAGGAGCATTCCCCAGGGCCTTGACATTCCCGCTCAGAGTCGAATTAATATCCTGCGTTTTAACCGTCAGAATAACCAGACCAAAGCCCTTTTCGAGCTTATCGGTCACCTTCACCGGAACGACTGTGTTTCCTCTTACTCCGTCGATGGCAAGACCGTCGTCCTTAATAACAGGGACATCACTCGCCCTGCCGACCAAAGTAACATCAACCCCCTCCCTGCTGAGATAACCAGCTACTAACGCACCGATCGCCCCGGCACCAATAACAGCTATCTTCATCGTGCTAAACCCAAACGCTCTTTGGTTCCAGACAGCGGCACGCCTTCGCTATCCCAACCGCGGAGCCGGTAATATTCATCGAGCATCCCCTCAAAAGCCGCCCTGTCCAGCTTCAAGTCCTTCTCTTCGGGCTTCAGTCCGTCCTGCCAGGCCAAAGGCTCAAAATACCTCTGGGGAGGAAAGTCATCCTTCCTCTTTATTCCCTCCCTGACCAGGAACATCCTCTCCAGGTTGACAATCCTCTCTCCGACGGCAAAGATTTCCTCCGCCGTCAAATCAATACCCGTGGCACAGCGAACCAGTTCCGAGAAGAAGGCAAAATCAATAAGACCGGGCTGGCAATGAAAAGCGATCAGTTTACAGATTCCCAGGGCATCGAACAGGGAAAGGTATGTCTCCCACCACCAGATTACCCTACCCTTTCCCAGGTAGCTGCGGGGATTGGCGGAAATATCACCGCCGTAGATACCCCTCAGGGTTTCTTCAGAAAGTCGATAGGACTCCCAGGTAGGCCGGCTCCTTAAATGATCCGGCCCCCTCGAAGCGGTAGCATCGCCCAGGGCGTAGGCAGGGAAATACCTCAAATCAGCAGGGTCGGTCTGCGGTAGATTCTTCGACCAGAGAAGATACCGGCCCGTTTCTTCACCGAAATACCTTACCGCCTCCCTGGCCCCGTCAGCGAGAATGTTACCCAGACCTTTTCGGTGGGCAATCCGGTGAATCAGCTCGATGATAGCTTCCTCGTTTCCCCAGTCAAGACTGAGGCCATCGGTCACACTTTGATCGATAAGGCCCCTCTTAAGTAGTTCGATTGTCCAGGCGATGAGATTAGCCGTAGAACTGGAATCCAGGCCATAGCGATTTATCAGGTCATTGATATAAAGAACCGCCTCCAACCGCTTTATGCCCACCACCGGGCCGAAGCTGGCCAGAATAGAATACTCCGGGCCTTCGCTCTCTATTTCACCGACCCGGTACTTGTGGTGACAGGAGACCGGACAGGAATAGCAACCGGCCTTCCCGGTGTAGTATTTATCTTTCAGTATGTTGGGCGAAATATTCTCGCCTCCGGGGAATTTTGTCGAGAGCCCGTTATACGACCGGCCCATGCCGATTCGCCGGTTGACCAGGATATAGAGCAGAGACGAACCATACTCCCCCAGCAATTTGACCAGAGGCTCTTTTTTTAACCCCTGCTGAAACCCTCTCATTAACCTATCAAATCCAGCCTCATCCTCCGGCTCTACCGGCTCTTTACCGTTTACCACGATTGCCTTTATCTTCTTAGACCCCATCAGACAACCCATGCCCGTCCTGCCGGCAGTATTCTTCTTCCGGTTGATGATGCAGGCAAAACGCACCAGGTTTTCTCCAGCTACCCCGATCGAGATGGATTGGCAAGCCGGGCCATAGCGTTCTGACAAAATCATATCGGTTTCCGTGGTTGATTTTCCCCACAGATCCCGAGCGTCTTCAATGCTAATCCTTTCCTTATCCAGGTAGATATAGACCGGTTTCGAGGAGGATCCAGTGATAAAAAGGAAGTCGATACCCGTCCTCTTCATAAAAGCTCCGAAATACCCACCGATATTGGAATCGCCCAGCAATCCTGATTCGGGGGACTTTCCCGAAATATTACACCTCGAAGCGCTTATCCCTTTCAGTCCGGTTACCATCCCCGGTCCGATAATAAGGGGGTTCTGGGGAGACAGCGGGTGAGTTTCGGGGCCAACGCTGTGATAGAGCAGATAGATATTAATTCCGCGGCCGCCGAGAAACCTCCTGGTGATTTCTTCGGGGACCTCTTTAACCTCGACCTTCCTCATATCTAAATCCAGATAGGCAATTCTCTGCGGGAGCATTATTTCCCCTGATCCTAGATTACTTTACATCTAATTGAGCCGCGGTAAAGTCCGGCCTCTAAGTAGCCAGCTAATCAAGCTTGCTACAAAAACCGTAACCAATGAGCCCTTTACCGGTATGTATGGCAGCGCTTGCCGACTCCTCAGCAATCTCCAGCCAGTCGAAATCGAGATCGGCGCGGAGCATTTCCCTTAGCTTCTCGGCACGCTCCAGTGCTCGAGTATGACCGATAACACCAACCAGTTTGCTACCCTGACCTTTCTCCCTAGTTATCTCAACGAGCTTCTCCATTATCTGGGCTACCGTCTTGGCCCTGGCAACCGGCCTTAACGCTCCACCGGTAGACGAGTCTACCTCGGTTATCGACCTGAAGCTGGTGGCCTGCTCGGCCTCGGCCCAGGTCTTGGCTTCAAATATCCTGCCACCCTCCGCCTGATAGAACAGGGTATCGCGAGCCAGAAAGAGTTTCATCTGCGGGATGATACTGGCAACCAGTTTCATAACGTCATCCATACTTTTACCCTGCGCCGCCGCCCTGGCTGCCTGAATAGCAATCAGAGCAACACCAGTCCCCATGGTAAGCGAATCGACTATCTCAATCCTGGTATTGGACAACTTTTCAATGGCTAATTCCCTACCCTGCAAAGCAGCGTTGTGATGGCCGCTAAACACCGATGACATGCTGATATGCAGGATAGCCTCGGTATTGCGGGCCAAGTCGATAAAAAACTGGGCAAACTCGGCAACATTAGCAGTTGAAGTCTTGGGCAGGTTTTCCTTCCCATCCAGGCGAGCATAGAGGTCATCCATGTTTATTTCTGTGTCCAGATAGGTCTCACCATCAATGATGATAGGGACGGGGATCATGGTAAACCCGTAATTTTTGGCCGCTTCCGGAAGTATAGTACCCGAATCACTACTGATAACTACCTTCTCCATATTGGCACCTCGCTTATTTTGTATTCCCTGCGTTAAGGTTATCTTATCTCTATTCCGTAAATCTCTTGAGAACCAGGCAGCAATTCTGACCGCCGAGCCCGAAGCTGCTCTTCAAGCAGACATCTATCCGGGCTTTACGAGCCACATTGGGCACGTAGTCCAGGTCACACTCCGGATCAGGGGTCTCATAATGGATAGTCGGCGGGATGGTAGCATTATTGATGGCCAGTACCGCACCAATAGCCTCAACAGCACCGGCGGCGGTTACCATATGGCCAAACATAGACTTGAAAGAGCTTACCGGTATCCGGTAAGCCCGCTCACCAAATACCATCTTGATAGCTTCGGTCTCACTGCGGTCATTCAGCTTGGTGCTGGTACCATGGGCATTAATATAGTCCACCTCTTCCGGCCTTACCCCACCATTTTTAAGGGCACTTCGCATAGCGACAGCCTCTGTTTCCGGCTGGGGAGCAGTGGCGTCATAAGCATCAAACGACCAGCCGGCGCCGGCTACCTCAGCCAGAACCGGCACCCCCCGCTTCCGGGCATGCTCCAGGCTTTCTAAGACTAATACTCCGGCCCCCTCCCCATAAACAAAACCGTTGCGGTTAAGGTCAAAGGGCCGGCTGGCCTTATCCGGATCCGGTTCTTTAGTCAGCGCCCCCAGCAAGCTGATAGAAGCGATACCCAATTCACTAAGTGAAGCATCGGATGCCGCCGCGATCATCACATCGGCATAGCCGAACTGGATGAAGTTACGAGCAGTGGCTATGACATCGGTGCCGCTGGCGCAAAGGCTATTCACAGTGCTGTTGGGCCCTTTCGCCCCCAGCAGCATTCCCACCTGGAGGGATACCGTACTGGGTCCTGCCTTGGTAAACAGCAGGGGATCAACCCTCCTAGGCCCCCGTTGCTTAAGCCTCTCCCAGTCCTCGCCAACGTACTGATATTCCAGCATATTGGCACCGATAACACCGACACGCTCCGGCTGCTCATCAGCCATATCCAATCCGGCTTGAGCCACAGCCTCTCTAAGCGCCGGCACAACCAGGTGAACACACCTCGGCGTGCGCTGCACCATCTTGGAATCGAGATGGTCTGCCGGGTTGAATCCTTTTACCTCGGCAGCCAATTTTACCGGATAGTTGCTGGCATCGAAGTGACTGATAAAGTCCACCCCCGATTTCCCCTCCACCAGACTTGTCCAGTAACTATCAATACTCAATCCTATCGGGCAAACCACTCCCATCCCGGTAATAACTACTCGTTGCATATCAAGCTACCTCTCCTTAACACTGATAAATTAAGCGGCACTGGCAGGATGGATTTATATATTAGACAGTAATTATCTATTCCTTATTCGTAGAGACCCCGCCACGACAAGGAAAAGCTGCCCTACCGCAATAACCTGCACGTTTACCGCTCCGACCACAGCAATAGAACATAGGGAAGGGACTCTCCATACCGAAAAAGTCTACCATTAATAGTACTCAGAGTATACCATTCTGTCAATACTCTTAATCAACCTGCATAAAAGTCATCTTTCCCGCAAAGGGATTTACAGCAGGGACATCTTATTGCTATGCTTGTCCTGACAGAAAGGTATCGGTTGATAAAGAGGACCGACCCGGGTAGTTGCTCTGGAAGGCCAGGGTATGTTGGCAGGCATAAATATCCTCAGTCGATACCCGGGGGGATAGGCAAAGTTTAAACCAGAGGCCGTTATGATAACCATGAATCCTGCAGATATCGATAATAACACCTGGCTAGCTCTGATTGCAGCTCTCGCCTACCTGATAGGTTCATTTCCCACCGCCTATTTTGTCACCAGGAGAATGCTCGGTAAAGACATCAGGTTCGAGGGTTCCGGCAACGTGGGCAGTATGAACACCTACAGCCTGATAAAGAGCGAGCGGTCGGGAAAACAGGCAGTACTGGCACTGGGGATAACCATGCTCACCGATTTGGGGAAGGGTGTACTGGCCATCTATGTCGTCAGGTGGATGGCACTGCCAGGATATAACCTGGCGGCGGCACTGATAATAGCCAGCACCTTTGTGATCCTGGGGCACAATTACCTCTTCTGCTTTCGGTTCAAGCAAGGCGGAAGAGGAATAGCTCCCCTGATGGGGATACTGATCGCCTTGAATGCATCGTCAATCCTGGTCTGGGGCGGCACCCTGCTCCTCTCCATTTTTTTAGCGCAACGTATACTGGTCGGGAAAATGGGCCGGGAGAGCTTCTCCGGAGTGTTTTCTATAATCGGCAGTCAGGTAATCGGTCGAATTTCAGGACTGGCCATTGCCCTGTTACCACTCTATTTCCTCGACCAAGGGCTGTTCTTTCCGGTACTGGCAGCAACCGTGCTGATATTGATCAAACATACTGACATAATTAGGACACTGGCCAGTAAATCAAAGCGAGTTCAAGATCAGAACCACTAAACAAGGCTGTGACGGAACCTCAGCTCATCAACTCAATTCTCCGTCCTATTTGAGACAATACCAAATATACTACTCTTACCAAGATAACACTGGACAACAAAGTAGCCGCACACTATAATGACTCCAGCGGGTGCAAGGGATAAAGTAGAACTAACGAGGAGGCAAAGAAGTGTTCTGAGGTTGCGGAAAACAATATACAGGGGGAGAGTATCTGTCCATCCCCACCAAAGTTTGGTGACAACAGACCACTCAATACCATAGCCCGCAGACCTTAGCCGACTTCCAGGTAGCTTCAAGCATTCGCTCTCTTCGGATCACCAACGGACCACCGAATTCAGCATTTCGCTGTGTGTCTACCTATCAAGATATCCCCATTCTCGTACTGACCGGTGGGATTCCCTAATCCTGTATTTATGGACATCAGTTTTGCAACCTGTTCCCCGTGCTTATAGACAAAAGGCAGGGAAATGTGCCAGCGCAGTATTCTGAGATCAGAACAGCAGATTTCCCTAACCAGACACTAAACGTCCTGGCAATAAACCCCTCTCCCTTTAGTAGTGTATCCATGTTCAAGGAGGTATACCTAAGATGAAAAGATGCGAATTGACACTTCCCAAAATAGAAGCCACCCTGGAACAAAGTGAGGAGTGGCTATGGGTTAGTGATAACGGTTTCAATAAAAGACGACTTCGACTCCACGACTATGCCGAAATTTATGACATACCCGGACTGTACGAAAGGGTGTTCTGTGATATGCTGAAGTCTCGGTCGTGGGAGGTAATACCCAGCATGCTGTCTTATGAGATAAATAAGTCAAGCAAAAATGAGGATAGTCTCAGGGTGCTTGACTTTGGCGCCGGGAATGGAATGGTAGGAGAAGCTTTATTGAGCCAGATGGAATGCGAGCGGATGATTGGCGTTGATATTCTACCCGAAGCCAGAAAGGCTGCAGGTAGAGACCGTCCGTGTGTTTATGATGAATACCATGTTATCGACATGAGCCAGATAGAACCTGCTACCCGGAAGAAGCTGACAGAATTCAGGTTCAACTGCCTCGTCACCGTAGCCGCACTTGGTTTTAGCGATATACCCACCGGCGCTTTTGTGGAAGCCTTCAACCTGATTCAGGATCGAGGCTGGATAGCGTTTAACATCAAGGATAAATTCTTAACCAACCGGGACGATACCGGTTTCGCCCGACTGGTCAAGAGGATGCTTAACGATGATATCCTCGATGTACGTTTCGAGCAAAAATACCGGCACAGGTTCTCAATAGATGGTAAGGAACTATACTACAGCGCAATTGTAGGCAAGAAGAAGCGAGATATAATATTCGACGATTTTAACCCAGGGGATTAAGTCTCTTCAATCACAGTAGCCCGGGCCGGTACCATCCGGAAACACCCGGGATACTTACTGGAGCCGAACCAGTAATATATGCTAGAATACACTAATACCGTCGTGTACCGGCAGACACGAAATGATTAAAGTTCTACCCCCTGGCCATACCGGACATGCCCGGCCATGAATCTCATCACACCAGATTATGGTATGCCCGGGACAGGCAATTCATAGAGATAGATAGAGGATTTGAAAGGAGCAACTGATGACCCCAGGCAAACTATACGATATTAAGGATCCTGCTCTGGCCGAAACAGGTAAACAGCGGATAGAATGGGCTTCCCGCGAGATGCCGGTAATAAGGCTGATCAGGGAACGGTTCGCCGCCGAAAAACCGCTAAAAGGGATCCGTATCTCGGCCTGCCTGCATATTACCTCCGAGACAGCCAATCTGGCTCTGACTCTAAAGGATGGGGGGGCTAACGTTATTCTCTGCGCCTCCAATCCCCTCAGTACCCAGGACGATGTTACTGCCGCCCTGGTCGATTACGGCATACCCACCAACGCCATCAAGGGTGAAGATGAGACAAGATACTACCAGCATATCAACACTGCCCTGGACAATAAGCCTCATCTCACCGTAGATGACGGCGCCGACCTGGTCACCACCCTCCATACCAAACGGAGCGATCTAATTCGGGATGTCATCGGTGGCACTGAAGAGACTACCACCGGCGTGATACGACTACGCAGTCTGGAAAAATCGGGTGAGCTGCGGTACCCCATCATTGCGGTAAATGATGCTAAGACCAAGTACCTTTTTGATAACCGCTACGGCACCGGGCAGAGCACTATCGATGGCATCACCCGTGCCACCAACATCCTGTGGGCAGGCAAGAACGTGGTGGTCTGCGGTTATGGCTGGTGCGGGCGTGGCATCGCTCTAAGAGCCAGGGGGATGGGCGCCCAGGTAATTATATGTGAAGTAGAACCGACCCGTGCTCTCGAAGCAGTCATGGACGGCTACCAGGTTATGCCCCTGCTAGAGGCAGCAAAAATCGGTAATGTCTTCATTACGATTTCCGGCAACAAAAATGTTATCGATAAAGCCCATCTAGAGGTGATGAAGAACAACGCCATACTGGCCAACAGCGGACATTTTAACGTCGAGATAAACATCCCGGCACTGGAGAGTATCGCTATCAGTAAACAACGTATACGGGGCTTCATCGATGAATATACCCTGAAAGACGGGCGCCACTTGTGTCTACTGGGAGAAGGGAGACTGATTAACCTGGCCGCCGCCGAAGGACACCCCGCCAGCGTGATGGACATGAGCTTTGCCAACCAGGCCCTCTGTCTGAAATATATGGCGGAGAACAGCGGTAGTCTTAAGAAGAAGGTCTACCCGGTACCTGAAGCAATAGATAAAGAGATAGCCCGGCTGAAGCTTCAATCTCTGGGTATTCAAATAGACAGGCTTACCCCTGAGCAAGATCAATATTTAGCCAGCTGGAAAGAAGGGACATAAAAAGGAGAAAAAATGACGAACAGTTTTAAGAACGCATCAAAATATCTACTCACTTCGGAATCAGTAACCGAAGGACACCCGGACAAGATGTGTGACCAGATATCAGACGCTATTCTGGACCATATTCTGGAAAAAGACCCCTACGCCCGGGTTGCCTGTGAAGTAGCAACGACCACCGGAATGGTAATCGTCCTCGGTGAGATTACCACCGACTGCTATGTTGAAGTACCACAGGTAGTCAGAGGGGTAGTCCACGACATCGGCTACACTAACCCCAGTTATGGTTTTGACTACCGTTCCTGCGGGGTACTGGTATCCATTAAGGAGCAGTCAGCTGATATCGACCTGGGAGTGAGCAAATCGAGAGAAGTTAAGAAAGACGCCGCCCTAAGCGATGAAATCGAGCGGATTGGCGCCGGTGACCAGGGTATGATGGTCGGCTTTGCCTGTAGCGAAACCCCGGAGCTTATGCCACTGCCTATCTCTCTATCACACAAGCTGTGCCAGAGGCTGGCCCAGGTGCGAAAGGACAAGACCTTGCCGTACCTGCGCCCCGATGGCAAGTCACAGGTAACCGTCGAATACAGTAAGGGCACCCCTAAGCGTATCACCAACGTAGTTATCGCCGCTCAGCACAACGATAACGTCAGCAGCGAACAGATAGAGAAGGATATCAAAGAGCAGGTAGTAAAAGCAATCGTTCCTTGCTCATTAATCGATGATGAAACGGAAGTCTACATCAATGCTACCGGACGGTTCGTGATAGGCGGACCGGTTTCCGATACCGGATTTACCGGCCGTAAGATTCTGGTCGACACCTACGGCGGTATTGCCCGACACGGCGGTGGCGCTTTCTCGGGTAAAGACCCGACCAAGGTCGACCGCTCGGCAGCCTACGCCGCCCGTTATATCGCCAAGAATATCGTAGCCGCCGGACTGGCCGAACGGCTGGAAGTACAGATCGCTTATGTTATCGGCGTTGCTCACCCGCTCTCCGTATCCATTGAGGCCTTCGGCACCGCCAAAGTCGACCATGATGTTATCACCAACCTGATTAATAAGCATTTCGACCTCCGACCGGGAGCAATTATTCGAGACCTTAACCTACGCCGCCCGATATACCGGCAGACTGCCGCCTACGGACACTTCGGGCGGAACGACCTGGACCTTCCCTGGGAAAAGACAGACAAAGCGGATATATTGAGAAAAGAAGCACTGGGTAAGTAGTGTAGAGTAAGAACAAAGGAGATGAAGCAGAATAGACAATCTCATTAAATTCGGTACCGACGGCTGGCGGGGAATTATTGCCCAGGACTTCACCTTCGATAACGTACGGGTATGTGCCCAGGCGGTAGCCGACTACCTGAAAGAGACCGGGCTGGCCCGGCAGGGAATCATTATTGGCTTTGACACCCGCTTTGCCTCCGAAGACTTCGCCGCCGCCGCTGCCGAGGTAGTCGCCGGCAATAAAGTCAAGGTATGCCTCTGCCCCAAAGCCACTCCAACCCCGGTAGTGAGCTTCAGCATTACCTCCCAAGAAGCAGGAGGCGGTATTATCATAACCGCCAGTCACAACCCGGCACGATGGAACGGCTTTAAGTTCAAGGACGATTCCGGTTCCAGCGCTGCATCCCAGGTTACGGCCAGAATAGAGGACAATATTACCCGTATTCTAGCTACCGGAAAGATAAACAAGATGCCACTGTCGCAAGCCCGGGAACTGGGGCTAGTAGAACTTCTTGACCTGGAACCGATCTACTGCCGGCAGCTCTCCAGACTGATCAATCTGGAGGAAATACGAAGCTCCCGATTAAAGATAGCCATCGACCCTATGTACGGAGCCGGTGCAGGGTATTTTGAAAAACTCCTCTCCGGCGGTAATATCGAACTTGTTGAGATAAACAGCATACGGAACCCCCTTTTTCCCGGCATAGAGCAACCGGAGCCAATAGGTCCCAACCTGAGCAGGCTGACCGCTACAGTCAGAAAGGAAAGGGCCAGCATAGGACTGGCCACTGACGGCGATGCCGACCGCATCGGGATTATCGATGAGAACGGCGCTTTCATCAGTACTCTACATGTTTTTGCCCTGCTTTGCCTCTATCTGCTTGAGATACGCGGAGAAAGAGGGCCGATAGTCAAGACGCTAACGATGAGCAGTATGGCCTATCGCCTGGGAGAAATATTTAACGTACCGGTCTATGAAACACCGGTAGGATTCAAGTATGTGGCACCGATAATGAAAAATGAGCAGGCGCTTATCGGTGGTGAAGAAAGCGGCGGCTACGGCTTCAGAGGTCACGTTACAGAGCGGGATGGAATACTGGCCGGCCTCTATTTCCTCGACCTGATGATCAAGACAGGAAAAAGCCCTTCAGAGCTAATTGACTATCTGCACAGCAAGGTCGGTCCTCACTACTACAGACGTATTGATGTTAAATTCAGTGAGAGTAAGCGCCAGGCCATCAACAAACGGGTCAGCAACTACAATCCTGAGTCGATAGATAACATCAGGGTAGACAGCCTGGATACCAGGGACGGCTTCCGGTTCATGCTGGCTGATACCTCCTGGCTCTTAATCCGGTTTTCCAACACCGAACCGCTGCTCCGGCTCTACGCGGAAAGCAACTCACAGGAAAGATTAGAAAGACTACTCGGGCTAGCCCAGGAACTGGTTAAAGATTAACCACCCCGGGGAAATCAGAAACAAAGGGACTGCTCCATTCCGTGAAATAGGGGGTAGGGTCAATGGATGCTGCAACCTTAGATGACTCTCTGGCACTAAAGAAATGTGACCGTGAAAATATGCTCGCCCACCTCAAGAAGATGCCATCATTATGTCAAATAGCCTGGCAAATGGCGACAGATTTCGACCTGCCCCCGGACTATACCAGCGTCGATAAGGTAGTGATTTTAGGTATGGGCGGTTCGGCTATCGGCGGCGATTTAGTCAGCAGTCTGGTAGCAACCGAGACTAAGATACCCATCATGACCTGCCGGGGTTATCAACTGCCCGGCTTTGTTGATGACAGGACCCTTCTTATTGCCTCCAGCTACTCAGGGAACACCGAGGAGACCCTGTCTGCATTTGAGCAGGCTATTAAGACAGGAGCTAAAAAACTAGCCATCACCACCGGAGGTAAACTCAGCACGATGGCGGAAAGAAGAAACATCCCCGTCTTCAGCTTTGACTATAAAGCCCAACCCAGGGCAGCACTACCCTTTAGTCTGATACCAATCCTCTGTTTCCTACAGAAGCTAAACATAATAAGCGATAAATCACAGGAGATAGTCAAAACGGTACCTACTCTGGAGAACTTATCCCGAAGAATGAGCGAAAGTGTACCAATAGACAGAAATCCGGCCAAACAACTATCAGTCAGACTATATCAACACCTGCCGGTAGTATATGGCGCCGGCATAGCCTCTGAGGTAGCCCGCCGCTGGAAGACGCAGCTTAATGAGAACAGTAAAGCCTGGTCCTTCTACGAAGTCTTTCCGGAACTGAACCACAATGCCATTGTCGGCTACCAATTTCCCGCGGAACTGGCCAGTAAGCTATTTGTAGTGCTGCTCCGCTCTCCCCTGTTGCCGGAACGGTTACAGCTCCGCTACCAGGTAACCTGCCAGCTCTTAGAACAAGCAAGGATTGATTACCAGATTGTTGATGGCGATGGGGACGACCCCTTGGGCCAGGTTATGAGCATGATACTCTTTGGTGATTATGTCAGCTACTACCTGGCAATACTTTATCAGGTTGACCCTTCACCGGTAAAAGCGATAGACTTTCTTAAAGAGCAGCTGGCCCGGGGGAAATAGAAAAGTCGGGTTACCAATCAGGCTTTACCAGGTGAATAAATGTACTATTTTGCCTACGCCTCAAACCTGAACCGGAAACAGATGCAAGAACGCTGCCCGGAGAGCAGGCCAAGGTTCACCGCCACCCTTCATCACTACCAACTGGTCTTCACCGGATGGGCCCGGACTTGGCGGGGGGGAGTGGCTACAATACGATCTTTCAGGGGAGAAAAGGTCAGAGGCGGCATCTATGAGGTCAGCGCGGAGTGCTTGAATCGGCTGGACAAATTCGAGGGTAGCGATTATCAACGGCTAAACGTCATCGTGAATAACGAGGATAATGAGCCGATCGAAGCAGTAACCTACATCAACAACCGCCAGGCCCAGGAAAGCAAGCCCTCCGCCGAGTATCTAGCTATTATCCGGCAGGGCTACAAGGACTGGAGGCTGATCTAGTCCGGTAGTGAAAATGCCGGAATCAACAGCCATAAACACGGACTTATGATCCCGGCATCCTAATCAGCTAGAACAAACTAACCTATTTTCCCCTGACAAAGGCTAACGCTTGGTGTACTGAGGTGCTTTACGAGCCCTCTTCAAACCAACCTTTTTTCGTTCCTTGACTCGAGAGTCCCGCGTCAGCAGTCCTCCCTGACGGAGTACCGACCTGAGCCTCTCATCGGATTTAGATAAAGCCCTCGCAATACCGTGGGAAATAGCCCCGACCTGACCTGATATGCCACCCCCTTCTACCTTAACCACAACGTTATATCTACCGAGGCTTTCTGTAACGAGAAGCGGCTGCTGTATGGTGCGCCGGTGCTCAAAGCGGGTAAACCGCTCTTCATAGGGCATATTATTCACGATAATAGCACCTTCTCCCGGCATCAGTCTTACTCTGGCAGTGGCCGTTTTACGTCTGCCAGTTCCGTAAAAGTAAGCTTGTGTTTCCATCTGAACCATATCTCTTTTCAGGATGATAGAATCCCTACTCTTTACCCCCCTTCCTTGGTACTAATGAGAAGCGGTTGCTGCAGTAAGACCTCACTTCTCTCCTTTACCTTCAGCATTAACCAGCTTACCCTCTGTCTGAGCTAGATGAGGATGCTTATCACCGACGTATACCTTCAGCTTCTTGATCATGCTGGCACCCAATCGATTATGAGGTAACATCCCCTTAACCGCATATTCAACGGCACGGGTGGGATGATTCTGCATCAGCTCTTCAAGAGTAACGCTCTTAAAACCACCAGGGTATCCCGAGTGTCGATAATATACCTTCTGTTTGACCTTATTACCACTAACCCGGATCTTTTCAGCATTGAGAATAACCACAAAATCACCGACATCCAGGTGGCGGCAAAACATTGATTTATGCTTACCCATCAGCAATTTAGCTGCCTCGGTAGCCAACCTGCCCAGGATTTTATCCGAGGCATCAATAACATGCCACTCCCGCTTAATCTCAGAAACCTTAACACTATAGGTTTTCATTATGTCTCTCCTCCGAAAGAGACCGGGTAATTTACCCGTATCAGGCGTAGTCCACAGGCCGGCGCCATCGGACCGGCCAGACCCGGCACCCTCGCCTCAATTATACTACGAAATTCACCGGGACTTACTCTACCCAGTCCAACCTTTATTAACAGTCCGATTGTATTACGCACCTGATGGGGTAAGAAGGAATTGGCCACCATGTTGAAAACAGCCAATTCTCCCCGCTTCTCCATTACTGCCCGATACACATACCGCACGGTGCATTTCTTATTTACACCAGTAATACTGGCAAACGAAGCAAAGTCACGCTCACCAAGAAGAGCCTGACAGGCTTCATTGATAACCTCAATATCCAGATACCCACCAACAAGATGAGCAAAACCCATCCAGATCGGAGAACGGGTCAAACTATTTAAAATATAGTAGCTGTATTCCCGGCTAACGGCATCACGCCGGACATCAAAAGAGCCAGCTACTCTATAGGCAGCCTTAACCGCGATATCCCTGGGCAGATAGTAGTTTAACCCATTCACAAAGGTCTGCTCAGGAAGGATCGAATTAGTACGAAAACTAACCACCTGCCCGCAAGCATGAACCCCGGCATCAGTGCGGCTGGCTGCCGCTATCCGACAACTCTCTCCGGTAAGCCCCCGTATTGCCTGCTCTATCTCTTCCTGTATAGTAGCCAGTCCAACCTGGAGCTGAGAACCGTGATAGCGTCTGCCGTCATATTCTATTATTAAAACAACCCTGGTGACTGCCACCAACCTCGCAACCTTTTTACTCTACCAGTTCCAACCTAACCATAGCTGCACCGTCACCTAATCTAGGACCCAACTTAATGATACGAGTATAGCCCCCGCTACGCTCGGCATATCTAGAAGCAAGTTTATCAAATACCTTATCAACCGTTTTGGCGTCAATAACAAAAGATAATGCCTGACGGCGGGCATGAAGCCCTCCCTTCTTGCCCATGGTAATAACCCTCTCAGCCATACCGTGTATCTCTCTGGCTTTAGCCTCCGTAGTAGTAATCTTCTCATAGCCCAAGAGGTCGGTCACCAGATTACGATACATTGCCCTTCTGTGCCCTGAATGCCTGCCTAGTTTTCTCCCGGATAATCTATGCCTCATCTTCCTCCTCCTCTTCCGCTGAAGTAGTCGGCTCTTCCGTCTGAAGTTTAAGAGAAAGCCCCAATTCCCCAAGGCGTTCCTCTATCTCCTGTTTAGACTTCTGCCCGAAGTTCCTCAACGCCAGTAACTCACTCTCTTTCTTACTGATAATCTGTCCTACTGTCTCAATATTACCGCGTCTCAGGCAATTCATAGTGCGCACCGATAGATTCAGGTCGGTCACCGGCATATCGTATAACTCTGCAGGTATAGATAATCGTACAACCTGTTCCTCTTCATCGGCCCGGGAGACCTGGGCGTAGTCAACAAAAGCAGTCAACTGCTCCGCCAAAATAGCCGCGCTACGGGTGAGGGCTTCTACCGGTGATATCGTACCATCCGTCCATATCTCCAGAGACAGCCGTTCACGGCTGGTCACCTCACCAACATGCGTCGGCTCAACGGTAAAATTGACCTTTCGCACCGGCGTAAAGATAGCATCAATGGGAATCACCCCGATAGGCAGGTTATCAGTGGATGAAGCCAGCCGATAACCTTCATTTATTTCAACATCCAGTTCCACATAGAGTCTCGCTTCAGACGAATCCAGAGTGGCTAAGTATAGTTCCGGATTAGCAATGCTAAGATCAGTCGACGGCCTGATGTCCGAAGCGTAAACACGTCTCTCCCCCTCTGCCTCCAGTATCAATTTACCCGGCTGTCCGGAAAGGGAGCTGATTCTCAACTCTTTAAAATTAAGAATCAGATCGGTAACATCTTCTTTTACGTAAGGAATAGTGGAGAATTCGTGCTGTATTCCCTCAATCATAACCCCGGTTACCGCTGCCCCGGGGAGGTAGCTGAGCAGTACTCTGCGCAGGGAATTCCCCAGAGTAACGCCGAAGCCCTTTTCCAGCGGCTCAGCCAGAAACTGACCAAAATTCTCCTTACTCTCAACACAGGTAATCTTCGGTATCACTAGGCGAGACAAAACGCTCCCTCCTTATCAACTGACTTATCGTGAATAGAACTCGACTATCGTCTTCCCCTCAAATTTGGCCTCAATTTCATCAGGGATAGGCAGCGACACCACCTGGCCAACCAGATTCTGCTTGTCCAGACTCAACCAACTCGGTATTAATTTAGCGTCGATATTCTCAGCCACTTCCTTATAATACCCTGTTCTGGTGCTGCTCTCTCGCCAGGAAATGCTGTCACCATCCTTAACCAGATAGGAAGGTATATTATTCTTACGACCATTGAGCTTGATATGTCCATGACGGACTACCTGCCGGGCTTGAGCACGAGAATCAGCGAAGCCCAACCGATAAACTACATTATCAAGCCGCCGCTCCAGCAGCACGATAAGATTCTCTCCAGTGATTCCCTGCTGCCTCTCGGCCTGAGCAAACAACCTCCGGAACTGCCCCTCCATAATGCCATAGGTATAACGGGCCTTTTGCTTTTCTCTTAATTGAAAACCACGGTCAGAAATCCGCCGTCTCCGTCCGGTACTCTGCTGTCCAGGTGTCTTCGCCCGCCTATCAACGGAACACTTAGGGGTAAGACACCGTCCACCCTTAAGCATTAACTTTTCACCGCTACGCCGACACAAACGACAGACTGCTTCAGTATATCTTGCCATTTTTTACCCTCTATACCCGTCTTCTTTTTGGAGGACGACAGCCATTATGAGGAAGAGGAGTCACATCCTTGATACTGGTAACGTAAAGGCCGGAACTTTGCAGAGAACGAATCGCCGCTTCACGGCCGCTACCTGGCCCTTTAACATAAACCTCTACCTGACGTAAGCCATGTACCATGGCTTTTCTTGCCGCGTCACGAGCCGCCACCTGAGCTGCATAAGGAGTACCTTTACGCGAGCCCTTAAACCCAGCCGTTCCCGAACTTGCCCAAGAGATCACATGCCCCTCCGGGTCGGTAAGGGTAATGATAGTATTATTGAACGTAGACTGGATATAGGCCTTTCCCGACGGAATGGACTTTTTCTCCCGTCTCCGGACTCTGGTACGCTTCTTCTCTGCCATTCTTACCTCCTACTTGATATCTAATAACCGGTTATTTCTTGGTCATGCCGCGTTTCTTACCTCTACCGGCGACCGTCTTCTTAGTACCACGACGGGCACGGGCATTAGTCCGTGTTCGCTGCCCTCTAACCGGCAGACTATGCCGATGCCTGATGCCGCGATAGCTACCAATTTCAATAAGGCGCTTAATATTGAAGTTGACCTCTTTCCTGAGATCCCCTTCAACCTTATACTCGCGGTCAATAACCTCCCGGAGACGGTTAACCTCATCTTCAGTAAGACTATCCGCCTTGGTATCGGCGCTAATACCTGTCCGAACCAGAATCCTCCGGCTCAACTCAGGACCAATACCATAGATATACTGCAACGATACCCAAATCTGCTTGTTTTTTGGTATATCTACACCAGCTATACGTGGCATTAAGACCCCTCCTTAATCCGACAGGTAAATCAGCCCTGCCTCTGCTTATGCCGGGGGTTGGTACAAATGACCCTGACCACCCCCCGCCGCTTAATCACCTTGCACTTCTCACATCTAACTTTAACCGAAGATCTAACTTTCATCACGAATTCCTTACTTATTGCTTTAAGCGATAGGTAATTCTACCCCGACCCAGATCATAGGGAGAAAGCTCTACTATCACCCTATCACCCGGTAATACCCTGATATAATGCAACCTTATTTTCCCCGAAATATGCGCCAGCACCTGATGCCCGTTAGATAGCTCAACACGAAACATAGCGTTAGGCAGAGGCTCCAACACCGTCCCCTCAACCTCAATAGCCTCCTTCTTAGGCATATGCTACCTCTCTAGACAACAGTCAGCACCTCCGCTTCAGCATCGGTAATAGCAATAGTATGCTCAAAATGAGCAGAAAGGCTACCATCAGCCATAGATACCGTCCAGTGGTCACTGCCAAGCCGGGTCTGCCAATCGCCCATGCTCACCATAGGCTCAAGAGCAAGCACCATACCTTTTTTCAGCACCGGCCCCGTTCCCGGTTGTCCGAAGTTAGGTATCTGAGGTTCTTCGTGCATCTGACGGCCGATACCATGACCGGTATACTCCCGGATTACGGAATAGCCTCCTGACTCCGCACAGCTCTGGATAGCAGCGGAAATATCTCCCAGCCTCGCCCCGGCATAAGCCCTGGCAATACCAGCTTCCAGAGCATCCTTAGTGGTCTCGATAAGACGCTTAACCTCCGGTTTAACCTCACCAACACTCACCGTTACTGCCGCATCCCCCTGAAAGCCATCATAAATCGCACCGAAGTCAAGGGATACTATATCACCTTCCGTTAAAACTCGCTCCCCAGGGATCCCGTGCACTATCTCATCATTTACCGATACGCAGAGATTAGCCGGGAAACCATGGTATCCCTTAAACGACGGTTTAGCTTCCAATTTCTTTAACTCTCTCACAGCGATAACATCCAACTCTTTAGTCTTCATTCCTGGCCTTATTGATCCGCTTAATACCTCCAGCACAATGGCTACTACCCTACCCGCTCGACGCATTGCTGCGATCTCACGCTCTGACTTAATCACGATACCCATTGCTCAGCGACCCTTCTCCAGAGCCGCGACAATCCTCTTCCCGGTATCTTCTACACTTCCCTCCCCGTCTATCTCGACCAGCTTGCCAGTTCTAACATAATAATCAATAAGGGGAGCCGTCTCGGTAAAGTATACCTTAAGCCGCTTCTTTACTGTTTCCGGAGTATCATCAGGACGCTGATATAGCTCACCACTGCACCTATCACATCTGTCCTTAACCCGGGGAGGAGAACTTACCTCATGATATGGCACCTGGCAATTACGGCAAATCCAACGCCCGCTCAAGCGCTGCAGGAGCACCTCCGGAGAAACCTTGATATATACTACACTATCGATAGCTCTGGAACTGCCTGCCAAAGCCTTGTCCAGCGCTTCAGCCTGCAGCAGGTTCCTGGGAAAACCATCGAGGACTACTCCGGACTCATTGCTCAAAGCGGCCAAACGCTCAAGCACCATTTTTGTGGTTATCTCGTCAGGAACCAGCACCCCCTTCTCCATATAGGACCTGGCCTGCTTACCCAACACGGTATTCTGCTCCAGTGCCTTACGGAAAAGGTCACCGGAAGCAATATGAACCAGATTCAGGTTTTGCGCCAGATAGGCGGCCTGCGTCCCCTTGCCGGCACCGGGAGCCCCCAGAAGAATAATATACACCGTCCCCTCTCTTAATATAATAAAGAATCCTTCAACACAGCCAATCTGCTTATTTTATAAAGCCTTCGTATCGGCGCATAACCAGCTGCGCTTCAATCTGCTTCATGGTATCAAGAGCAACACCAACCACGATCAGCAGCCCCATACTGGACAACTGTATCACCTGAATACTAGTAGCCTCCCGGGCCAGGAACGGTACTATCGCCACTACCGCCAGGAACAGGGCACCGGCCCAGGTAATGCGTTTAATAACGGTATCAAGATACTCTTTGGTGTTTTTACCCGGCCGAATACCGGGGATAAATCCCCCTTGCCGCTGCAGCGTGCCGGGTAAGTCCTGCTGCTGGAAAATCACCATGGTATAGAAGAAGGCAAAAGCCATCGTCAGCACAAAATATAGCCCCCAATAAAACAGGCCCATCGGTAGCGCCGCATCTGCACTGAACAGATTCTGAATATAGTTGGCGAAGTTCGGGTCAGCGCCGGCCGGAGCGACGAAATAACTGGCTATCATACTGGGAAAGATTACTATCGACATAGCGAAGATGAGCGGTATCATCCCGGCTGTGTTTACCCGCAGGGGGATATGGGTCGACCCCGACTGCCGGTACATACGACCGCCCTTAAAAACACTCTTGGCGTACTGGACCGGGATACGGCGGTGCGCCTCGGTAAATATGACGATTACCGCGATGACAACTAAAACGATCACGACGTAACCAACAACATTGGGTATACCGACGCTCTGGGCTGCAAAATAACCCTGCTGTACCAAGCTACCCAGACCGGCCACGATACCACCGAATATTATTATCGAGATGCCGTTGCCGATGCCATACTCTGTGATAAGCTCGCCCAACCAGACCAGGAACATGGTACCCGCTATCAGCGACAGGACCATGGCCGCCGTGGGCAGAGCAGCCGCGCTGCTGATCACCCCTTCCCGCTGAAGCAGTATCATTTGTCCGTAACCGGAAACGCCGGCCATCGGTATGGTCAACCAGTGCGTTATCTGATTAATTCTATTCCTACCCGTTTCCCCCTCCATTGACAGGGCATGTAAACGGGGGATAATAGGCGTGAGCAGCATCATAATAATCGAAGCGGTAATGTAGGGGTATACTCCCATTGCGGCGATACTGAAATTCCTCATCGCACCACCGCTGAACATATCGAGCATGCCCAACATGGCATTTTGCTCAAATAGGTTCTGCAGAGCAACAGAATCTACCCCAGGTAGAGGAATATGAGCCACGAAACGGAAGATTACCAGTATGCCGATGGTAAAGAGAATCCGCCGTCTCAAATCAGGCAAACGGAAGGCATCAAACATTGCCTGGAGCAGTCTTGGTCTGCTAGTCTGTCTCTGCCGCATACCCTACCTCCTCCACAGTACCTCCTGCCGCCTCAATCTTAGCTCTAGCCGCATCAGAGAACTTGTCCGCCTTTACCAAAAGAGGATAACTGATATCACCACCAGCCAGAATCTTGACCGGGTGCTGCAGCGACTTTATTATCCCGGCGGCAAGCAGCCTCTCCGGCGTTACCTCACTCCCTGCTTCAAAGAAGCTCAGCTTGTCCAGATTAACAACGCTATATTCTACCCGGAAAATGTTGGTAAAGCCGCGCTTCCGAGGCAAGCGCCGTATTAAGGGTAGCTGACCCCCTTCGAAGCCAGGCTTCATCCTGTAACCGGAACGGGACTTCTGCCCCTTCGAGCCGCGCCCGGAATAGGTGCCATGACCGCTACCATTGCCACGCCCAACCCGTTTCCGTTCTTTTCTGGAACCGGGAGCTGGAGATAGTTCATTCTGCCTCACGAGCTTGTTTCCTCCACCTTAACCAGATGTCTTACTTTATTAATCATACCCCGGACTACGCCGCTGTCAGCGTGAACAACGCTCTGATTTAGTCGGCGCAGACCAAGAGCCTTTAGCGTTTGTTTCTGAACCTTGCTGTAACCGATGCCACTCTTAACCCAAACGACACGGAATTTAGCCACCGTTTACCACCTCATCTTCAACCCGAGCAACAGGACGGCGCTTGGCCAACTCTCCCTTCAGGTCTCTGAGTTTCGTTAGCGCCAGTATAGTCGCCTTCGCCATGTTAACCCGATTAGAGCTACCCAGTGATTTTGTCAAAATGTCCTTAACCCCGGCCGACTCCATAATAACCCGGACGCTACTACCGGCGATGATACCCGTACCTGGCGCCGCCGGCTTCAGCAAGACCCTGGTAGCACCAAACTTGACCACTATCTCATGGGGAATAGTAGACCCTGCCATCTTTACCTTAATCAAGTTCCTTCTGGCGTTCGCATTAGCCTTATTAATTGCCAGCGGTACTTCCTTAGCCTTGCCCGTACCAACGCCAACATATCCGTTACCATCGCCAGTTACTACCAGAGCGCTAAAACTGAGGCGCTTACCCCCCTTCATCACCTTAGAGACACGGTTGACATAGACAAGCTTATCAGTTAACACCAATTCTTCCGGGTTTATCTTGCTTACCAACTCTTTCACCTAATCAGGAACCACCTTTCTAAAACTTCAACCCACCCTGTCGCGCTGCCTCAGCCAGAGCCTTAACTCGACCGTGATATTTATACCCACCACGGTCAAAAACCACCTGCGTTATCCCCTGCTCCAGAGCACGCTTGGCCATCAGAGAACCAACAAGCTCAGCCTTACCCGACTTATTCCTACCGTTTGCTTCACCTTTTACTTCCTGGTCAAGTGTTGAAGCACAGGCCAGGGTATGTCCGCTCGAATCATCAATAATCTGAGCATAGATATGACTCAAACTTCGAAAAACACACAAGCGCGGTCTATCGATAGTGCCGCTTAACCTAGCTCTAACCCGAGCATGTCTGTTCTTACGTGCTGCCCTTGGTTCAATTTTACCCATCTTATCGCTCCATCACCCCTTACTTAGCAGCCTGCTTGCTTTTACCCGGTTTCAAGCGAACGTACTCACCAGCGTAACGGATACCCTTACCCTTATAAGCATCAGGCGGACGAATAGCCTTAATCTCAGCCGCCATCTGACCAACCACCTCTTTATCAATCCCGCTTATCTTAACGCGATTTGCCGCTTCAGCATTCAGAACCACGCCAGGCAGGGGAGATACCTCCACCGTGTGAGAAAAGCCAATACGGAACACCAGATTATCCCCCACCTTTTCCACCCGGTAACCTACGCCGACTATTTCCAGGTTCTTCTCAAAGCCACTGGATACTCCCACCACCATATTAGCCAATAGGCTCCTTGTCAAACCGTGCAAGGAACGATGTTCCCTATTATCGCTGGGGCGTGATACGGTCAGGATACCGTCGCTTAAGGTAATCGACATATCCGGGCTAAAACTACGCGAAAGCTCACCCTTAGGTCCGGCTACAGTAACCCTGTTGCCTTCAATATTTACCGCCACGCCCTGTGGCACAGTTATTGGCATCCGCCCCACTCTAGACATCTAAATTAACCTCGCCGCTGAATTAGTAAACATAGCACAATAGCTCACCACCGACACCCTTACGCCAAGCCTGCTGTCCCGTCATGACACCATCAGGCGTGGAAAGGATAGCAACACCCAGTCCGCCGTAAACACGGGGGATTTCCTTATGCCCGGCATACACTCTCAATCCGGGTTTACTCATCCGCTCCAAACCAGAAAGGACCGGGCAATTCCTATCATCATATTTGAGGCTAATCTTAATCACCCGGTGTCCCCCCCCCTTGATTACCTCATAGTCATTGATGAAACCCTCCGTTTTAAGTATGGTAGTAATAGCCAGCTTCATCTTTGATGATGGTACCAGAACGAAGTCATGTCTTGCCATAATGGCATTACGTATTCGGGTTAACATATCAGCAATTGGGTCAGAAACAGTCACTCACACCCCCTCGGTCTATGCTTATTCTCTCAAACGTCCACTACCAGCTCGATTTCCTTACCCCGGGCACCTGACCAGCAAGTGCCAGCTTACGGAAACAAATGCGGCACAGACCAAAACGACGCATATAGGCACGGGGCCGGCCACACAGGTAGCAACGGTGATACTGCTGTACCATGTATTTTGGCTGGCGCTTGGACCTTACAACTATTGATTTCTTAGCCATCTATCTCAACACCTAATCCTTACTAAAGGGCATACCTAACAACTCCAGCAAATGCCGGCCTTCCTCATCTGTCTTTGCTGTAGTAACAACCGAGATTTCCAGTCCGCGTATTTTGTCTACCTTGTCGTAATCCACTTCAGGAAAAACGATCTGCTCGTTAAGACCCAGGGTATAGTTGCCCCGACCGTCAAAGGCGTTCCGGGGAACCCCCTGAAACTCACGACGACGGGACAGAACAGCATTAACCAGCTTATCAAAAAACTCGTACATGCGTTCTCCACGCAAGGTTACCTTAAGCCCGATCGGCATACCCGTTCTTAATTTAAAGGCAGCGATAGACTTCTTAGCCCGGGTAATTACCGGATGCTGCCCCGAAATAGCCACCAGATCGTTCTCCGCGGCCTCAATAGCTTTGGCGTTCTGAATTGCCTCCCCCAACCCGATATTGAGCACCAACTTCTCCAGACGGGGTATCTGCATTACGTTACGATACCCGTAAAGCTTCATCAGACCAGGAATGACTTCTTTTTTATACCTTTCTCTAAGTCGCGACACTTATTCAATCACCTCATGACAAACACGACATATACGCACTTTTCGCCCGTCTTCCAGAAAGCGGAAACCGATGCGGGTAGGATGATTACACCGACTACAAAGGAGCATAACTTTCGACACAGCGATTTGTGCCTCCTGCTCTATGATACCAGCCTGCTTGACCCGGCCGGTAGCCCTGGCGTGTTTTCTAATAAAGTTGATCCCCTCGACTACCAGCGTGTTATTCTTAGGATAAGCAAAACGCACTTTACCCTTTTTGCCCCTGTCCTTACCGGCAATGACCAGTACGGTATCATCCTTTCTAATCTTCACTTTCCCTTACCTCACAATACTTCAGGAGCCAGCGAAATGATCTTGGTAAAATTCTTATCGCGCAACTCCCTGGCGACCGGCCCAAATATCCGGCTCCCCTTGGGATTATTTTTATCGGTCAGAATCACCGCCGCATTTTCATCAAACTTGATATAAGAGCCATCAGGACGGCGATACTGTCCGGTACTACGAACAATAACCGCCTTGACTACTTCACCCTTCTTCACCACCCCTCCCGGTATCGCTCTTTTCACCGAAGCGACAATAACATCACCAACCCGAGCGTACTTTCTCACGCTGCCCGGTATATTAATACACATAAGCTGCCGGGCCCCGGTATTATCGGCTACCTTTAATCTGGTTTGTGGTTGAATCATATTACTCCACCCTGAAAACTTCAGGCTATTTCCTTAGGCTGAAGTTCAACTATATTTCCTTTAGTGATGACATCAGCTACCCGCCACCTCTTTAACCGCGAGAGCGGACGAGTCTCTTCAATCCTGACTATATCACCCAAACCACATTTATTACCCTCGTCATGGGCCTTATATTTGACCGCCCTCTTCATCGTCTTCTTATATAACGGATGGCGTCTGGGAGTTTCTACCGCCACCAACACCGTTTTGTCCATCCGGTTGCTCACAACACAACCGACCCTTGTTTTTCGTTTAACTTCCATAGCCCTAAACCTACCTTACTCCTAACTCTCTCTCCCTGATTACGGACTTTATTCGGGCAATCTTTTTCTTGACCATCGGGATTTCACGATGGTTGGTCAACTGCCTGGTGGACAGGTTAAGACGACAACTAAAAAGCGCCTCGTAAGCCGACTCTAATTGCTTCTTCAATTCCTCATCACTGAGAATCCTGATTTCTTCAACCTTCAAGTCTACACCATTCCCTTATTTTACAGAATCAACGCCGGCACCCGCTCCGGACTCGTTGACAACAAACTTGGTACTGATTGGTAGCTTATACGAAGCCAACCGCATAGCCCCCTTGGCCACCTCCTCAGTAACACCCCCCATCTCAAACAGTATCCTCCCGGGCTTGACCACAGCTACCCAGTGGTCTACCGGTCCTTTACCTGAGCCCATGCGAGTCTCGGCCGGCTTCGCCGTAACCGGCTTGTCCGGGAATATACGTATCCATATTTTACCACCACGACGTACATAATGGGTCATCGCCCGCCGTGCAGCCTCAATTTGACGATTAGTGAGCCAGGCACACCCTGCTGCCTGCAATCCAAAACTGCCGAAAGCAACCGTGTTCCCTGCCTGAGCACTACCGCTACGGCGTCCTTTATGAGACTTTCGGTACTTCACCCGTTTAGGTTGTAACATCTTGCTCCTCTACTTCTACAGAGATAGCCGCCTCAGTCTCCGCCTTCTTCTTTTTCCTCACCGGCTTGGCCGGCTTCTCTTCAGCTTTCGCC
>DIFA01000011.1:18627-81145 GCA_002418895.1 Dehalococcoidia bacterium UBA5760 | reverse complement strand
CGCCAGGTGGGTCTTGCCGCAGCCGCTGGGACCGGTCAGGATTAGCCATCCCCTGGGTTCGCTGGCAAAGGTACGAGCGGCCTGGTAGGCCTGGGCGAATTGTTCCTGGCTTGCCGGGTTGCCGCTCCTGCCTTCAGGAAGCAGGGTACTGAAGGTGAAGCGGGTTAGTGCCCCCAGGTTGCTGTACTTTATCAGGTGGGTCTGGCGCTCTCTGGTCAACAATTCTTTTACGCAGCGGCAGGGGATAACCCGGCTGAAGTCCGGTTTTCCCGAGGAGAGAATCGGGTGAACAAAACCGGCACCTTTGCATACAGGGCAGTCTGAGCCCGGTTCGGCTTCCGCTTCTTCAGCGCCGGAACATGTGTCCGTATTTCTGGTTGACGTATCTGTCCAGGTCTGTTTTCTTAGAATCTTGCCCAGGTGTTCCATCGCTCCTTCCTTCCTGACGCCAGCGCTCCAGAATTCTTGAGATGTACCGCCAGCTCCGTTTGTTAAGGGAGGCGGCTTCTTTGATAGCATCCGTTATCCATCCGGCGGGGTATAGCTTCTCTGCCTGGCTCAGCTCTTCGGAAATCAAGGGGGTGAGCATACCGATGTTCTCTTCATACAGGGTGAAGATGTCGGGCCGTTCCGTAATCAGGGCATCGCTATTTCCCCCGGTGCTGAGATTGCCCAGAGAGAGATCACCGTTCTTAATCATGTTCATGGTCTTTCTGTCGGACTCAGTATTAAGGAAATAGATATCCTCGGTTACCCCGTCTTTATCCAGTGCTATATGAAGGATAGACTCTCTTCTGGTTGCCATCGCCAGCGCTCTGCGCAGTACCTCTGCAGGCGGTTCTGCCGTGCCGGTAAGGCTATGCATCAGGCTGGGGATGGCCGCTAGCTCCCGGTAGCTTACGTAGCGCGGGTAGCCCTTCTTGCGGTAGAGAGCGGCGAGAATATGGAGGGTCGTCTTAAGCTCCGCCATATCACTGATTTGAGGCAGAAGAGTACTGAAGAAAAGGTTGGGTATCGGGGTGTACTGCATTCTGGGGGGAAACCCGGTAAACTGCTTCATAACAGGCTCGGCTCGGCGGTGGTAATGTTTTCGGGAATATTCTCAAACTTGGCCAGTCGGGGGACGAAGCGCAGGTTTATCTGTCCGGTAGGGCCGTTACGGTGCTTGGCAATGATGACCTCGGCCGGAGGGGGGTATTTTTCTCCGGGATGCTCCGCTTCCCACTCCTGCTGGCTGGAATAGCGTACCTCGTCCCGGTAGATGAAGAGGACGATATCGGCGTCCTGCTCAATACTGCCGCTCTCTCGCAGATCGGATAGCTGGGGTCTGTGTGAAGTCCGCCATTCCACCGCCCGGCTGAGCTGGGATGCCGCTATCACCGGGACATTAAGCTCACGGGCTATTCCCTTCAGATATCGTGTGATATAGCTGATTTCCTGGACCCTGTTTTCCCTTTTGCCTTCCCCCTGGATCAGCTGCAGGTAGTCAATGATCACGAGATCAACGCCTCGATCATGATAGAGCTGACGTAGCTTGCTCCTTATCTCTACTACCCGGAGCTGCGGGGAATCATCGATGTAGATCGGTGCCTCGGCGAGGCTACCCGTAGCGTCCATAACCTTTCTTTCCTCCGCCTCGCCGTGCAGCCCGAAACGGACCCGGCTCAGGTTTACTCCCGACTCGCTGGAAAGCAGGCGGAGTACCAGCGACTCTCGTGACATCTCCAGACTGAAGATGGCCACGCAGGCGCCCTGCTCTACGGCGGCATTTCGAGCGATGTTCAGGACCAGGCTGGTCTTACCCATGCTGGGTCTACCGGCAGCAATTATCAGGTCGGAGCGCTGGAACCCGCTGAGGAAATCGTCCAGACCGGTGAAGCTTGATTTGATATAGGGTATGTATTCAGGCTGTCCTTCTGCAGCGGCTGCCCCGGGGACAGTGGCCTCAAAATATTTGTCCAGCACCTGGCGGATAGGAACCAGATCCCGGGTGTCCTGCCCCTGGCGTATCTTGAATAGTACCTCCTCGGCGCGACTGAGGCTTGAGTCAACATCGGGGTCAGCCTCATAGCCGATGGCTGCAATCTGGTTACTGGCAGCTATCAGGCGGCGCATTATCGACAGCCGGTAGACAATTTGAGCGTAGTGTTCGATATCCAGTGAGGTAGGTACTATAGATATCAGGTGACTTAAGTAGGCGCTGCCGCCGCATGCCTCCAGCTTGTCCTGGCGGTCGAGCTCCTGGGCCACTGTAATCTGGTTTATCGCTTCGCTGCGCTGGTATAGCGACAGGCAAGCCTCGTATATCTGCGAGTTTCTGTCGCTATAAAAGTCCGACGGCTTGATCAGGACGGCGATCTTATAGATTGCAGCGCCGTCTATTAATAGTGAGCCGATTACTGCTTCCTCAGCATCGGTATCACGTGGTGGTAGTTTCTCGCCGTTCACTCTATGCTGGCTCCTCTTCCCCTGTCTTCCCCCCTGTCTCTTCTTCTCCTCCCCCGTCTTCCTTATCTTCCCTGGTCTTCTTCTCCGCCTTTCCCTTTACCTTCTTCTCTGTCTTCGCCTCTACCTTCGACTCTGCGCCTTCCTCGATCTTTTCCTCTATCACTTTAACCTTTATTTTGGGGGTGATCTCCTTACCCAATCTAACGGTTATCTCGTAGCTGCCGAGTTGGTGGATGTTTTCCTCCAGGTCTATCTTTCTTTTGTCGATGACTATTCCTTCACTCTTCTCCATCTCGACGGAGATATCGGCACTGGTAATCGAGCCATACAGGCGATCCTTGCTTCCCACCCGTGCTTTCAGGGTGATTTCTTTCCCGTCTATCTGCCGGGCAAGTTCTTGTAGTTCGGCTTCGGTCTCAGCCTGCTGTCTGGCCTTGGCACGGCGTCGTACTTCTGCCAGTTTTATGGCAGCCGAGTCGGCTGTCAGCGCCAGTTTCTTCGGGATAAGGAAGTTTCTGGCGTAGCCGTCGGCTACCTCCTTGATATCGCCGGACTGGGCTACGTGGGGTACATCCTCTAGGAAAATAACCTTCATATTCTTCCCTTTCTATTGAATTGCAGTTCGTTGTAGTAATTATACTTCACCCGGCGATAAAGTAGAAACACCGTTCACCCCTCAGCTCAGGAATTTTTCTACATTTATCGCAGCGGTTGCTCCGTCACCGGCAGCGGTTATCGCCTGCCACTCCGTCTTTTGGCGAATGTCCCCGGCGGCAAAGATGCCGGCTACTCCCGTCTCCATCTTGTTGTTGGTAATGATAGAGCCATCATTAGCCAGGGGTAGAATACCCTTCAGGTAATCGGTATTGGGGATAAAACCGATCGAGATGAAGACGCCGGATACCTCCAGAGTAGACTGCTTCCCGGTCTTTATCTGGTGAAGCATGATCCGTTGCACGGAATCTTTACCCTCGATGCTTTCTACGATACTCTCCAGCCGGAAGTCTATTTTGGGCTCGGCAAAGGCTTTCTCCTGTAGAATAGGTGTGGCACGCAGTTGGTTGCGGCGGTGTATTACAGTAACCCTGGAGGCAGACTTCGCCAGGTGCAAAGCTTCCGAAATTGCCGAGTTACCGCCGCCGACTAAAGCTACCGGCAGCCCTCTAAAGAAGGCGGCATCACAGGTGGCGCAGTAGGAGACCCCTTTGCCGGTAAACTGCTCCTCTCCCGGCACCCCTAACTTTCGCCGGTTGGAACCGCCGGTGATAATCACTGCCTTAGCCGTGAAGCTACCGCCGCTGGTCTCGACTATTTTCTCTTCACCCTTAAGCTTTAGACCGGTAACCTCGGCGATAACGGTCTCCAGACCGTATTTTGTCGCTTGCTTGAGCATTAGCTCGGCCAGTTCAAATCCGCTGACGCCTTCCGGGAAGCCGGGGTAGTTGTCCAGGCGCGCGGCATTTATCATCTGGCCCCCGAATGCCCCCTTTTCTATCAGCAGGCTGCTGATTCTTGCCCTTGCCGTGTAAAGTCCGGCAGTGAGTCCCGCCGGACCGCCGCCGATAATAATCGCTTCATAGCTATTCGGAACTGCATTGTCCATCTTATTTATCCTTCCGGTAAAACTCCGCTTTAACTTCGGCTACCTTGGCCGGGTTAGCCAGTAAATCAACGGCGGTCATCGCCAGTGCCTTGGCGGCGTCAAGGATGGCCCGGCTCCCTTCATCGGAAGCAGCGGCCGAGGCAAACTGGGGGGAATGAAGCGATATTTCCTCCGGAGCGATGGCTACCATGGGGTGAATACTCGGTACCTGTTGACTGACATTGCCCATATCGGTGCTGAAAGCGGCATCACTTGAGCCAGTTTTTCCCATCTTGCGTCCCAGGGACTCCATGTTCTGCTGAAATAATCGGGCCAGGGTCAGATTATTGCGCATGGGGGCATAGGGGGTCCCCTGCCAGTGGTATTTCAGGCGGGCGCCGCTGGCGGTGGCTGCTCCGATAAAGCAGTTGATTAGCTTCTGCTTTAGTTCATCCAGGTAGGTATCATCCTCTGCCCTCACGATGAACGTAGCGGCACTGTGGTCGGGGACGATATTGGCTGCCTGCCCGCCGTCGGTGATAATGCCGTGGATGCGGGCCTTGTCTCTGATGTGCTGCCGCAGTGAATTAATGGCGTTGAAGGACTGGAGCATTGCCTCCAGGGCATTGATGCCTGCTTCCGGCCTGGTGGCAGCGTGGACTGCCTTACCCTGGAATTCAACCTCCAGCACCTGGCAGGCAAGGGCCTGGATGGCGGCGCAGTTCTGTACTCCCGGGTGTACCATCATGGCAATGTCCACATCGGCGAAGGCTCCTTGATTGGCCATAATTATTTTACCTCCGCCTGTCTCTTCCGCCGGCGTACCGATAACGATAACTTCCCCTCCCAACCGGTCGATGGCCGGCCGGACGGCAACCGCGGCTCCAACAGCACAGGCAGCGATGATATTATGACCACAGGCATGCCCGAGTCCGGGCAGCGCATCGTATTCAGCCAGTATCGCGATCTCCGGTTTTCCCTGCCCATAACTGGCACGGAATGCGGTTGGCAGCCCGCAGACCCCCTTTTCTATCGAGAAGCCGTTTTCCGTGAGGTATTGGCCCAGCCAGGCGGCTGCTTTTGTTTCCTTGAAGCACGTTTCGGGGTGGGCGTGAATACTCGAGCTGAGCACGCTAAGCTGACTGCTGTGAGCGTCTACCTCACTGATAACCAGAGCCTTTAGTTCTTCTGCTTCCACAACTTTTTCCTGTTTATAGTGAATAAGGATAGCGTTCTAATTGATTTGGTCAGTGATTATTATAGACCAGTGCGGTCGGGATTGCTAGGTTTTACGCTTTATCGAACGCTTGATATGTAGTATAATTTTTCTCCATATGATGATATAGTGATGGGTAGATTTTTATTCTAAAAATAAAGGCATTAATCGGACTATCGGAGTTTAAGGGGAAATGGTAGAACAGCCGAATGATGAACAGATAAAGGATGAGTTGCTTGCCGATCTTAAAAAGCGGAGGCGGAAGATTGAGGAGATGGGCGGGGGCAAGAATGTGGAGAAGCAGAAAGAGCGGGGCAAGTTAACCGCCCGTGAGCGAATTACCCGGCTGCTGGATGAGGGGACTTTTTGTGAGATCGGGATGTTTGCCACCAACAGGGGTACCGCCTTCGGTATGGACAAAATTAAGGTACCCGCTGACGGAGTGATTACCGGCTATGGTACGATTGACGGCAGGAAGGTGTACGTCTATGCTCAGGACTTTACCTCGGTGGGGGGGAGCCTTTCCGAAATACACGCTGCTAAAATATGCCGTATACTCGACAGCGCGGCTAAGGCAGGTTGCCCCGTCATCGGCATCAATGACTCCGGGGGTGCCAGGATTCAGGACGGCGTGGATGCTCTGGCCGGCTACGGCCAGATATTCTTTCGCAACTCGATATTCTCCGGAGTGATCCCGCAGATATGTGCCATCATGGGTCCCTGTGCCGGTGGTGGTGTATACTCTCCGGCGCTGATGGATTTTGTTTTCATGGTCAATGGCACCAGCTATGCCTATATTACCGGCCCGCAGGTAGTCAAGGCGGTTATGGGGGAGGAGGTCAGCCACGAGGAGCTTGGCGGCGCCACTGTAGCGCAGAAGAAGGCGGGGGTCGCCTGCCGCTCTGAAGCCAGTGAGGTGGAATGCCTGGAAAGTATCAAGGAACTGCTTGACTATCTGCCCTCCAGCAACCGGGATGTACCGAGACGGATTGATTGGGGTGATGACCCCAACCGCAGCGAACCTGCCCTTTTTGATATCGTTCCGGCTAATCCCAGCAAGCCCTATGATATGCACAAGCTCATCAAGCTGATATTCGACCGGCGTCCGGATGGTAAGAAGAACTACTTTGAGATATTCCCCCTCTTTGCCACCAATATCATCACCTGTTTTGCCAGGCTTAACGGTTGGACGGTGGGTATCATCGCCCAGCAGCCGATGTCGAAGGCAGGCGTGCTGGATATTGATGCCTGTGATAAGGCATCCCGTTTTATCCGGTTCTGTGATGCTTTTGGCATCCCGCTGGTCAACCTGGTCGATGTTCCCGGCTATCTGCCCGGCACCGATCAGGAGTGGGGAGGAATAATCCGGCACGGTGCCAAGATGCTCTATGCCTACTCGGAGGCGGTGGTGCCCAAGATTACCCTTACTATCAGGAAGGCATACGGGGGAGCCTATATCGGCATGTGCTGTAAGGACCTTGGCGCCGATACGGTATTCTGCTGGCCGACCACTGAGCTGGCGGTGATGGGGTCGGAAGGAGCGGCGGCGATAATATTCCGTAAAGAACTGGAGCAGGCCGATGATCCCCAGGCGTTGCTTAAGGAGAAGATAAAGGAGTATCGTACCACCTTTGCTAATCCCTATCGGGCTGCCGAGAACTTGCATATCGATGATGTCATTGAGCCGGCGGAGACCAGACCCAGACTGATTAAGGCACTGGAGACGATAGTCGGTAAGGTAGAGGAACGGCCGAAAAAGCGGCATGGTATAATTCCAACATAATTTTTCCACGGTTCGAAAGCCGGGAAGGTTATTGATGAACAAGATCAGCATTATCGGGGCGGGTAATGTCGGTGCTCTCTGTGCTCAGCGTATTGCCGATAGAGGCTATGCTGATATAGTACTGCTGGATATTGTCGAAGGGTTGGCTGAGGGTAAGGGCCTGGACATCCTGGAGTCACTGCCTGTCTCCGGCCTGGATACCCGCATCATCGGCACCAGCAATTATCAGGAAACCGCTGCTTCTGACGTGGTCATCATCACCTCGGGTGTTGCCCGTAAACCGGGAATGACCCGTGATGATTTGCTGCTCACCAATATGAAGATTGTCAGCGAGGTTACTCGCAAGGTGGTGAGCCACTCTCCCGATCCTGTTATTATCGTAGCGACTAACCCGGTGGATGCGATGACCTATCTGGTGAGGCATATCAGCGGGCTGTCTCGAAACAGAGTGTTCGGACTGTCCGGAGTCCTGGATACCAGCCGGTTGAGGAGCTTTATTGCCGAAGAGCTTAACGTCTCGGTAGAGGATGTATTCGCCTGTATTCTGGGTCAGCATGGCGACGCTGCGGTGGTCATTCCCAGATTGACCACCGTCCATGGTATTCCGCTAACCAGTCTTCTGGCCGGTGATATCATTGACCGGCTGGTAGAGCGTTCTATCAAGGGTGGTGCTGAGATTGTCGGCTTGTTGAAGACGGGTAGCGCCTCTTTTGCTCCCTCGGCGGCGATTGCTCATATGGTAGATGCCGTTGTCCTGGATAAGAAGCAAATTCTACCCTGCTCCACCTGTCTGGAGGGGGAATACGGGCTCAGGGACACTGCTATTGGCGTGCCGGTAAAACTAGGTAGGGATGGTATTGAACAGGTTGTCGAGTTGGATCTGACTGATGATGAGAGAGAGACCATGGCTGCTTCAGCTAATGTGGTGCGGGAGATGGTAAAAGTAATGGGGTTGTGAGTGGGGGATGGCATCCGTACCGGATAAGCGGTCGGCTTGTTCTTGATTTACAGTCTTATGTAGTTAATGTGAACCTTTTCTGGTAAAGGAGGCAGGGGTAAGAGTTAGGTGAGAGAGATTGATGCCAGAGAAATAACCAGTACGGTATCGCGGCTCTTTCAGGAGGCTTGTTATATCCTACCTGATGACGTGCTGAATGCCCTTGAGCGGGCGCGACAGATTGAAGAATCGCCGATCGGATGTGAAGTGCTGGATATTATATTGAGGAATGCCGATATCTCGGCTAAGGAGCAGATCCCTCTCTGCCAGGATACCGGAGACGCCGTGGTTTTCCTGGAACTGGGGCAGGGTGTCCACATAGTCGGTGGCGACCTTTACTCGGCAATCAATGAGGGAGTGCGGCATGGCTATACCCAGGGCTATCTGCGTAAATCGATGGTGAGCCGGCCTTTTTCCGCCAGGGTTAATACCAAGGATAATACCCCGGCTATTATCCATACCGATATTGTCCCCGGTGATAGATTGAGGATTATTGCCAAGCCCAAGGGCGGCGGTGCTGAGAACATGTCGTCTCTGGCTATGTTATCCCTGGCGCAGGGTCGCCGGGGAGTGATTGACTTTGTTGTCAAGGTTGTTGATGAAGCAGGCAGCAATCCCTGTCCTCCGATTATCGTCGGCGTCGGTATCGGAGGGACTGTAGAAAAGGCGATGATGCTGGCGAAGCGGGCTTTGTTGCGTAAGGTTGGTGAGCCCAATCCCGATACCGAGACCGCTGAACTGGAACGCGAAATTCTCGGGCGGGTGAATAAGCTGGGTATTGGTCCCATGGGCTATGGCGGTCGTATTACCGCTCTGGCAGTTCATATCGAGGTCTTCCCGACTCACATGGCCAGCCTGCCGGTGGCGGTTAACCTGGAGTGTCATAGCTGCCGGCATAGGGAGGCTCTTCTTTAGTAGGAGGTTACGATGGTGAAGAAGATTATGCTTCCGCTGACTGACGAAGCCATTAAGGAGCTTAAGGCCGGGGATGACGTCTTACTGAGCGGTGTTGTCTACGTTGCCCGGGACGCCGCTCATAAAAGGATGATTGAGGCGCTGGAGTCGGGAGAGCCCCTGCCCTTCGATATCAGAGGACAGACGATATACTATATGGGTCCTTCTCCGGCCAGGCGGGGTCAGGTAATCGGCTCGGCCGGTCCTACCACCAGCGGTCGTATGGACAGCTACTCGCCCCGGTTGCTCGCTGAAGGTCTTAAGGGGATGATTGGCAAGGGTATGCGCTCACGGGGAGTGAAGGATGCCATCAAGCAGTATAAGGCGGTTTACTTTGCCGTAGTGGGCGGTGCCGGTGCCCTCGCCTCGCGCAATATTAGTAAGTCGGAGGTAATTGCCTACGAAGAACTGGGAGCAGAGGCAGTCCGCCGGCTGGAGGTAGCAGATTTCCCGGTTAGGGTAATCAATGACATCTACGGCGGTGATCTCTACCAGGAGGGAAAAGCCAGGTACAGGGTAGACCAGGAGTAAATTAACCCGGGCAGCCGGTTGGGGCTGTAGGAGTAGTTTGATGGACAGGTATGACTATATTATCGTCGGCACCGGCATTGCCGGGCTTTACACCGCCCTTATGGCAAAAGAGCAGGGTAGTGTGCTGGTTATCACCAAGGGTAGTGTCGAGGATTGTAACACCAGGCATGCTCAGGGTGGTATCGCCGCTGCCATTGGCAAGGATGATTCCAAGGAGCTTCATTTCCGGGATACTTTAGCCGCCGGGGATGGTTTGTGTGATGCCGAAGCGGTGCGTATTCTAGTCAGCGAGGCCCCGGCACGTATTGCCGACCTGGTTAATCTCGAGGTACCTTTTGATACTGCCAATGGTGAGATTGCGTTGACCAGGGAAGCGGCGCATAGCGTGCCCCGTATCCTCCACGCGGGAGGTGATGCCACCGGCGAACATATCGAGGTTACCCTGAGCCGTCGGGTGCGCGCATCTCAGATACAGGTGCTTGAGGACTGTCTGGTTACCGAGATTCTGGTCGAGAAGGGGGTGGTTAGTGGGGTACGGGCTCTTGACTGCCGTACCGGCTCCTTTGAGGAGTTCGGCTGTCGCTTTCTCGTTCTGGCTACCGGCGGCGCCGGGCATCTCTACAAGTTAAGCACTAATTCTGATATCGCCACCGGTGATGGCGTTGCGCTGGCCTTCAAGGCCGGTGCCGAAATAGCGGATATGGAGTTCTTCCAGTTTCATCCCACTGCTCTTCGTATGCCGGGAGTAACTCCGTTTCTCATCTCGGAATCAGTCCGTGGCGAGGGAGGAGTGCTGCGCAATGTCGACGGCTACCGCTTTATGCCCGACTATACTCCGGAGGCTGATCTGGCGCCGCGGGATGTGGTTACCCGCAGTATTCTCTACGAGATGAGAAAGACGGCCTCGGACAGGGTCTTCGTTGATGTCACCCATCTGCCTCCTAATTTAATAACTACCCGGTTCCCCAATATCTATCGGTTTTGTCTGGTGCGTGGTTTGGATATCACCCGTGGTCTGATACCGGTGGCGCCGGCTGCCCATTACCTGATGGGCGGTGTGAAGACCAATACCTGGGGGGAAACCAATATCACCGGTCTATTTGTCATCGGCGAAGCCTCCTGTACCGGGGTGCACGGTGCCAACCGCCTGGCTTCAAACTCTCTACTGGAGGCGGTGGTCTTCAGCCAGCGGGTTATCGAGAGAACGACCAGGGATACCGTACCTGAGATAGCCAAAACAGAAAAAGATACCGCAGTGCGACACTCATTGAGTAAACGTCAGGTGCTTAAGGATGTACCGCCGCCCAATCTATCCGCATTGCAGGAGCTGCACTGGGACAAGGTTGGCATTATCCGTGATAAAGCGAGCCTTAACGATACGCTGGATATCCTGGCTGCCTGGCAGAAGTGCCTGCCCGAGCCCACTGACCGACCTTCATATGAGCTGAACAACCTGGCGATGACCGGCCGTCTGGTTGCTGAGGCTGCTCTGCTCAGGAAGGAGAGCAGGGGTGCTCATTTCCGCTCCGATTTTCCCAAGAGCTCGCCCGATTGGCAATATCACCTGATACTGGTCAATCAATAAGGTATGGTATAATTAAAAAGTAGTGGCAATAAAGACGGTAGTTACCAACCGTAAGGCATATCATAACTATCATATCGGGGAGAGTGTTGAGGCAGGCATTGTACTTACCGGTACTGAGATAAAGTCAATCAGGGCCGGTAGGGTGAGTCTTGGTGATGCCTATGTTAAGCCCGAGGGTGGGGAGCTGTGGCTGTTGAATGCCCATATCGCCCGTTATGAAGCGGGCAGCTATATGAGTCATGAGCCGACCCGGCCCCGTAAGCTTCTTCTGCACCGTAAGCAGATTGATAGTTTAGCCGGTAACATACAGGAGAAGGGACTGACTTTGGTCCCGCTCAAGCTGTATATTAAAGACAGCATCGCCAAGCTTGAGATAGCCCTGGCGAAGGGCAAGAAGATGTACGATAAGCGGGAGGCGATCGCCCGCCGCCAGACGGATAGGGAAATCGGGCGTGCTATCAAGAGACACCGCTAAGGTTTAAGGAGGTGTTCAGGTTTCCCCGATAAGTGGGGACGCGTGGGTTCGACAGGGGAAGTATGCTGCAGGATTGCAAGCTGAGGTGCCGCTAACCTCATAAAACAGGTGGCAAAAGATAATTGGCGAACCTGAATTCGCTCTTGCAGCCTAGCTAAATAGGTTGCACGCCCAGCCCGACCTCGCCTCAATGGGTTGGGATTGGGTGCCGAAATGTTGAGGTGCCGCCGCTCCGATGTCGATAAAGGGTGGTGAAAGATTTATCGACTGGCTCGACTGAACTCGGTCAGCAGAGGTTAGTCGGGTGAGATTAAAGAGCTGAAAAAGCTTGTAGTATATCCTGGGTAGCTTCTTTTGGACGGGGAGTTCAACTCTCCCCCGTCTCCACCATATTCACCTTATTTCGTCTAAGATTGCCTCAATGTATAACACCTGCAATTTTCAGTCTTAACCATGCCGTAGGGGCTGGGAAGCTATAATCCCAGCCCCTTTTTATTACTCTCGTATCTATCCCCTTTATCTATCTGAGGCCTTTGAGCCTATTCACCCCGGCAGTTTCAATTCCGGCAAGATTCTTTTTCCATGGCAGGTGGTCGGCTTACCAATACGTGTCTTCTTCAGATCATGATAATGGGTGTTTATTCGATTCGACCTTTATTAGGACAAAGGTAATTGTTGTATCGGTCATATTATTTATGTATACGAAAATAGTTAATTGTGCGGATGTCTTTTCGGATGCCGGCTGTTAATATAAACTCTAATATAAAAGTACAATATGAAGCACGATATAAAGTACGATAATAAGAAGTGCTTTGGCTCGTTCCTTACATCATTGGCTATTGGCTCTCCTGGTGCTGTTTTGTAAGAGGCACCATGGGGAACCGCGGGCTATATTGAAACGTTAACGGCAGTGAGATTATCTGCCGTTGGTTGGTGGTGAGGGGCATTCCGAGAAGAAAGGCTGCCTGCTGGTCAGAATTTAGCATATTCGGCGGTTATATTTTAGATGCAACAGCTAAATAATCATACACTGTCGCAAAATGGAGGTTTTTTATGAGGTGAGTAATATTGGATGTTATGAAAACAGGGTATATTTAAGTCAAGGAGGTTTTAATTGAAAAGACAGAAGTTGGTCAAGCTGATTATTGGTTTTGGTCTGGTCGCGGTTCTGGCGATAAGCATTCCCCTGGTGAGCGGGTGTACTAGCCCGGCTGCGACACCAACCCCGGAAGAAGAGCCCATCAAGGTGGGTATCGCTACTACCATCACTGGTGCTCTGGCGGATGACGGACGAATGCATGTCAGGGCATTGGAAATGGCAAGAGACAGGATCAACGCCGAGGGTGGTCTGTTAGGTAGGCCAGTAGAACTTCTGACTGCGGATCTGGGCAACTATAC
Organism: Dehalococcoidia bacterium UBA5760; assembly: GCA_002418895.1. Classification (GTDB taxonomy): domain Bacteria; phylum Chloroflexota; class Dehalococcoidia; order Dehalococcoidales; family UBA5760; genus UBA5760. The sequence goes on along the minus strand of DIFA01000011.1, from coordinate 68,176 downwards.
GCCCACCGAGTTGGCCGCTGTCCGTGACACGCTCAAGTCAGCCGGTGTAGATATGGTCAACTACAACTGGGCAGTATATCCCGCTGTCACTGATTATCTGATGGAGATTGACTCGTTAGTGATGCATCACGGTTGGGTAAGCGTCGACTGGCAGGAGTGGTATGACAACAAGGATTCATTCCCGTACTGGATGACGCTCAATCAAACAGAGGAAGGCTACGGCGTACCCTATTTCCAGGCGCTGACTAATCCGGAGATGGTCACCTGGGATTTCCCCAACAAAAAGGCAGCGATAATTGTGTGCGACCTGGATTATAGCGTGGTACAGGCGGAGTGGTGGCGTGAAGAGGCGGAAAGGGCCGGTTGGGAAATAGTGCTCTATGAGATCCATCCGGTCGGGAACGTGGAGTTCGGAGCTCAAATGGCCAAGATAAGGCAGGAAAACCCTGCTATCATATTCATGTCCAGCGTTATCTCTACGGAGGTAATAGCTGCCTATGCCGACTTTTTGGAAAACCCGACCGACTCGCTTTTTGTCATTACCTGGGTAATAAACAAGCCCGAGTTCTGGAGCGCTTTCGGTGAACAGGCCGACGGAGTTCTGGGTACGGTACCGGGTTTCTTCATGGTTGATAGCGCATACACAGGATCAAACCCAGAATACCAGACGTATTATGCGAAAGGCAGGGCCATTTGGGACGAGTGTCTTGAAAGATATGGAGAGCGGCCATCGTTACAGACAATCTGCGCAGACGACTCGTTCTGGGTATGGGCAGAGGCTGTAGAGAGAGTGGGTAGTGTGGACGATTACGATGCAATCATGGAAGCGATGTTCGACTATCCCTACGTCGGAGCGACTGGGACGTACGGTTTTGATCGTGACACCCATGCCGGCAGCTATCAAGCCGGTAATGTACCGCTTGGCTTCTATCAAATTCAGGGTGGCGAGGTTATTACTCTGGCGGTAGGAGAAGGGGAGAACGCGGGCAAGAACATTGAAAAAATTACCGATTTCCAGGTTCCCTGGTGGCTGGAATAATAGAGGTGACAAGAGAGGCAATTCCGGGTTAAAAGAGTAAAACTAAGGCTAGCGTGGAATATTGACTGAGGGAAGGGGATGAGGAATAATGTCATTACTTATCCCCTTCCACTTAAGAAAGGCTACCGGAATGGGTTTAGTTTACGTAACTGAGGGGGGGCGTCGTGGCCGCTGAGCAGGCAGTAAACTTGGTTATAGTTGGCATTACACTTGGTGCCGTGTATGCCGTCATGGCTTTAGGCTTGAGTTTTATTTATGGCATAACCAAGATATTTAATTACGCTCACGGAGCGTTCTTTACCTGGGGAGCATATTTTGCCTGGATGTTATCGTCAGGATATTTGCACTTACCCTACCCCGCTGTGGTTGTTATTACCGTTGTGATTATGTTCTTCTTCGGTTTCGGTTACGAAAAAGCCTTCATGTATCCCCTGCGCCGTTTCGCAGGGTGGGATATTACCGCGATTATCGTTACTTTAGGATCGGCTTTGTTGTTCGACAATCTGGCTTTGGCGCTCTTCGGTACCCGGGCCAAAAGAATGCCCTATTTAGTCGAGGGAAACTTCGTGGTGGGTGGTTTTACCATAACCAGGCATGAGGTAGTAACATTGATAATCGGCCTGGCTATAATGGTTCTCCTTATCCTTTTCCTGGGGAAAGTCAGGCAGGGTATGGCAATGAAGGGAGTTGCTCAGGACCAGACGGGCGCTCGTATCGTGGGCATACCAATAAACAAGATATTCAGCTATACCTTTGCCATAGCAGCCGCCTTGGCCGGAGTCAGTGCTATACTTCTTGCCCCCAAGATCCTGGTATATCCTACGGTAGGCTGGGTGGTTTTTATCAAGGCGTTTGTGGTCATGGTATTCGGTGGTGTGGGCAGCATTAAAGGAACCGCTATTGCCGCCTTTATTCTGGCGATGGTGGAGGCCTTTGTCACATTTTACCTGGGCGGAATTTGGGGAACACCTATCTTCATTCTCGTGTTAATAATTATGTTGACCATTAGACCGAAAGGGCTGTTTGGGACATGGTAGTTAGTAAGATATTGAGAAAAAACGCTTTCATGCTCGGTGCGCTGTTGGTTCTGGCGCTGCTCCCAATTGCGTTACGAGGTAACGCACACGTTCTGAATATTCTATCCGCGTGCTTGATATGGGGAGTAGTAGCTTCGGCGTGGGATCTCAGCATAGGATATGCTAGCGTGTGGTCTTTTGGACATATTGCATTCTTCGTCATCGGGGGCTACACGGGAGCCATGACGGTAATGTACTTAGGGATACCGCCAGAGGCTGCCATCCCGCTCGGAGGTGTTGCCGCTGCTGTAATTGGTATTCTAATCGCTTTGCCCTGTCTCAGACTTCATGGTATATACATCGCTATGGTTACCTTCGGCGTGCATCTAGTACTATCGACTTTCATCCTGAGGTGGCGTGACTACACCTTCGGGGCTACCGGTTTATCCGGTTTCGAACGTATACAACTGGGGCAATATGTCTTTTCCAGTAGTGTACCGTTTTTTAGTTATTATGTTATTTTCGGCGTATCTGTTCTGTTACTATTTATAATCTACAGGGTTATCAATTCCACGATTGGTCTGGCATTTGTCGGTCTCCGTGATTCGGAACCCTTTGCTAAAAGCCTTGGCATAAACGAGTATAAATACAAGCTTATCGTGTTTGGTATCTCCGCTTTCATAGCTGGCTTAATGGGTGCTTTATACACCTCTTTCTACGGTACAGTTTCCCCGTTTATGTTAGAGGTGAGCACTTTTCTCATGGTTCTAATCATGCTCATGCTTGGCGGATTAGGCAGGTTCCCGGGAGCAGTAATTGGTGCTTTTGTTATTACCGTGTTAAGCGAGGCTTTACGGCCGCTGGTACTGTGGCGCTTTGTTATACTGGGAGCGATAGTTATCACCGTGATGATTGCTATGCCTCAAGGTTTGATGGCACTGCCGCAGACAATTAAGTCCTTTGCCAGGCGAGTGACGCAAAGAAAACAAATAAAAAAAGACTCGATAAAAACATCCAGCATATAGGTAGACCCAACGAAGAGAGTTTGATGGATGGATTGCTATGAAAATTCTTCAGGCTGAAAAAGTTACCAAGCTCTTCGGTGAATTAGCTGCTGTTAGTAATTTGGATTTTGAAGTGGAAAGTGGCGAAATATTCGGTATCGCCGGACCGAACGGGGCGGGGAAGACCACCCTATTCAACCTTATTTCAGGGGTCTATCCCTATACCGGCGATATTATCTTTGAGGGCAAAAGTATCCACGGGTTAAGGCCGTTTCAAATTTGCCATCGGGGAATTGCCCGTACCTTTCAAATCCCCGTTCTTTTCTCTTCGATTAGTGTCTATGACAATATCAGAATGGGTGCCCACTTTGGGGCGCCGAAAGAAAAAAACGAGAAAGAACTGATCAAAGAGATAATTGATCTTGTCGGTTTACGGGGCCAAGAGGAAACCATCGCCGCAAATGTTGATCTTTTCGATAAAAGATTGACTATGTTGGCAGCGGCTTTAGCTACAAAGCCCAGATTACTACTTGTGGATGAACCAACCGGTGGTTTAAGCCCGAAGGAAGTCAGGGCTTCTGTGGAGCTATTCCACAAAATAAACCAGGAACTCGGAGTAACGATAATAATTATCGAGCATTTAATGAAGGTCATGGTAGAGGTCTGCGACAGACTAATGATCCTCAACAACGGGGAGAAGTTCTGCATTGGTTCGCCTCAGAAGGTTATTCAGACTAGGGAGGTAATCGATATTTACTTGGGGGGTTAATCATGCTTGAGGTAGACCAGGTAAATGCTTGCTACGGCGAATTCCATGTCCTGAAGGATGTTTCGGTCCGTGTTAGCGAAGGTGAACTCGTTGTTATCTTCGGACCTAACGGTCATGGTAAAAGTACTCTGCTCAAGACTATCTGCGGCCTGCTCCCGTCAGTGTCGGGTCGTATCACTTTCGACGGACAGCCGATAACCGGGTTGTCTGCCGAAAAGATCGTCGAGATGGGCCTGGTCTATATTGCTGAGGACAGGCATCTCTTTCCTGGCATGACGGTGTTACAGAACCTGAAGTTGGGGGCCTATACTCCCCATGCTCGGGCGAAAGAAGCGGAGAACCTGGAGTATGTTTTTCAGCTTTTCCCGAAACTAAAAGATCGCTTAAACAAGAATGCGTCGACGTTGAGTGGTGGGGAAGCACGGATGCTAGCTATCGGTCGAGGATTGATGTCCCAGGCTAAATTTTTGGCGATTGATGAGCCGTCTCTGGGACTATCACCGATAGTCAGACGTGATGTATTTAGAACCATCAAGGAAATTAACACCGGAGGCATCAGCATACTCTTGGTTGAGCAGAATGTCGCCAGGATTGCAGAGATGGCGGATAGAACCTACCTTATGGAGGACGGGAGAATAGTGTTTGAGGGCGGTAAGGACGAGGCCTTAAAGGACGAACACGTCAGGGAAGTCTTTTTAGGCATATAGGGATTCTGGCAACTGTGAACTGAAAAAGGAATTTCCGGGATTATGAGCAAGGAGGAACAACCATGAATATTGGTAGTACACATGCCATCGGAGGGAAAGTAGAAACCGAAACCCTGAGTGTCGTCGGGGTTCAAGTGGCTCCTATTAGTGCCCAAACGATAGATGATGTGGATAAGAATGTCGATCAGCTTATCGATTATATGAATAAGGCTGCTTGCGGATTCCCTGGTTTCGATCTGTTTGTCAGTGCGGAGTGTGCCCTGCAGGGTTTTCACCCCACTCTGTGGGGAAAGGTCTTGATTGATATCGATGGACCACAGATCCGGAGGTTGCAGGATAAGTGTAAGGAGTTGCAGGTGTGGGGTGTTTTCAACCCTTTGATTAAGCCACGCGAGGGGGGTAGCCTGCAAAACACGGCCATAATAATCAATGACCAGGGCGAATTGGTGCATAAGTACGTTAAGATGAATCCTTGGATTCCTGGCGAGCCTTCGCATCCCGGCTGGGAGTGCCCTGTTACGAAGGGTCCAAAGGGTTCGAGGTTAGCGACGATAATATGTGCGGATGGCGACTACCCCGAAATCTGGAGAGAAGCTGCTTTCAACGGCGCTAATATCATTATCCGGCTTTCTCATTATATGTCACCCTGGGATGCTGCCTGGGAGATTACCAATAAAGCTATGGCATACTGTAATCAGTGCTATGTCGTCGGTGTTAATTCGGTTGGTATCGATGAGGCATATTCATACATCGGCATGAGCATGGTATTGAACCCGGATGGGACTGTTATTGTACAGGCTCCTAAAGGGATCCCGTGGATAATCAAGGCTGATGTTTATCCCGGCCTGATAGACCAGATCAGGCGTAAGTGCGTGACCAGTAATTTCATGTTTTCCTTTAAACACCGTGGTGCTGCCTGCCCTGATTTTGGCGGTATCGGCGATACGAAGTGTCGATACGAAGCATACAAAGACTGGGCAAAAGAAGCCAGATTACCATAAACAGATTTTAAAATTTCGTTTGAGGTTGTTGAAAATGGTAAAGGAATATATGATTGCTACTCACTTCATAACCAGAGCGCTGGCTGATATCGATTATCCCATTTCAAAAGTGCGACTGATCGATGCTGTAGGATCCAGGGAAGTCAAGGTTGACTGGAATGAAGTTAAGACGATGCGGCAGCTGATCGAACCCATCAAGATAGAGAAATTCGATACTGCCGCCAGCCTGTTTAATGCTCTGGGCGCCAGTTTGTGAATCGAAATACTTCCAAATCCTTGCATAAGTCGTATAGACACCTTTGCCTCACCTTGATTGATTATGGCTAATTTGGCTGTTCCTAATAAAATTAGGAGGTAGGTTCCATGATAGATTCCAGGATTTCGAGTAGCATTACTCGGGAAGTCGACAATCTGAAAGATGAGCTTATCCAGTTAGTCTCCGATATAGTTAAAATTCCCAGTGTCAATCCTACCTATCCGGGAGAAGTATACGAGGATGTTCTGGGCGGCGAAACGGAGGTGGCCCGGTTCCTAAAGCCACTTCTGGACGACATTGGTCTCAAAACCGATATCTGGGAAAAAGAAAAGGGCCGGTCTAATCTGGTGGGGGTATGCCGGGGTACCGGGGGTGGAAAATCCCTGATTTTCAACGGGCACACCGATGTTGTTCCTCCCGGGGCAGGGGAAAAATGGACTATGGGCAAGCCCTGGAGCGGCAAGGTTGCCGAGGGGAAGATTTGGGGCCGCGGTAGCTGCGATATGAAGGGGGGAGACGCTTGCGCTTTCATTGCGCTAAAGGCTCTGCTTAATGCCGGGTTTAAGCCGAAAGGTGATGTGATTCTGGAGTATGTAGTCGGTGAGGAAATGATGAATACCGCGGCAGGAACCGGGGCGACTATTGAGCGCGGCTACAAAGCCGATGCCGCAATCGTGGTAGAGCCCTCCGGGCCTCCTTACCGGCTGGGCCTTATTCCAGCCTCGCCCGGCGTATTCTATATGGTTGTTACCATTGAAGGCAAGGCGGTTCACGCCTCAATGCGCGATGAATTAATCCGACCCGGCGGCCAGGGGGCAAAGGTTGGCGTCAGCTCTATTGATAAGGCGGTGATCATCTATCAGGGGCTCAGGCAGCTGGAGGAGAGATGGGGACAGACCAAGAGCCACCCCATGTTTACCCGTCCCGGTCATTTTACCCTCCATCCCGGGGTTATCACCGGCGGGCCCAGTGGCGCCTTCGTCGTCTCTGACAAAAGCAGGATTGAATACGCGATATGGCATGCTCCGCAGGACTCTCCGGAGCAGGTTAAGCAAGAAGTGGAGGAGCAGATCGCTCTATTTGCCCAAACCGACCCCTGGTTGAGAGAGCACCCGCCCAAGGTGGAGTGGCTGTTGTGGTGGCCGCCCTATGATGTTCCGGCTGATGCCCCGATCTGTAATTCTGTTGCGGCGGCCTACGAGGCTGTGATTGGTGAGCCGGTTAAATACTACGGCTTTGCCGCGGTCGATGATGCCGCCTTTTTGAACCGGGCGGGGATACCGGCAATTACCATCGGGCCGGGCAGTCTGTTTGTTGCCCATGCTCCTGATGAGCATGTCGAGATTGCTGAGCTTATCGATGCTGCCAAAATCTATGCCCTGTCCATCATGGAGTGGTGCGGGATTTAGCCGGTTACTGCCAGCCCTCCGGATGAGTTTCTGTAGCATAGATGGTTTCTATTAGGATTCTGTTGTTGTTCTCATCTATCTGGTTAAGATAAAGCGGGTGCATCCGAAAGCCATCTACGATGTCGAATTCCCCCATCAGAAACTCCACGCCTTTTTGATTGTAGCACCAGTCCCTGATCATAATCCTTTCTTGTGCCAGCTTTGCCGGGTCGCCGGTTATCCCGGAACCCTCTATAGCCTGCTTGGCAAACAGAATCATATCATAGCCGGTCCACATACCCAGCCAGTTCGGATTATCTACCGATTCCAGATATCTTGTCTTGATCGATTGCCATTTCTCACCGGTATGGTTTATGTTAAGGAAACTTTCCAGGTAGACGTCTTCCAGATATCCGGAGCCTATGGAAAAGAGTTCCGGGTAGTCTGCCCAGGCATGAATGGATATTCTTCTACCCTCGGTAACCCCGCGTCGGTACAGCTCTTTTATCGTTTTAGCCGTCGGGTCTCCGATAGATGTAAAGATGAAGCCATCGGGGTTCTGGGCAAGAGCAGCTACCGCCACTGAGTCAAAATCTACCGTGGAAAACTGTTCGAATGTTACTTCATCCAAAACCTCGACCCCTATTTCTTCGAGGCATTGGCCTCGATACCTGCTACACATATGGTAGAAATGTACCGTGCTGTCGCAGATGGGGACCACTCTCTTTATGTCCGGTTCTCTCTGAATCCAGATAATATCGTGAAGACTGCATCCGTTTTGGTCGTTATTCATAAAGTAGGTGTTCCATGGCATGTACTCCAGGCTGGCCTGTCCGCTGCCACAGGGAGAGAGTGCGTATACCTTTTCCTGTACGCACAGCGGCAGGGCAGCTCTGGTTTGCGGTTCGCCATCAAGCATCATCACCATGACAGGATTCGTATCGATCATCCTTGCTACCTGCGTTAGTGCCTGGGCCGGATCGCTGGCCGAGTTATAGAATTCAACCCTCAGCGGTTTGCCGTCAATCCCACCGGCAGCGTTGATATCCTTTATCGCCTCCTTCATTGCCCATTCGCCTGCTTTACCGAAGCTGGCAAATCCGCCCGTTTTGCAGAACATGCAGGGGATTACCCATTCGGTAGTCTCATGCATCTGGCTTTGTGGTACCGTATGGCTGATACACCCGTTGACTGCCAGGGTGGTAACAGCCACCAGACCTATCAAGCCGTAAAGAGTCAATTCCCTGGTCTTCATTAATTGCTCCTTTTACGGATTATCTTTCTATTCCCTCGTTCATCTTATTCGTTGAAAGCTGCTTGCTCTGTTACTTTACCTCGTTCCGAGCCTCTTCTATCTGGTAGTTTGCCCTCCTGCTAAAGATCGATTGACATTTACCCCTGATTATCCTTATCAGCCGCTTGTCGATTATCCCATTGGGATGGATAATCAGCACCGCTATCAGCAGGATACCGTAAATCGCTCCCTTCCATGTTGCTATTTCTGCGGGCAGGAATATACTTATGGACCACAGGACTGGCGTGGAAAATACCGGACCCCACATGGTGGTATAGCCTCCGACGAATAGGAAGCAGAAGGACGCAAGTAACATATCCAGACCAAAATTGGTGACGAATATCGTATGTATGTGGAAAGCATAGAAGACTCCCGCTAAAGCCCCCAGCGTTCCGGCTATTGTCTGTAGCCAGACTCTTGACTTAAAGATATCTATCCCCATTGCGGCTGCCAGGTCCGGATCTGCGAAGGTCATCTCCATAGCTCTTCCGGTTCTGGAATGGTCCAGTCTGTAGATTAGAAAGCCTATTACAAATACGGCGATGTAGGAGGTAGGAAGCAAGTAATCGACAATCGGGATATGGAAGAATCCAAACGATCCGCCCAGAAATTCCAGATTCCTGATAACGGCTTGCCCTATGAACACAAGGGCTATGGTAGCTATGGCAGTGGCAAAGGCTGACGCCCGGGCCAGTCTTAATGCGGGAATGAAGCTGGCAACTGCCCCTATAAGCATTGATGTCAAAAGAGCCAGACCGAATGGCCAGTTCAGATCCCGTACTACGTAGGCGCTAAAATAGGCACCGATAAGCATGGTGAAAACCGGGCCGTTATATATTTGTCCGACCCGGTAGACCAGATAAAGTGCCCAGCTTAAAAGTAGAAAAATGGTTACGAACTGGAGAAAAGATGTTAGTGTCAATGACAAATTGTTACTACCTCCTCACGGCCAGGTAAGTCGGGCTTATGCTCTTGGGCTGAATACTCCTTCAGGCTTGAACATTACTGCCCCCACCACCATGCCGAGGGCGATGGTATTCGTCCAGTCTCCCGGCAGAAAATTCAACGAGTAGCTTTCAACTAACCCCAATACCATCCCGCAGATAAGGCCCCCCCTCAAATTACCCAACCCGGCGAAAATCGCTACGGCCAGCATTTTTATCGCTAGGTTAGTGGCTAAAGGCGCTGAAGCGGCTCCCTGGGTCATAGCTAGAAGAATTGCCAGTATACCCCCCAGTAGACCGGCAATGGAATAAATACCTAGACTCATCTTGTTGACCGGGATACCCAACAGTCGTGCTGTGAAGTGACTCTGTGTCATGGCTCTGAATGATCTACCCAACTGTGTGCGGTACAGCAGATGCCACAGACCGATTACGGCGGCTATACCAATGGCAATGGTAAGAATCTGGCCTACCGTCATTGTGGCTAAACCGGTGCGCAGGATGGCATCTCTGCTTGTCAGGGGTGCCGGGAAGCCTATGGGTACACCATTATTGATCTGGCGTTGCATAATATCGGTGATTGCAATCATGATACCTATGGACAGTACAAAGCTTGCTGTTAAGTATCTCCGCTCTACCAGGGGCCGGAACATCGGTTCGGTAGCCAGATTCAGACCTACCGATGCCGCAATAGCAGCGGGAAGGCTAATTGCCAGATTATTGCCGGTGGCTTTTAATGTCATCCAGAGTATGTACATTGACATTACTACCAGGTGCGGATAGGCGAATTGGATAACGCCTACGACGAGTAACAGTAGATTGAATCCTGTGGCAAGCAAAGCATATATGGTCCCTGCTGCTACGCCGTTTATTGAAATGGCCAAAAGTACATTCATAACTGTCCTCAGGGAGCACTCTAATGATTCTGGCAGATACAAGAATCATTCCCTGGTAATATCATCTACATTGATCATTATCCTCCGAGGTAGGTCTTACGTACCAACGGATTACCAGATAGCTCTTTTGATGTCCCTTCAAGCACGATTCTTCCGGCGGCAAATACATAGCCCCGATGGGCATAATGCAGTGCCTTCCGTGCGTTCTGTTCCGATATTAGAATCGTGCACCCTTCTTTATTATTTACTTCCGCTAAAAGTTTGAAGAGATTGGATATCATGATTGGCGCAAGCCCCATGGAAGGCTCATCCAGTATTATCATTTTTGGTGAAGACACCGCTCCGCGAGCGATAGATAGTATTCGTTGCTCTCCGCCGCTTAAAGTACCTGCTATCTGTTTCTTGCGTTCGTCAAGAACGGGGAAACGGTTGAAAGCCCGCTCTATATGCTTATTGACATCGGACTTGACGTAATAATTACCGAGTTGTAAATTCTCTAATACCGCCATCAATGACAGGATTCCGCGTCTCTCTGGCACGAAACTTATGCCTGATGCTACAATCTTGTCGGTAGACATGTGAGTAATGTCCTTTCCCATGAAGTAGATAGCACCACCGTCGACACGGTTGAGGCCAACCACTGTTTCCAGCAAGGTGGTTTTCCCTGCGCCGTTCGCCCCAATCAGGGCGACAATCTCACCCTCCTCTACCTTTAGACTGACGTCGGTGAGCGCCTTCACTGCTCCAAACGACACTGACACGTTTTCCACTCTCAAAATGTCAGTCTTCGCCAAGATAAGCCTCCAATACTCTGGGGTCTTCCTGGATTTGTTCGGGATATCCTTCGCTGATTAGTTCGCCAAAATCAATGCAGGTAACCCAGTCGGAGACTCTGGCAACCAGTTGAACATCATGCCCCACAATCATGACTGTGATTCCCAGATTATTTCTCGCATGCCTGATGATATCCTCTACGGCTTTTGATTCTTCGAGCCCCATTCCTCCCGTTGGCTCATCCAGTAAAAGAAGCTGTGGTTTACAGACAATAGCGCGGGCAATTTGTAAAAGCTGGCGTTCTGTCCAGAGTAATTCTCCTCCCAATCGTTCGGTTGAGTTTCCCAAACCTACCATCTCCAGAATATCCAGGGCTTCCCATCGTATTCTATCCTCCTGGGCTGAGCTGGTGAACGGCCGTCGCAGGAAAGTATTCTTTATGTCTAACCTGGTTCGTGTGTGCAGGCCACACATTGTATTCTCCAGTACGGTCATGTTGGAGACTATATTGCCTGTCTGAAACGTGCGGCTGATACCCATGCTCGATATCAGGTATGCCGGCAGATTAGTAATGTCTCTGGACTCGAAGTAAATTCTCCCGTCTGTAGCCGGTAAAAGACCGGTGATAATATTGAAGAGCGTTGTCTTACCTGAGCCATTGGGGCCGATAAGGCTGTGAATATCTCCTCTCCTTACGGAAAGACTCAGTGTGTTCAGGGCACGTAAACCCAGAAAATCCTTGGTTAGTCCTTCAACAACCAGCATATTCTCATCTGCACTCATAGTAGACTGTGCTCCTGTGATTAGACAGGTATGGTTAGGAGAGCCCGGATGGCTAGTGCTGTATTTAATTGAACAGGCAAGTATTCTTCAAAGCAGTTCGGCGATTAATAATCCAGAATCCGATTATAGAACTCATTATAAACTTCCTCTGTAGAATATGGAAGCCTTCCCCCCATATTCTACAGAGTCTTATACTCAAATGGAGATACCTCATAATATATGTGGAAAATCAGTAGGAAAAGGCGTTGTGATATCAGGTAGTGTTAACAATGATCATTCGGGTATGCCTCTCGTGTTGACAGAATCTTGGGCAGGAAATATACTTTACCCGTCACGTCGGTATATTGAGCTTATATAGGTATATTATGGAGAAAATACGTGTTCTGGTAGCCGATGATCATATTATGGTCCGTGACGGGCTTGCCAAGCTATTAGATGCCGAAGATGCTATAGAGTGTGTAGCAAAAGCGGAAGATGGGGAACAGGCGATCAAACTTGCTATTGAGCTAAAACCCGATGTAGCCATCATCGACGTTGCTATGCCGAGAGTTAACGGAATCGAAGCCGCCAAGCAAATCAAAGAAGCCTGTCCTTCTATCGCCGTGCTCATAGTAAGTGCCTACAAGTATAGTTACTATGTACTTGCTTGTATGAAAGCCGGGGTGGATGGCTACCTGTTAAAGGACAGTACTCCGGATGAGCTTATCAAGGCCATTCATATGGTTAAGGCTGGTAAAACAGTTTTTGATATTGAAGTAGCACATGAGATTCAGAAAGATTTGTGTAATGTGAGGGATAGTACCGGTTTAAGCACTATTGCTTTGGGTGCTCGTGAGATGGATGTGCTGAAGCTAGCCGCCAAGGGTATGGGTAACAAGGAGATAGGCTGCACGCTCGATATTAGTACTGCTACAGTCGCCAGTCACTTCGGCCATATTTTCAGTAAGCTGGGTGTTGAATCACGTACGGAGGCTATCCTGTACGCTTTGAAACAGGGTTGGTTCGGTATCGACGACATTTGTATCCGGGATAGGGAATGATAAGCGGCAGACGATAGTCTTAGGTAAGCAGATATAGTGACCCGGGTAAGCAAAAGTAGGGGAATCCGGCTGCGATGAGAATAGGTTTCATTAGAGAACTGGTATCACTACGATCCCGAGTAGGTGAGGCAAGCGGAACACCGAATGGGATCGACCGTTTATTGGAAGGGTTGCTTAAAACGTTTGGCAAGACCTCCTCGATTGGTATTTATGTTGTTGAAAATGGGCGTATTCAGTTTGCTAATACTCAGTTTCAAGAAGTATCGGGCTACAGCGAGTCCGAATTGATAGGCATGAACCCATCCAGATTTATCTACGGTGAGGATTTACAATCAGTTCAAGAGCATGCCAGGCAGATACTCAAGGGAAAGCGCCATCGAATGTATGAGTATAGACTGGTGGGGAAAAATGGCTGTGTCGAGTGGGTCATCGAGACGTTTGCCCCGATCTGGCGTAGTGGGAACGATCAATCCTTAATATACTTCGTCGAAATCAATGTACAGAGGCGTACCGAGGAGACGCTGCAAGAGATGTCGGAATACTACTCCAATCTGTTAACCAGTTCTCTTGGACCGGTTATGGTAATCAATCCCGATATGTCAATAAAATACGTTAACCCTGCTTTGGAAAAGCTGACCGGTTTCTTTTCCGGGGAGCTTCTGGGAAGGAAGCCGCCATATCCCTGGTGGCCCAAGGGGGCAATTCGAGAAATTGTCCGCAGGTTTGAGAGTTCCGTGCTGTTCGGGCAAAGGGGACTGACGGAATTCTACCGCAACAAAGATGATGAGCCATTCGTTATAAAAGCCGATTACCTGGCAGTAAAGAACGACAGCAGGTTTAAATACTGTGTTTCAACATGGGTCGATATCACTGAAGAAAAGCGCCTGGCAGATAATATGCAGTTCTATATTGCTGAAGTAATTAGGGCCCAGGAAGAGGAGCGCAGGCGAATAGCCAGGGAGTTGCATGACAGCACGGTTCAAGAACTGGCTATGGTATGCGCTGACTGTGCCGAAATGTGCAAGGATAAGAATTTACCGGTCGGGGTATCCGGTCAGCTTAAACGTATACGTAATGATGTCAAGAAGATTCTCGAGGAGGTTCGCGGGTTTAGTCACGACTTAAGGCCCGGGATTCTGGATCAGTTTGGCCTGTTGCCATCTCTAGAATTATTGGTTAAAGAGATGAATAGAGCGGGTGACCTGAAGTGCAGCATTCAACTGCTTACGTCAGAGCAACGCATGTCACCAGAGGCGGAGCTGCAGTTATTCCGTATCACCCAGGAAGCGCTTCGGAATGTCAGGAAGCATGCCCAGGCAACAGAAGTGGTGATAAATATCGAATTCACTGACGATTCCATGACACTTAGTATCATCGATAACGGCGTCGGTTTCAATGTGCCTGGTGTGCTCAGCAGCCTGGCACGCCGGGGTAAATTAGGACTTTTAGGCATGAACGAACGCACCAACTTGCTGGGCGGTCGTTTTCAGGTGAAATCGTATTTAGGTAAAGGCACCAAGATATCAGTGCAAGTACCGGTCGGTACGTTGATACAGATCGATTCAAATAACTGACATCACGTCCACGAGTATATCAACAGAAGATTTATCATAAGCCCTGGTTGTTTATCAATCTCGCTACTAAACGGAGGCTCCCCACAAGTAATATATGCCTGATATAACTATTGTTGTTAGAAATATTGACAAAATTTGTGAGATATGCTAACATTACGTATCAGATAATTGGGTGGGGAGAATGCCGGAGAAGAAGATATTCAAGATAGTCCGCGGAAGAGGAGATGGAGAGAATATTTGGGCGAAGTATACCATGGCTGTGGTGGTTACTCTTACCGGAGTCGAAGCACATCGCATAAGGAGATACGAGGAAGCGGGGATAATTGAGCCGAAGAGGACGGAGGCAGGCCAGCGGCTTTTTTCGGATGAAGAGGTATTTATCATAAGAGAGGTATTTCGACTCAGTGTAAAGGGCATAAATCTGGAAGGAATAAAGGCAGTCCTGGCGCTGAGAAGGGGTGAGGATGTCTGATGAGATGGAGATGTCCGAGGAGGTGATTAAGGATGATGAATAGTAGCTAAGTTTTACATTTGGTGGGTCAAATCGGGTAATGCACACAATTGATCATATTAGTAGAAGGAGGAATAAATAATGTTAGTACAGAGATGGGATCCGTTTAGAGATTTAACTCAGATGGAGGATACGGTGAATCGGCTTTGGCGCGGTTTAGGAAGTGTGCCGTCTTACCGCGAGGGCGTGGAAGACTGGAATATTCTGATTGATGTGATCCAAAAGGGTGACGAGCTAGTCGTAAAGGCTTCGATACCGGGTATCAAGCCGGACGAAATCGATGTCGCAGTAGAGGATAATCTGCTGACATTAAGGGCGGAGAGGAAAGCAGATTCTGAAGGCGAGCAATCAGGATATCTGATACAGGAGAGGCCGACAGGCTCATTCTACCGGGCGCTTAGATTACCCCAGACGGTAGATACCAATAAGATCGAGTCCGAATATGAAAATGGTGTTCTGATCATAAGAATGCCTAAGGCTGAGGAAAAGAAGAAGAAGCAGATTCAGATTAAGGTCGGTGGCAGTACCAAAGCCATCGAGGGTAGTAGCAAGAAATAACGGATATCGTCCACCGCTCGATTTCCATCCAGTGAAGGCCCGGCTAGATTGCCGGGCCTTCACACTTACGCGAGAGCTTCAAGACGTTGCTTTATGTTCGTGGGGTATGTCGTAAACAAGGGACCAGGTTTTACAATAGCATACAAAACCAATATGTGTTCTAATAGATACATTCGATTGGAGAGGGTGTGAACTATGGGTGCTGAGAAAAACCGGATGTATATTGTCGAGTTGCTGATGGATAACGAAATCGGTGTCGGTAAACTTTACCGAGCTTATGCAAAGCATTTTCCCGACTATCGTACTTTTTGGACAGCACTTGCCGGAGAAGAGGTTGAGCATGCCTCCTGGTTGGGTAAGTTAGCTTCGAAGGTGACGGAAGGGAGCGTTCTTATTGACGAAGGAAGGTTCAATACTGCCGCGATAAAAACATTCTCGGAATATCTGGAGCGTGAGCTCGATAGGGTGAATGGATCCGGGATATCTCTGATAGGTGCTTTATCCACAGCTTTGTATATAGAGCAATCTATCATAGAGCAAAAGTACTTCGAAGTATTTGAGGGGGATACGATAGAGTTCAAGAAAGTTTTGCTTGATCTGGCTGATGCCACCAAGACCCATCTGGGCAAGGTGGAAGAGGTGTTGCATAAGGTCAGGGGCGTTTGATGACAAGAACATGATTGGTCTAACTTGCCGATCAATATACCATCGATGTTGACAAACGGGGTATTATAGGTTATATATTCATTTCCGGGTGTGTTTTGGTTCGTCTTATGCAAGAGTTGTTTGGAGAAAACACGAGCTAAAGAGAAAAAGGAGGAGTTATGGGAATCGACCAGGATAGGACGTTACAGGCGTTACAGGTTGCCATCAAAATGGAGATAGATGGCAAGCAGTTCTATCTCAAAGCCAGCCGGGAGAGCGGTAATGAGCTGGGTAGGAAGCTTTTGGAATCGCTGGCTGCCGAGGAGGATGTTCACCGGCAGAATTTTGAGAAGATATATGACTCCATACGAGTCAAGCAGGGTTGGCCCGGCACCGATTTTAAGCCGGACGGGGGCAAGCGGCTGAGAACGATATTTGCCGACGCAATAGATAAAACGGGAACCGAGGTTGATGCTGCCACCACCGAACTCGATGCGGTAAAGACGGCTATGGAAATGGAAAACAAGACCGGTGACTATTACAAAGTGCAGGGTCAGGCTGCTACACATGATGCCGAGCGGAATTTCTATCAGGCGCTGGTTGCCGAAGAACGAGCGCACTACCTGGTTCTGCTTGACTACTATGAATACCTCAGTGATCCGGCGGGCTGGTTTGTTCGTAAAGAGCACCCCTCTCTGGACGGCGGTTGAAAATTAGTCAGGAATTAGCGGGGTGATAGATATATGCTGAAGATTAAGCAACTGGCGGTGGCGGTGGGGGATAAGGAAATCCTTCACGACATAAATATGACGATAGGTACCGGTGAGACCCATGTTCTCTTCGGTCCTAACGGCAGCGGCAAGACTACTCTGCTGACGGCGCTGATGGGTTTTCCCAAGTACCGGATAGTAAGGGGCAGTATTACTTTTCAAGGGAAGGATATAACCGGCTTGCCGCTCGATGAGCGTGCCCGTTTAGGTATCGGCATGTCTTTCCAGCGCCCGCCGGTGGTACGGGGGGTAAAGATGAGCGATATGGTTGCCGCCTGTCTCAAGGGGCGGGGAGATGCCGAGACTGTCGCCAAGCTGGCGAAACGGACTGACCTGGAGGACTTTCTGGATAGGGAAATAAACTACGGATTCTCCGGCGGGGAGATAAAACGCTCCGAGATGATGCAGCTACTGGCGCAGAAGCCGAAGCTGGCTCTGCTTGATGAGCCGGAGTCCGGCGTTGACCTGGAAAACATTGTTCTTATCGGCGAGTTGATCAATGAGCTCCTGGAAAAACACTGCCCGATTCCGGACCGAAAATGTATGGGGCTTATCATTACTCACACCGGTCATATCCTGGATTACGTGAACGCTCGTACCGGTTATGTTATGTGCGACGGCAGAATCAGCTGTCAGGGCGACCCTCATGAAATACTGCAGACCATCAAGGAAGGCGGCTACGGGTCGTGTGTCAATTGCCTGGCAAGGAGGCACCTGAATGTCTGAGATAAAGTCGTCGGAGTCATATCGGAAAAAGGCTAAAGCGGCGGCGGCTAAAGCAGCTGCCTTCGGTGAAGATATCGATTTGAGCACCTACCTTACATCAGCTGAAGAACAGCCTTACCAGTCGGACCCGGAGCAGCTTCCGGCTCAGGCCAGGGAGCATATGCTGGAGGCGGGGGTTGTTCTGGATGATACCAGCCAGAGGTCGGGGACCTATATCCAGATGGACAATACCCCGGTTCACAGCTCAATCAGAGGGGATGGTGTTGAGGTAATACCCATCAGCCAGGCATTAAAGAAGTACGACTGGCTGTCCGATTACTGGTGGCGGGCGGTTGCTGTGGATACTGATAAGTACACCGCCAACGTTGAGCTGAACCGTGGCGACGGTTATTTTATCAGGGCTCTAGCCGGTCATAAGACTATCTTTCCGGTACAGGCCTGTCTCTATCTGGCCAAGGCGCGTCTGGCGCAGAATGTGCACAATATTGTTATCGCTGAGGAAGGCTCAGAGCTTGATATTATTACCGGCTGTACCACCGCATCCAGGGAAGACCCCGGGCTGCATATGGGGGTATCCGAGTTCTATATCAAAAGAGGGGCCAGGGTTACCTTTACCATGATACACAGCTGGAACCCGGCGGTGGCAGTCCGCCCCCGCACCGGGATTATTGTGGAGGAGGACGGCCTTTTCTTGAGCAACTACGTACTGATGAAGCCGATTCACTCATTGCAGATGTACCCGTCTGCTAGGTGCGTTGGTGAAAACGCTACCGTCAGGTATAACAGTATCCTGGTCGCCGGCAAGGGGTCGTCGCTGGACGTCGGCTCCAGAGTATTCCTGGAGGCTAAAGGTGCTAAGACAGAAATCATATCGCGAGCCATCACCACCGGGGGTGACATTATTGCCCGGGGCTTTATCGATGGTGGTGCTCCTGAGGTAAAGGGGCACCTCGAGTGCCGGGGACTCATTCTAAATAATGGCGGCATGATTCACGCCATACCCGAGCTTAAGGGTAATCTGGCCGGTATTGACCTCTCCCACGAAGCGGCGGTAGGTAAGATTGCCGAGGAGGAAGTTGAGTATCTGATGGCGCGGGGGTTGACCCGTACCGAGGCTACCGCTACCATCGTCCGCGGCTTTCTCAGGGTGGATATCCAGGGGTTGCCGCCCACGCTGGGTGCCGAGATCGATCGTACCGTTGAGGCCAGTGAAAAAGAGGTGATGTAGGTAATAAGTAAGCAGGAGGTATCTGCAGGTGAATACTCAAGCTTTGCATAAATTAGGTTATGGCATGTATGTCGTTGCCTCGAAGCAGGGAGACCGGCTCAACGCTCAAATCGCCAACACCGTGTTCCAGATAACCTCCGAGCCGGCGACGGTTGCCGTAAGCATCAACAAGAGCAACCTGACCCACCAGTTTATCCAGGAGAGCAGGGTCTTTACGGCTTCTGTCCTGCGCCGGGAGACTCCCCTCTCTTTCGTGGGGCGCTTCGGCTTTAAGTCGGGCCGGGATACCGATAAGCTCGATGGGGTTGATTACAGGATAGGCAAGACCGGTGCTCCTCTGGTTACCGAAAACGCCGTTGCCTATCTGGAGGCTAAAGTAATTCAAGAAGTAGATGTGGGCAGCCATACCATTTTTATCGGCAATATCGTCGATGCCGATGTTATCAGCGATGAGACCTCTATGACCTACGAGTATTACCACCAGGTCAAACGGGGTACCACACCCAGGACTGCTCCCAGCTATATTGAAGAGAAAAGGAGGTAGTGCTTAGAATGGCGAAATTAGATAAGTACGAGTGTACCGTATGCGGTTACGTCTATGACCCGGAGCTGGGTGACCCGGAGGGTGATATCGCGCCGGGGACACCGTTTGATGAGCTCCCTGATGATTGGGTGTGTCCGGTCTGCGGGGCAGGCAAGAGCGATTTTGAGAAACTAAAAAACTAGAAAGAGCGCCTGGCTTGTAAAGGAGGGGACAATGAGACCGAGAGAGATAAGACCCGGGGTCTACTCGGTGGGAGTGGTGGACTGGGACCGGCGGCTGTTCGACTCGCTAATTCCGCTACCTGACGGCACGAGTTATAATGCCTATCTTATTAAAGGCAGCGATAAGACAGCCCTTGTTGATACAGTGGATCCTCCGATGGCGGAAGTGTTGCTGGACAATCTCAATCGGTTGGGAGTGGCGGATATCGATTACCTGATTGCCAATCACGCCGAGCAGGATCACTCCGGCAGCCTGCCCCGTGTTATTGAGAAATATCCCCGGGCTCAGGTAGTTACCACAGAGAAGTGCAAGGGGATGCTCATCGATCTGCTCGGGATTAAGGCGGATCGTTTCAACACTGTTGCTGACGGAGAGAATCTGTCACTGGGTGATAGAACCCTGGAGTTTATTCATGCCCCCTGGGTCCACTGGCCGGAGACAATGCTGACCTATCTTAAGGAAGATAAGATACTCTTCCCCTGTGACCTCTTCGGTTCTCACCTGGCTACCACCGACATCTATGTAACCGATGAAGGGCGTGTCTATGAGGCGGCCAAGCGCTACTATGCCGAGATTATGATGCCATTCCGCCCCAGCATTAAAAAGCACCTGGAGAGGCTCGCCGGGTATGCTATCGACGTTATTGCTCCCAGCCATGGCCCGTTCCATGACAGACCGGATTTTATCTTGAATGCCTATCATGACTGGGTTCTCAATGAGCCGAAGAATGTCGTTGTTCTACCCTACATCTCGATGCATGGAAGCACGCGCAGGATGGTGGAATACCTGGTCGGTGCATTGGCGCAACGAGGGGTGACCGTACAGCAGTTCGACCTTAGCGTTACTGACCTCGGCAAGCTGGCGATGGCGCTGGTGGATGCGGCAACCATTGTTATCGGGGCTCCGACCGTCCTTGCCGGTGCTCATCCTGCTGTTGCCTATGCTGCCTTTCTGGCCAACGCCCTGCGTCCCAAGCTTCGCTTTGCCTCCGTTATTGGCTCCTACGGCTGGGGTGGTAAGACCTTGGAGCAGCTTACCGGTATGATGCCTAACCTGAAGGTGGAGATACTGGAGCCGGTGTTGTGTAGGGGATTCCCCAAGGAAGCGGACTTGAAGTTGCTGGAGGGGCTGGCTGATACTATTGCCCGAAAGCACAAAGAGAATAGCTTTGCCGGGTAATATAATGTCGCCGGTTTCCGTTCTGTATTGGTAACAGTATTTCACGGGTGCTTCAGTGGTATGAGGCGATTGGAAAAGTAAGAAAGACTTGTCTCTCATCCCGGATTGGTGTATACTACTTCGCTACAGGAGAATACGTTTGGGGGTGTATTATGAGGTTGACTTGCCTTCAGGAGAACCTGAGTCGCGGATTGAATGTGGTGGGCAGAGCGGTCGCGGTGCGCACAACTCTGCCGATAACCGGTAATGTCCTGCTGGCTACGGATAAGTCCCGGCTGAAACTTACGGCGACCAATCTGGAGATGGCCACTTCCTGCTGGATCGGTGCCAAAATAGAAGAAGAAGGGGAGATTACTGTTCCGGCACGGCTGCTCACCGAGTTTGTCGCTTCCCTTCCTAATGAGAAGATTGAAATCAGCCTTTCCCCGCGTACCAAGACGCTGGAGTTGAAGTGCGCCCGCTTTGAGGCACGTATCAGCGGCGTCGATGCGGCGGATTTCCCACCGATACCAAAGGTGGAGGCGGTAGTGACTACCAAGGTTGAAGTGGAGGCCCTGCAGCGGGGTATTACCCAGGTTGTCTTTGCTGCGGCCACGGAGGAGTCCCGCCCGGTTCTTACCGGAGTTGACGCTGATTTCGACGGTGATTTGCTTACCCTGGCAGCAGCCGATGGCTTCCGGTTGGCGGTGCATAAGTTGCCTCTTGTCCTCCCGGTCGCTAAAAAGGCCAAGGTTATTATTCCGGCACGGACCCTCGCTGAACTGAACCGGCTTATAGCTGACCAGGAGGAGCCTGTTGAGATAATAGTGGACCCGAACAAGAGCCAGGCGCTGTTCCGTATGAAGAACATTGAGCTGGTATCCCAGATGGTCCAGGGGACTTTCCCCAATTATGCTCAGCTCATTCCCCAGAGCTACAGCACCCGGTCGGTGGTTGATGTGGCATCCTTCTTGAGGGCGACTAAAACAGCCTCTATCTTCGCCCGTGATGGCAGCGGTATTGTCCGTCTGCTGATTATCCCCGGCAGTGGTGAGCTGACCACGGGTAAGATGACCATTACCGCCCGCTCGGAGGAAGTGGGTGACGATGTCGGTGAAATCGATGCTATTGTTGAGGGTGGAGAGGCGAAGGTTGCCTTTAACGGTAAATACTTATCCGATGTGCTCGGTGTGCTCCGTGAAGAGCAGGTGGCTCTTGAGGTTACCAATCCGTCCAGCCCCGGCGTGATACGTCCGATGGGTGTGGACAACTATATCCACGTCGTAATGCCGATGTTCGTGCAGTGGTAATAAATTTTCATAGCTAAGTTTCATCAAGGGGCGTCTGGTTTTAGAATCAGGCGCCCCTTGACTCTCCGATGACCACGTGTTAACATAAATTTGTTATGGTTTCTGCAAGACTTATCTGCCGGGGCTTGCCCTGAGGGGTTCTCCTTAGCCTTTCGGATCAAAAATAGACACAACTACTTACCATTGTTCATTATTTCTTAATCTGCGTTGTTTTCCGTGTTTCATTTTTCCCATTAGAGAGCAGTTATTTTGCAGCAGGGGGTTTATTTTATGGGATTGATATTTGGTGTTGTCAGTCGAAATGGAGATGAAGTTAGTACTGCGGCCAATCGCATGATGCGAAATATTGACCACAGTAATTCCGATAGCTCCTGGCTTATCAGTAACGGAGCGCCGGCAACCGGTAACGTTACTCTCAAGCGCGTTTGCGATCAGGCACTGGGTCAGGCATCTTTTGCCACGGAAGGATTTCCCGAGGCCCCGGCTTTTGATCGAGGCCATGGGCTGGCGGTGCTATTTGAAGGGAATCTTTATAATATTCAGGAGTTGAAGGGGTCTCTGAAAACGGGGCGTAAATCTCATTTGAAAAATGCTTCTGAGATTGTCGCACGTCTCCTGGCGGATAATTATCATGGTGACCTAAAGACCACTGTGAAACAGATAGCGCCGGTTCTGGATGGGGCTTACCTGCTGGCGGCAAGTGACGGCAGGCAGACCGTGGTTCTGCGTGACATGACCGGTCTTCGGCCGGCCTTCTATGCTCAAAACGGCCGGTTGATAGCATTTGCCTCGTTAAAGAGGCTTCTCTGGGATATCGGGCTTCGCAACGTGAAGCCGCTGCGGGCAGGGACTCTAGCCTGCTTTAGTAAGAAAGGTGTTATCCTTGAAGATGTGTGCTCCACATTAGTATGGGGTGGTGAAAACCAGATAGAAGATATGGCAACCTCCGTCGATTACTATTGCGATTTTGTTAGAGAGGCTGTGAGCAAGAGGATTCGAGGATTGAAGAAGGTGGGGGTGCTCATGTCGGGTGGGGTAGACAGCTGCTTGATGGCCAAGCTGGTTAAGGACATGGCGGTTGAGAGGGAAATAGAGGTAACAGCCTATACGGCGGGTGTGGATGGTACCAGTGATATTGAATATGCCAGGCAGTTTGCCCGGGAACTCGGCCTCAGACATAGAGTTTTTAGTATGAGTCAGGATATTATTGAGTCTTGCATCCCGCAGGTAGCCCTGGCGGTTGAAGAGAGGGATATGGTTCAAATAGAAGCCGGCATTGGAATCTATGCTGCTCTGAAGGTTGCCAGCCAGGATGAAACATATCAGGTTTTCTCCGGTCAGGGTCCGGATGAGTTATGGGGTGGCTACACGTGGTATCCCAATATCATTGCGGCGGAGGGTCATGAAGGCTTGCGAAAAAGAATGCAGGATGATTGGCAGAGAGGTGACATTGAGACGTTCGATAGGGAGAACAAGATTGCTTTAGCCCATAGGTCGGAGCAACTATTCCCCTATTGCGACGCCAAGATAGTCGGGTTGGCGGCGAATGTCTCCCCGCTTCTGAAAGTAAAATCGGCCGACGATAGAATCGGTAAGCATACCCACCGGGAAGCGGCAGTAAGATTGGGAGTTCCTGAGGAGGTTGCCTACAGAACAAAAAATGCCGCTCAGCATGGCACAGGCGTCCACGATACCCTCAGTACTATCTCACGTAAGAATGGCTTTACTCCGGAGTTGGTATCTAGTGTTGGATATAGTAATGAAAAGGTCTCCGGGGAAAAGCTGGCCAGCTCCAGCCGCTACGGGTATCGGTACGCAGATAAACACTTATGGCAGGTGCCCGATCATATCCAGTTCTTTTTTGATTCGATTGCCTACCGTAAGGGACTGCTCAATGAGGCGGAAAGGTCCGCCATAGGTCAGTTCCTGCAAAAGGCGGGAATGCAATAGAGTAATATGTGATCGGCAGAGTACGGCGTAACGCATAAGTTTATGGTTGATTTGGAATGGAGTAATTTGGCATAATAGCGGCATGGTCTACAAGATTAATCCTGCCCTCATAATTATTGATGTCCAAAACGGCTTTGTAGCTCCGGGGGGGTCATTCCACAAAATTGGCTATGACATATCAAGATACCGGCAAGTGTTGCCGGTCATTCAGGATTTGTACCGGAAAGTAAAGACACTAAACATTCCGGTGTTTTTCTCCCAGGCGCTTCGTGAGAGCTCAGGAATCGATATGCTGGAGAGACAGCATCAGATTCTCCCCCACAAGCGGCGTGAAAGAATCGACAGAGTACCTCTCTGTATCCGTGGTACCTGGGACAGCGAGTTCGCCGATGAACTGAAGCCCCAGGAAGATGACTATATTGTGCGCAAGAGGCGAGACTCCGTATTTCAGGATACCGAGATTCAGCTCTGGCTAAGGTCAATGAAGATAGACACCATCATATTTTCCGGGATTGATACCTCAATCTGTGTGGAGTCTTCATTACGCGATGCCTTTAACAGAGGGTGGGACGTAATTCTGCTATCCGATGCTACCGCTTCCTTAAATGATGCCTTTTGCCAGACGACTATTGCTGAGGTCAATGAGAACTTCGGACTGGTTATGAATTCAGAGGAACTATTCCGTAAGCTTGAGCCTCTGGGTAACGGTCAGTTCCTGCTCAAGGCCGATTGAGCTTATGTTCCCTGCCCGGTGCATTGAGTGCCGTTACCCCACGTGTAGGAGGAAGGGTGCTGTGAAAATAATCGGGATATCCGGATCTCCGCGAAGGGGCAACACCGAGTGGATGGTTAAGGATCTGCTCGCCAGAATGGCCGAGAGCGGGGTTGAGACGGAGTTAATTCTTCTCCGGAAAAAGAAGATCAAAACCTGCTGCGGCTGTTTATCCTGTGAAGAAGGCGGAGTAAACCGAAAGGGTGTTTGTAGGCTCCAGGACGATATGCAGGAATTGTACCCTAAACTGTTAGCCGCTGACGGCTGGGTTATCGGTACGCCGGCTTACTTTGAGATGCTTTCCGGCTTACTCAAGAATTTTATGGACCGGACATGCCCTATATGGCCGAAACTGTCGGGTAAACCGGTTGTG
This sequence comes from Dehalococcoidia bacterium UBA5760, assembly GCA_002418895.1. Lineage (GTDB taxonomy): Bacteria > Chloroflexota > Dehalococcoidia > Dehalococcoidales > UBA5760 > UBA5760. Next base: position 42,924 of record DIFA01000011.1, on the reverse strand, counting down.
GGGATGGCTGTGGCTGAGGAAGGTATTGGCAAGGCAATTAGCAATATAAGAACCTACGCTGATCTCTGCCAGATGCAGTGGATGGGCAGCGTTATCGGTCTGGCGACAAAGCCGGGGGAAATAGCAAAAAATGAAAAAGTCAAACAGCGTCTTAAACGGCTGGCCATGAAGCTAGTCCGTGGCGTTCAATCATAGTTTTGTCCGGTTGGTCAATTTGACATAATAATTATTCAGAGGTAGATTTCGTGAATATTATGGATGAAGATGGAGGAGCTAGTATTTAGATGCTTGATTTAGAGAATACTGTCTTGGTCATTGTTGATGTTCAGGATAAGCTGGCTACTGTTATGAGTGATAAGGATGAGCTCTTCTTAAACCTTAAGAAGCTCATAAGGGGTGCGCAGGCCCTCGGGGTCCCGATAGTAGTAACCGAGCAGTACCCGCAAGGGTTGGGCAGGACCATACCGGAGCTGGCACATTTTCTGTCCGATGTCCAGCCGATAGCCAAGCTTAGCTTCAGCTGCTGTGGTGAAGAGAGCTTCTTGCGAGAGATTAAGACGCTGAACCGCAGACAGATCCTGATTGCCGGTATCGAGTCACACGTCTGCGTTTATCAGACGGTAGTAGATCTGCTCGGGATTGGATATGAGGTTCAGGTTGTCGGCGATGCGGTCTCTTCTAGAACGGCCAGGAATAAGGCGATTGCTCTGGATAAGATGAGGAGCGCCGGTGCCGGCATTACCAGTACGGAGATGGCGTTGTTTGAATTGCTCAAGGTAGCGCATGGAGAAGTGTTCAAGGAAATTAGTCGGATAGTAAGGTAGTTGCCTGTTCCTGCTATCGCTTTAGATAGTGAATCAGGTGCCCTGTCCCCGGTAAGGTATCAGGCTGCGCTTGATTATATCGAAGAGGCCGGTATTTTCATAACGCTCCTGCATCGTGTGAATTATCTCAAATATCCTCTGGTTGCTTTCGTACTGGGTACTCTCCAGTGCTTTCAACCTTTCTTCGATGCCCTGCAGCTGTGGCTTAATCCATGCTGAGGCAACATAGGCTTCCCGGGCCTTCTCAAGGTCCTGGCTCAGATTGTTCACCTTGAGCTCCAGCTCCGCCACCATCTGCTCCGTCTGGTAGAGCGTATCCTCCAACTCGGCCTTCCGGAACTCGGTGGTTTTTAGTTTTGCCTGTGCTGTTTTAGCCGCCTTCTCCCCCTGTCTGACCTTCCGCTCTAAGGCAAGCTGGGTGTTCTTCAGGCAGGCGGTACAAAAGACGGGGGCCTCTTTCTCCAGCTTTGTCCCGCACTGCGCGCAGGCGTGGTTGTGGTTATGATTATGATTCTCTGCTAACGAGCGGCACTCACGGCACCGGCTGGGAGGAAGGAATCCTTTCAGGTTATAGAAGTCCTGCTCGGATTCGGTAAAGACAAATTCTCTTCCGCACTGGCGGCAGGTAAGGTTCATATCACCATCTATCGACATTACCGGCACCTCCGACAGTATACCTTCGTGTATCTTATAACGAGAAACAGGCCGATAGGTTAGTGGTAATCCCAGTTATTTCGGGAAATTTGTCCTGCGCAATTGACACCGCAGGTTCGATAGGGTAATATTTATTGCCATTCGGGAAATAGGGGGGATGTTATTTATTATGGAAAAAGTCGAGACCAAATACTATCATAGCTTATACAAGGTGGCGGCAGAGATAAACTCGGCCCGTGATTCCGAGCTCGTTCTTAATTCCATAGTTGAGAATGTGGCTAAGTCCATGAGGGCTAAGGCCTGCTCGCTGACGCTTCTGGCTCCGGAAAGAAAGCTTTTGTTTCATGCCGTAGCCTGGGGTTTGAGTGACTGGTTTGTTAAGATGGGGCCGCTATCGGCTGTTAAGAGTATTCCCGAAACACTGGAAGGTAAGGCAGTCGCTATTCTGGATGCTACCAGCGACAAGCGAATACAATACCCGGAGCAGGTCAAGAAAGAAGGAATCGCCTCAATCCTGTCCGTACCGATGATGCTAAGGGATGAGATTATCGGGGAGGTCAGGGTTTATACCGCAGAGCAGCGCCAGTTCAGTAAAGACGATATTTACTTTGTCAGTGCGGTGGCTAATCTTGGTGCTATCGCTCTGGAGAATGCCAAGCTCTACGAAGCCTGTCATAAGGATTATGAAGCGGTTATGCATGAGATGCTGGAATGGCGCTCCTATCTGGAGGCATAAACCGGGGAGCTTCCAGTTCATAAGCCTTCTAATTCCCCTTTTAGCGAAGGTATCATCAGGCCCGGAATGGTCATGGTATATCTAGGGCTATACTTGTCTTCAGTCCGTGCCTAATTCAATTACCGGATGCCAGTAATGTCGAGGCAGGGTTCTCAGAGCGATGCGCAGTTCGATGTCCCCGGGTTGATCTTTTCCCCTTCTGGCGATCAGTGATCTGTACTGCAGTATGGGAGCGGAATAGCATGAGTCGCAAGAAAAGGATTGATAGTCTGCTTGTCGAGAGGGGGCTGGTTGAGACCCGGACCAGGGCTCAGGCACTTGTTATGGCGGGGAAGGTAGCGGTGGGTGGCAAGGCGGTGGTCAAATCGGGGACTCTGGTGGCTGAGGATGCCGAGGTTACTGTCGCCGAGCCACCTCCTTTCGTCGGACGCGGCGGTATCAAGCTTGACCATGCCCTGAGCCAGTTCGGGCTCGATGTTTCGGATAGGGTGGCGGTTGATATCGGTGCTTCAACCGGTGGTTTTACCGACTGCTTGCTCAAGCGGGGGGCAAGCCGGGTCTATGCCGTTGATGTCGGCTATGGCCAGATTGACTACCGGCTGAGGCAGGACCATAGGGTAGTGGTTATGGAGAGGATAAACGCCCGCTATCCCTTTTCTCTTTCGGAAAAGGCGGATCTAGCCACCTTCGATTTGTCTTTTATCTCGGTGGAGAAGGTAATACCATCGGTGGCCCGCTTGCTTAAAGATGACGGTTATCTGCTGGTGCTGTTGAAACCCCAGTTCGAGGCGAGAAAGGAAGAGGTGGGTAGGGGTGGCGTGGTTAAGCAACCTGAGATACAGGCCAGAGTCTTAGGGCGCTTCATTGCTTGGCTGATTGAACACGGCTTCCGGCTGGGAGGGCTGGTAGCATCACCCATAGCGGGTGCTTCCGGAAATAGAGAGTTCGTTGTTATGTTGAGGAGAGCATAGAATGGTTGTCCGAGTCGTTGCCTTTGCTGCGGATGAGGTCAAGATTTCCGGCCAGCTTTACCTGCCGGGTGATGCCGGTGCAGTTTCATACCCTACTGTTTGTATCTGTCACGGTATTCCGTACGGTACCCCTGATGCGAATCCAGACCCGGATGATGGGGGCTACCCTGCTCTGGCGGAGAGGATTTGCCGGGAGGGGTTTGCCGTGTTGGTTTTTCGTTTTCGGGGTGTGGGTGACAGCGGCGGTAATTTCGATATTCTGGGCTGGACCAGAGACCTGGCAGCGGCTGTCGATTACCTCTGGGTGCTTCCTGATGTAGACCGCTCTCATCTGGCGCTGGTTGGTTTCAGCGGTGGGGCGGCTGTTTCGGTATATGTCGCGGCGCAGGATGCCAGGATCTCTTCCCTGGTTGCCTGTGCCTGCCCGGCGGAGTTTGACTCACTTAAGGACGGATTTGTCGGAGGGGAGTCTATCATTGATTACTATCGTGGCATCGGCATCATCAGGGATAGAGATTTTCCTCATTCTGATCAGGAGTGGCTGGATAACTTCAGTCTGGTCAGCCCCATTGAGTATATCTCCGGTATCGCTCCACGGCCGTTGCTGCTGCTGCACGGCAGTCGGGATGAGGTGGTCGATGTCAGCCATGCCTACCGGTTGCACGACCGGGCGGGTGAGCACAAGGAGTTAGTCATTATTGATGGGGCGGGACACCGGCTACGCCGGGATGAACGGGCTTTGATGGTTATTATAAACTGGCTGAAGTCCCACTGCGGTGGCGGTTCGAACCCGCCGAAGAGCGGTCGGTAAAGTTTTTTGCTGCACCGGTGTGGCATTAGCGTATCAGGATAGCGCGTACCGGCGATGCCTCGGCGCCTTTCATCTTCAGAGGCAGGCAGAAGAGGGTGTATCTTCCCGGAGGGACCTCCTTCAGGTTGATGCTCTCCAGAATCAATATTCCACTATCGAGAAGCTTTTTGTGAACGGGAAATGTATCGTCGGAGCATGGCTCAATTGTATTGAAGTCGATGCCGACCAGACCCAGTTTCCTCTTTACGCATAAGTCGGCAGCCTCCGGTGAAAGATAAACGAAGCTCCCCCGGAATTCTCCGCTTGTCGCATGGCCGCTTATCGAATTCTCCGTCTTAAACAGGAGGGCGTCACCAGCTCTGGTGTCCAGCTTCTCCAGTTCAGAGGGCTGGATTAGCTCCTTGTCTTCGATAGGTGTCACCTGCGCGGGTAGAATAAATGCTGTAGCAGGGTAATCGTCGATATTCTTTCCGTTCGGGATAAAATGGGATGGAGAATCCAGGTGTGTACCGGAGTGGGTACTCATGACCAGCTGCGACAGGTTGCTCGTGTCGCCGTTCTTCAGGCTGTTTATCAGTTCCCTGGAGTATGGTGGAGTGCCCGGATAGTCGATATCCTCGACACCAAGTAAGACGCTTATGTCATAGACTGCTTCATATCTCATAGCAAAAATTCGCTCACTATTTTTTTGAAGCTATACCTGTCGCTTGATTTCTCTCATTACGCTGGTCAGTTCTGACTTGAGGGTGCCTACCAGGTCGGCTTCGACTGCCAGTTTAGCGTGGCGTATCTTCAGCGCCACGTGAGGAGCCCGGCTGGCCCCGTGCAGCTTACGGATGAGGCCGTTAACTCCCCAGATGATGCCACCGCCCAGGTCGGCACCGTTTTCTTCTCCTGCTGAGTCGTGAAACATGCCTATCGATTCCACAAACTTGAACAGCACATTACCAACGAAGGCATCGCAAACGAGGACATTGGCGCTGCCGTTCATTATCTGGTTGCCTTCCACATTTCCGATGAAGTTCAGACCGCTTTCCTTGAGGATGCGGTAGGTTTCCTTGGTCAGCTGGTTGCCTTTCTCCGCTTCAGCGCCGATGTTGAGTAATCCTATAGTAGGGTTATCGATATCGAGCAGCTTCCTGCAGTAGACAGAGCCGATGAGGGCAAAGGTAAGCAGTTGGTACGGCTTGCAGTCCATATTCACTCCGCAGTCGAATACTACCGTTCCGGGAAGAGCATCGAAGATAGCTCCTCCGATTACCGGCCGCTCTATGCCGTCTATCATGCCCACGTGACGGATGGCGCTGGCAACCACCGCTCCGGTAGGGCCGGCGCTGACCAGGGCATCTGCCTCCCCATCCTTGAGTAGCTTTGCCGCTACCGATATCGAGGCGTCTGGTTTGCTTCGTACCGCCAGAGCCTGATCCTTACCTTCCTTAATAATGTCTTCAGCCGGGACGCAGCGAATAGGTAGATGGGGGGCATCGTATTTGGAAAGCTCGGCTTGAATGATATCCGGTGAGCCGACCAGGATGATATCAAGGCCATTTTCTCCAGCGGCCAGGACAGCTCCCTTGACTATTTCGCCGGGGGCGTAGTCGCCACCCATTGCATCCACCGCTATCCTTGCCCTACGGCTATCTTTCAATTTAGGATACCTCCTTCTTCCTCTTCTTGCTCTCAGTGTGACTGGGAGAGTTTGACAGTGTCCGTTTTGATTCGGCGTGCTTCACCCAGTATATTAACAATAACATCTACCGGCATTTTAGTTATCTTGGCCAGTTTCAGTACCGATTCTTGTAGGACACTGTTCAGGTGCCAGGTATTCTTGCTGTTGGCGAGGAGGGTGGTAAATGCACTCTGCAGTTCGCCGATAGGGGCATCATCCTCATGTAGTTCCAGGCATTGCTCACAGTCTGCCGCTACGTCAATCAGGTCCCGCAGGTTGTCCTGAAGCGGTATGCCCTGTCGAGCGAAAAATTTCTTGGCGCGTTCAAGCTGCCCTTTATCAACCTTAAAACTATAGACGTTCGACTCGCTCACAACCTACCTCCTTCTTTACATCACTATTGGTCTAATGATACGGGGCAGGTCTACCGAGATTATCACCAAAAGTGTACTCTTTTGTCAAGATTCAGTTAACCCGGTTAATTGACCTCTGGATGAAATTTTGGTTATAATCTCAAGTAGAGGGTGGCTATTCGGGTTGAATCGAGAGGAAGGCAGAATTGCACGAATCTTGCGGCGTTTTTGGTATATATGCCCCGAATGAGGATGTATCCCGGCTTACCTTCTTTGCCCTATTCGCCCTTCAGCACCGCGGCCAGGAGAGCGCCGGCATTGCCACTACCGATGGTAATAGGCTTCAAGTTTTTGCTGATATGGGATTGGTATCCCAGGTATTCAGTGAGGAATCTCTCAGTAGCCTCACCGGGAGTATCGCTATCGGTCACAACCGCTACTCTACCCGTGGCTCCAGCCGGATAACAAATGTGCAGCCGATCGTTGTCGGTGAGGGCTCCGATACTATCGCCGTTGCCCATAACGGCAATATTATCAACGCCGAGTATCTGCATAAGGAGCTCTGTGATCGGGGCTATTGCTTCCGCTCCTCCACTGATACCGAGGTCATTGCTAATCTTATTCTTTCCTCTACAGAGAAGGATTGGATAGGGCGGATAAAGTATGCTATGAACCGCCTTAAGGGGGCATACTCCCTTACTATTATGACCAGAGATACCCTGTTCGGTGTTCGTGACCCTCTCGGTGTGCGCCCATTGTGCCTGGGGAGGCTTAACGGTGGATGGGTGATCGCATCGGAGAGCTGTGCTCTCGACCACATCGGGGCCAGTGTCGAGAAGGAAATTGAGCCAGGCGAGATAGTCTCTATTAACGCCGGTGGTGTCAGTAGTCATTCCATAGCGGTGGGTAGGCGAGGGTTCTGTATCTTCGAGTATATCTACTTTGCCCGTCCCGATAGCGTGATTAATGGCCGGTTGCTTTATCAGGCGCGCCAGGCGATGGGGGCTGGTCTGGCTGAGGAGCATCCGGTTGATGCCGATCTGGTGATGGGTGTTCCCGATTCAGCTACTGCGGCTGGAGTCGGTTATGCTATCCGGTCCGGGATACCGCTGGGTGAAGGCCTGATCAAGAATCGTTATGTCGGGCGTACCTTCATTGAGCCTCACCAGCGTATCAGAGATCTCGGTGTTAAGCTAAAGTTTAATCCTCTGCCCCAGGTTCTGTCTGGTAAGCGGGTGGTATTAGTGGATGATAGTATTGTCCGTGGTACTACCACTCCCAAGGTAATTGGGCTGTTGAGGAGAGCGGGTGCTCGAGAGGTACATATGCGCATTTGTGCGCCGCCCCTCCGCTACCCCTGTTTCTTTGGTGTCGATATGGCAACTCAGCGAGAGTTGATTGCCGCTCACAAAACAGTGCCTGAAATCAGGGACTTCATCGGGGCTGATTCGCTGGGGTACCTCAGTCTTGAGGGATTGTATCGAGCAGTAGACTTGCCTAAAGACATTTTCTGTGCGGCCTGCTTTACCGGTGACTATCCGATACCCGTCCAGCTCGGTATGGATAAGCTGGCGCTGGAGACCAAGGGTGCTGCTCGGCAGGTATCCCTGATGTAAAACGGGCAACGGGGAATTAACGGTTCCAGCTGCCTACGGTTTTAGTTGTTTTTCCGTAGCGTTGCATCTGGTGTTCTCTAATAATTCGTTGATGGGGAAATTATCGGCAAAGGTGGGATAAATGGACGAAGCATATACTAAGGCGGGGGTTAGTATCGATAATGCTTTACGGGCTAAAAATATGATAGCCAGTCACGTCCGCTCGACTCTTCGTCCCGAGGTTCTGGGAGGATTCGGTTTTTTTGGAGGGCTCTTTGAATTCAAGGGCTATCGGCAGCCGGTGCTGGTCTCCAGCGTCGACGGCGTCGGTACCAAGTTGAAGATTGCCTCTGCTTTAGATAAGCACGATACCATTGGCATCGATATTGTTAATCACTGTGTTAATGATATCCTCACCGGCGGTGCTGAGCCGCTCTTTTTTCTCGACTATATTGCGATGGGGAAGTTAGTGCCGGAAAGGGTGGGAGCCATTGTCGGAGGACTGGCCCGGGCCTGTCGTGAGGTCGGCTGTGCTCTGATCGGCGGGGAAACTGCCGAGATGCCCGGGCTGTACGCCGGGGAGGACTATGATCTGGCCGGTTTTATTATCGGTGTAGTTGAGAAGGATAGGATCATTCAGGGGGAAACGATAGCCGTTGGCGATAGTATTATCGGCTTGCCCTCCAGCGGGCTGCATACCAATGGCTACTCACTGGTGCGTAAGGTTTTCGGTGAGACCAGGCAGTCTCTGGAGGTCTATTACCCTGAGCTTGGTAAGACACTGGGCGAGGAGCTGCTGACTCCTCACCGCTGTTACTATAATCAGCTCAAGCCGTTTATGTCTCTGATAAAGGGTATGGCGCATATCACCGGCGGCGGTCTGATTGAGAATGTGCCCCGTATCCTTCCTGATGGTGTCGCGGCGGGGTTTGACAGCCGTTGCTGGTCGGTGCCTCCTGTATTCCAGCTCATTCATGAGCGGGGTAAGGTGGCCCGGGACGAGATGTACCGTGTCTTCAACATGGGTATCGGCATGGTGCTATTTTGTGGGGAGAATCATGCCGGTGAGATTATCCGGGCCTTGCCTGAGGCGAAGGTCATCGGTGAGGCGGTGGGGCGGCAGGGAAAGAAAGGGGTGGTTATCCGGTAGGAGCAATTGTGTAGGGTGGTTTGCAGGAATAAGGTGAAATCTAAAATAGATTGGGGGAATTGATGCGAGCTATCATCAGCGTATCTGACAAGGCGGGAGTGGCCGACTTTGCCAGGGTTCTTAGCCAGTTGGGGTTTGAGGTCTTCAGTACCGGAGGTACCAAGAAAGTACTGGCTGAGGCCGGGGTACCGGTCAAGGGTGTCTCCGATATTACCGGCTTCCCCGAGATTCTTGACGGCCGGGTGAAGACCCTTCATCCCATGGTACACGGTGGTATTCTGGCCAGGCGTGACTTGGCTAGCCATATGGAGGAACTGGACAGGAATAAAATTGAGGCTATCGATCTGGTGGCGGTCAATCTTTATCCCTTTGTCCAGACAGTAGCTAAGGAAGGGGTGACTCTTACCGATGCACTGGAGAATATTGATATCGGCGGACCGACTATGGTGCGGGCAGCGGCCAAGAATTTCCCCGGTGTTATCGTGGTGGTCGACCCGGCCGACTACCCGCTGATTCTGGAGCAACTAAAGAGTGGTAGCATTGACCTTACTGAGCGCAAGCGACTGGCCCAGAAGGCCTTTCAACACGTTGCCGTCTATGATACAGCTATTGCCCAATACCTGAGGCAGGATACCGATGGCTTCCCCGATGAGATGACGGTAGCCCTGAAGAAGCGCTACGGGCTGCGTTATGGAGAGAACCCTCACCAGTCGGCTGCCTTTTATGCTGAGTTGAGTGTAGGTCAAAAGCCGACCGGTATCACCTGGGCAGAGCAACTGGGGGGTAAGGAGCTTTCCTTTAATAATATTCTGGATGCTGATGCCGCCTGGGGAGCGGTGACTGACTTTGCCGCAACGACCGTGTCTGTGGTTAAGCATACCAACCCTTGTGGCCTGGCCAGTCATAATGATATTGCCGAGGCCTATCGGCGGGCCTTCAGCGGGGACCCGGTAGCTGCCTATGGCGGTATTGTCGCTGCCAACCGGAAGGTTACCCTGGCTATGGCTAAGGAGATGAAGGCGGTCTTCTACGAGATAGTGGTTGCTCCGGAGTATGAACCGGCGGCACTGGAGTTGCTGAAAGGGAAGCAGGGCCTGCGTATTCTGCTTGCCGAACTTCCTCCCGGATATGGTGAAAAAGAACCATCCTACCTTGATTTACGCAGGGTGAAGGGAGGTCTTCTGGTCCAGTCCTCGGACTCCCTACCCGAAGGCGGTGTCAATCTAAGAACGGTGACCAAACGTAAACCGAGCGAGGGTGAGGCAGCCGATCTCCTCTTTGCCTGGCGTGCCGTTAAGCATGTTAAGTCCAATGCTATCTTGCTGGTTAAGGACAGGATGCTGCTGGGTATGGGAGCAGGGCAGCCCAGTCGTATCGTCAGCGCTCGGATAGCCAGAGAAAAGGCCGGTGAGAAGGCTAGGGGCGGCGTGCTCGCTTCGGATGCCATGTTCCCGTTTTCTGATGTCGTTGAGGCGGCGGCGGAGTGCGGAGTGACCGCTATCATCCAGCCCGGCGGGTCAATCAGGGATGGAGACTCGATTAAGGCGGCGGATGAGCATGATATCGCTATGGTATTTACCGGGGTGAGGCATTTTCGCCATTAGTCCTTTGCCTTATATTGGGAGCTATCATGGTAACCGAACCGGGTATTGCCGTTAACCCCGGGATGGAAAAGGAGTTGGTGTAAGATTATGATAGTCGAAATGAGAACGGGCAGTACCCGTGAGGAGATAGATAATGTAGTAGCGAGGGCCAAGTCGATGGGGATGAAGGTCCAGTTGAATGTCGGTACGGATCGAACGGTGGTTGCCATACTAGGTAGCAATACGGGTGGATTGCCTACCGATGCTTTCGCCGTACTTCCCGGGGTGGAGAGTGTCACCCGGATTATGAAGCCCTATAAGCTTGCCTCCCGCGGCTTCAAGCCCAAGGACAGCGTGGTTTCTATTAATGGGGTTGAGGTCGGAGGCAGGCGTGTCGTCGTTATGGCAGGACCCTGTGCTGTGGAGAGTGAGGAGCAGATGGTAGCCTCGGCCCGGGTGGTGAAAGAGTCCGGAGCCAGTATCCTGCGCGGCGGTGCCTTTAAACCCCGTACTTCTCCGTTCAACTTTCAGGGTCTGGAGGAAGCCGGGTTGGAGATTCTGGCACGGGTCAGGAAGCAGTTCGCTATCCCGGTGGTCACCGAAGTGGTCGACCCCCACGATGTCGAGCTGGTTGCGGAATATGCCGATATTCTCCAGATTGGCTCACGGAATATGCAGAACTTCGCTCTGCTCAGCAGCGTGGGCAGGAGTAAGCGGCCTGTTCTTCTCAAGCGTGGCTTTGCCTGTACCGTTACCGAGTGGTTGACTGCTGCTGATTACCTGCTGGCTGAGGGGAATAATCAGGTTATCCTGTGTGAGAGAGGAATCAGGACATTCGAAGATAGCGCCCGTTTTTCCCTGGATATCAGTTCCATACCGGTGATTAAGCAGTTCAGCCATTTACCCTTAATAGTCGACCCCAGCCACGCGGCCGGTCATTATTCACTGGTACCCGCGATGGCTAAAGCATCGCTGGCGGCTGGTGCCGATGGACTGCTTGTTGAGGTTCATCCTAACCCGAAAGGAGCCCTGGTCGACGGGCTCCAGTCGCTTACTCCCTCGGACTTTGCCCGGCTGATGGCGGAACTCGGTCCATTTGCTGAAGCAGCGGGCAGGTGTATCTAACTGTAGTCAGCAGCGGGTGTAGTGATAGGTGGGAGGATTGGTGATATGAAACGTGTTGAAAAGCCGAAGGCCCCGGTAATTGGGGAGGGAATGGTGGAACGTGATGAAGCTGCTGATATCGCCTCGCTGAAGAGTTTTCTCGAACCCCGGGCGATAGCCGTTATTGGCGCTTCGAGGAAGAAGGGTACTATCGGTAATCAGCTCTTTCATAACATCTTACATCAGGAGTTTAACGGTGTCGTCTATCCGGTAAACCCGCATGCGGAAATGGTAGCCTCGGTAAAAACATATCCCTCTGTTCTTGATATACCGGGGATGGTTGACCTGGCGGTGGTTATCGTACCGGCTGAAGATGTCCTGCAGGTGGTTGAAGAGTGCGGGCAAAAGGGTATTCCGAGTGTTGTGGTGATATCGGCTGGTTTTGCTGAAAGCGGTGCTGAGGGCAAGGTGAGGCAGGAGAGGCTGCTCGATACGGTACGCCGCTATGGAATGCGTCTTTTGGGACCAAACTGTATGGGAATCATCAATACTGCCCCTCAGGTTAATATGAATGCCACCTTTTCCTCAGTCTTTCCCCCTATCGGGAACATCGCTTTTAGCACCCAGAGCGGCGCTTTCGGACTTGCTATTCTGGAATATGCCCGCAGTCTTAACATGGGGCTCTCCACCTTTGTCAGTGTGGGTAATAATGCTGATGTGTCCAGTACTGATTTGCTTGAGTACTGGCAGGAAGACCCGGCTACTGACATTATTCTTCTTTACCTGGAGTCTTTCGGAAAGCCAAGGAAATTTGCCCGGGTCGCCCGTAGCATAACGCCGGTCAAACCGATAGTAGCGGTTAAGAGTGGGAGAACTCCGGCAGGTTCCCGGGCAGCGGCGTCGCACACTGGTGCTCTGGCTACTGCCGAGGTGGCCTCTGAAGCCCTGTTTAAACAGGCCGGTATAATCCGGGTGGATACTTTGGAGGAGCTTTTTGATATCGCTAATCTCCTCTCCCGTCAGCCGATACCTTCGGGGAATAGAGTAGCTATCCTGACTAATGCCGGTGGCCCCGGCATTATGACCGCGGATGCCTGTGTTGCCCGGGGATTGGAGTTTCCCGACCTATCCGAGAGCACTATTGCTGCTCTTAAACGCTTCATGCCACATCAGGTAAGCCTGGCTAATCCAATTGATATGACCGCCGCGGCTAACGCCGAAATGTACCGTCGGGCGTTGGATCTGCTGGTGCAGGATAATGTGGTAGATATCGTTATTGTCATCTTCATTCCGCCGATGCTGACCGACCCCGGCGGAGTTGCCGATGCTGTGCGGGAAGTAGCGCCGCAATTCCGTCAGCACGGTAAGACTATTGTTGCTTCGTTTATGGCTTCACCGGTAGACAGGCTTGCGCTGGGCCCCGGCTCAGCAGAAAAGGGGGGTGTCCCGTGTTATATCTTCCCTGAATCTGCAGCGGTGGCACTGGGCAGGGCCTATGAGTATAGTGAATGGTTGAAGCGGCCCAAAGGCAGAATCGTGGATCTCGATGGTATTGATAGGCAGATGGCCGGTGAAATAATTACCTCGGCTGTGGAACGGAGCCAGATTCGTCCTTTTTGGCTCGATACCGGTTCTGTTATCCGCCTGCTGAATTCCTACGGGATCAATACCGTGGTGTCGGAGTCGGCCGGAACCGCCGGAGAGGCATCCAAGGCGGCTAAGGAGATTGGTTTTCCGGTTGCACTCAAGCTTAACGCTGCCTCGATTGTGCATAAGACGGAGGTGGGTGGCGTGGTCCTTGATCTTCGCTCGCCGAAGGAGGTAGAACGCGCCTTCGTTCGGATGCGGGAACGTCTGGAGCATGATGGTTTTGCTGACGAAATATTCGGTGTGACTGTGCAACAGATGATATCCGGGGGAGTCGAGGTAATTGTCGGCGTGACCCAGGACCCCTCTTTTGGCCCACTGATTATGCTTGGTATGGGGGGAATTTATACTGAGCTGTTCAAAGATGTTACCTTTCGTATTCATCCGCTTACTGATGAGGATGCCCGGGAGATGGTGCGTTCGGTTAAGGCCTATCAACTTCTTGCTGGCTGGCGCGGGGCGAGCCCCTCTGATGTCGGATCGCTTGAGGAGCTTCTGTTAAGGATATCGGCAATGGTGGAAGACTTGCCGCAGATATTGGAGCTCGACCTTAATCCGGTAAAGGTTCTGGAGCGGGGTGGTGGCTATGTGGTGGTTGATGCTCGAATCCTGCTCTCCTAGTTTTCGCTGCTAGCCCCGTTCAAACTCCAGACGTAGTATCCGCTCGGTGTTGTCGGTAACCTTTACCCTGTCATCTATGCGCCAGCCGACTACCCACAGTATCTGTTCGCGGGAGCAGACTATGGGGACTCGATCCCGCCATGCGGCGGGGATTCGGGCATCAATCATGAACCTGCCCAGCTTTTTGGGTTGGTTCATTCCTAGCGGTTGAAAGCGGTCTCCGATCTGACGGCTGCGCACGGTCAGGCTATTCCCGGTCCTGTCCAGATTGAGGTGGGCGCTAAGCGGGTTGTCCCTCTTTTCCATTGCTGGTTGCGGCTGGTTGATGAGTTCCGCATTGACGTGCCAGCCGGGCAGTACCGTTTTTCCCGGTAGATTTAGCGTCCACGTACCATCCAGTCTGGGGAAGGGGGATAGGACCGGGGAGTCTTCACCGAGCAGGTAGTTCTGGTACTCTACCGAGAAGGTCAGGCCGCCGGGTAGATTAAGCCTTTTCCCGGCCGGCTTGTTCAGGATTTCCATTATTTCTTCGATATGGCGTGTCTCGATATCCTTGAGGTTGCCCAGCAGCCTTTGGAAAGCCATTCGTAGGAGATGTCGCTTGAGTGCGGGTGGTAGTTTGAGGAAGCTTTCCTTATCCAGGATAATAATGTCCTCCTGACTCCGCACAATTTCCTTCCATAATCGTGCACCTTCTTCCGCAAGGAAAGCGATTTCACTGGCGGCAATGCGAGCCGTCCTCAGTATTGCCTGCTCTATCCCCGGGTTATAGCCCTTGAGGAGAGGTAACAGTTGATGGCGTATCTTGTTTCTCAGGGGAGATAGTGAAAAGTTGGAGGTATCAGTCCTGGGCTTGAGTTCTTGCTCCTGACAGTAGCCGGAGGTATCCCCGCGGCTTACGGTGAGGAGGGGTCTGATTACGGCAAAATCTCCACCGGCCATCCGCCACTTTAGATATGGCTTTAGTCCTTGCAGCCCGGTGGTACCAGTACCTCGCACCAGGTGCATCAGTATCGTCTCTACATTGTCATCACTGGTGTGTCCTACCGCGACCCGGTCTGCTCCTACTGACCTGGCTGTCTCGGCGAGGAAGGTATAGCGCACATCACGGGCGGCTTCCTCCAGTGAGATGCGTTTTTCCGCTTGATGTCTTGCGACATCACCTCTTGCCACCGTAGCCGGGATACCGAGCTGACGGGCCATCTCGTCAACGTAGCGGGCATCGGCCTCAGACTCGGTGCCGCGCAGCTGGTGGTTGAGGTGAGCTAGGTGCAGTCTGATGCCAAGTTCGTCCTTCAGTCTGAGCAGTATGTGCAGCAGGCAGACTGAGTCCGGGCCGCCGGATACCGCTACCAGCAAGCAGGAGTCTACCGGTACCAGGTGGTGTTCCCTGATGAAGTCCAGTACCCTCAGTTCCAAAGGTTTTCTATTATCCTTATTCTCCTTCATATGGGTCCCCGTTTTACTAGGCTGTCTTTAGTATGAGCTTGGTGCGGTGTATTGACCGGGGCTGCTCAATGAAGCCGAGGGCGAGGGAAACCTGCTCCGGCCTTCCCGATCCGTTGCTGTCGCAGCGCAGTTTCATGCCAATTGTGCAGCAGGTAGGGGATCGGTCTATAAGCCACAGGTCGGAGATTAGTGCCCTCAGGTCGTAGCTTCGTGTGCCGGTGTCTCTCTGGTGCTGCCAGGGTAGGTACTCGGCGGAAAGCAGTCTGGTGATATTTGCTTCTATCTCCTTTGTCTCCTTGTCCGTTGCTATAGTAACCGCGTATTCGGCGAAGCTGGTCTGTGATTGCAGCGAGGGTTGGTGAGGAGAGATGGGATGTACCTGTAATATCTCGATACCCGGTGGTAGCTGCTGGCTTAAGGCTGCGTTGAAGAAGTGGGGGGAGACCGGCGTGTCTAAGAAGATGTCGGCAAGCTCGGTTTCGCTGGTTACCCCGATGGCTAGCGGCATAGCCATCGATATTTGTGGGTGGGGGCTGAACCCTTTTGAGTAGGCCAGCGGGAGCCTTGCCCGGTGCAGCGCTCTCTGCCATAGGCGTATCAAATCAAGGTGGGAGATAAACTTTATCTCCTCGCCACGTTTAAACCTAACCCTGAGGCGGTACATTCTGCTTCTGCTTTTCCTTGGTCAGTAGGACCTCTTCTATTTTCAGCCCGCGCATCTTGGTTATCACTATCTTTAAGCCCTTGTACTTTAACTGTTCTCCCCGTCTCGGGATATGCCCCAGCAGATTGAGGATGAAGCCGGCTACTGTCTCGTAGTCTTCACCATCGGGTAGTCCGAGCTGCATTTCTTCGTTAGCTTCATCGATACGCATACTACCGTCAACCTGGAATGTGTATTCGTTAATCGCTTCGTATTCCTTTTCTATATTGGCTAACTCGTCTCCGATCTCACCGACGATTTCTTCGACCAGCCGGCTCAGACTGACCACGCCAGCGGTACCGCCGTACTCATCTACGATTACCGCCATGCGATAGTTGTTGTCCCTCATTTCGGCAAAGAGTTCGTTGATCCGTTTGGTCTCCGGAGTAAAGTAGGCGGGGCGGACGAGGTCATCGATGCTGCTTTTTTGGTCGATATTGCCTTTGGCAAGTGCCATCAACACGTCCTTGATGGAGAGTATACCGACCACGTTGTCCATGTTCTCCTTGTATACCGGAAAGCGAGAAAGGGGCGATTCAGCATAGGTAGTGAGAAAATCGGCTACTGCCGAGCCCTGCTCTATGGCGATCACCTCCGGACGCGGTATCATAACCTCCAGAACCGGCCGGTTGCCGAAGTCAAAAACATTGTGCAGCATCTCCGCCTCAGCTTCTTCAACTGTTCCCTCCTTATGACCTACCGATATCATGGTACGGATTTCCTCTTCGCTCACCAGCGATCGTGATACCGGCTCCCCGCCGGCCATTTTGCTCAGTCTGGTTGCTATTGAGCTTAGTGCCAGCACAGCCGGGGTAAACACTGCCTGGACTATCTCTACTGACCGCGCTGTTCTCATCGCCGTTCTTTCTGCATTGTGAGCAGCGATGATTTTGGGAGTCGTTTCACAGAAAATCAGGAGTATGATGGTCATTCCTATCGTGGCAATCAGGATGCCCTGCTCTCCCCAGAAAGAGACGGCGAGTACTGTAGCCAGTGATGCCGCTGCCGTATTGACCAGGTTGTTACCGGTCAGGATAGCGGAGAGCAGCTTCTCCGGATGCTGCATCATTCTGGCTATCCGCGCCGCACCGGGCACTTTGGTGCTGACCAGGTGCTCGACCCTTATCCTCTGCAGGGCGGTAAAGGCTGTTTCCGAACTGGAGAAGAAGGCGGACAGCAAGAGGCAGACGATGAGGATAACCAGATATACCGTTTCTGTGGTATTCATATATCATCACCCCATTCTTAGAAACAGATTGAAGCTTCCAATTTTCCCTTTTTAGTCCATCATAGCATTGGCTATGAGGGGTGTCAAAAGGGGACATTGTCTCAACGAGGGTAATCTGTGCTATAATTTCGGGAGTATGAAAATCTTGGGTATTGAGACCTCCTGCGATGAGACGGCGGCTGCGGTGGTTGAGGAAGGTACCGTCATATTATCCAACAAGATTGCTTCGCAGGTAAAGATCCATGCCCGGTATGGCGGGATTGTTCCTGAGGTTGCCTCCCGGCAGCACATCCTGAGTATCATTCCGATAGTTGAGCAGGCGATGGTTGAAGCTGGAGTCAGCTGGGAGGACTTAGCGGCTGTCGCTGTTACTATCGGCCCCGGACTGGCCGGTTCGCTTCTGGTGGGAGCGAATACGGCCAAAGCAATTGCCTTTGCTCATGGCCTACCTATTGTCGGTGTCAATCACCTTGAGGGACATATCTATGCCGGCTGGCTCAGTTACCGGAGTATTGGGTTTCCTATTTTGTGCCTTATTGTCTCCGGCGGTCACAGTGACCTGGTACTGATGAAGGGGCATGGGGATTATGTGCTGTTAGGAATGACCAGGGATGATGCCGCCGGTGAGGCCTTCGACAAAGCAGCCAGAATTCTGGGCTTGGGCTATCCTGGTGGTCCTGCCATTGAGCAGGCGGCGGCAGGCGGCTCTGATTGCCTGAGTCTGCCGCGTGCCTGGCTGAGAGGTAGTAACGACTTCAGCTTCAGCGGGGTAAAGACCGCTTTGCTACGGTTGGCAGAGGGAGGACAAGTATCATCGGCGGCGGATGCGGCGGCTTCTTTTCAGAAAGCGGTGGTTGAGGTTCTGGTGTCTAAAACTGTAGCTGTTGCTAAAAAATACCATGTAAAGCATATTCTGCTGGTTGGTGGGGTGGCGTCGAACAAATTTCTCCGCCAGCAGATGGTGATGGCTTCTCCGGTAACGGTACTGATTCCGGAGCCTATCCTGTGTACCGATAATGCGGCTATGATTGCTGCCTGTGGATACCACCGCCTCCGGGCCGGTAAGGTGGATGGTCTGGAACTGGATGTATTCCCCTCCTTGAGGCTGTCTTAGAGAGCGGTGTTTGTCCATCCTATCAGGTTGATCGCCTTGATTCACGGGTATCCGCTGTGTTATTTGTAGACCTCCAAATAGTGTTATGACGTAGATAACCGATTTCTATGGGGAGCAATGGATTGATTTCGGGACTATAGTCTCTCTGAATAACCGGGAATGGCCGTAAATACCTGTCCATGGTGTTGCAGCATTTTGTTATATAGGGTATTATATAGATTAGCACTCTCGCACTGAGAGTGCTAAAATAATAGTCAAAAGATTAATCCCAAAAATAATTAAGAAGGAGGATTTGGAATGGCAGGACATCTGAAGCCGTTGGCTGACCGGGTTGTGGTCAAACCAATTGAGCGGGAGAGAGTGAGTAAGGGGGGCATTGTTCTCCCCGATACCGCTAAGGAGAAACCTCAGGAGGGAGAGGTTATTGCGGTTGGGGAGGGCAGGCTGTCCGAGGATGGTAAGAGGATACCCATGGATGTCAAGGTTGGCGATATTGTAATCTATGCCAAATATGGTGGTACCGAGATTAAGATTGAAGACGAAGAGTTTATGATTTTGCGTGAGAGCGATATTCTGGCCAAGAAGGCTAAATAATAAATAAGAAGGCTTAGTAGACTAAGACTAAGGAGGATAAAATTGGCAAAACAGATTGTATTTACTGAGGATGCAAGGCATTCCTTAAAGAAGGGCATAGATGCTCTGGCTGATGCGGTCAGGGTTACCCTGGGTCCCAAAGGGCACTGCGTGGCTCTGGACAAGAAGTGGGGTGCTCCTTCCGTAATTGACGATGGTGTTACCATCGCCAAGGATATCGAGCTTCCTGATCCCTTTGAGAATATGGGTGTGCAGCTGGTCAAAGAAGCTGCTACCAAGACTAATGATGCCTGTGGTGACGGTACCACGACCTCGACTATCCTGGCCCACGCCATAATTACCGAGGGCTTCAAGAATCTGGCTGCCGGTGCTGAGGCGATGGCGCTGAAAAGGGGTATCGAGAAGGCAGCCGACGCCATTGTTGATGAGCTCAAAAGGGTATCTACCGAGGTAAAGGGTAAGGAGCAGATTGCTCAGGTGGCTACGATAACCGCCGTTGACAAGAAAATTGGCGACTTGATTGCCGAGGTAATGGAGAAGGTGGGCAAAGACGGGGTTATCACTGTCGAAGAGTCCAAGGGTCTGGCTTACGAGACCGAGTATGTCGAGGGGATGCAGTTTGACCGCGGCTATATCAGCCCCTATTTCGTTACCAATGCTGAGAAGATGGAGACGGTTCTGGAAGACCCCTACATTCTTATCACCGATAAGAAGATTTCCGCCGTGGCTGATATTCTTCCCGCTCTGGAGAAGATACTTCAGGTATCGAAGAACCTGCTGATTATCGCCGAGGATGTCGAGGGCGAGGCGCTGGCCACACTGGTGGTCAACAAACTCAGGGGCACAATCAATGTACTGGCCATCAAGGCCCCCGGTTTTGGCGATCGGCGTAAGGCGATGCTGGAGGATATCGCGGTTCTCACCGGTGCTACGGTGGTATCCGAGGAAGTAGGGCGTAAGCTCGACTCGACTACCGTAGATGATCTGGGCAGGGCCCGGCGGGTTGTGGCGGACAAGGATAAGACTACTATTATCGAGGGCAAGGGCTCGGAGGAAGCAGTCAAAGGTAGAATCAAGCAGATCAAGGCTCAAATAGAGGAGACCACCTCCGATTTTGACCGCGAGAAACTCCAGGAGAGGCAGGCCAAATTGGTCGGCGGTGTCGCGGTGATTAAGGTAGGTGCTGCCACCGAGGTTGAGCTTAAAGAGAAAAAGCATCGTGTTGAGGACGCCCTTTCGGCGACCCGTGCCGCGGTTGAGGAGGGGATCCTGCCCGGTGGTGGGGTTGCCCTGATTAATGCTCTGCCTGTTCTGGACAAGCTCAAGTTAAGCGGCGATGAGGCGACCGGTGTTAATATCGTTAAGAAAGCGGTCGAGGAGCCAATCCGCTGTCTGGCTAATAATGCCGGTCGGGATGGCTCGGTGGTTGTGGACGCTGTTAAAAAGAGCCCGATCGGAGTCGGTTTTGATGCCGAGGCCGGTGAATTCGTAAATATGGTAGAGAAGGGTATCATCGATCCGACCAAGGTGGTCAGGTCGGCTTTAGAAAATGCTGCCAGTATTGCCAGTATGGTTTTGATTACCGATGCCTTGGTTGCCGATATTCCCGAGGAGAAGAAAAATCCGCCGATGCCCGGTGGTATGGGCGGCGGCATGGGTGATATGTACTAATTCCCCGTTCTCATATCGTAACAGAAACGGTCGCAGTCAAAACACTGCGGCCGTTTTTATTGGGGAGGTTTTGGGGATCAGATATTTGTCCTAAACCTGCCGGAACCTTTTCAGCTCTTGAAAGTCGATCAGTCCGCTTTCGGCCAGATTTTCTATTTCGATGCCAGCTTCAACGGCTGCGGCCAGAGGATTAAGGCCGCCAAGTTGAACAATACCAACACGATTCAGGGCTACCGGAATCTGGCAAAGCGGTTCGCTGATATTGCCTAGAGCATAGACTCCATTAATACCTGCCTCTTTTAGCCTGGCAATCTTCTGCTCTGCGGCTTTTCGGGCTGGTGCCGGTATTGTGCGGAAGACACCCAGTATCTTGCCATTCCCTGTCTTGGCAGTTTCGCCGACACTGGTCATTTTAGCGCGGATGAATTGTTCGGAGGGATCGATAGAGGTACCGGAATAGTCGATTATGGCCACGAAACGTCTGGGTTTAGAATTTCTAATTTCGAGAACACCTCCGAATCTGAACTCAGTGGGGATTCCAGCCTTTAGAAGCACCCCGTTTACGGCAACACTGCAAACAGTGGCTAAGCCAATTTTCCCGCTTGGTACAACTATCGAGCCGAGTTTCTCGCCTTCCGATGCTATTGCCACCAGATCGCTGACGCATATGCCGGATTCGAACACATCCTTCATGGCCGATATTGCCCTTTTGAACTTATCCTGGTTAATGAGTGATGTATTTATTGGTAATTGACCGGAGCCTTTTTCAGGGTCGAAAGTGGTCTGGTAGGCTAACATCTCCAGGTTCTCACGTACGAAACCAAGGTTCTGCGGGGCCAGTGCCTCTTTAACTTCCTGTTGTCCTTCCGGTGTAATCATTCTGCCGTCGCGTCCCATTGGCTGAGTGTAACCACGTTCATCTGCAATCCTTAAATGATACCTGATTGCTCTCTCACTTAAGAAAATCCCCGCCCGCTCCAATTCACGGGCGATATTAATTGATCCCAGAGGCTCTGATGACTCGCTCAGTATTTTCAGAATAGCTACTATTTTTCTTTCTGTATCCGAGCTATTGGCTTGCTCCATTGGAATCCTTCTGCTCCTGAAGATAATTCTGCGCTATTATAACACCTCTGTATTAAAAACTGAATGGTACCGGGTGCATTTTCAGAACCTTATCGGGATTCCCCGCACGTGCAGGTATTCCTTGATTTCTTTGATAGAGTACGTCCCGTAGTGGAATATACTGGCAGCCAGGACTGCTTCCGCTTTACCTGCCACCAGTGCTTGATATACATCCTCCAGGGTACCAGCACCGCCGCTGGCAATAACCGGAACGCTTACCGCCTCTGAAATAGCTCGGGTAAGCTCAATATCATATCCTGCCCGGTGACCGTCAGCATCTATGCTGGTGAGCAGTAATTCTCCGGCCCCGAGCATCACCGCATGTCTTGCCCAGTCCAGAGCATCAATGCCAGTCGATTTCTGACCGCTATGAGTATAGACTTCCCACTTGGCGGGTTTACTCCCGGCCACTCTTTTGGCATCTATTGCCACTACAATGCACTGGCTGCCGAATTTTTGAGCGCTCTCTCTGATGAGCGGCGGGTTACGTACCGCTGCGGTATTTATCGAGACCTTATCCGCTCCTGCCAGCAGCACTCGCCTGATGTCATTGATATTGCGTAGTCCGCCGCCGACTGTGAGCGGTATAAACACGTTCCTGGATATATTCTCAATGACGGCAACGATTGTATCTCGTGCTTCCGGAGTAGCTGCTATGTCCAGGAAAACTAATTCGTCAGCGTTCTCCCGGTAGTAAAAGTTGGCCAGTTCTACGGGATCACCGGCATAACGTAAGTCGGTGAAGCTCCTACCCTTCACTACCCGGTCTCCCTTAAAATCAAGGCAGGGTATGATCCTTTTTGTCAGCATTAGAAGACTTCTTCTCCGGCAAAGTGTCTGGCTTTTCTAGATATCAAATACCCTATTCGCTAAAGCAAGCTTTATGAAATTATCGTATAACTTAAGACCTACCTTCCCGCTCTTTTCGGGGTGGAACTGGGTTGCTGCCAGATTCCCTCTGGCAATTACGCTACAAATTGGAATGCCATACTCTGTCTCGCCGATGACGAGTGATTCATTATTCGGGCTGGCATGGTAGCTATGGGCAAAGTAGAAGTTGCTCCTGTTCGGTATGCCATCGAAAATCGGGTGATAAGATCTCTGATTGACCTGGTTCCAACCGATTTGTGGAATTTTTACCCCAGGGGAAAGCCGGTGTACTTGTCCGGGAATGATGTCAAGACACTGTTGTCCTTTACCTTCTTCGGTATAAGTAAAAAGAAGCTGCATACCGACGCAAATGCCCAGGAACGGACGGTTATTTTCGATAAATAAGCGGAGTGGTGTTATCAATCCTGAGGTTTCCAGGTTTTCCATGGCATCGCCGGCAGCGCCGACACCGGGAAGAATGATCGCTTCGGCAGCCAGCACGTCACCTGGAGAACTTGTTACTCTGGTCTGGTAGCCGAGTGTGGTGATGGCATTGAACACGCTTCTCATATTACCGGCACCATAGTCAATTATTGTGATCATCTTCCCGGTGCTCCCGCTTTCTTCATATAATGCCCGATGCAAAATTAGATATCAAATTCTTAGACAGTTAATCGCCGAACCAGTACATAGGCGTACCCTGATATAAGTGATTATTGAAGTAATTACTCGTAGGTTCTTATTCTACGGGAACCAATTCCGTAGCCGGCCGATAAACTGAACACGTTAGTATCAACAAGCCTCTCCGGTCTCCTGTTACGTCCCTCGAGGATATCTATCGCTTCTGCCCGGTAGGCATTCATCAGATAGGGAATCCCGGTCACCCTGGCACATTCCTCTGTGAGCGACATCAGTTCGTCACGGCGTATGGATGGTATACTGAAGCGCCGGGCACCGGCCATTATCTGTTGCAGTCCCACCTTCATCTTTTCGCAGTAGCTGTATATTCCAATGGCCCCCATGGGGATTTTTTTCATCTCGTCTGCGCCAACTAAATCCTTAACTTCCTCGTAGCAGACAAAAATCTCTTCCGGTGTGGATCCGAACTGGCTTACAGTACCGGGTAGTTCCCCGTTCTTGATCCACCGGTCAATGTTCTTGCCCACCATGGCGGGAATCATCAGAGCCCTGCCCATACATACCGCCTTAACAAAGGGGGCACCCAAAGCCAGCGCTTTGAAGATGCCGTCCTCGCTGCTGAAACCACCGGCGAAGGCAATGTCAGGAACCCGCTCCCCTCTATGGGCGATTCTATTAGCGAAATCATATGCCGCTGAATGTAAATAGAGGCTGGGCATACCCCATTCCTCCATCATTCGCCACGGGCTCATCCCGGTGCCTCCGGAAGCACCATCAATGGTCAAAAGGTCGATGTTGGCTCTCGAGCTCCACTTGATAGCCATTGCCAGCTCACGCAGTCCGTAGGCACCCG
The DNA here is from genome assembly GCA_002418895.1 of Dehalococcoidia bacterium UBA5760. Lineage (GTDB taxonomy): Bacteria > Chloroflexota > Dehalococcoidia > Dehalococcoidales > UBA5760 > UBA5760. Next base: position 18,960 of record DIFA01000011.1, on the reverse strand, counting down.
TTTTCAGTGTAATGCGTCCGAAACCCAGATTACGCAGACGTTCGATCTCGATATAGAATTGCTCTTCGTCGATAAAGCCGAGACGGCTATGGCGTTCAAATTCCTTGAGCGAGCCATCCTCAAATGATGCTCTGTTTATGGGGTGTGACGGATCCGGGGTTACGATATAACCGCGTCTTTGTAGCTCCAAAGCCCGTTCCAGGCTGTCTACTTTTATTTCCCCACCGATGCATTTGGCACCCTGCCCCCATTTTAGCTCGATAGTGTCTAGCCCGTGCTTCCGGCTCACGTATTCAGCGACGCCAAGGCGGGTATCCTCGACGTTCATCTGGA
>DIFA01000011.1:0-18543 GCA_002418895.1 Dehalococcoidia bacterium UBA5760 | reverse complement strand
TACCACAGACATTCTCACCGCAGACGATGGTGATCCCGCTCAAAGCAGCACCGACGGCGACATGTTCCCAGTTCCGGCGCGCTATCTCCGTAGAACCCAGCGCTCCGGTAAAAACTGGTATAGCCATCCTGACTTTCTTATTCCAACCATACTCTGTTTCCGTGTTTACTTCGGGGAAGATCGCCGTATCGGAGTTGCCGGCAACTCCGTCAGGTAGACCATCGACACCCAGAGCATAACCCTGGATATTCAGGTGTGAGTAATCGATGGGGTAATTCTTATCACCTCCAGCGGTAATCTCGCCGTAACGTCCGGGGTAGAGCAGTTCCCGGCTGCGAAAACTTGCCTTGAATACCTCGCAGTTTCCGGTACAACCGTCGACACACCGGGTACATAATCCGCTCATTGGTACGACACTCTTGGATCGATTGGCGGTTCTGGTGGCATCATTAGCATTTGGTCTTTGTAGGTTCATTGTATTTCCTCCTTTTCATAAATTACTATTTGATTGGTTGATTTTTATCCAGGAGACATACGGCGCTATGTGTTTGCGGGTCTGCAATTACCTTCGCGGTAGCGCCGTTCGCCGCTGCTTTTACGTCAATTACTTGAACCACCTCCTCAAAGTTCACTAATTCTGGTAGAATATCCCCCAGAATATTTGGTGAGCCGGCAAAGAACTCGGTGTTGAAATCCGCGGTCTTATCATCTGGATAAACTGGCAGGTAAAGTATCTCTGCCTCTACCAAATCCTGGAAGAAATGGGTTCCGTAAGAGACTTCCGGTTTATGGCCGGCTTTCTCAAGGGCGACTTCTACCAGCACTGCTGTATTATCAATGTCCGAATAGCTCACATTCACGCCAAGCTCGATGTTACTGCTACCCCAGCGGCCGGGGCCCATCATCATAAATTTACCCTCTTTATTACGTAGCTTGTCGTTTATCTTACCTATTACTCGTCCCAGGGTCCTCTTCTCCTCAAACGTGGCAACCTCAGCATATTTTTGCGGGTTAATATAAACGATGTATCGTATATCACCGATTATCCCGGCACTTATTGCCTGATTGGAGCGGAATAGTAATCTTTCCCGGGCAATATTCTGGGGAATACTGATAGAAACGCCCTCTGATGTGGGTACACGTAATGAGCGGCATTGCAAAAGGTTGATCCTTACTTTATTTGCACTGTCGATATGCGCGGTAAATTCGATATCTACCGGCTGGCCCCAAGCCTTTTCGAGTTTGGCTAGCATCTCTCCGACGATGTTAACCAGTTTGGTTTGCTTGATCAGATTATTAAAGGTCAGAACGAAGTTCTTTTCCTGATTAGACGTCGGAGTTACGAACCAGTCACGCAGGTAACCATCGGCTATTTCAGAAATCATTAATTGCGCGGCAGGATAGTTGTTAATGTCAATTATTTCGGTGAAAGGTTCGACCTCAAAGGTATTTTTTTCTATATTCAGAATATCTACCATTCGCTGCGAATACCTGGCTATTTCCATGCCAACCTCGGGTCTTAGTTGGGGGTGACTGACTGCAATCATTCGGGGGTAGTCGCCGCTAACCCGGTTCACGGCACGAGTCCCCAGGCCAAATACCAGCCGTATCATACCTCTCCGGGTATCAATGCGGTTTGTCCATGCGTAAAGGTTGCGTGAGAAAGCAACTCCGGCCAGGCTGGGGAAGAAGTATTGCTTGTATGGTGTTCCGGAGACACGTTGTACCAGGATTGCCATTTGTTCATCGCCTTCGCCAAGCCCGCGCCTGTGCCGATAGGATAGAGCATCCGGGTTCAGCGTACTGGCATAGACTAGTTTGATTGCTCTTAATAAGGCCTCCAGACGAGTTTCAGGACTGCCCTGGTTGGTACAGAACTCGCTACGGTACTTTCCGGCGAAGGCATCTGTAAAGCCGTCCTCAAGGAGGCTTGAGGAACGTACAATAACAGGAGCCTGACCGTAGTAATCAAGCATATTCCGTAACTGTTCCATTATTTCTTCTGAGAAACGACCGCAGAGGAACTGCTGCTCTACTTTAGCGAATTCATCCTTTGACAGCTTACCCGTTTTCGATAACTGTAATCTGAGTTTGAACAGGTTATTTTTTACCAGGAAAGTGAAGAACACATCCGAACCGATGTAGAAAGAATCATGCTCTTCCAGTAGTTGATTGAAGTCAGTCTCGCCATTGTCTGCGGCCAAAACACCTCTTGCCATTAGCATGCCGGCTGCTTTGCCGCCTATCCGCCCGGAACCAATAAGACGACCCCTGATTTGAAGCAGGTCATCCAGGGTCAGGTATCGATCGGATAGCTGGTTCAGCTTCTTATGGTTACCCATCATCATTCGTGAGAGTGATTCCTTTAGAGCTATGGTCTTGGCGGTCGTACCCGATGAATCCGCGTGAGTTCTCTGATACTGAACCAGCGTTCGATAAACAGTCTCCCAGGGTGCTACGGAATCAGAGCTGATATTGATTGGCCTTCTGCTGGCATTTGTCAGTATCGTAGCCGCATCGCCGCTGTGAAGGATAGGCTCTAATTCATCAGCATTAATCCGGTGGGGCAAAAACATGTATGGAGAATAGCGGCTCCACACTTTCAAAGCCTGAATATACATATTGCCTTCGACATGATAAACATCGATTAGTATCTGAGTAGTACTGCGTATACGAGTTATGGCACTCTGCCCATGCTGTCCACGTCTGATGGCAAAGTAAGCTATGGCGTTGATTTCAAAAAGGTAGGGGCAGGTCACCTGGAAGAAGTTAGCCAGCAGTTCGTCGGTAGCCCATTCGTCCACCAAAGCAGAAAGGTTGTCGAATATGTAAAAAGTCCTTTCGCCGTATTCCTCAATAATGCGGTGCACCTCACCGGTGAAATAGTCGAACCCGGGACCGGGATCAATATTAATAATTTTTAGTCCGGTCCGTGGCTGTAGAATAGCGGTGTGAGGAGCAAAACGCAGGTAAACACATGCAAAGCCGTCTTTTATTGCTTGATCTGCAACGGCTTGGGCAAAGTACGGATAATCTTCGAGGCGGTCAACCTGCCAGACTACATTGTCACCCGGTCGCAGATTTTGCAGGAGTTCGTCGAGCGGATGGAGGCCTGTGCTAATTATCTTACGAGCCACTCTTTCCATGTAAAATAACCCTTGTTCAACTTAATATGGTATACGGCAACCAACTACCGTATGCCATATTATAATGAATGCTGTGATGCAATGTCAAAGATATTCAGGGGAGTTGAACAGATATGAAAGTGATTCAGGAGCATTAGGGATTATTTGTATTGCTCAATAATGCTGATTCGCAATATGTTACGCTGTTTTGGGTAAAAGCGGCTCTGTTTATTTGTTAAGCGGAAAATGAATGGCTACTCGTCTTCTGTCTTTGGATGTAATGTCTTAGGATGTTTACTTTTGAAACCGCTGTTTCCCCAGAGAGGATATGTTAATTATGATGGGCTTTGAAAATCGTCTATTGTAACGGAACGTTAGATCACAAAACGATGAAAAGTGTTATCCTAGCTAACGGGCGGTATAATTCTTCACCGTCTCGACAAAAGACCTGATGTTCTCGACAGGTGTATTGGATGGCAGATCACAACCGGGAGCGACTACGAATTCTTTTCTGGCTTTCACAACGTCCAGTAGCGCTAAAGTTTGGCTCTTTATTGTCTCCACAGGATCCATTGCTAATGAGGTAGGGCTTATATTTCCTATCAGTACTGTTTGCCTCGGGACGGTGTTGACTGCTTTCCTCATATCTACTTGCTCGACACTTAGTGCTGCTGCTCCTGATTCGCACATCATTCCAAGTATATGCTCAGTCTTGCCGCAGATATGAAGTATGCATGGCTTACCCAAAGTAGCGATGAATTCCTTGGTATAAGGTAAAGAGAAAGTCTCAAAATCTTTCGGAGATATCTGGGAGGCTGAAGGTTCAGCAAGAAGAATCATATCAGCCCCGGCCTGAACAAGATCCCTGGCATATCGTTTGGCTACCATTAGTGAAAAATCTAAAACAGACTTAAGCTTTTCGGGATTTCTTTTCACGTCTAGGTATATTTGTGTACCAATTAAATGCCCCGCCAGAGTGAATGGGCCAGTTACAGCAGCAACCTTTATCATTGAGTAGTTCTTCTTGATCAGTTTAATGGTCTTCAGAAATACCGGCATTCGGCCATCTCTATTAGGATCGGGGATATTAAGCTTGTTCGCATCGCCGGATTCGCCCACGATATGGGAAACCACTGTTGGTAGATTCGTCTTAGAAAAGGAAACATTACAACCACATGCCTCAGCTTCAAGACTGAGATCAGCGGTCAGGCAGAATGTGTCAAGGCCCATCTTTTCGACAGTCAGTCGCATAGCTTTGTACAGTAGATCTGCATCGTGTAATGCATCTTCGACAGTGTAACCGGCCATGATTATCGCCGGTGCCGCGGCAAATGCTGAAACCATATGGCGACCCGCAAGTCTGCACAGAGTGGCGAAACTGAGGCTGGTTGCCCATCGGAGTGCTAACATACCGGCCGGCCTTAACCGTTTGTCAACCCCCATTTTGTTCAGAATTTCTATCATGCTCATGACACGCAGTCCACCATGTTGACTCCCAATGGGTGTAGTTTACATTAGATTCTTGGCTAGTCTTTTGGCTAGGGCAACAATCGTAAGAATCGGAGGAAGTCCAGGAGACACCGGCAAGACACTGGCATCGCAGACATAAAGCCCATCTATTTCAGTCTTGAGGTCTGTATTCACCACTTTACCAATGGCAGCAGTACCTCCGGGATGGGCCCCTTGCGGTATAGAGACGGCGATAGACTTGCTTGATGCCCCCGCTTTTATCAGTATCTCTCTAGCGATTGCTGAGCCGGCTTTAAGCCTTACCCAGTCGGCATCCGTAACCGGTTTGGAAATCGTCCCGTCACGGTAAACCTGCCCGCTTGAGTCATCTCTGGTCTTAGTCATAATGCCAAGGAGCCTGTTGGTTGGCATAGCCATTCCTCGCATCCCCAGTTCTACAAATCGGACTCTCTTACTGCAGTTAATAAATGGAGACAGAATGAACCCTTTGCTCTTGTAGAATTCATGGGTAACCAGCGCCATAGCCGGTTCATTAGCTTGGTTCACCCCATCCGTCACCCCGTATGTATTGACGAATAGGTCAACAAAAAGTCCTGAACCTGCCTTATCTATGCCCGATTTCTGTAGGATTACCGGAGTTGTCAGCGCTCCCGCTGCTACAATAACCTTCTCAGCCATAAACTCTTCTTCGCCGCCTGATGACCGAGCAGAGATGACTCCGTTTGCCCTGCCGTTTTGGATTTTTATTTTTTCAACCTTAGTCTCGTACAGAATCTTTGCGCCCTTATCGATAGCTTCTTTGAGATAATCCAGTGCGGTCCACTTTGCGCACTCCACGCATCCAAAAACACATTGTCCGCACTTTCGGCAAGATGTAGCCTTAAGGAACTTAGGCATTAGCTCCATATTATAGCCAAGCTCTTTAGCTGCCCACCTGATCTTTTTCGAACCATCAGATAGCAGCTCTTCCGGTATGGGAGCAATAGACATCTCATTTTCAGCTTCAGCAAACTCAGCGGAAAGATCTACCCCCAGGACGTTAAACTCATCCTCCAAACAGCGGACCCCATTACCACAGGAGACAACTGTTGAGCCACCTGCCATAAATGAGCGCCACAGGACTACCCCCTCTTTCGATTTCCTGGGCGCATTCGTGAATCTATTCGGAGCATCATAGTATCGTGTTGCATCATTGTAAGTGCCAACCTTCTGTTCTTGTCTACCTTGCTCAATGATAAGGACACTCTGGCCTCGAATGGCTAACTCTCTTGCCAGCGTTGCCCCACCTGCTCCAGATCCTATGATGAGGTATTGATGATATTTCTCCGCCATCTGATACCTCCCCTAATGAGATTTTGGCCAGATTTTATCACAATACATGGGAAAATGACACAAATATAGGAAATGCATATGGGTGAACCTTCTGGCTTTTCATTCAATCAAGCAAAACTTACTGTATCAACAAACAACAATACTGTAAAAAGAAAGAGCCGCCGAATTACGGGGGGCTCTTTATTCATCAGGCGTGATATCCTTGCAGGCAGGAGGGCTTGTAAGCTTATAGCTTTAAGAGTTCTTCCAGTGGCGCATCCTCGGCGACGGGGCCGACTACGGCCAGGCGGAGTCTCTTGCCGTCTATCAACTCCCGGGCCAGCTTCTCTAGTTCCTCGGCAGTGATGGCATCGATAATAGCGGTTACCTCTTCAGGAGTTAGAATACGCCTGGTGAGAGTCTCCTGCCCGCCCATCCAGCCGGCGACGTTATGGCTGTCTTCCATTCTGAGCAACAGCTGTCCCTTTGAAAGCTCTCTAGCCCGGGATAACTCGGCCTCGGGTACTGTTTCCTTAATCCGGTTAAGCTGCTCGAGGATGGCTTTTATCGCGGTGGTCAGATTTCTGGTATCTACTCCGGCGTATATCGTCAGCGACCCGGAGTCGAGAAAGTGCTCGACATAGCTGTGAATACTGTAGACCAGTCCCAGCCGGTCGCGAATCTCGGTAAACAATCGGCTGCTCATGCCCTGGCCGAGGACAGTATTGAGCAGGTCGAGCTTAAAGCGTTGTGGATGAAGGAGCGGTAAGCCCGTCAGCGCCAAGCAGAGGTGGGACTGCTCGATATCCCGCTTCTCTATTTTGACTCGCTGTGCCAGTGTCGGCTGATAGTCGGAATAGCTGGCATGAGGCTTATGGCTGGTCCAGTCATCCATTACCTGACTAACCGCATTAACCGCTTCCTGGTGCTGGATGTTACCGGCGATAGCGACCACGGTGTTGTCCGGCTGGTACTGACGGTCGAGGTAATCGAGCATTGCTTCCCGGGTGATACCGGCTACTGATTCCCTGCTACCGGCTACGTCACGACCCAGGGGGTGGTTAGGCCAGAGAAGTCCGTCGATGAGCATGTTGGCTTCCTGTGAAGGGGAGTCCTTGCACATATTGATTTCTTCGATAATAACCTGCCGTTCCTTCGTTATCTCTTCCAGGTCGAACCGGGGGTGGAGCAGCATATCGGTGAGTACGTCCAGGGCCAGTGCAAAGTGTTGCTGGGCAACCTTGCACCAATATACGGTTAGCTCCTTGTCCGTACCGCCGTTTAAGATGCCGCCGATGCCTTCGATTGCCGCTGAGATTTCCCCGGGGGAGGGGTACTTCGCGCTGCCCTTAAAGAGAACGTGCTCGATAAAGTGAGAGGTGCCGGCTTCGGCATCGGACTCGTACCGGGAGCCGGTGCCGATAAAGAGGCTGATGCATACCGAGCGCGTGTGTGGCATGGTTGAGGTAACCAGCCGCAAGCCGTTATCAAGAGTAGTCTTCTGGTACAAGGGTACACCTCCAAATAGTATCAATCAGGCTTCATCAGAATAATACCGGGTTGGATCCGGGGGCTAGCTTTTCTGTAGTTCATTAAAGAGCTCTGCGCACAGGCCGTCCGGTATCCGTGGCGATGGCTTGTTCAGAAGCTCCGTATGTAATGGCGTAATCGAGATATTGCCTCTCTCAATAGCGTGGATGTCGGTATCTTCTTCAGCATCTCTTTTTATCTTCTGGCGTACCAGCCAGTAGTAGGCCTTTCTGCCGTCGTGTCCTTCCTCAACGGTATCGATATGGCTCTGGCTGGCCAGCCGGGTTATCTTTATTCCCCGGGTCTTTTCCATGGGCAGACCGGGCAGATTTACATTTAGGAAACCGTTGCCGGGCATAGCATCGCCGGCTAGCTTCTCCGCCAGCAGGGCCGCTAGTCTGGCGGCATTGTCCAGGTAAAGATTATCCAGAGAGTCGATTGAGATAGCCAGTGCCGGTGAACCGCGCAGGTAGCCCTGGAGGGCGGCTCCCACCGTTCCCGAGATGAGCACGTCGTCGCCCAGGTTAGGCCCTGAGTTTATTCCGGACACAACCAGGTCCACCTTATGCTTGAGCAGCTTGCCGAGGCCGAGGATAACGCTATCCGCCGGCGTACCCTCTACCGAATAGGCTTCTACATCGGCCACCAGTGGCCTCATCTTCTGCACCCGTAGCGGCTGGCGCAGGGTGACTGCAGTACCCAGGGCACTCTGCTCTCTATCCGGAGCGACTACAGCTACCCGGCCGATTTTTTGCAGCTCTTTGACCAGCCTCCACAGCCCGGGGGCAAAGATGCCGTCGTCATTGGTCACCAGTATTTCCATTGTCAGCGCTTTCTTTATGCCTAGTTTAGCATAGTGCGGCTGGCGGCAGCAAAGAATGGCGCTATGCCGGCTGGACAGGTATTACTATAAATATTATAATCTCAACTGACGATGAGTTCTCAAACTGAACCCCGGATACTTTTTACCAGAGGTGAAATAGCGGCTGCCGTAAGGAGGCTGTCGGCTGAGATTGACAGAGATTACCGGGGCAGGTGCCCCCTGCTGGTAGGCATCCTCAAGGGTTCCTTTGTTTTCATGGCTGACCTGGTGCGGTCTCTTGATTTCCCGCTTGAGGTGGAGTTTATCAAGCTCTCCAGCTATGGTCGGGGTAGAGAGAGCTCGGGGAAGGTCAGGGTGGTCAAGGGTCTTACCTCTCCTGTTAAGGGCAGGGACGTGCTGATCGTTGAGGACATCGTAGATAGCGGTATTACCCTTTCCTTTCTGCTGGACTACCTGAAGAAAAAAAAGCCGGCCTCGCTGCGGCTCTGTGCTCTTACGGATAAACCCTCACGACGGCAGTTGCCGCTTACCATTGACTATCTGGGCTTTACCGTTCCCGATAGATTTATCGTCGGCTACGGCATAGACTGGGATGAGAAGTTCCGTTACCTGCCCGATATCTGCTATCTGGATGATGAGAAATGAAACCTGAAGTGACGTTGAAGAGTATACCTGCTATGGTTTCCCGGCTGTATCGAAAGGGATGAACTTGAGCAAAGAGCGTTTGATCTCAGTGGCCAGGGGGCAGCTTCCTGCTGACCTTATACTGGCTAACGGCAGGGTGGTCAATGTCTTCAATGGTGAGATTGAGTCGGCCAATGTGGCTCTCTGCGGTGGCAGGATCGCCGGGATAGGAGACTACCACGAGGCAAAAGAGGTCATTGATTTAGGGAATAGGTATGTTATTCCCGGTCTGATTAACGGGCATACCCACCTGGAAAGCTCGATGCTCAGTGTTGAACAGTATGCTCGTGCCGTGGTACCGAGGGGAACGCTGGCGGTGGTGACCGATCTGCACGAAATAGCTAATGTCTGCGGTCTTACTGGTATCCGGTATGTACTGGATCGTGCACGCCGCCTGCCTCTGGAGCTTTTCCTGATGGCTCCTTCCTGCGTTCCGGCGACCCATCTGGAGACCTCGGGGGCAATTCTTGGGCCTGATGATATTATAAAGGTGCTCCGCTGGCGGGGCTGTATCGGGTTGGGAGAGGTCATGAACTTCCCCGGCGTGCTGGCCAGTGATGAGAATGTCCTCAAGAAAATAAACTCGGCGGGAGGGAAGGCAGTTGACGGCCATGCTCCCGGCTTAGGCGGCAGGGATCTAAATGCTTATATTGCGGCCGGTATTGGTTCCGATCATGAGTCGGTATCTCCCGATGAGGCCAGGGAGAAGCTATGTCGCGGCATGTATCTTATGATACGCGAGGGATCCTCGGAGAAGAATCTGGATGCTCTGCTTCCACTGGTCAGTGACAGGACCTATTCCCGTTGTCTCTTCGTTGTTGATGACCGCAACTGTGTTGACCTGCTTAGCGATGGTGATATTGATGCTGTGGTGCGTAAGGCAATCGGGCGTGGTCTCGACCCGGTGCGGGCGATTCAGATGGCGACCATCAATGCCGCAGTATACTTCCGCCTGAATGGACTGGGAGCGGTCGCCCCGGGCTACCTGGCCAATCTGATTGTTAGTCAAGAACTGACCGATTTACGGGCAGACATGGTATTCTACCGGGGCACACTGGTGGCCAGGAAAGGAGAGCCGTTGTTTGCTATCCGTAAAGAGAGCAGCACGGGGCTAAACCACACGGTAAACATCAAACCCTATGATTTGAATTCCCTGCGACTTTTCCCGTCCGGGGAGGCCGAGCCGGTCATTGATATTATTCCCGGCCAGATAATTACCCGGAAAAGGATGGAGCGGGTTATGACTAGAGCCGGTGTTATTGTGCCGGATACTGAGCGGGATATTCTGAAGCTGGCGGTGGTGGAGAGGCATCGGGCCAGTGGCAACATCGGACTGGGGCTGGTCAGCGGGTTCGGTCTGAAGAAAGGGGCGCTGGCTTCCTCGATCGCCCACGATTCTCACAATATTGTCTGTGTCGGCACTAGCGATGAAGACATGTTTAACGCTGTAAAAGAGATTGAGCGGCTTAATGGCGGCCTGGTGGTGACCGCCGGGGGTGGGGTGCTGGCTAGTCTGGCTCTTCCGGTGGTCGGTTTGCTTTCCGAGGAGCCGTTGGAGGTAGTGGCGAACGGTCTGGAGCGTCTGGAGGAGTTGGCTGCTGATCTGGGTAGCGGCCTGCCGTCTCCTTTTGCCGCCCTCTCTTTTCTGGCGCTGCCGGTTATACCTGAACTCAGGTTGACCGATCTGGGTATGGTCGATGTTAATCAATTCAGGCTGATTGAGAGGGGGACTTAGAATGCATTCGCCACGGACATCTCCTATTTTTGAGAATCGCTTCGATGCCGGCAGTCAGCTGGCCGGGAGGCTTACCGAGTATCAGGGGCAGCCGGTAGTGGTGCTGGCTATTCCTAACGGCGGCCTGCCGGTCGGGTTACAGGTAGCCCTGGCGCTTGGTGCCGATCTTGATGTGGTTATCTCGCGTAAGCTCCCCATACCTCTCCGGCCGGAGGGCGGCTTCGGTGCTATTGCCGACGACGGTGCGGTAATTCTTAACGAAGAGGTGTTAAAGGAGGTTAACCTCACCGAGCAGCAGATAAACTATCAGGTTGGTATGGTGCGGATGGATATCCGCCAGCGGAGTCTGCTCTACAGGGGTACCAAGCCGCTTTCTATAATGGGCGGTAAGACAGTGATTATTGTTGATGACGGGCTGGCTTCGGGCTATACCATGATTGCGGCGGTAGAGTCGGTGCGCAAACGCCGGCCGGCCCGGGTGGTAGTGGCAGTGCCGGCGGCATCAGAGGCGGCGGTAAAGCGATTGGAAAAGGTTGCCGAACGCGTGGTAACCGTGGCTACCGGCGGAATGTCCAGGTTCTATATCGCTGACTACTACCGCTACTGGCACGTACTAAGCGATGAGGAAGGACTTAAGTGTCTTAAAGAGTATCGGATGCGCCGCTTTGCCCCCGGTATTGAGCCCAAGCCGGCTGGTCTAAAAGAGGTCGACTAGCTACTCTGGCAGCGGCTGGCTCAGCACTTTTTCTACTCGGTGGCCATTACCTGGTAGACGGTAACCTTTGGGTTTTCCAGGAGGAGTGGTTCAACTCGTTCTTCCAGCTTGAGCCGTGGCTCTGATTCTTCCCATACCTTCCAATCCTCCAGGCTTTGCCACATACTAAGTACCGAGATGATGGAGGCATCATCAATACTGGACAGGGTCTCGCCGCTGACAAAGCCTCGCTGACAGATAGCCGCTGTATGGAGTTCCTTCAGCAGGTGGATGAACTCCCCACGCTTGCCTGCTTTCAGGTGCCGCTCGATAACAACCTTTACCATAGCACTCTACCTCCTTCTCGATATTGCTTTACCGTCTATGTGGCATTATAACCCTGCTCCGATAGTCTATCAAGCCCTATTCTTGTTCTGATTTCTGCTCCTGGATAAGCCTGTTACCGTATTCGAGCAGGACCCGGGTCCGTTCCGGGGTTACCTTCTTTGATTCCAGATAGGTTTTCAAAGCATCGATGGGGGTTATCTCTTCGGCTGTCTGTGTTCCCAACCTCAGTCGTGTCTCTCGCTTGGTATCCCGGGCGACGCTGAAGTAGTGAGCCTCTTTGAGGGCGTTTCTGATTTCGTTGTCTTTGAGTTGCCCCTCAATCTCTGCGGGGAGGCTGATGTTCACCCGTACGATAGCGTCTCTGATCTCCTCTTGCTGCTCAATAATACCCTTGAGCACGGCTGCGGTAGGGTCAGCGTTGTCTGCTTCAATGTTGAGGTTGATGGTGAGGAAGCGGCGTGCCTTTACCGGCTGAAAGGCAAAGGAGGTCCTTCTCTTACCGGTCGCTCCGTCCGGTTCGATTTCTACCACGTAGAAGCCCTTATCGTCTGTCTCCTCGCTGAAGTTGAGCCGCTCCAGGCTGCCGGCGTAGACGACAGGTGGATTTTCTGAGATGACCTGGTGCTTATGAATATGACCCAGGGCGATATAGTCAAAGGCGGGCTGGGCGATATTACTGAGCAGCAGGGTATGCTCCTGTCCGATGGTCATTGTTGCCTCCGAGCCCACCTTTGCTCCGCAGACCCAGACGTGGGCGGCCAGGACAGCGGGTAGTTTCGGGTCAAGCTTGGTGACGTTGGTGGTAACGATGTTGGTCAGCACCTGTTGCAGTCTTTCATTAATCCGAGTAAAGTCAAGGTCTTTCGTTTCTTCCTTACTGAGTAAGGCGCTTCGTCTCAACCAGGGCAGGGAGACTATCTGGATGGGACCGCTTGGGGTCGGAATGCGGTAGATATCGGGACGATTGGATACATAGACCTTTTCAAGGGCCAGGGTATCGAATATCTCAATAGCGGTAGCCCGGCCGATGGCGTTGGACATATCGTGGTTGCCAGCGAGGAGAAAGATGGGGATGCCGCCGGTGGTGAGGCGGTTAATCCTTCTGGCAAACTCCCGCTGCTGGGTCTGGCCCGGCTCACGGCTCTTGTAGGTATCACCGCAGAAGAGGACGAGGTCTGCCCTGTTCTCGAGGGCATAGTCTACCATATGGTCAAGGGCGGCCAGAAAGTCTTCCAGTCTTGTCGAAAGGCCGCTGGCCGGATTGATGCTCCCGTAGTTTTCCACTCCGAGGTGCAGATCGGCAAAGTGGATGATTTTCACCTAGGACTCCCCCGTCTCCCTCTTCTTCAAGAGGAAATATACTTCTGGTAAGCAGCAGGCTTTATGGAGAATACTGCACCGATTTCCGCTCTGTCAGAGAATATTACCACCCTCACCTGAAGCTTATCAAGAAGCTCACGCTTTCCTAACCATCTGGGGATGTACTGACTGGGGATTATACATTATGACGATAAGTTGTCTCACTCCTGCGGGCTACCTGAAGAATCAGCACTAATTTGTCGCTGTCATATACTTCGTAGACCACGCGATAGTTTCCCACTCTGATACGATAAGCTCGCTCAGCGCTCTTTATTTTCCGAATTCCTTGGGGGCGGGGTTCAGTAGCCAGGCTATTGACGGCCTCTCGCAACCGCTCAAAGTCTTGCCTTCTGATTCTTCCTTTGAGCTTTTCTAAGTCACGATCGGCTGCCGGCGCGACCTCAATCCTATACACCCTTTATCTCACCGCCTCTTCGCGATGATTTATTGATTCCTCTATCTCGCGTTCGGCTTCGGACCAGGGACGTCCGCCTTTTTCTTTCCATTCAGTTCTAACGGCTTCGATTTTGGGCAGCAATTCAACATCCTCGCAGTTTTCCAGCCATTCGCTAACAGCATCCGCGATGATTTCACTTGCGGGCATATGCCGCCTAACGGCTTCGACTTTTAGATATGTATAGAGGTCTTCATCATGAAATACGACTGTCATTTTCCGGCTCATTTTACCCCTCCAAGACATAGATACTTATAGACGTATGGGAATTGTAGCAATGGCCGCGGGGATTGTCAAGGCTAGGATTGCACATTCCTCGGTTGTTTAACCCAGCAACAGCTAGCGAAAACTTGGAGTGTTCAGCTATCACATTATCTAGCGATTTGTTACTCTTGACCTATTTACTCCCTGTCTCATAATAAACCACTAGCTTTGTTGCCAATATTCTACTTCTACAAAAGATAGTGGGAGGCAGTTGGGGGGTAACTTATGCCGGGTACGATTATTACCGGCCGTGTTGGTGATAGTCTGGCCAGAGACGTCGTTTATTAGCCTTTTTCCTCTTTCCAGATCTTTCCACCGGGCGGCAGGGTGAAGAGGTCTTCGCCGGCGAGCTTAGCGGTCAGGGTTGCCTTCAACTCATTGATAGGAACTCGTATCTGGTTCATACTGTCGCGTTCCCGAACGGTAACCTGTCCGTCTTCCAGCGATTGGAAGTCAACGGTAACACAGAGGGGGGTGCCAATCTCGTCCTGACGCCGGTAGCGACGTCCGATGCTCTGCGCATCGTCATAGTCTACCATCCAGTGACGGCGTAGCTCGGCATAAAGTTCTTTAGCCACCCGGGCTACATTTTCCTTCTTGCTCAACGGCAGTATGGCTATCTTGATGGGTGCCAGGTCGGGGTGAAGGCGCAGCAGCACTCTTGTTTCGTCCTTGTCCGGCTCTTCGGCATAGGCGTCACAGAGGAAGGCCAGGAAGGCGCGGTCAACTCCCGCCGAAGGCTCAATGACGTAGGGGGTAATCTGTTCTTTGCTCTCATCGTCATAGTAGGAGAGGCTCTTGCCGCTGTGCTTGGCATGCTGGCTAAGGTCAAAGTCGCCGCGATTGGCGATGCCCTCCAGTTCCGCCCACCCCATCGGGAAGAGGTATTCAATATCATAGCAATCCAGGGCGTAGTGGGCCAGTTCGTGCTTCATATGCTGACGCAGCTTAAGGTTTTCTTTCCTGATGCCCAGTTTGAGGTACCAGTCAAGGCATTCCTTGAGCCAGTAGTTGAACCATTCCTTGTCTGTTCCCGGCTTGACGAAGAACTCGATTTCCATCTGCTCGAACTCGCGGCTGCGGAAGATAAAGTTGCCGGTGGTGATCTCGTTTCGGAAGGACTTGCCTATCTGGGCGATGCCGAAGGGCAGCTTCTTCCTGGTAGTGTTGACTACGTTCTGGAAGTTGACGAAGATGCCCTGGGCGGTCTCCGGTCGCAGGTAGACGATATTGGCGGCTTCTTCAACAGGTCCCATAAAGGTCTTGAACATCAGGTTGAACATCTGCGTTTCGGTGAGTTCCCCTCCGCATTCCGGGCAGTGCTCTCCCTCGAACTGGTCAGTACGCCATCGCTGGTGGCAGCTTTTACACTCGGCAAGGGGGTCAGAGAACCCTTCCAGGTGTCCGCTGGCCTGCCAGATCCTTGGGTGCATCAGGATACTCGAGTCGATACCGACCATATCATCTCTCTCCTGAACCATCATCCGCCACCAGGCATCTTTGATGTTTCGCTTCATCGCTACGCCCAGCGGGCCATAGTCCCAGCAACTGGACAGTCCTCCATAGATTTCACTGCTGGGGAAGATGAAGCCACGCCGGCGGCAGAGTGAGACCAGTTTGTCCATATCGACATTGGGCTGATTTTCTTTGTTCAATACCAACACTCCTGGGGTCTAATCAAGTCATCGGGTGTACCTTAATCACTATTGTAGCTAAAAAGGAGCATTCATTGCAAAGTTCACTCCGGTGGTAAGTGATTACGGGGGCTCTTTATGTCACTGTGTGGAGAGTACCAATTCTTGTTGTCCGGCTTCGTTAATGCTAGAATGGAATGACCTTATTAATCAGAGGTGCGGCGTGATTGTTGAAAAAGTAGTCGTTGGGCCGTTTGCTACTAACTGCTATATTGTCGGTGATGAGTCCACTAAGGAAGGTGTTATCATTGACCCCGGTGATGAAGGAAAGAAGATATTGAGAAGGGTCAATGAGCTTGGACTTGACATAAAACTAATCATACTTACCCACGGGCATATCGATCACGCCGGGGCGTTGAAAGAAGTCAAGGAAGCCACCAATGCTGAAGTGGCGATTCACATCGATGACGCCAGTTTTGAGCGTTACCGGTCTTCAGGTTTAATCTTTGGACTCTTCTATCCTCATCCGCCAGCTCCGGATCGTCTACTCAGGGACGGTGATACCCTGGACATTGCTGGTATGCACTTTGAGATCCTGCATACCCCGGGCCATACTGCCGGTGGCATTTGTCTGCTCAGGGATGGGGTGATCTTCAGCGGTGATTCCCTGTTTAACTGTAGCATCGGCAGATCGGACTTGCCCGGCGGCAACCATAGCCAGCTCTTGGAGAGCATTCGCAGCAAACTCCTCGTTCTGGATGATAATACCGTTGTTTATCCCGGTCACGGTGAAGACACAACTATTGCCGCCGAGCGCAGATATAATCCCTTCCTGTCCAATTAGCGGGCTTTTTAGATTACTCCGCTGAAGTGGACCAGTACCGGAGCCAGCAACAGGGCTACGATTGACATCAGCTTTATCATGATGTTCAGTGACGGCCCTGAAGTATCCTTCATCGGGTCGCCTACCGTATCACCGACTACGGATGCCTTATGGGCATCGGAACCCTTACCGCCGAAAGCGCCGGTTTCTATCCATTTCTTGGCATTGTCCCAGGATCCGCCAGCGTTGGCAAAGGTAACCGCCAGTATAAAACCGCAGGTGACTGCCCCGATTAAGAACCCGCCCAGAGCAACTGGCCCCAGCAGTAACCCAACCACGATCGGAGTCACGATGGTCATGATGCCGGGGGCAATCATCTGCCGGATGGCAGATTGGGTGCAGATGTCCACGCACTTGCCGTATTCCGCTTTTCCTTTCCCTTCCATCAGCCCTTTTATCTCACGAAACTGCCGGCGAACCTCGTTAACTATCGAGAAGCTGGCTTTACCGACCGCATTCAGGGTCATCGCGCAGAAGACGGCCGGTATCATCACTCCCAGGAAGATACCGGCGATAACTCGTGGATCAAGCAGGCTGATATCGGCAACCTCAATGCCCACCGCCTTAGTGTAGGCAAGCAGCAGGGCCAGGGCAGTCAGCCCGGCGGCACCGATGGCAAAACCCTTGCCGGTAGCGGCAGTAGTGTTACCTAAGGAGTCCAGTGCGTCGGTGCGCTCTCTGATTTCATGGGGCAGGTCACTCATCTCGACAATGCCGCCGGCGTTGTCAGCGACCGGTCCATAGGCGTCAGTAGCATCCTGTATGCCCAGAGTAGCCAGCATGCCGACACCGGCAATGGCGATGCCGTACATATCGGCGCACTTGAAGGCGACCAGCATTGCCGCTACGATGATTATGATAGGCGGCAGGTTGCTCATCAGACCGTTGGCAAAACCCCTGGTTAGCAGCGTTCCCGCTCCGGTCTGGGCAGATTCGGCGATATTGAGTGTCGGTTTGTAGGAATAGGAGGTGAAGTAGTTGGTGCTCTCTCCGATGGCAACACCGGCGATGAGACCGGCCAGAATTGCCCAGAAGATGTTGATGCTGGCGCCCAGGAAATATACCGCCAGGAAAGCAAAGACACCGGTGAGAATGGAGGATACCACAGTGCCGCGGCGCAGGGCGTTAAGCAGTGCTCCCATCTTTGCCTTCACTTTGCCGACTCTTACTGCGAATATGCCGATGATGGAGGCGATAATACCGCCGGCGGCTACCAGCATAGGCAGGAACCAGGCGGTGGTTAGATCAGGTACTAGCTGCTGGGTGGATAAAACGGCTATCGCGCCCAGCGCCATGGTGGCAATAATCGAGTCAACGTAGGACTCAAAGAGGTCGGCGCCCATACCGGCGACATCGCCGACATTATCACCGACGAAGTCAGCGATGACGGCGGCGTTGCGCGGGTCGTCCTCTGGTATGCCTGCCTCGATCTTACCCACGATGTCGGCGCCGGTGTCGGCGGCCTTAGTGAATATGCCGCCGCCGATTCTGGCGAAGATGGCTACTGAGGAAGCCCCAAAGCCAAAGGCAGGAATAACCTTGAGCAGCATATCAGGATTACTGCCGAAGGTAAAAAAGAGGATGCTCATACCGATGATGCCGATACCGACGACACACATTCCCATTACCGCTCCACTGCGGAAGGATACCCGTAGCCCGTCGTTCAAGCTCTTCTGGGCTGCAGCGGCGGTGCGGCTGTTGGCCCTGACGGCGATGCTCATGCCGATGAAGCCGGCCAGTGCTGAGGCAACGGCACCGCAAACAAAGACCACCGATACCCACCAGCCGAGCATGGGGACGACACCGAGGACGATGGCGACCACGGTGACGAATATAGCCAGGATGCGATATTCTCTACCGATAAAGGCAAGAGCACCTTCCTTGATTGCGGCTGATATCTGCCTTATCCGCTCCGAGCCCTGGTCTTGCTTCAGGACATAGCGTGCCATAAAGCCGGCAATACCAATTCCGATACCGCCGCAGATTAGGGCGATTATCATTGGGTTCATTGACTAAATCTCCTCTCTTGAAATTAGTGTTTATGCTCCTTGAGGTTCTCCCCGAATATTCTTAACTTTGCCTCAAGCTTGTTCTGCCTCATTATCATGGTCAGGTCACTGCGTGTCCTTTCCAGGACGCCGCGTACCATATCGGTAGTGCGGCGCAGTCCGGCGGTGATCGCATCGGGAAAGTCCATGGTGACCAGCACATTGTAGATATCATCCATGG
>DIFA01000025.1 GCA_002418895.1 Dehalococcoidia bacterium UBA5760 | reverse complement strand
TCCCCCTGCCCCAGAATTCTCTGCCGATCCAGTAACCCACCTCCCGCACGCCTTCCATCATGAAACTCACCATATTCCCGGCTACCTCTCCGTCCACCACAATCGTGCGCAGGATGTTGTCCGCGTCCGCCATGATCTTATGCCAGTGAGCGATGTGTGCTTCTTCCGTCCGTGAGGAGAATCCAGCCATCTGCGCGCCTTCCCGGTCCGCCTGGTGTCGGTAAAAGATAGACAGATCAGATTCGATTACCGGGCGTAAGAGTATAGTCACGAAACATTGTCCTTTGTCATAATGATAATTCTTAATTACTTAACCATTTATTTCTTTTGGAACTTAAACCGCCTCGGGAATCCGGGGCGGTTGTGACTATTGGAAGTTGATGACTTACATCTCCCCCATCCCGGGGAATTTTTCGGCAAATTTCTGCAGCGCTTCCTGCAGGTGCTGGTGCAATTTAATTCACTTATTAGTTCAAGTTGGATATTTTTACTTAAAAAGAATGGTATTGGTTTCTTTTTAAATATTTTTACATAGAGTAGATAATACTTGATAGTTACACTCACTAGATCAATTATCATCAAATCTTAAGGTTTCCGCATTTACATTGCTTAATTTTTTCATTGCGGTTTGTGTAAACTTTGTTTACTGATTTGCCACAATCTTGACAAATAAAAAGGTTCTCGAACTCATCTAAATCCTTTAGAACTAAATTGACATCACCGCGTTTTAATCCTGTTACACCCAAAGTTCGATGATGGGATCCGATATTTGTTAGCAACTGATCACTCTTAACATCATTGAAAATTTGTTTTTGTGATGGAGTTCTGAGGCTGTTATTTGTCTTTAAATAATTTACTAATGCGTCAATTAATTCTGAGGGGTCACGAATATCATTAGAAATGCCTACTCGATACTCTAAGCCTGTAACACCTAATTGATCACATAGACCTTTCAAAATACCCTCGATTAACACCCTTGTCTTATTCGCAGCTGTATCAACAGAATTATTACTTAATAACCAATCTATTTCTTCACGGAGACATAGTGGAGTATAAGAAATAATTTGAATACCTTTTTCATAATCCCATTTGCCAATTTGATTAAATATCCATTTTGCAGATGGCAAATCGTTTTTTAGATTATTGAACCACATATCATCATGTGTAAGAAGTAAGATTTGTTTGTCTGAAAATTTTTCCCTAAGTAATCGCGCAAAGGTTCGTCTATGGTTTGCATCAAAACTACTTATCACATCATCGAGGATAAGGAACCCGCTTTTGCGATTAAAATATCTCGCTGACGCTAAAAATAGACATATTCCTAAACTATTCAAATGTGATTCGCTTAATACCTTCCTCGGTGGACTGATTTGGTTACCGTAAAACTTGACTTGAAATTCAATACCGCGAGCATCTGTTGGGGATAGAATTATCTCTTTTAGATTGTCATCTGGATGAAGAAAATTCGAGAAATAATCATTTACGTCCCCAGACAATTCTTTTAGAATTTTTGAAAGTGCTTCATTCTCCACTTTCTCAAAATCCTCGGTTATCACTTGTAAAGAATATATTTGTTGGTCAAAAATTAATATTGATTTCGAAATCTCTCTATAACGATTATAAGAATCAGTCAATCGTTTTAATTTACTTAGGTTCTCGTAAAATATCGAATTTGCCTCGTCACCGAGTATCTCTTTCCTTCGTTCATTAATTGCGGCTGAAAGACCACTAGAAAATCGATTGACCTCTATCCAAATCGTTTGTGTCGGTTCATTTATTTTTATGTGTTCTGAAGATGTGCCCAAATTATCAAGATTAGAACCATACTCTACCAATAAATCAATAATGGTTAAAATGGTTGTTCCATTATTTGGGAAAATTTGTTTTTGAAGGTCATTTTCTTTTAATTTCTGGATTGTGTCCAGCAAAGAAATTAGGTTTTTTTTATTCGCGCTAGCTTCATAATTTAATTCGGTTCTTACTCTTTTAACCTGAGAAAGCCCTCGAACATCCTCTCTCAGTCTGAATAATAGCTTTTCAGTATTTATTTCTTTTTTGCATAGAGGACAATAATTTTCTTCAATAATATTTTGTTCAATAACTTCCGTTGCTGCTGTATACAGTTTTTCTAATGCGACTGACTCAATATTCCGACGGTCAGAAATTAATTTGTTATGTCTGTTGATTAACTCAGTATAGCTAGCTATGGTTACTTTTAATCTTTGTACGTTAACATTCAATGAATCCAGATCTGATAATTCCAAAAGCAGTTTATCTCTGTTTAATTTTTCAAGCTCTTTGCTAGCCTCTTCTGCCATCTCCCCCATAGAAGCCAAATCAACTATTGGTTTATTCCAATTTAGAGATGCCCTAATACCATCGCTATATTTAATAATCTCTAGATCATTTACCTTTTTATCCCCAATTATCGTACTAATATCTAATTCTCTCTCAGACAACTTCCCCCTTAATTCTTTTAAGTCCCCATTGTTTTCTAATGCATTCTTTGCTTTTACCAATTCATTTCTTGTTTTCTTGACTTCGCTGAAACCAATAATATCTTCAACGTCCTCAAGTTTGTCTTTTTTGGACTTATCCACAAAGTTACGCATTGTGTGGTGCCGTAAAATAATTCTTTCTGTCTTAATGGATTCTATAAAATTTAAGAATATGTCTGAATCATTTGTAAATTCTGAACCCCCCCGCCTACGGAGGATTTTTTCTGATTTTAATAAGCCATCGTCAAAAGAAATGGATACCTTTGCGTCTTGCTGAGCGTCTTGCCCTCTATTAAAATAATCTTCCCTGCCACATCCCTCTTTTGTAAGATGTTCAATTTCGTCAAAGAAGAACCATTCAATGGCATCCGTTATGCTACTCTTTCCGTCTCCATTGTTTCCAAATAAAACCAAACTCTTATTGTCTGGAAATATTATCCTAAATGGCTTGGTTGCTCCGCGAAAACCGTCAAGTATTATCTGATCAATTTTCATCTCAAACCATCTTTTCTTTTCTGTTTTCTAATAATTTTTTAAGGATTAAGTCTTTAGTAACTTGTCTTTGCTGAAAAAGAACAAGAAGAATATTACTTACATCAATGTCGATTTCGTTTTTAGAAGATAAGTTAGTGAAAAAATCCATTAATAGTTTTTCGCCGGTCAAGAATTCATCGGGGTTATTTGTACTCTCATTAAACCTATCCGCCATTTTTTCCTCCCCAGAAAGTTACTTTCGCATTATTAATTTTCACTCTTAATGTTTATCAATCCCCCATCCCAGGGAATTTTTCGGCAAATTTCTGTAGCGCCTCCTGCAGGTGCTGCTCGCGCAGGCTCAGGGTCAGGTCAGCTCGCGTACGCTCAATGATTCCGCGCACCAGGTCAGTCTGGCGCCGCAGCCCCTGGGTGATGGCGTCCGGGTAATCCATGGTCACGAGCACATTGTAGATATCATCCATGGCTTCCAGTAACTCCTCGCCACGTGATAAGTCCTCCCTTCTTATACCGTCCAGTATAAAGCGTCTTAGCTCGCCGACGGCTTCCCCCATTCCGTTAAGATAGGCGGCGAATTCCGTATCCAATTCATCGGGAGTGGGAACCTGTTTTCCGGTCACCAGAGCAAGGGTAATGGCGGCTTCGGCAAATTCCTTCTGGGCATCCCGGAAAAAGCCGGTGTTGCTGAGATCGCTATTCTGATTGGTTGCCAGCTTGGCTTCATTAAGTAGTCCGGCCGCTGAGCCAAGCATCTCCTTAGCCGGGTCAAACTCCTGACGGTGTAGGGTGCGGATGGCGGTTGAGGAGTAGCGAATTACTTCGCGACAGAGGGGCAGTAATTTTTCCCTGGCGGCGTCTTTAGCCGTGAAGCTCAGCCGGATTTGCTCGGCGATTGCATCCAGGTTATCGGTCAGTCTAGCGCTAGTCATTGGCCGCCTCGATTCGGGCTACTATTTGCCGGGCTGCTTTTTCAGGGGATTCCGTCTTGAGTATAGCGCTGATTACGGCTATCGCATCGGCGCCGGCAGAAATTACCTCAGCCGCATTATCTTCGTTGATGCCGCCGATGGCTATTATCGGCAGGCTCACCGCCCGCCTCATCTGTCGCAGTCTTTCCGGTTCAACAATAACCGCCGTTTCTTTTGATGAGGTCGGGTAGATGGAGCCGATCCCGATATAGTCAGCCCCGTCCGCTTCGGCGGTAAGGGCCTGCTCCAGAGTGTTTGTCGAACAGCCCAGGATTTTGTCTATCGGCAGCAACCGGCGGGCTACCCGGACGGGTAGATCGTTCTGCCCCAGGTGTACCCCGTCGGCGTCGCTGGCTAAAGCAATATCGAGGTGGTCATTAATGATAAAGAGCACGTTGTGCCCGGCGCATAGCTCTTTAAGTTTGATAGCGATAGGTAGCAGCTCCTTTTTAGGCAGGACCTTGTCCCTTAGTTGGACAACCCTGGCCCCACCATGAATTACCTGCTTGGCCACTTCATGGTGTAGACGCCCTTTGAGGGCCTGGGTATCGATAATAGCGCAGAGCCCGCGGATAAGTTTTGCCTTGTCCTGCCGCAGCAGACGAGAGAGCATCTCTTGTTCTATTGTGTAAAGCTCGAAACGGGACTGCTTGAAGCTCTCCGGGTCTAACCCGAGGTCGATTCCGCCGGTCCGGGTAAGCTCCTCTAGGGTTCGTAATGATTCCTGAACCCTCCTTGAATTAGCCACCAGCACCAGCGGCATATCTTTCCCTCCTGCCTGCCCCGGCGTTTTCAGGTTGATACCTACATCACCCCTGGCGTCTCGGGCTCCGACGAGATGTTTGTTAAGTTTCAGGTCGCCTTCGACTATCCTGTGACGCATCGTTTTTATCTGCCCGCTTATAGCGGCGTCGTTAAGCACCAGGCGGGCTACGTCTTCGATGACCCGGAGTCCCTCACTGGCACGGTTCAGGTTGACGTCGATAACACGTAGTATCTGTTGTGGCAGCGCTTTTGTCGGGGGCATATTCATCGTCACTGGCGGCTAATTCTAACATAATTGGAAGCAGGTGGTAAAGAGATATGTCTTAGTCATCACCCACTGCATTATCAATAAGCTCAATACGGGACGGCTTGCTTTTTTCGTCCAGCTCTATCGCTACGATATCAATACGCCATAGCGAGGGTATATTACGGTGGCTCTGCCGGTAGTGAAGGGCGGTTGTTCTCAACCTTTCCTTCTTGACCGGCGTAATTGATTCCTCCGGACTACCGAAGTCGAGGCTCCTTTTTGTTCTCACTTCGATAAAGGCGAGGTAATCCTTATGCCTGGCGATGATATCAATCTCTCCTCGCGGACAGCGGTAGTTTGTCTCCAGAATGTGATAGCCACGTTTTTTGAGGAAGTCAAGGGCTATTCTTTCACCCAGCATACCGGTATCTCGGCGTTTCATCGTTCGCTTACCTGCCTGACCGGCCTGAAGGAGTGGCGATGAATCGGGCAGGTTCCCATCTGGCTGAGGCGGAAAAGGTGTTCCCGTGTTCCATAGCCCTTGTGTCTGGCTAGTCCGTAGCCGGGGTAGGTATCGTCCAGCCGAATCATAAAACGGTCGCGGAACACCTTGGCGATGATAGAGGCGCAGGCAATGGAGAAGCATAACCGGTCGCCGTTGGTGATTCCCTTTTGCGGCAGGGATATCTCGGGGAGGGTTAGATAGTCGATAATAAGATAGTCGGGTGCTGGTGCGAGTTGCTCAATAGCTATTTTCATGGCGAGTTTCGTTGCCTTGACTATTCCCTGGGCATCAATCGTCTCAGGTGGCACCAGCCCGATGCCTGCCGCGATAGCCGTCTCCCTGATGTGCTGAAAGAGGTACTCCCTTCGGGTCGGACTTAGCTGCTTGGAGTCCCTTACCTCATCCTGCCAGGAAGTATCTATCCTGGCGGGTAGCATGACGGCGGCGGCGGCTACCGGACCGGCCAGGGCACCCCGGCCGGCTTCATCAACGCCGGCAACAAGCTGATAGCCATTAGCCCTGAGAAGTTCTTCCTCAATAAAGGATGGTTTATTAGATCTGGATATCACGCTCTTTGCTTCCCTCTACTTCTATTATACCCCCGCCCAGCACCTCACTGCCCTGGTAGAAAACGACATCCTGCCCCGGGGTAATTGCACTCTGGGGCTTATTGAAGGTGACCTTGGCGGTATTACCCTCTAAGTATAACCTAGCGGCTGCCCGGGCTGAGCCGTAGCGGATTTTGGCCGTTATTTTGCTTGTCCCTTGTGGAGGTATTCCCCTGATCCAGCTTAGCCGGCTGGCATTAAGCCTGTTGCCTAACAGTTGGTTCCTGGTGCCGACTATTACTCTGTTGGTGTTGGGATCAAGCTTGAGCACATAAAGCCTTTCCTTCGAGCTTAAGCCCAGTCCCTGTCTTTGCCCTACAGTGTAGAGAGCCATGCCGTTGTGTCTGCCCAGGACGTTACCTTCCGTGTCGGTAATATCCCCGGGTTTTGTGGTGATGTGCCCGGTCAAAAACTGGCGATAGTCATTACCCGGGATGAAGCAGATGTCCTGGCTCTCCCGTG
This sequence comes from Dehalococcoidia bacterium UBA5760, assembly GCA_002418895.1. GTDB lineage: Bacteria > Chloroflexota > Dehalococcoidia > Dehalococcoidales > UBA5760 > UBA5760. The sequence continues at coordinate 32,754 of DIFA01000025.1, read as the reverse complement.
GGCTGTCAGTAGCCAAGCCGCGCCGGGCGGCCATCTGCCTAACCTCGGATTTGTGGAGGCTACCCAGAGGGAAGAGCAGGTGCTTCAGTTCCCGTTGCCCGAGTCGGTAGAGGAAATAGGACTGGTCTTTGGTCGGGTCTGCCCCTTCGAGGAGATGATGCCCTTCCCCGGAGGACTCGATACGGGCGTAGTGGCCGGTAGCCAGATAGTCGGCTCCCGTTTCCATTACCCTGTCGAATAGCAGCCCGAACTTGATTCTTTGGTTGCAGATAGTACAGGGGTTTGGTGTCCGGCCGTGGTTGTACTCCAGACAGAAGTAGTCGATTATAAGCTCCTGAAACTCTTCTTCCAGATTGAGTATCCGGAGGGATATTGCCAGCCGCCGGCAGTTATCTCTGAGGGCAGCGATATTCTTTTCCTGATCGGGGCCTTTCCAGAGCTTCAAATAAACGCCGCTTGTTTGATTACCGGCCTCACTGAGCAGGGCGGCTGCCATTAGAGAGTCCACTCCGCCGCTCATCGCCACAACCACTCGCTTACCGGACATCTTTTTTTCAGTCACTCTCTCTGCCCAGCAGTCGACTTACCCGTTGCCAGATAGCCCCGGCCACCTTCTCCTTACTCTGTGTGGCGTCTACGACCAGCCAGCGTTCGGGTTCGTCAGCAGCCAGCTTGAGGTAGCCCTCCCTTATCTTGTGGTGAAAGGCTAGCTCTTCCTGTTCGAAGCGGTCTCGGTGGCTGCCCTTCTTGCGGGTAAGTCCCAATTCGGTGGGTATGTCGAGAAGGATGGTCAGTTCCGGTTTAAGCCCTTGAGTGGCGGCGTTATTGGTAGCTTTGACGGTTGCCATATCCAGCCCCCGTCCATATCCCTGATATACTGTGGTAGAGTCGGCATAGCGGTCGCTGATAACCACTTCGCCATTTTTCAGGCCGGGTATGATTACCTCGGTTACCGATTGGGCGCGGGCGGCGTTAAACAGTAGCAGCTCGACCAGCGGTGTGATATTCTTATCATCAGTCCATTTCAACCAGCGTCCCAGCTTCTTGCCCAGCGGCGTACCGCCGGGTTCGTAGGTCAGGATGGCCGGAACGGACAGGTGCAACAGTCTCCGGTATAGTAGTCTAGACTGAACGCTCTTGCCGCTTCCTTCTCCCCCCTCGAAGGTGATGAACAGGGACATAACTACCTCATTTATATTATTCGGTGGCCCATAATCCTGTTTCCCTCTCCGCTTACCGATAAATTCTCACCCTGCGGTTGGGGTCTTTGCCGGTGCTCTGGGAGAGCAGATCGTTTCTTCTTGCTACCAGATGCTGCAGGCGACGTATGTAAGCACTCTGCGGACTGAGTTCTATTCCTTCCTGCTCCCCCTCCTTTACCTGGGTAACCGCTTCTTCCGCCTCACCTAAGGCACGCTTTAAGGAATTTGATTTGTCCTGATTCTCTACCGGGTAGATGTCAGCCAAAAGTTGTCTCATCTGAGCCGGGGTATTGCTCCTTAAGACATAGAGAGGCAGGTTGGCTGCTTCAGCATCCCTTACCTTTTGTGGCTTACGGCGGAAGTAGTTTTTCGAGGTGATAAAAAGATTAGCCTCGCTCAAGTTTGGCACTATATCCAGTTCTAGCTGCATCTCTTTGGTAACTTGTTCCAGCCGCCCCCGGTTTATCCCGTAGAGATAAACCTTCGCCGGCTCATTTTTCTTGAGGGGTTTTCTGGCTCTGAATGTTCTTGTCGAGGTGTTGGTCGGGGCTTGCTTTACTATCTTGATCTCGCCGTTTTCGTCCAGCCAGCGGGTTTCGGTATCCAGCACCTGGCCGCGTAGGATGGCGTCGACCGCCTCGCCGACGTCAGGCCGGATGGCAACCCTGTCCCAGCCCTGGATTTCAACAACGATGTCGAAGGTGGGGGATGAGGTACGTTCCAGGATCGATTTCTGGGTACCCCTTCGCTTGGCTTCTTCGTCACCCAGGGTTACCGACTGGATGCCGCCGATAAGGTCACAGAGGGTAGGGTTCATCATTAGATTTTCCAGAGTGTTTCCGTGGGCGGTGGCGATTAGCTGCACGCCGCGCTCGGCAATAGTGCGGGCTGCCTGTGCCTCGAGTTCGGTACCGATTTCATCAATTACAATTACCTCGGGCATATGATTCTCCACCGCCTCAATCATTACGGCGTGTTGCTTGGTAGGGGTGGCTACCTGCATCCGGCGGGCGTGTCCGATAGCCGGGTGGGGAATATCGCCGTCGCCGGCGATTTCGTTTGAGGTATCAACAATGATAACCCGTTTCCCGAAGTCGTCAGCGAGTACCCGGGCGACCTCACGGAGCATGGTGGTCTTGCCTACACCGGGACCACCCAAGAGGAGGACTCCCTTGCCGGTCTCGACGAGGTCTTCGATAATCTTTATTGTGCCGAAGACAGCCCGTCCCACACGGCAGGTGAGTCCGACGATACGCCGTTTGCGGTTGCGGATAGCGGAGATACGATGCAGCGTGCGCTCAATGCCGGCCCGGTTGTCATCGCCGAAAGCACCGATACGTGAGACGACGTAATCAAGGTCGGCTTCGTCAATTTCTTTGGGGTTAAGGATTATTTCCCGCGCCGGAAAACGGGCTTCTGCAGGCCGGCCCAGATCAAGGACTACTTCCAGCAGATCACTGTTGTTCCCTTGGTCGCATAGTGGCTGACGAATGTGTGGCGGTAGGATGTTGAGCAAGGCATCCAGGTCATCGGTGATAACCTTTTGCATAACCTTTTGCAAAGGTGTTCCCCTGTTTAGGATTTATTGCTCTCGGCAGCAATATCTAAAAAATACTGATGAAATCTCAGGTCGTCGGTCAGCTCGGGGTGGAAAGCAGCCGCCAGCAGTTTGCCCTGCCTGGCGGCGACGATGGTACCGTCGCCCAGCCTGGCCAGTATCTCGGTTTTGCCATTGACCTTCTCAATTAAGGGAGCACGGATGAAGATGCCAAGGAATGGTTTTTCTCCCAGCGCCGGTATATTCAGTTCAGCCTCAAAGCTATCCTTCTGTCGTCCGAAGGCATTACGTCTCACCGTGATGTCCATCAGCCCCAGGGGTTCGACGTCGGAGTCTGAGATTTCTCTAGCGAGTAGTATCATTCCGGCGCAGGTGCCAAATATGGGTAGCCCTCTCTCGGCAAACTTTTTCACTTCGTCGGCCAGCTTATAGACTGCTATCAGGCGACCGATAGAGGTGCTTTCTCCACCCGGGATAACCAACCCATCCATATTCTCAAGCTCCGAGGGTAGACGGACAGGTAGTGCTTCTACCTTTAGCTGGCGCAGCATGGCTATGTGTTCGGCAAAGGCTCCCTGCATGGCAAGGACACCTATTCTCATCTTACCAGCCTCGGGATGCCAGCAGTTCTTCGGTGGGGATTTGCTTGATATCCAGCCCGGGCATGGCATCGCCCAGGTTCTTGGAAACCTCGGCGATGATTGCGGCGTCCTGATAGTGGGTGGTCGCCTTGACGATGGCCTTGGCCATGACCTCGGGTTTGGCAGACTTAAAGATACCGGAGCCGACAAAGACCCCGTCGGCGCCCAGCTGCATCATCAGGGCGGCATCAGCCGGAGTAGCTACACCGCCAGCGGCAAAGTTGACTACCGGCAGTTTCCCCGTTTTATGTATCTCCTGGACCAGCTCGAAAGGGGCACTCATTTCCTTGGCCTCTGCCATCAGTTCTTCCTCGGGCATATTTACCAGTTTACGAATAGCATCCGTAACCGCTCGCATATGTCTGACGGCTTCGACAACATTACCGGTGCCTGCCTCTCCTTTAGTCCGTATCATAGCAGCCCCTTCGCCAAGGCGGCGCAGTGCCTCGCCGAGGTTACGACAGCCGCAGACAAAGGGTACCTTGAAGTCGTGTTTCCAGATGTGGTGTGCTTCATCAGCAGGGGTAAGCACTTCTGACTCGTCGATGTAATCGATACCGAGTGCCTCCAGTGCCTGGGCCTCCACGAAATGACCGATGCGGCATTTTGCCATTACCGGTATTGAGACGGCCTTCTTAATGTTTTCGATAACGGTCGGGTCGGCCATGCGGGCTACTCCACCAGCGGCACGGATGTCAGCGGGTACTCTCTCCAGTGCCATTACAGCACAGGCGCCGGCTTCCTGGGCTATCCTGGCATGCTCGGGGGTAACCACGTCCATGATCACTCCCCCCTTCAGCATTTGCGCCAGCCCGGTCTTGACCTTCCATGTGCCAGTTTCCATCTTTTATGCCCCCTCTGCTGTAATTTTGTTGCTTTTTCTGTGTGTATTTTCTAAGTATATTTTATCACCGTCGGGTTTGCTTATCAAGAAACTATGACTCCGGTATCTATCGTCGCCACGCCTGTCCTTCGGGTTGGTAATTAGGCGGATGGTCTGTATAATTATGTTGGTAGCGTTTGTTTGTGAAGGAGGGATATATGCACCGGTATGTGCACGGTTATTCGGAAAGGGAGGCGCAACGGTTGCGTGAGCAGTCCCTGATTATTGAGGATCTGCTGCATTCTGATACCAGCTACCCCGCTGGTAATCTGATATTAGAAGCCGGCTGCGGAATCGGTGCACAGACGGTGATCCTGGCCAGACGTAGTCCCCGTGCCAGGATTGTATCGGTAGACATCTCGCTGGACTCTCTCAGAAGGGCCGGTGCCATTATCGATAATCAGGGTATAGGGGTCGTTTCCCTACAGCAGTCTGATATTCTGACCCTGCCGTTTAGAGAAGGAATTTTTGACCATGTCTTTGTCTGTTTTGTCTTGGAGCATCTTGACCGACCGGTTGATGCACTTATCGAGTTGAAGAGGGTGCTTAAGAAGGGGGGTGCAATAACGGTAATTGAGGGCGACCATGGATCATGTTTCTGGTATCCGGAGACGGCTGAGTCCCGCAAGGTATGGCAGTGTCTGATAGATGTGCAGAAACACCTTGGCCATAATCCTCTGATCGGTCGCCAGCTATACCGGTTGCTGGAACAGTCCGGCTTCGACATCGGATACGTCTTACCCCGCTGGCTGTATGCCGATGGTAGCAACCCTCGACTGATGAACGATGGGGTCAGCAAGATTATGGTGCCGATGCTTGAGACGGCGAGAGAACAGGCGCTCAATCTGGGGCTTATTGCCGAAGTAACCTGGCGGAAAGGCATTGATGATCTGCGCCATACTGCGGAATCTCCCGGCGGTACCTTGTTCTACACCTGGTTTAAGGGGGTCGGGATAAAGCCGGATACAGCTTAATTACTTCAGCGGTAATTCAGCAGATACCGTTTTATGCTGCGTTGCTTATTGGTCTGTTAGTCGGTTAATATCTCGGGCAGTGGTGCTTTTGTTCCCAATGCTCCGGTAGGACAGGTGGAAACACACAGACCGCAGGAGTCACACCTAGTTTCGGATAACGGCATGCCCAGGGTCGGCTCTACCCTAGTCTCAAAGCCTCGCTCCACAAAGCCAAAGACGCTGAGCCCTTTAATCTCGCTACATATCCGGATGCACCTGCCACACAGAATACACTTATTCTGGTCTCTTAAGATAAATGGATGCTCGCTCTTGTTAATGGGCAGGTGATGTTTTGCGCCGGCGTAGTGGGCATCGTTTACCTGATACTCGGTCGCTAACTCACGCAGCTTGCAGTCGAATCTGGCATGGCAGCCACAGCCAAGACAGCGTTCTGCTTCCTTGAGCGCCTTTTTCTCGCTGAGGGTGAACTCCATCTCGGCAAAGCTCTTCTTACGCTCTTCCGGGTCGAGGATAGCTTGTTTGGTTCTGGCAATGCGCTCGACATCGGCGAAATCGGTGGAGTCGATATCTTCCAGCTCACCCTTGCTACAGCTGTAGCTTTTCACATCCGGTACTACCGGCTGTCCGTTGAGGTATTTGTTTATTGAACTGGCTGCTCTCCTCCCTGCGCCGATAGCCTCAACCGCAGTGGCTGGTCCTGAGGTACAGTCGCCACCGGAGAATACTCCAGCTACGGAGGTAGCCATATTCTCATCATTGATACTGATGTAGTTTCTCTTGCTGATTCCGATCTGGCTGTCCCGGTCCAGGTTGGGATTATCCATGGCCTGCCCGATGGCGGCGATAATATTATCCACCTCCATCGTGAATTCGGAGCCGGCTATCGGCTCGGGGCGGCGCCGGCCGGAGCTGTCCGGCTCACCAAGCGCCATCTTGATACATTCCATAGCAGCGACTTTGCCTGCTCTGGCGCTGGCCTTTACCGGGGCGGTCAGGAACTGGAAGCGGACCCCTTCTTCCTCAGCCTGTTCTATTTCCTCGGCATTAGCTGGCATCTCCAATCTGGAGCGGCGGTAGACGACATTTACTTCTTTCACCCCCAGCCTGACGGCGGTACGGGCGACATCCATTGCGGTGTTGCCACCGCCGATTACGGTTATCTTATTACCCAGGGATACCTTATTACCCAGGGTTACATCTCTTAAGAATTCGATTCCGGAGAGTACACCGGGCAGATTTTCCCCCTCGATTTTCATTTTCTGATTGGCTTGTGCTCCGATGGCGATAAAGATTGCCTCGTAACCTGTTTTCTTGAGGCTTTCGATAGTGAAGTCTTTGCCCAGTGAGGCGTTGCAGCGGACTTTGTGGCACAGGCGTGTGATATCAGCTATTTCTTTGTCCAAAATTGCTTTGGGTAACCGGTATTCGGGAATACCGTATCTCAGCATTCCCCCGAGCTCGGGACTGGCTTCAAGAATGGTTACCGTATGTCCTTCCAGCCCGAGGTAGTAAGCGGCGGTCAGACCGGCCGGACCTCCGCCGATGATAGCAACACGGCGGCCTGTTGCCGGTTTGGGTTCCGGCAGGTATTGGTCCTTGCTATTCATATCGTAGTCGGCGACGAATCGCTTTAACGAGTTTATTGCTACCGGTTCATCTACCCGGTTGCGGCGGCACTCGGTTTCGCAGAAACGGGGGCACACCCGGCCGCAGACCAGGGGCAGCGGGTTGGATTCCTTGATTAGAGCCAGTGCTTCCCGATATTTGCCCTGGGCAGTAAGGGCGATATGGCCCTGAATGTCTATGCCTGCCGGGCAGGTTAGCCTGCAGGGTGCAATACAGTCACCATAGTGGTCAGAGAGGATCAGCTCCAGGGCCATGCGGCGCATGTTGCTCAGGTCATCACTGGCGGTTCTGATTATCATGCCTTCGGTTATCGGTGTGGTACAGGCCGGCATCGGCCCGCGTGCTTTTTCTACCTCCACCAGGCAGAGGCGACAGGCGGCAGTAGGCTTAAGGCGTGAGTCATGGCACAGGGTGGGTAGTCTGATTCCCTGCTGCTCGGCCGCTTCCAGAATAGTGGTTCCGACCTCTGCTTCAATCCTTTTCCCATTCAACGTAAATGCGACTTTGGGCATTTTCCTCTCCTTACTGGACCGATATGGCGTCGAGACGACACACATTCATGCATAATCCACAGCGAATACACTTTTCCTGGTCAATAACAAAGGGCTTTTTCCTCTCTCCGGAAATAGCCTTGGTAGGACAGTACTTGGCACATACCCCGCAGCCGGGGCACTTTTCCGAGATAACCTCGTATGTAATCAATGCCTGACATTTCTTGGCGCGGCATTTATGGTCGCGGATATGCTCTTCGTACTCGTCACGGAAGTATTTAATCGTGGTCAATACCGGGTTGGGTGCTGTCTGCCCCAGCCCGCATAGTGAAGCCCGTTTTACAGTATGGGCCAGCTCCTCAAGGAGCTCGATATCTTCTTCCTTCCCTTCGCCGTTAGCAATCCGCTTCAGCGTTTCCAGCATGCGAAGGGTGCCGATGCGGCAGAATGTGCATTTACCGCAGGATTCCTCCTGGGTAAAGTTAAGGAAGAACTTGGTGATGTCTACCATACAACTGGACTCATCCATTACTATCAGGCCGCCGGAGCCCATAATGGCGCCGGTTTTAGTTACCGATTCGTAGTCTACCTGGGTGTCTGCCATGCTGGCCGGGATAACACCGCCGGATGGCCCCCCGATCTGGATTGCCTTAAATTCCAGGCCGCTTGAGGTCCCGCCGCCGACATCAAAGACGACTTCCTTGAGTGTTATTCCCATGGGTACCTCGATCAGACCGCCGTGGGCTACCTTGCCGGCGAGGGCAAAGACCTTGGTCCCCTTACTTTTTTCGGTGCCGTAGCTGTTGAAGGCGCTGGCGCCGTTTAGGATAATCCAGGCAACATTGGCCAGAGTCTCGACATTATTGATGGTGGTTGGCTTCTCCCATAGACCCGAGTTGGCCGGGAAGGGTGGACGGACCCTGGGCATACCCCGTTTTCCCTCTATGGACATTAGGAGTGCGGTTTCTTCACCACAGACGAAGGCGCCGGCTCCCTGTCTGATCTTGATACTAAAGCTGAAACCGGAGCCCTTGATATTCTCTCCGATAAACCCCTTCTCCATGGCTTTAGCCAGCGCTATTTCCAGGCGTTTGATTGCCAGTGGGTACTCTGCTCTTATGTAGAAATAGCCTTCTGACGCGCCGACAGCATAGCCGGCGATTAGCATGCCTTCGATGACGGTATGCGGGTCGCTTTCCAGGACGCTCCTGTCCATGAATGCGCCCGGGTCGCCTTCATCGGCATTGCAGACGATGTATTTTGGTTCTCCTTCTGCTTTGCGGGCGAAGCCCCACTTGATGCCGGTAGGAAAGCCGGCGCCACCTCTACCCCTGAGACCGGAGGTAGTAATCTCATCGATTACCTCCTGGGGCGACATGCTGTTTAGCACCTTCTCCAGTGCTTTGTATCCGTCAGCAGCCAAATAATCTTCAAGCGACTCAGGATCGATTATACCGCAGTTACGCAGCACAACCCTTTTCTGCTTCGCCATTAGACTTTTTAGCTCTTTCTGCGGGATAATCCATTCGGTTACCGGGGTACTCCGGGCGATATGCTCATTGATGATACGTTCGACTTTATCCGGGGTAACCTTACTGTAGAAAGTGCTTTCGTTTTGAGGTGAGATGACCTCAATCAGGGCCTCATTATAGCACATACCCATGCACCCGGTCTGCTTAATTTCTACATTGAGCCCCTTGTCTTTAAGCTGAGTTTTGAAAGCGTCGTATACCTTTCTTGCCCCGGCGGCTATGCCGCAGGAGGCGAGCCCTATCTTTATTGTCCACTTTTCTTCTTTTGCTAAGGACATCAGTTCCTCCTATCATGTCCGGGATGTATATTTGAAGATGACTTAACCTGCAGAGGCCGCTTCTTTTTTCCGGATTTCTTGCATCGTCTTGTCGATAGATTCCGGAGTAAGCCGTCCGTGAGTATCGCCGTTAATCATAATACAGGGGGCCAGACTGCAGCAGCCGAGACAGGCGACACGTTCGACGGTAAACAGCTTGTCCTCGCTGGTTGCTCCTTCCTTGGCACCGGTAACCTGGGCGATAGTATCAGCTACCATCTCGGCACCGCATAGGTGACAGGCGGTACCGTGGCAGACCTTAATCAAGTATTTGCCGAGCGGTTCGAGGCGGAATTGAGCATAGAATGTGACGATGCCGTATATCTCACTGGCGGGAACATCGATGTCGTCGGCTATCCGCTGTATCACTGCCTTGGGTACATAGCCGAGCGTATCCTGAACCTCTTGTAGAATCGGTATTACGGCACCCCGTTCCACGCTGTGTTTACGGGCGATGGCATCGATTACGCTAAAGTCTATTTTTTCTTCGGTCATGCTTCCATCGGCCATGGTCGTCTCCTTTTCCCACTGCTCAAGTTTGTTTAAAGTGCGTTTGTCTCATCAGGAATAGCTGGTAATTTGGTAGTAATCAAGGCTAGGTATTGATTGTCAGATATGCTCTCAGTCCTATTCGAATCACACCTCTGCGGTATTCGTTGTTTACCTTAGTTAACGTAAAGCAGGTTGACCGGAGAGGGGTAGTTTACTGAAGTCATTTTGGTGAAGTAAGCTCACCGACACTCATTATAATATATGTCATCAGAGTCTGTCTAGTTGTGAAAGCCTACCATCGGCGATTATGGCGGCGCCGGTACTGGTGTTAAGGATTTGTTGTGGCGGGTTAGTCTGAGCCCTTATTTCCCTCTTCTTTCCCCCAGTTCTGCATAATCTCCTTGATACGCTGGGCGAGGTTAGGGTTATTACGCAGACGCTCGATAAATATCGGGCAACCTTCCAGCAGTGAGTTCTGGGCGGCAATCGCCATACTTGACATAAGGTTCTGCATGTTTATATCGGGGGGTTGCGAGGATTCCATTCCGGATACTGACTGCTGAAGCTGCCGGCGGATATCCTCGGCAGTAAACCTCATCGGCATAATGCATGACTTGTACCAAGGACATTCCTTACACTGGATTATCCCGTGGGCTTCATCTAAAACATCACTCATAGCTAACCTCTTTTTGACTGATAACTAAACGACCTGCGGCAATCATCACCGACTATGAAATAATACTGTCCAGCCTCTTCTCGATAGCTTCTTTACTCTGGAAGCCACCGATTACTTTTTCTCGAATTATCCCATCACGGTCAATAAAGAAGCTGGTCGGGTACCATTGAACGCTGTATTGCTTAACGGTATCACCTTTGCTGTCAAACAGTACGGTATTAAGAAAAGGGGCGATTCCGTTGTTCTCGAGGAACTGTCTTACCGCACCGGAGCTATCGCCGACGTTAATCGCAAGTATTACCAGCCCCCTCTCCTGCATTTCACTATAAACCTGATGCAAGTAGGGCATCTCGTTACGGCAGGGAGGACAGCCGGTATACCAGAAGTTGATCAGTATCGGGCTGCCGTTGAAGGCGCTTAGAGATACGAACTCACCATCCGCATTGGGCAGTTCAAATTCGGGTGCTTTCGTGCCCACTACCGTCGCATCGGTTGGGGAACCGCCGGAACATCCGCATATCACTAGCCCCAGACTGAGAGAGGCCAGTATTACTGTCAGCATTATTCTTGGTAGTTTGCTCAATCTTAGTCTCCTATTTATCATTTAATTCTACTACTAAATTGCTCCGGTTAACAAAGTAAGCCTGCCCGTTGTGACCAATATTCCCAGGACTATCAGTACGGCGCCGCTGGTAATATATACTGCTCTGGAGTGACGTTGTATGCGCTTCAGTAGCGGTGTTATCCGTTCGAAGGCGGCTCCGATTATCAGAAATGGTATGCCCAGGCCGAGGGAGTATATCGCCAGCAGATAGGCACCGCGCCAGGCGGTAGCCGAAGCTGCGGCTAGCATTAAGATGCCTCCCAGTATGTAGGTGGCACAGGTCATCGAAGCCATTGAGAATATGGCGCCGGTGGCAAAGGAGCGTATGTAACCGGTCTTAGTGCTTTGAGACGGGGTAAGCCGCTTCTGGAAATTTAGCTGCGGCACCTTCTGGGATAGCAGAAAGAGTGTCCCGAAGACTATCAGTAGTATACCGGCAACCTGTTTGATTAGGAAGAAGTTGATGCTAATGGCAAGGCCGGCCAGGCCGGCCCCGGCACCCAGTCCGATGAATACTACGCTAAAACCGGCGACGAAAGTAAGGGAGTGAAGAAATATCCGGACGTTCTTTTTACCGGCTCCGGGCTCAAGAATTTCCGGACCGGCCAGGATAGCCATATATATCGGGGCCAGGGGTAGTACACAGGGCAGCAGGAAAGAGGTTAGCCCGGCGACAAAAGCGGCTATTACTGATATATTTTCCATTTTTATATAATAGCATAATGGATATACCTTCTATCAAAACGGGAGTTGCCCGACAGGTCAGTGATGCCACGCTGGAAATATTCTCTCCGGCACTGTTAGAATGTAGGAGGGGAAGATATGAGGCCGTTAAGCTATACTCAGATTGCTACCTACCAGAGCTGCCCTCTGCTTTACCGACTGCAGTATATCGATGGATTGAAGCCGAAGGAGAAGGGGTATTTTAGCTTTGGTTCAGTCCTTCATCTGTGCGCTGAGTATTTCTTCAGGGTCAAAGTGCCGCCACCGCCGTCGCTGAATGAGCTGCTCGACTATTATCAGCAAAGCTGGCTTTCTGAAGGGTATCAATCCGCTGAGGAAGAAGAGAATTATCAGGCCTATGGCAGAGAGATACTGATCGGTTTCTGGAGGATTCACAGCGCTGATTTTAGAATGCCGCTGGCTATCGAGAAAATGTTTTATATCGATATCGATGGTATCAAGCTGAGAGGCTTTATTGACCGGGTGGACAAACTGGATAGCGGTGGCTTGTCCATAGTTGATTACAAATCAAACCAGGAGTTGTTTCCCAGCGAATACCTGAGGAGCAACCTACAGCTCACGTTGTATCAACTGGCGGCTGAGCAACTCTGGTATCTTCCGGTGGAGAAGTTAACGCTGTATCACTTAAGGTCGAATACTCCCTGTAGTTGTCAGCCGAGGCAGGGATCGCAGCTTGAGGAAGCCAGGCGGCTGGTAGTGGAGGTGGCGGAGAACATTGCCGGTAACCGGTTTCCTGCTGTCGAAAACCAGTATTGCCCCTGTGATTTTCCGGAGCACTGTCCGTACTATCGCCATCAGTATATGGGAAACAGTATTGATTCAGACCGGCAGGCGGCTCTGTCCCGTATACCTGAAGCTGATCTTGTTGAGAGGTATGTTTCCCTGCAGGCCGAGATAAAAGAACTGGAGTGCCAGCTTGAAGAGGTAAGACAGATGATTGTTGACTTCTGTCAGAATGAAGGTTTAAGTCGGGTCTTTGGTCGGGAGCATGCTGTCACCTATAAGCTGGTTGAGAAGACCGGTTTTAGTGAGGATATGGTCAGGGCGTTGCTTGAACCCGAGGGACTGTGGGGGGAGGTATTGAGCTTCGACCAGTCCAGACTTAGGCATCTCATTACCGGAGATAAGCTGGCTGAGGATATCAGACAGCAGCTGAAAGCCTTGAGACAGGTCATATCCACTTATCCCCGGCTTTTTCCTAAAAAGCTTACCGATGAAGAGTGACCCGTGGCCGGTTTTTATCAGTAGACCGTCAAACGATGTGATAGAGGGCTACCCCCACTTTCGGAAGAGGGCTTTCTTTAGCCGGCGCAGTCGTCTCTGGAACATTGCGCCGTCGATATTCCCGATGGTCATTACCAGGGCATCCTCTCTGTTATCGGTATAATAGCTGCGGCGGATAGCTATCTGGGTGAAACCGTACTTATGGTATAGCTTCTGAGCTGCGGTGTTGGAAGCCCTCACTTCCAGGGTGAGGATATGGGCATTCTGTTCAATAGCCAGGTTTATCATGGCTATCAGCAGGTGTTCGCCTATACCCTGCCGCTGATAGCTGTGTCTTACCGCGATGTTGGTTATATGAGCTTCATCAGCCATCATCCAGAGGCCGGCGAAACCGACAACTTTTTGTTCTCCAGTTCTTTCAGTCGCCGTCCCGTCTACACAGGCAGTAATATAATGGGCCAGACTTACCTTAAGCTCACGCTCGTAGTTGGCCGGCGGCCACATGGTAGGGAAGGCTTCGCGGTCAATCTCAGTGACCTGGTCAACATCCTCGCGGCACATCCGGCGTATGTAGTAAGACAATTCACCTTCCTCTTTAAGACCTGCCTGACTTTTCGGGCATTATTGTAGCACATTCCATACTGTCTGATATAACCGGGGCGCTGTAAAGACTATCTTTTTGGGTATCTCATTCGTTATAATCTATGCACAGGATAATACTCGTAAATAAATACCAATGACGAGCGAGGAGTTATCAGGTGCATGATGAGGAGAGCCTCGTACAACGAGCGAAGCAGCACGACCAGGAGGCTTTTACACAGTTGTACGAGAAGTACTTTGATAAGATATATCGCTATGTATCGCTCAAGGTAGGGGATAGAATGGAAGCCGAGGATATTACCCAGCAGGTCTTCCTCAAAGCGATTAAGTCCATCTCTTCCTTTAGGTGGAAGGGGTTTCCTTTCTCATCCTGGCTGTTTCGTATTGCCCACAATCAGGTTGTGGACTACCTGAGGAAGAAGACGAAGAGGGAGACCGTTGCCCTTGATGATACCCTGCTGGCCAGTGATGATGACCCTCAACTGGCGTTTGAGCGTAAGCTGGATATCGAGCAACTGGCTCTGGCGACAAAAAAGTTGACCCGGGCGCAGCAGGAGGTGATTTCTCTCCGTTTTGCCGGTGATTTGCCGATTGCACAGGTAGCCAAGGTTATGGGCAGGAGCGAAGGAGCCGTAAAGGCATTGCAGCATAGCGCTGTAGTAGCTCTGCGTAAAGAACTAACTGGAATGGAATAGATGAAGAATAATAGAGAGTTCGAAAACATCCTGGACGATTGCCTGGAGCGGCTGGCTAGGGGCGAGACCCTGATGCATTGTCTTGAGAGTTATCCGGAGCAGGCAGAGCAGCTCGAACCGCTGCTGCAGGCGGCTCGGGTAGCCAGTGAGACGCTGGCGATTCTGCCCCGCCCCGAGTTCAGGGCCAGGGCCAGGTATGAATTCCAATCGGTGCTTCAGGAAATGACCGCGAAGAAGAAGTTGTCCCTGTTTAATTTGAGGACGCGGTTGGTAACGGCGGTAGTGGCAATCAGCGTTATTCTGGTGTCCGGTGGTGGCACTGTGGTAATGGCCAGCGGCAGTATGCCGGACACTCCCCTATATCCGGTGAAGCTGGCCAGTGAGGAAGTGCAGATGGCGCTAACTCCATCTGATACCGATAAGGCAGAGGTATGTGTTATGCAGGCCAGCAGGAGGGTGGACGAGATAGTATATCTGGCTGATAAGGGTGATGCTGAGCAGGTTGAAGTGATTGCCGAGCGTCTGGATGAATGCCTGGGAACTTTGTTGGAGATAGCCTCCGCTTTCTCAGCGGAGCCGGTAGCAGTAGAAGAAGATGCTGTTCCCGCAGCACTGATGGCGGTGCCGGAAATAACGCCGGATCAAGAAGCACCGGTGTATGAGAATGATGCTACTGAACAGAGGGCGTGGGCTGGTGATGGTGATCTTGAGAAGCTGAAGACGACTGTGGTTAGCAATGCTGCCAGTAACCAGTCTGCTCTACTCCGTAAGTTGATGGTTGCACCGGAGTCGGTCAAGCCTGCCCTGCATCGGGCAATCGCGGTCTCGGCCGCTGGCTACGGAAGAGTTCTCACCGTATTAGATTAGTCCGTGGCCTTTTCCTTATCCTCGGGCAGGCTTAACCAAATGATAGTTTTACCGTCTTAATTCTAAGAAGTGAGTGAAAGCGAGTTCTCTTAAAGAAGGAGGCAGGAGATGAGCAGAAAGTGGCTTCTGGCAATAGCACTGGTACCGATAGTACCGGTGGTTGCCCTGAGCGGTTGCGGTGCTGGTTTACCGGGTATCAATGGCGTCGGTTCGGGTAACTCCCCGTCGACTCTCGAGGTTAGCCTGGATAGTCAGCAGGCAGGAATCTGGGTTACCGGACAGGGTAAGACAATGGCGGCTCCCGATGTCGCTATTCTGAGGGTGGGTATTGAGGTCCAGGAAGCAACTGTGGCTGAGGCTCAGGTAGAAGCAATAGAGGCGATGGATGGGGTGATGAAAGCCATGACCGATAGCGGTGTGGCAGAGAAGGATATTCAGACTCAGTACTTTAATGTCAGTCAGGTTACCCGATGGGATGATGTGAAGGGCGAGAGTATTGTCGTCGGCTACCGGGTAACTAATATCGTCAGCGCTAAGATCAGGGATATCGATAAGGCGGGCGCTATCATTGATGCGGTCGTTGTAGCCGGGGGTGATTTAACCCGTATCGATGGTATTGAGTTCACTATTGACGACCCTCAAGGCTACTATGAAGAGGCACGGCAGGAGGCGGTCGCTGATGCCAGGGCCAAGGCGGAGCAACTGGCCGCTCTGGCAGGTGTCAGCCTGGGTAAGCCTACCTATGTTTCTGAGAGTGTTCAGTCGTCTTCCATCTACCGGAATGAAGGGATGATAAGCTATGATATGGCTAAAGCAGTACCGGAAACATCAATTAGCCCTGGTGAGATGGAGGTTAGCCTTACCGTTCAGGTTTGCTACGCTATTCTCGACTGAACGCATGGTTGACTCGGGAAACAGTGAAGATTCTGGGGAATCCTGCTTGGTGGGTTCCCCTCACTTTTGGTCCTGGTTTAGAGCAGGGTTGGTTGAGGTGGTTTTCCCTTGTTATAGGGCCGTTTGAGGTGTTCGTAGGCTAGTCTGGTTGCCAGCCGGCCCCGGGGAGTCCGGTCCAGAAAGCCCAGTTGCATCAGATAAGGCTCGTAGACATCCATAATGGTGTCGGCTTCCTCGCTGACTGAGGCGGCAATAGTGTCCAGTCCCACCGGACCGCCGTTGAATTTGTCGATGATAGTGCTGAGGACCTTATGGTCGATTTCATCGAGGCCGATGGGATCTATCTCCAGCTTACCCAGTGCCTCGACTGCCACCGGCTGGGTAATCAGACCATCGGCCATTACCTGAGCGTAGTCTCTTACTCGCTTGAGCAACCGGTTAGCGACGCGGGGAGTGCCCCTGGCCCTCCGGGCTATCTCTGATATTCCTTTGTCCTCAACCTCTATTTGAAGAATCCGTGCTGAGCGTTTCAAAATTTCTTCAATAGAGGTTCGGTCATAAAAATCGAGTCGATAGACAGCTCCAAATCGGTCTCTCAGTGGTGGACTTAGCAGGGCAAAACGGGTCGTAGCACCGATCAGGGTGAAGTCAGGTAGATTTATCCTCAGGTTTTTAGCGCCGGGGCCCTTACCGATGATGATATCCAGGGCGAAGTCCTCCATAGCCGGGTACAGCATTTCCTCAACCGTTCGGTTGAGACGGTGAATCTCGTCGATAAAGAGTATATCCTGGCTGCGCAGGTTGGTCAGAATTGCTGCCAGGTCCCCGGTGCGTTCTACTGCCGGGCCGGAGGTAATCTTTATGTTGACCCCCACCTCACTGGCTATAATGTGGGCCATGGTAGTCTTACCTAGCCCCGGGGGGCCGTAGAGCAATATGTGATCAAGCGCTTCACCCCTGCTCTTAGCGGCGGTGATAGCTATCTTCAGGTTTTCCTTGACCTTAGTTTGACCGATGAAGCCAGTTAGCTGCCGTGGTCTCAAGCTGTTGTCAAGTGATGTGTCGTCAGCACTGAGTTTGCCTGATATAACCCGACTGATAGTATTCTCCTCCCTTGATCCTCGTTTAGGTCATTATACCACAACTTTTCACGAGCGGTGCATTTGCTGGCCGGTGTCTGTGGATAAAAAACCGCCCCGATCATATCGGGGCGGTTTCATCTTGTAGCAGAGATTAGCTTGTATCGCGGGCTTCAGATAGCCAGCTCCCTTAACTCTTCACCTTCGTTCTCTCTACCGGCTGTTAGTTCTGGATTACCCTCAGTAATTGAGTGGCAGGCCGGTATTAACTTCCCGATGATGACATTCTCCTTGAGCCCGTTAAGTTTATCCACCTTGCCGGCCACGGCTGCTTCGGTAAGCACCTTGGTAGTCTCCTGGAAGGAGGCCGCGGCTAACCAGCTGTCAGTATTCAGTGAAGCGCGGGTTATTCCCATTAAGACAATGTGAGCAGTGGCTGGCTCCCCGCCCTCGGCAAGAACCTTAGCGTTAATATCCTCGTAATCGAACTTGTCTAACAGCTCTCCTATTACCAATCCGGTGTCTCCTGATGAATCAATATAAACCTTGGTCAGCATCTGGCGGACGATAACCTCGATGTGCTTGTCGTTTATGTTTACCCCTTGTGATCGGTATACCTTTTGTACCTCGTCCACCAGGTAACGCTGGACGGCCTCTTTCCCGGAAATATGAAGAATGTCCTGCGGGTCAATAGAGCCGTCGGTCAAGCGGTCTCCGGCCTGTACTCTGTCACCGTTTTGGACACGGATATGGGTGGCTGGGGGAATGGAGTATTCCCGTACCTCATTATCCTCATACCTTATCAGTATCTTTTCCCCTTGAATGGTGACCTCACCGCTGACACGGGCCAGTATTGGTTGATTCTCAGAGGCGAGTGATCGCTCCTGCGGTGAGTTTTCATCAGACTGAGGTGGGCAAGCCAGTGGCGTACCGATGTCCACCCAAGCTTTATCCTGCGTCAGGACCAGCCAACCGGCTGGGGGTGTGTATTCATCATAGAATACCTCGGAGCTGACGATCTTGATTCTTCTCCCCTCTTCATCATCCACTATTTCAGCTGTGCCGTCTATTTCTGAGATGATGGCCTGGGCCTTGGGCGTTCTGCCTTCGAATAGTTCTTCGATCCTGGGTAGACCGGTGGTGATATCCAGGCCGACGACGCCGCCGGTGTGAAAGGTGCGTAGAGTTAACTGGGTACCCGGTTCGCCGATGCTCTGGGCGGCAATTATACCTACTGCCGTGTTTAGCTTGATCAGCTTGCCGCAGGAAAGGTCCCAGCCATAGCATCGCTGGCAGGTGCCTTGCCTTGACTGACAGGAGAGCGGAGACCTGACGTGAACCTTGGTCAGCCCGGCATCAATAATCTTCTTCGCCTTATCGTCATCTATTTCTTCATTACGGTCAACGATGGTTTCATTTGTCTGCGGGTCAACCACTTTACTGGCAGCCAGACGGCCGGTTATTCGTTTAGCGAGTGGCGGTAGAATTTCACCTTTTTGGGGTTCGGATATCCATATTCCATCCAGGGTGCCGCAGTCTTCCTGTCGGATGATGGTATCCTGAGCGACATCAACGAGACGTCTGGTCAGGTAACCGCTCTCAGATGTTCTTAGTGCGGTGTCCGCCAGTCCTTTACGGGCGCCATGAGTAGAGATAAAGTACTCCAGAACGTTAAGCCCTTCACGCAGGCTGGCCTTAATGGGAAAGTCGATTATCTTACCCGATGGATTGGTCATCAAGCCCCGCATGCCTGCCATCTGCCTGATCTGAGAAATATTACCCTTGGCCCCTGATGTTGACATCATATAGATGCTACCGTAGCGGTCGAGAGAATTGGAGATAGCCTCTGTAATCAGGTCGGTGGTTTCCATCCACACACCGATAACACCATTATAGCTTTCGTCTTCGGTGATTACTCCGCGGTTATATTGCTCTTTGATAGCGGCCGTTTTTTCCTCGGCGTCTTTTATCAATCTTGCTTTGGCCTCTGGAATTTTGACGTCGCTCATGCCGATAGTTGTTCCTGACTTGGTAGCGTACCGGAAGCCCAATTGCTTCAGATTGTCCAGTACTATTGCCATTTCCTGGCTGCTCAGCAGCTTATAGCAACTGTCTACTATTTGCTTCGAGGTCGATTTATCGATTACCTTGTTGTAATCACGTAGTTGCTGAGGCAGCACCTCGTTGAATATGATACGGCCGGCGCTGGTCTTAATCCTCTGGTCTTGCCCGGGAATCCTGACTTCGACCTCAGCCCTGAGGTCAATAACACCGATATCATAGGCAAGTCTGGTCTCTTCCAAACTGCCGAAGGTCTTGCCTTCTCCCTTGGCGCCTGATCTGATGGTGGTCAGGTAGTAGCAGCCGAGGACCATATCCAGAGTCGGGATTACGACTGGCTCTCCGCAGCTTGGCAGCAGCATATTGTGGATGCTGAGCATTAGCTCTCTGGCTTCTTTAACTGCAGCTTTGGATAGAGGTAGATGGACTGCCATCTGATCGCCGTCAAAGTCGGCGTTGAAGGTTGAGCATACCATGGGATGGAGTTGTATGGCGCTGCCGTCGATAAGTACCGGTTCAAAAGCCTGAATGCCGAGCCGGTGGAGGGTAGGGGCCCGGTTTAGTAACACCGGACGTTCCTTAATAACCTCTTCCAGGATATCGTATACCTCGGGATTGGCCCTTGCCACCAGCCGGCGGGCGCTCTTGTCACTGAAGGCAAGTCCACGTTCCATCAATCGATGCACAATAAACGGTTTGAATAGCTCCAGGGCCATCCTTCTGGGCAGACCGCATTGGTGGAGCTTAAGCTCCGGGCCGACAACGATAACCGAACGTCCGCTATAGTCCACCCGTTTGCCCAGAAGATTTTGGCGAAATCGTCCCTGCTTGCCTCTGAGCATGTCCGATAGTGACTTTAGTTTATGGTTACCGCTGAAGGAGACGGCTCGTCCTCCTCCCTTCTCGTTGTCGATAAGAGAGTCGACCGCTTCCTGAAGCATTCGTTTTTCGTTGCGGATGATAATATCGGGGGCACCTATCTCTAGCAGATGACGCAGACGGTTATTGCGGTTAATCACCCGGCGGTACAGGTCATTAAGGCCACTGGTAGCGAACCTGTCTCCGTCGAGCTGGACCATAGGTCTGAGGTCTGGTGGCAGTACCGGCAGCACCGTGAGAATCATCCATTCGGGTTTATTGCCGCTACGGCGGAAGGTTTCCACTACCTGTAGCTGCTTGCTTGCCTTCCTGCGGCGTTGTCCTGAAGATAGGCGGGTCTCCTGAATTAGAGCATTGTGTGTTTCCTCAAGGTCAATTTCTTTGAGAATCTGGAGAATAGCCTCGGCTC
The DNA here is from genome assembly GCA_002418895.1 of Dehalococcoidia bacterium UBA5760. Taxonomy (GTDB): domain Bacteria; phylum Chloroflexota; class Dehalococcoidia; order Dehalococcoidales; family UBA5760; genus UBA5760. The sequence continues at coordinate 12,306 of DIFA01000025.1, read as the reverse complement.
CCATCCCGGCCTCAAAAATGTCGCCGAACTTCTGTTTCAGTTCCTGGTAGCGGTTCTCATTGAGCAGTGTGTGCTTACGCAGGTCTTCCAGTTGCTCAATATCGCTGGCGGAATGCTCTTCAAGCTGGACCTTTTCGTCGGTCCAGTCGCGCCGGAGCTGATTTATCTCCTCCACCGTTGCTCCTGACTGCTCCGTCTCGGTGATTTTGGCCTCTAAGGCATTTTTACGCTCCGCCATTTCCTGGGAGTTTTTCTCTTTAAGCTCTTCAATCGCTCTCTGGCGTGCTTCTTCGTCTATCGATGTTATTATATAGTGTGAAAAATACAGGACACGCTCCAGACTTCGTGGCGACAGCCCGAGCAACAGTCCCATCCGACTGGGGATTCCCTTGGCAAACCAGATATGGCTGGCCGGACTGGCCAGCTCGATATGCCCCATCCGTTCCCGGCGTACTTTAGACCGTGCTACCTCAACGCCGCACTTGTCGCAAATTACTCCTTTGTAGCGTATCTTCTTGTATTTACCGCAGAAGCACTCGAAGTCCTTAGTCGGGCCGAATATCTTTTCGCAGAAAAGTCCATCTCTTTCCGGCTTGAGAGTGCGGTAGTTGATAGTTTCCGGCTTGGTCACTTCACCATATGACCAGCTCCTGATCTGCTCTGGTGAAGCGAGAGAAATACGGACGGCATCAAAATCATTAACTTCAAGCATTATCTTCTTTCACCTCTTTTTCGGTGAGATCCGTAGTCTCATCGGATATAACTGCTTCTCCGTTGGGAGATTCTACATTTTCCTCGGGCAAGGCTGCTTCTTTTTCTGCTTCAACGGGCGCTTCAGCTTTGAGCTCGGCGATCGGTGATGAGGCTACCCCGGTTTCCTCGGGGATGTTTGCCTTTTCCTCTTCTTCACTGATTACCTCGACAGCAAGCCCGAGGCTACGCAGTTCCATAATCAGGACCTTAAAGGATTCCGGTACCCCCGATTGGATAAAGTCTTCGTTCTTGACAATAGCCTCGTAGGTCTTGGCTCTACCGCTGACATCGTCTGACTTATTGGTTAGAATTTCCTGAAGGTTATGCGCGGCTCCGTAGGCTTCCAGCGCCCAGACCTCCATTTCGCCGAATCGCTGTCCCCCGAATTGTGCCTTACCACCCAGGGGTTGCTGGCTGATCAAGGAGTAGGGGCCGGTAGAACGGGCGTGGACCTTATCTTCGACCAGGTGGTTCAGCTTTATCATATAGATGTTGCCTACGGTGATCGGTTGGTCGAAAGGTTCTCCGGTATGCCCGTCACGAAGCTCAACCTTCCCTTGAACAGGGGCAGCGAGGTTCCGCTCGACGCTCACTCTTTCCACAGTCTGTGCGAGCTCTTCCCGGTTAAGGTCGCGACTGGGTATCTTCAGGTCTTCGAGCCATAGGCGTAGGCAGATCTCCTTTGCCTCACCGGGATAATCATCGCTGAATGCTTTCTCTCCATCATAGCCCTGACTGCTAACCCATTCCTTAGCTTTTTCTTGTATAGTCGGGTTTTTGCTACCGGTGGTATTATCTACCGCTCTGGCCTTTCGGGCCAGCCAGGCTCTGGATAGTTCATCCTCGATATCAGAATCGTCGGCGCCGTCGAAGACCGGAGTAAGCACCTTGATGCCCAGTGTTTGGGCGGCCCAACCGAGGTGAGTTTCCAGGATCTGTCCTAAATTCATTCGTGACGGCACGCCAATCGGGTTGAGAATCATATCTACCGGTGTCCCGTCGGGTAGGAAAGGCATATCCTCAGCGGGTGCTATGATGGAGACGACTCCCTTGTTGCCGTGCCTTCCGGCCAGCTTGTCTCCTACCGATACCTTCCGTTTTTGCGCAACCCATATCTGTACCCACTGGTTGACCCCGGCGGGCAGGTCATCCCCTTTACTACTATCGAATTTCTTTACTTTGATTATCTTACCCCACCCACCGTGAGGCATCCTTAGCGAGGTGTCTTTTACCTCCCGAGCCTTCTCGCCAAAAATGGCCCGCAGCAGCTTCTCTTCGGCAGACAGCTCGGTTTCACCCTTTGGCGTGATTTTACCGACCATTATATCGCCGGGACCGACGTCGGCGCCGATTCGAATAATGCCTGTTTCATCGAGATTGCGGAGGCTCTCTTCACCGACATTTGGAATATCCCGGGTGATTTCTTCGGGCCCCAATTTAGTGGTCCTGGCTTCAATCTCGTGCTTGGAGATGTGGATAGAGGTAAACTTATCCGCCTCAACCAGTCGACTGCTGATAATAATGGCATCCTCATAGTTATAGCCCTCCCAGCTCATGAAGGCGCACAGGATATTCTGACCGAGAGCCAGCTCGCCGCTGTCGGTGCCTGAGCTATCGGTAATAACCTGTCCTGTTTCTACCCGGTCGCCTCTATCGACCACCGGGTGCTGGTTAATGCAGGTGCCCTGGTTGGTACGTACAAATTTCATAAGAGGGTATACATCCTGCTCCCCGTCATCTTTAGTAACGACTATCTGTGATCCGGTAGCCGAGGTTACCTCGCCGGGATTCTGGGTCAGAAAGACCTCCCCGCTGTATCTGGCGGCTTCGACTTCCATTCCGGTAGCTACCAGGGGGGCCTCGGGACGGAGCAGGGGTACTGCCTGCCGCTGCATGTTGGAGCCCATCAGGGCACGGTTAGCATCGTTATGCTCAAGGAATGGGATCAGTGCTGTGGCGACGCTGAATACCTGCTTCGATGATACATCCGCAAACCCGATCTCTTCTGGTGCGGTTACTATGTAGCGCTCAGCCAGCCTTGCCTCAACCTGGTTGTCTACGAACTGGTTACGCGAGTCAAGTCTGGCGTTTGCCTGCGCAATGGCATATTTGTCCTCCTCATCCGCAGTGAGATAAACAATCTCGTTAGATACAAACGGCACTACCTTTATCTTTCTGGTCGACAGCTTGGACAACTGACGGGCGGCGGCATCGGTGATTACGCTGCCGGCCTCGATTATTGCGTTGTCCTGGTCGTCAACCACGGCTTCACGTGCCGTCTTACCCTTGAGGCCTTTATCCTTATTGCTCATCTCGTTGATGACACGCCGGTACGGAGTTTCGATGAAGCCATGCTGGTTAATACGGCTGTAGATAGACAAAGAGCCAATAAGGCCGATATTCGGTCCCTCAGGGGTTTCAATAGGGCAGATTCTGCCATAGTGTGAAAAGTGGACGTCACGAACCTCAAAGCCGGCCCGCTCCCGGGATAGACCTCCCGGCCCCATGGCTGACAGGCGGCGCTTGTGAGTTATTTCAGCGAGCGGATTGGTCTGATCCATGAATTGGGATAGTTGCGAACTGCCGAAGAACTCCCTGATGGTTGCTGCGATGGGACGGGCGTTGACCAAGGTACTGGGAGTTACTGCTTCTGAGGTTAGAATACTCATCCGTTCCTTAACTATCCGCTCCAGGCGCAGCATACCGATGCGGAGCTGGTTTCGAATAAGCTCGCCGACGGTGCATATCCTCCGGTTGCCCAGATGGTCAATATCGCTGGCAACGTCATCACCGTTGTTGATCATAATCATGCGTCTTACGATGTTGACGATGTCTTCTTTGTCCAGGACTCGCAGGTCTTTAGTCTCGTCAAGTTCCAGTCTTTTATTGAGCTTATAGCGTCCGACTTCCCCCAGGTCGTAGCGCTGAGAGTCAAAGAAGAGGTTTTTTATCAGTCTCTGCGCATTCTCGGTGGTAAGAGGATCGCCGGGTCTCAGTCTTTTATATATGTCAAGCAGAGCGTCGGTGGTATTGTTGATTAAACGGTCCCGTTCGATGGTTGACCGGATGTACTGGTGTTGCGTTGAGTTATCCTCTTTGATGAAAAGCTCGAAAAGTTCTTCATCGCTGCTGTAGCCGATAGCACGTAGCAGTGTCGTGATCGGAATTTTGCGTTTACCGTCTATCTTGACGGAAATAACATCCCGATTACTGGTATCAAGCTCCAGCCATGCGCCGTGGGTGGGAATCAGCTTGGCGTGGCACAGGCTGCGGCCGCTTGAGGCATCTTCCTGGAGCGTAAAGGAGACGCCGGGCGAGCGGAGCAACTGGCTTACCACCACCCGTTCCGCCCCGCTGGTAATGAAGGTGCCTTTTTCTGTCATCAAGGGAATGCTGCCGAAGAATAGCGATTCTTCCTTGATTTCACCGGTGCTTTTAATAAGCAGCTTTGCCTTGACGTAAATGGGGGTTGAGTAGGTTAGGTCGCGGTTGCGGCACTCCTGTTCGGAGTGTCGGGGAGGGCGGAATTCGTAGCTGACAAAGTCCAGCCTCAGTCTGTTGCCGGTAAAGTCCTCGATGGGGGATATCTCCTCCAGCAACTGCTTCAGTCCCTCTTCCTGCAGCCAGCGGAACGACCTTAATTGGACATCGATTAGATTGGGGACTTCCAGTATCTGTGGTAATCTGGCATAGGATTTTCTGGGTATAGGAGAGCTTTTCTTCCCGGTGTGTGTTGACGTAACAACCATATTCAGTCCTACTCCTTAAACAGACACGATAGATTTTCTGTATTACTATCGTACTAAAACAAGACGCAATAAGGCCAAAGGCATATTGAGGAATGATATAAAAGGTAAGATTTAAGAGGCATAGTACAAATTCTAATACTACTACTATTATTTTTATATGTCAACTTTTCCGGTAAAACAGCGCCGGAGTATTCAGCCGGGCACAGATGCTTGACATTCAGGATGGATGTAGTTTATATTTACAGAGATATTTTCTAATTGGCATTGTGCCTGTTCTGCACCGGCCTCTTTCCGAATTGACAGGATGTTTTGAGATGGGAAACAAAGAAAATAGCAGTTCACCGGTGAGTTTGAAGGATTTACCGATCGGTTATCAGTTCCCATCGGTTAGCTATGAACTGACGGAATCAGTTATTGCCAAATACCTGGAAGCAGTCGGCGAACAGCAGCATTTCTTAAAGGCAGGGATAGTCCCTCCCATGGCTATAGCGGCTTGTGCTATAACGGCGCTGTCGCAGTCTTTTGCAGTACCTCCGGGCTCGATACACGCCTCTCAGGAGCTTGAGTTTCTCGGTATAGTACCCGTGGGGTCTACCATAAGCTGCGGTGGAAAGATAGCCCATCGGTTGGAGCGTGGCAGGCTAAATCTAATGTCGATTGAAATAAGCGCTCTGAATCAAGATGAGCAAGAGGTTTTGACCGGTAAAGCTACTATAGCCATACCAAACTAAGAAAATAGGGGAGGAGTACCTGCGTTGTTCGAGAGACCAAGACCGGCAGACTTCCATCAAGGTTCAAGTCTTCCTTCGGTGGTCAAGCGTGTCACTCAGCGTGAGATTAATCTTTATGCTGAGGCCAGCGGTGATTTTAACCCCATTCATATTGATGAAGCCTTTGCTGCAACGACCCCGCTCGGCGGGACCATCGCTCACGGTATGCTCATTCTGGCTTACGCTTCGGAGATGATGACCAGGGCGTTCGGGCGGAGCTGGCTTGAGGGGGGGCGGCTTTCCGTTCGCTTCAAAGCAGCCGCCCGGCCCGAGGATACCATAACCACCAGCGGGAAGATTGATTCTATCGAGGATAGAGATGGAGTCCCGCATGCTCATTGCAGTCTGGAGTGCTGCAACCAGAAGGGTGAGGTGATAATTACCGGTGAGGCGGTGGTTAAGCTTCAGTAGCATTGCCAGGGTTGATGAGAAGGGAACTCTTGATGACTGATACCGGACGTAGAGTAAAGATAGCCGTTGATGCAATGGGTGGTGATTATGCCCCTGAGGAGATAGTGAAAGGGGCCGTGGCTGCTGCCCAGAGGGGGGATGTCGAGCCGGTACTGGTTGGCCCTCTCAATATCCTGGAAGCGGAGCTGGCTAAGTATAGCATTTCCGGTCTACCGATTAGCTGTGTTAATGCTGATAATTTCATCAAGGAGGAAGAGAATCCGGCCCTGTCAGTACGCCGTAATCCCCGTTCCTCTATTGCGGTGGCGGCCAGGTTAGTAAGAGACGGTGAGGCAGACGGTCTGCTCGGTGCTACCGCTACCGGCTCACTGATTGCCAGTGCTATACAGTATCTCGGTATGATGGAGGGGATAGCTCGCCCGGTCATCGGTGGAGTCTTAAGCGGCCTTGCTCCGAAGACGGCGCTGTTCGACCTCGGTGTCAATATAGACTGTAAACCGCAGCACCTGCTTACCTTTGCCATCATAGGTACTGTTTATGCTAGAATATTTCTGGATATTCCCAATCCTACGGTAGGGCTGTTGAATGTTGGCAGAGAGGAGGGCAAGGGTAATACTGTGGTCAGGGGGGCCTATCCTCTCTTGCAAGGGAGCGGATTGAATTTTATCGGCAACGTCGAGGGTAATGCCGTTCTGACCGGAGGCGCCAATGTAATTGTCTGTGATGCCTTTGTCGGTAATGCTCTTATGAAGCTCTGCGAAAGCTCCGTTGGTGCTATGGGAGGTTATTTCAAAAGCAAGATGAAGAGCCATCCCTTTGTCGGGCTTCTGGTTAAAGGGAAGGTGAAGAATCTGCTGAAATCGCTGGTCTCATCCGACAGCGTCGGCGGCGGTCTCATCTGGGGTATCGATGGGGTGGTGGTTAAGATCCATGGTCACAGTCAGGCTGCCGAGGTAACCACCAAGCTGGGAATGGCCAGGCTGGCGGTAGAGCGTGGTGTAGTGAGTTGCTTGAAAACAGAGTTAAGCAAGATGCTGGAACATACCAATTAACATATTAATTAAGGAGAAGGAGTTATTATGTCTGCTGCAGAAGAAACCATCAAGGATATTATTGTCAAGATTGTGCACTGTGACCGGAAAATTCTCACCCCCGAGTCTACCTTCCAGGATATGAAGGCCGATTCTCTGGATATGGTGCAGGTGCTGGTCGCTCTGGAAGATGAGTTCGGCATCGAGATTCCGGATGAAGAGGCACAGAAGTTCAAGAATTTCGGCGATTTTGTTTCCTTCGTTGAGGCGCGTGTAGCCGAGAAGAAATAGATGCTTAAAGGTAAGGTTGCCCTGGTAACCGGCAGCTCCCGTGGCATTGGCAGGGCGATAGCCTTGAGGCTGGCCCGGGAGGGGGCCGATGTTATTGTCAACTACTTCCGCCGGCGTGAGGCTGCCGAGCAAACGGCCCGGGATATCGAAGAGTTAGGCGTAAAGGCCAGTGTCATCCGGGCCAATGTCGGCGATCCGGAGAAGCTCGATGAGATGTTCGATACCGTTGCCGCTAGCTTTGGCCGGCTGGACATATTCGTCAGCAATGCTGCCTCCGGTCTGCCCCGTTCTGCCCTTGACCTTGATGCCAAGGTCTGGGGCTGGACGATGGACATCAATGCCAGGGCGTTTCTGCTCGGTGCGCAGCGGGCGGCCGGGCTGATGGAGGGGAGGGGTGGTAAAATAGTAGCCATCACCAGTCTGGGCTCGAAGCTGGTCTGGCCCGGCTACACCGCCATAGGGGTATCCAAGGCGACCCTTGAGGCCCTGGTGCGCTATCTGGCGGTAGAACTGGCTCCGAAGGATATCTGTGTTAATGCGGTAGGAGCCTCATTTGTGCCTACTGAGGTCGGGCTGTCCTACGCCGGGGGAGCGGGAGAAGAGGACGAGGGTGCTTTCTGGAAGACAACTCCGGCGGGCAGGATGGTCAGTCCTGAAGATGTTGCCGGGGTGGTGGCTTTTCTCTGCGGCAGCGAGTCTTTTATGATCAGGGGTCAGACGATTATCGTTGACGGAGGCTTTTCGTTAACCCCTCTTAATCTTAAGGGTAAAGGAGGCGAGAACTGAAAGTGCAGCGAGTAGTAGTTACCGGTGTGGGCACCGTTTGTCCCATCGGCCTGAATATCGAAGAGTATTGGGGAAACCTGACGGCGGGGAAATCAGGGGTTGGCCTGATCCGAAAGTTCGATGCTACTGACTACCCGGTCAAGGTGGCTGCCGAGGTAAAAGACCTTGACCCGGGCAAATATATGGAGCCGAAAACAGTTGAGCGGACGACGAGGACGATTCATCTCGTTGTTCCGGCGGCTAAAGAGGCGGTGGCTTCGGCCGGACTGGATATAGCGCAGGAGCAGCCGGAGCGGGTGGGTATTGTCAGTGCCAATCTGCAGGAAAACCGGTATGTCGCCCAGGGTTTCGACACCCTGGCCAAACGGGGACCGAGGCGGGTCGACCCGTTGTTCTTTACCAAAGGAGCGCCCAGCATAGTGTCTCTGCAGTTGGGGATGCTGTTCGGGGCACAGGGTCCCAGCACCAGCGTCAACAGCCTCTGTGCCAGTGGTGCCGATGCGATAGGTTGTGCCTTGAATTTCATCCGTCTGGGCTATGCCGACGTAATGATTGTCGCCACCTCCGATGCTTCTCTTGACGAGATGACCATAGCCGCGCTTAGTGTGATAGGTGCCCTGAGCCGGGAACCGGACCCGGATAAGGCCTGCCGTCCCTTTGATCTTAACCGTAGCGGCTTTGTTTATGGAGAAGGATCCGGAGTAATGATACTGGAGAGCTATGCGCATGCTATGAAGAGGGGTGCGCCGATTTTGGCCGAGTTGGCCGGAGCCGGCTGGACCTTTGATGCCTATGATACCACCGCTCCCCAGCCGGATACCGAGGCAATGGCAATGAGAATCGCTATCCGGAATGCCGGGCTCGGTCCGGAGGATATCGACTGTATCAATGCCCATGGCACCAGCACCCGTTTGAACGATGCTAGCGAGACGAAAGCCATTAAGATGGTATTCGGAGAACGGGCCTACCGTATACCGGTCAGTGCTAATAAGTCCATGTTCGGTCATATGCTGTCTGCTGGTGGTATGGTTGAATCGATCGGTGTGGTAATGAGCATCAGCCACGGGATTATTCCACCTACCATACACTACGAGACTCCCGACCCTGAGTGTGATTTGGACTACGTACCTAATGTGGCCCGCCGGGTGCAGGTAAATGCCTGCCTGAAGAATAGCTTCGGACTGGGCGGGCAGAACTGCTGTCTCGTTTTTAAGAAGTTTGAGGAGGCTTAAGAATGTGTAACGATGCGTCTCTGGAATTAGAAGGCAAGGTAGCGCTGGTAACCGGGGCTTCCCGAGGCATAGGTAGAGCCATTGCCCTCAAGCTTGCCAGCCGGGGTGCCAGGGTGGTCGTTAACGACGTAGCCAGAGAGGCTGCCGAGGGAGTGGTTAAGGAGATAAAGGACCGGGGTGGAGATGCCTTTGCCGTTGAAGCCGATGTTAGAGATAGCGAAGCTGTCAAGGCCATGTTGGATGAGGTAACCGGCCGCTGGGAGAGGATCGATATTCTGGTCAACAATGCCGGCATCAACCGTGATACCCTGCTGCTCAAGATGTCCGATGAAGCGTGGGACGCTGTTATCGACACCAACCTCAGAGGTGCCTATACCTGTACCCGTTTTGCCCTGCGCGCTATGATGCGGCAGCGCTGGGGGCGTATTATCAGCATGGCTTCCATCGCCGGGATAATGGGTAATGTCGGGCAGGCGAACTATGCGGCTTCGAAAGCGGGTATTATCGCCTTTACCAAGACCGTAGCTAAAGAGGTGGGTGCACTTAACATAACTGCTAATGCCATTGCCCCGGGCTTTATTGTTACCGAGATGACGGACAGAGTGCCGCAAGAAGCTAGAGAGGCTATTCTTAAGATGACGCCGCTGAAACGATACGGTCAGCCGGAAGAGGTGGCCGAACTGGTAGCTTTCCTGGCCAGCGAGCGGGCTGCTTTTATCAGCGGGCAGGTTATTGCCATCGACGGCGGCATTACCTAATACGGACTATCATTTATAAGGGAATCAAGATGATACGGACCGGTTTGAATACCCGGTCCGTAATTTTTTCTTTACCCTCCGCCCATACCGGGCAGACATCCCTGACGTCCGGAACCGGGTCCCATCTGCTGCATGTTCACCTTCAACCATTCCTGGAGACCCTCCCTGCTCTTGGCCAGCGGATCCGTCATCCTTTCCGTGTTTATCCCGGAGAGATAGCTGGTCGTCTTGTACCTTTTGGCGGCATCCATCTGCAGGTTAAAATCTTCCGCCATGCTGAAGAAGTTGGTGACGTTGCTGCGTGTTGCCTCGTCGAGAAAGCCGATCTTATCCCTGTTTCTCTTCCAGCTGCCTATCTTGAGCTTGGTGGGCCGCATCTGGGTATTCAACTGGTCTATAATTCTCTGGTTGCTGTGCAGGTCGCTGACAAGACTCATGACTATGTCCTGCGGACTGTTTTCTGATTTACGCCGCCGCATAAAAATGCTGAATACGATCAGAACGATGAGCGGTATTATCAACGTCCACTGGCTGCTGCCGCCCTCACCACCGAAAAAATCCATATACTACTCCTTCGATTGAAAACAATGTTTAATGTCTTATTAAAACAGATTATCGGGTATATGTCTAGTTGCCCTTCCTGAGCAGCAGGCAGATATTGCGGGAGAAGAACTTACAGCGGTGCCGGTATGAGCTTTCCGGAAAGGACTCGACCACTTCGAAGCCGGCCCGGCGGGCCAGTTTCTCCAGCTCCGGGTAAGAGAAAAGGTAGTAGTAGCGCTGCAGTGTCATATTCCCGGTCCGCCAGGGTACGGCTACCTCTTTCGGCTTGAACCAGAAGCGGCGCTGCCACCGGTTCCATACCGTAACAAAGGCTTCGGCGCCGGGTCTGAGCACCCGCCACAGCTCGTCGAACGCCCTCTGCTGCTCTTCTTCCCCCCGGATATGGTGGTAGGTGGCTATTGCGATGGCCCGGTCGAAGCTCCGGTCGCAGAAGGGGAGGCAGCCGACGTCGGCCAGCAACAGGTTCACGGTGAGGTCAAACTTCCGGCAGTATTTTTGCGCCCCCTTTATCATCCCGGGGGAAAAGTCCACGCCGTAGAGCTCAAAGCCGCTGCGGAAGGGGAGGAAGTCAGGGCCGTGGGCACAGCCGAGATTAAGCAGCTTGCCCTGATGCCACTTCTTCGCCAGCGCTTCCAGTTCGCCGGGGAAGATTGACCAGTGCCTGAAGTTATACCAGCCCGGTGCCAGCCGGTCAAAAATGTCTCTGTTTGTTGCCATAAGCTAGAATTTGCTAAACTTGTTATGAGTATACTATGAAAAAATCTACCAGGACAATCTCCGGGGTTACTCCGCTGGCGGTGATGACACAGCCGACTAAGTGCCCCGGCCGGTGTGTCTGCTGTCCCACCTATCCGGAGGTCCCCCAGAGCTATACCCCTGAGTCGCCGGCGGTACTGCGGGCGATAAACTGCGGTTATGATGCGGCGGAGCAGGTCAGGTTGAGACTGCGGACGCTCTCCGCGATGGGACATCCCACCGATAAGATCGAGCTGATTGTAATGGGGGGCACCTTTCTGGCCGCTCCGGTCGAGTATCAGTACCGGTTCGTCAAGGACTGCTTCGATGCCCTGAACGGCGAAATCTCGGCCACCCTTGAGGAAGCCCAGCGGCTTAATGAAGAGTCGGTCTGCCGTTGTGTCGGGCTCTGTATCGAGACCCGCCCCGACTGGTGCGGGCCAGAGGAGGCCCACCGGATGCTGGAGTTCGGCACCACCCGGGTGGAGCTCGGCGTCCAGGCCCTCGATGATGATATCTATCATCTTATCCGCAGGGGGCACACCGTTTCCGATGTCGTCCGGGCCACCAGACTGCTCAAGGATTACGGTTTTAAGGTGCACTACCACTGGATGCCGGGACTGCCCGGCTCGACGCCGCAGCTTGACCTCGAGATGGCGGGAAGGCTGTTCGCTGATGCCGACTTCAGGCCGGACGGCTTGAAGCTCTATCCGACCATGGTGGTGGCCGGTACCGAGCTGGAGCAGTGGTACCGGCAGGGACGCTATCTGCCCTACGATGATGAGACGATGATTAACCTTATTGTCGATATCAAGTCAATCGTGCCCGGATACGTTCGAATTTCCCGGGTGCTCCGTGACATTCCGGCTAAATTCATTGTCGGCGGTCTGAAGGACTCGCTGCGTAGTGAAGTCAGGCGGCGTATGAAGGAGCGGGGAATCGAATGCCGCTGCATCCGGTGCCGTGAGTACGGACACCGCGCCCGGGACGGGTGGGAGACGGGTGAACCCCGTATGGTAAGGACGGACTATCCCGCTTCCGGGGGCAGGGAGGTCTTCCTGTCCTTCGAGGATGATAATGAGACCCTCTTCGGGCTGCTGCGGATGAGGGTGGGACTGCCGGACGGATCAGGACAGGGGTCTGCCGTAATCAGGGAGCTTCATGTCTACGGACCGGAGATTCCGCTCGGACAGCGCAGCCCGCAGGCGGCGCAGCACCGCGGTCTG
>DIFA01000013.1:62502-70211 GCA_002418895.1 Dehalococcoidia bacterium UBA5760 | reverse complement strand
AATGTAGAAACAATACCCAGACTTTGTTGTCAATCAGCGAAATGGGACACTTTTTAAACCGGACATTTTTGGCATAATCAGACGGCATTAGCAAGCTACTTGAGGTCCCGGTTGTATTCTCTACGGCGATTGATTGTTTGTATTTGCACCTCCTTTCTGCGTTGCAGGATGTCATCTTTCCTGCCATACAAGACATCTGCAGGCGTCACGTTGTCGAGTGCCTTGTGGTAGCGACGGTAGTTGTAATAGTCGACGAAGTCAGCGATAGCCCGTTCCAGTTGGCTGGGAAGTTCATAAGGTAGCTGATTAACCTCTCGTTTCAGAGACTGTTGGTAACGTTCCACCTCGCCGTTAGTCTGGGGGTGATATGGTGCAGCCAGGATATGCCCGATACCGACCAGACGCAGGTAGTCCCGGAAGGTCCTCGAGACGTAGCCGGCGCCGTTATCTGAGAGCAGCCTGGTGAGGTCTTCGACAGGAACATCAGTCATGCCGGTAGCATCCACCGCTCCCTGAACTACCTCGATCAGGGAATTAGCCGACATGTCCTTTTGCAATTTCCAGTCCAGAATGAAGCGGGAATAGTCGTCCATCACGGTCACCAGGTAATAGTAGCCCCAACCAACCACCCGGAAATAGGAGGCATCAGTTGCCCACATCTGGTGCGGCCGTGTGGTCTTGGTATGGTATTCCTTAGCAGCCATGAGTTGCGTCTCCTGACGTTTCACCAACCCCTCCCTTCTTAGAATTCGGTATACTGTTGACTCGGATACGGCAAAGCCTTCATTATCTGTGATCCAGGTTGAGAGTTGCCGACTGCTGAGTTCGGGAAACTCCCGGGCTACCGCAAGTATCCGGCCTTCTTCTTCGGGAGTGATCCGGTTCCATGGTCTTCTTCTATTTCTTGAATCATGCTGCCCACGCCGCCACCGATAGTAGCTGCTTTTCGGTATCCCCAATGTCATGAGCACCTGTCGTTTACCCTTGGGCTGTTGTTCCACCTGGGCCAGGATAATAGCTTTGTCCGCGGCACTCATGTGCCGTCGCCGTTGTGGTCCAACGGAGGAATAGTCGTTTTTTGAGACGGTAGACATCCAGCGAAAGGTCAGCCACTAAATGCTTGAGCTCGGCGTTCTCTCGCTTTAGCTCTCCGATTTCCTGGCGAGTGGCATCCCGGACGCTATCCCGGGTGAGCCGCTCCTTCCCAGCCTCTATGAAGTCCTTGGTCCAGGCGTAATAGGCTCCTGGCTTGATGCCCTCTCGGCGGCAGAGTTCATTGACTGCCACTTCCCGACGGAACCCCTCCAGCACGACACGGACTTTCTCCTCCGGGGTGTACTTCCGCCTGGCTGCTACTCTAACCTGCTGCATAAAGCCCCTGGTTTGCTGGGTTCTGGCCTCGGCAGCATCTGCTTTATCTTTGTTTTCCTGGGACACAATTCGCTCCTTTCAATACTTAGTCAGTCTACTACCTCTAAAGGAGCTCGTGCCACCATCCAAAGTGTACGGTTATAATGACCCTATTTGTGTCCCATTATCGCTGACGGTATACACCTCTTTCCGCCGTGCCTTCGGTATTTCGTTTGTAAGATATCTCCCGTCTCCATCGCTGATAAAAGCACGCCGTGGTGTCCATTTTCACTTTATCAAGCTCATCCAGAACCAGGATTCTCGGCTGATAGGTGAGTAGCGCATCGGTAAGACCGGGACCGGTTACCGTTGATCCGGTTGCTTGGTAAGTACCGCTTAGTCTGGCCAATTCCATCAGGAAGAGGCTTTTGGCGGTAGCCGGTGGCCCAACCATGATGTAATGATTCCTTTTCCCTTCTCTCAGGGTAAACCTTATCTCGTCTTTCACGTCGTCATAGTTGATGATGCAGGCAAACAGGTCATCCGGTAACCCAAGCTCATGGTTACCCGGATTGGCATGAGGCATGATTCTACCTTCCAGGAATGCCTCCACAACGTCTTTGCCAGCCAGGGCATAGTAGGTTGAGCTGTTGGAGCTAAAGGTAATGCCCAGGATTCCCCCGTTGATAAGTGGCCTTAGCTTTTGAGTCGGTAATCCGATGACCTGAGCTTCCCAACCGGACACGTTCGGATTAGATTTATCCCTGAGATAGTTGATGTGGTGATTCTTCTCATAGGTTATAATGTACCGTAGCATTTTCTCCCTGGTAGCGTCACTGGCTATCTCCTCAAGCTTCGATAAGAAGCAGTAGTGGTGAGCAAACTTATCCGGCTCATAGCTTGGTGTCGGTATCTCTACCGGTTCATCCTCATAGATGGGGTCATAGCAGATAACGCAGCTCTTCTTGTTCATATTGGTAGTATAGGACGGTGTTTACATAGATGTCGATTATTAATTGATTGATTGCTCAAGTAATAAAATGGCTGTTAGGCTGTGTGGAACAGTCCAGGGAAGTGGGGTTATTAAAGTGAGTTTAGGAACAAGAGTAAGAAATCGGAGAACAGACCTTAGTATTACTCAACGACAGTTGGCTGAAGCTGTTAAGGTGACTCCACAGCATGTTTCTCTTATTGAACAAGATAAGGGGTCTCCGTCGCTGGATCTCCTACCTAAACTGGCTGAGACGCTGGGAGTGACTACTGACTCTCTTCTTACAGGGCGTGAAGGAGTGGTAACTGATGCCATTGCCGCGATTAAAGCTGATCGAAAGCTTACAACTGACGCTAAAAAGGCACTGATAGTGATTATAGAGGAACTACGGCACTAGCCACTGTCTAGACATTTTGCTCACCCACTTGGTATTCTTACTATTCGGGAATGCTGTACTGAAAATGAAGCCTATTAAATCACAGATAATCTGCTAATTCATGAGACAAAAACGCTGTAGCCAGTTGGCATTTCACACTGAACACATGGCTAAGAATTGACGTTATTTTGACGTTAAACTAGAAAACACTGGTTGGTATATTACGGGATTCTAGCTTCACAATGGTTTTTCTTTGCCAACACAATAGTTCTAATTTATACGTAAAAGGACCGGTTGATATTTTAGCTTGGAATTTTAAGTCCGCTGCGTCTGCCAGTTCCGCCACCCCGGCATTACGATGAGGACTCCAGCGTTGGATAAGGTTTGACGTCGAGCCGTCACCGGAATCACGTCGTCCAATAACGCCGTCATGTCCTCTTGCATACCAGATATTATATGAGAATAGGTGCCCGTTGTAAACGCTACCGATGGCTTAAGGTGTTCATAAGCTGTAGCATGACCCATTCACTGATCCAATCATTTTGTCTTATTTACCCCACATCGGCCCGAAAAAATAGTATAATAATATATAGCTGTTAGTAAGGAGGTTCGCTTTATGCCTGAAGAGTTCAAGCCAGGATGCCAGAGGCCACCTATTAAGAAGCCAACTCTTGAAACTGCTCCTAATACCGAGTTGAATGCAAAGGAGGCGAAACGAGCTATGGTAAAGGTAGGAAAACCAGCCCCTGATTTTACAGCCCCAGCTTTCTACAAAGGCAAGTTCATGAATACCAGTCTCTCTGAATATAAAGGGAAATGGGTATTGCTGTGCTTCTACCCGGGTGACTTCACCTTTGTCTGAGCGACGGAAGTTTCAGCAGTTGCTGAAAAGTACGCCGAGTTGCAAGACCTGGGTGTAGAAGTACTGTCGGTTAGTGTGGACAGTGTCTTTGTACATAAGATGTGGAATGAACATGAACTTTCCAAGATGATTAACAAGGATATTCCGTTCGCGATGTTATCCGATCAGGACGGCAGCATCGGAAAATTGTATGGCATATACGACGAGGATAGCGGCGTCGAAACGAGAGGCAGGTTCATCATCGATCCCGATGGCAATATACAGGGATTCGAAGTGTTAACACCTCCGGTAGGCAGAAATGTTAGTGAATCCATCAGGCAAATCAAAGCGTTCCAACTGGTACGCAATTCAAAGGGAACAGAAGCCACTCCTTCGGGCTGGAAGCCCGGCAAACCGACACTGAAGCCGGGTCCGGAGCTGGTGGGTAACGTTTGGAAGGTCTGGAAGGTAAGCCAGGCATTTGAAGACTGATTTAGCCATTAGATGGAGATACTTGGAAAGGGCGCCTCAGAAATCGAGGCGCCCTTTGATTAACTTTTGTTGGAGAAGAAACCACCGGTATCAGCACTGCAGCAGTTACTGGTCTCAGGCCACGGTTAACGATGGAAAATTACTGGATTGACTTCTCCAGTTTCAGCGCATTCTTAATCGTAACATGTGGACCTTCAAATTCAATGATACCGTCATCACGCATCGAACCCATTTCCCGGGATAAAGAAGGCCGGGGTATGTTGAGATAGTCCGCGAGCTCATGCCTTTTCATCGTGAGCGTGAGTTCCTTATTACCCGACTGGAGGTAGATATCCTGCAAATAGCTGCTGATTCTACCCCTGATATTCTTGGATGAAATGTGCTCTATTTTCTTATCCAACATCGCAGCCCGGTTGGATAAGATTCGCAGCATGTTTATAATCAGGGTACTGTGAGAAGAACAGATATTTGAGCAGGCACCGGTTATCTTATCCGGCGGGAGAAAAAGCAAAACACAATCTTCCTGTGCGATAACGGTCATCGGCCAGATTCTGCGGTCGGAAAAGGCCACCACTTCTCCGAAAACATCGCCGGCTTCGAGTATCCCCATGATAATGCGGTTACCGGAATACGTTTCTTTGCTAAGAGCCACCTTGCCACTGGCGATAATCCCGATACCCTGAAACGGCTGGCCATAAGCTACGATAATCTCACGCTGTTTGGTCCGGCGTACAGTTGGCTTGAGGCAATCGAGCATGATATTTAAAGACTCGCTGCCGATACCGCGAAATAGCAAAGCGGACTTCAAGGTATCAATCCATTCCAAATACATTGGAAAAATCCTTTTTGGTAACCTACGTTACCGCTTTCACGTCGTCATTGTATTATATTATATTTAGTAGCGCAAATAATTTGCTGCCAGAATCAAATAGGAGGTAATCGAATGACTGACATGTTTTGTTTCCAGTGCGAGCAGACAGCCAAAGGCACGGGCTGTACCAAAGCAGGCGTCTGTGGTAAGAAACCTGAGGTAGCCAATAAGCATGATAAGCTGGTTTGTGCCCTTATAGGGCTAGCACGTGCCGCCGCAGGGAAGGCCCCGGGCAGAAAAGCGGACGAACTGATGATGCAGGGACTTTTCGCTACCCTGACCAATGTTAACTTCGACCCGGCGCGCATTGCTGAACTCAAAGTCAGAGTGGAAGCAGAAAAGGATAAGCTGGGTGGTGCTGAAGATTTCGACCCGGCTAAACTCTTCCACGGAGATACCGATATCGTTTCGCTTCGCTCGACGCTGCTTTTCGGGCTGAGGGGAATGGCCGCCTATGACTGGCATGCTCATATCCTGGGTAAGGATGATCCGGAGGTTACCGCATGGCTCTACAAGGGCATGCGGGCCGTTGGGGAAGACCATAGCGTAGATGAGTGGTTGTCTTTGATCATGGAATTCGGGCAGGTCAATCTCAAGTGCATGGCCCTGCTGGATGAAGCCAATACTTCAGCCTATGGTCATCCCGTACCTACCAAAGTGAGTATGAAGGTGGAAAAAGGGCCGTTTATTGTGGTGACCGGTCACGATCTGCTGGATCTGAAGCACCTTTTGGAGCAGACGGAGGGAAAGGGTATTAACATCTATACCCATGGAGAGATGTTGCCTGCCCACGGCTACCCGGAACTGAAGAAGTATTCCCACCTTAAGGGTAATTACGGAACTGCCTGGCAGAACCAGCAGAATGAGTTCGATAATCTCCCCGCGCCGATTCTTTATACTACCAACTGTATCATGCCGCCCAGAGAGTCTTATGCCGGGAATATTTTCACCACGTCAGTGGTCGGTTATCCGGGGTTGAAACATATATCTGATAAGGATGGCAAGAAAGATTTCACTCCTGTTATTGAAAAGGCGCTTGAGCTGGGTGGCTGGGATGAAGACAAGCAGTTCACTGGCATCAATGGAGGCACCGAGTTGATGACCGGCTTTGCCAGAAATACCGTGATGGGAGTAGCTGATAAGGTCATTGGGGCGGTGAAATCAGGATCTCTCAAACACATATTCCTCGTCGGTGGTTGTGACGGTGCTAAACCGGGACGCAACTACTATACGGAGTTCGTGAAGCAAACTCCAGACAATACGGTAGTGCTGACACTGGCCTGCGGTAAATTCCGCTTCAATGACCTTAAAATCGGTGAGATTGCTGGTCTGCCCCGGTTACTTGACATGGGGCAGTGCAACGATGCCTACTCGGCCATTCAAGTAGCTGTGGCATTGGCTAAAGCCTTCGATTGCGGTGTTAACGAATTGCCTCTTTCACTGGTTTTATCCTGGTACGAGCAGAAGGCAGTCTGTATTTTACTTACTCTCCTTTCGCTTGGCATCAGGAACATCTATCTGGGTCCTTCGCTACCGGCCTTCGTATCCCCCACCGTGCTCAGCGTACTGGTTGAAAAATTCAATCTGAAACCAATATCGACTCCGGAGGCTGATATGAAGGCTATGTTAGGTTAATCAAAGAGTCTATGATTCCGGCTGAGGAGGTTAGTAACCCTATGGACATAGAAAATAACCCTGGGAATGTTTTGATAGCTGAATCGGCACAAATAGCCGCTCTGGTTGACTACCAGAGCGGCACGGTAGTAAGCCGGACAATAATCGGGCGGAATGAGGGATCGGTCACCTTATTCGCTTTCGACAGAGGGCAGGGATTGAGCGAGCATACCGCTCCTTTCGATGCCTTAGCTTATATAATTGATGGTGAAGCTGACATTACTATCGGTGGCCGAAGCATCCGGATGGGAGAGGGTGAAGCGGTTATTATGCCGGCTAACAGGCCTCATGCCCTTGAAGCGGTCGAGAGATTTAAGATGATGCTGGTTATGATCAAGGGCAGTTGAAGAGGAGAATACAAGTATCGGGAGATAATAATTATGATCGGCAAATGCCCGGGACAGGATATGAGGAACCTGAGGGCTGCAATTTATAAGTGCCCTAATTGCGGTAATGAAGTCGAGATGTTTTCCGACGAGCTCAGTATTAGGTGCAAGCAATGCGGCCAGTACGTTTACCAGGAGCAAGCGCCTTCTTGTATTGAATGGTGCGCTTCAGCCCGACAGTGTTTGGGTGAAGAGCGGTGGAAAGCCCTACGAGGCGATAGCTAGATGCCACTGCAGGTGTAAGTCATTAGCTCTAGAGAAGCTTACCGCTCCCCTCCCGGTATTGACGCTACCTTAAAGCTCATACGGGATATCATTCCAACTCATTAATCTTAAACGACGATTATTTTGGCCAGTATCGGTCAATCGCAGAGCTAACTATTTTAAGTCCGTTGTGTCTGCTAGTTCCGCCGCCCCGACAAAAATTTGGAGGCGACGACCGGATTCGAACCGGTGAATAGCGGTTTTGCAGACCGCCGCCTTATCCTCTTGGCTACGTCGCCCCACAGCTTTATTCTATTGGAGCGGAAGACGAGATTCGAACTCGCGACCTCTTCCTTGGCAAGGAAGCATTCTACCGCTGAACTACTTCCGCATGTTCAAAATATACCGGAGCCCTTTCCCCCCTCTCTTTTTCCCGGTAGTAGAGCCGGATGCCTGGTGCCAAGGGGGAGATTTGAACTCCCACGAGCTTGCGCTCACTAGCCCCTCAAGCTAGCGCGTCTGCC
>DIFA01000013.1:0-62469 GCA_002418895.1 Dehalococcoidia bacterium UBA5760 | reverse complement strand
GGTTTTGGAGACCGCTGCTCTACCAACTGAGCTACACTCCTACGCAGTTCCTATTTTAACATAACCCGGCACAAAAATTAACCTCCCGGCCTCCGGTGACCGCGGCCGTTATTCTATTATCGGGCGTTCTGGAAGCGGCTTGCAGTTCACATCCGAGCCTACCCCGGGTAAGAGGGCTACCGGTTCGGTCAGCAGGAACTCCCCGCTCAGTAGCCATTCCTTGAGGGTATCGGCAATCTCTACCGCTCTTGAGTAGCTGGACAGTGAGGCGGTCGGTACTTTCTTCCCCCGGATTACTATCGTGCCGCTCTTTAGCTGGGCGTAACTGACCTCGGCCAGGATGTCCGGCTTCAGATTTGGATATGCCTCTGAGTAGTCCACTACGGGGGCGAAGATTTCCTCATCACTCACTGCCGTGTAGCGCAGAATTTCCTCGGAGAGTATCGGGATGGGCACTCCTATCCCCACCGTTAAGTTACAGCCGTACCCCATCATGCTTGTCCCGACCAGCCAGCGCGGCTTCATCTGCTTCAGATCGCCGATTACGGCCAGGGCGCCGGCCCCTCTTCTCGGAGTTCCATTGTCCGAGCGGAGTACATTGGGGTTGTGCTGGGTGCCCTGCCAGGTGATAAAGCCGGTACCGCCGCCCAAGAATATCCTGGTACCGATGCCGATGGTCTTGTAGTACGGGTCGTTGAGCAGCGGGGAGAGCTGTCCGGCACTGCAAAAATTGGCGTTAGCCAGGTTGGGTTTCAGGACCCCCATGTAGGTGTAAATCGTCTTGTCCGAGAGGTTCACCGCCACATTATAGTTCTGATAGGCATTGCGGATATTGAACAGTACGGCTTCGTTAAGGTCCTGGATGTTTATCCAGGTCTCCAGCTTTTTCCGGGGGTAGCAATCCGTACCATAGGCGGTAGCTACCAGCTTGATGTCCTTACCGGCTACCAGTTCTTCGATGACATGCCCGCCGCCGTAGTTGAAATCACCGGGATAGGACCTGTTCCTGGGGTCTTCATCAGGAATGGCGTTAGCCCCGATATAGAGGTCTACCGCAGCCAACCCGGTGTAAGCCGGAACGTCATTAAGGTAGGACCGCCCGCCGCCCAGCTTTATCCTCGGCTTGGAGTGCCCGATGTTAATGTAGGCTCCGGAGGAACACATCGGACCGAAGGTCCCGGTAGTCACTACATCCACCTCATCGGCTGCCTTTCTGGTGCCCTTCTCCTTGACGATATCGATTATCTCTTCGGCGGTAACCACTACCGCCTTACCCTCTTTTATCTTCTCGTTTATTTCTGCGATTGTCTTTGCCATAATATTAAGATGATAATGTTAAAGGCAGGATTTGTCAATTTGACCCGTCTGGCAGAACTCGCTATCAATGTGTTGACGTCAAGTAATAGCCTCGGGTCTTGATAAAGGGTGGGTAAGGGAATAAAATGTCGAAGTAATATATCCGTGTGGTGCTGTTATGGAAGCCGGTGATTCGAAGTATTTCTGGCGAGATGCTGACCCGCTATGGTATAAGGATGCAATCATCTACGAACTGCATGTCCGCGCCTTTTACGACAGTAACGGAGATGGTATCGGAGATTTCCCAGGGCTAACCGAGAAAATCGACTATCTTCAGGACCTGGGAGTCACGGCCATCTGGCTTCTTCCTTTCTACCCCTCTCCGTTCAAGGATGATGGTTATGACGTATCGGACTACACCAATATCCACCCTAATTACGGTACACTTCGTGATTTCAGGATACTGCTCAGAGAAGCTAATTATCGCGGCCTGCGCATTATCAACGAGCTAGTGCTTAACCACACTTCAGACCAGCATCCGTGGTTCCAGCGAGCCCGTAAGACGGCACCGGGTAACGAAAAGCGTGATTTCTATGTTTGGAGCGATACCTGGAACAAATACAAGGATGCCCGCATCATATTCAAGGATTTCGAGTCATCGAACTGGGCCTGGGATCCGGTGGCAGAAGCCTACTACTGGCATCGTTTCTACTCACACCAGCCGGATCTCAATTATGACAACCCCCTGGTGCGTCAGGCCATGTTCAAGGCGATTGACTTCTGGCTCAACCTGGGGGTCTCCGGGATTCGTTTGGATGCAGTACCGTATCTGTACGAACGGGAAGGTACTAATTGCGAGAACCTGCCGGAGACGCATGCTTTCCTCAAAGAATTGCGTCAGCAAATAGATCAAAAGCACACGAACCGAATGTTGCTGGCTGAGGCGAATCAGTGGTCGGAGGATGCCGTTGCCTACTTCGGTGAGGGAAACGAGTGCCATATGGCCTACCATTTTCCTCTCATGCCCCGGATGTTTATGGCTATTCGTATGGAAGACCGTTTCCCTATTGTTGATATTCTTCAAAATACGCCGCCTGTTCCCGAGAACTGCCAGTGGGCTCTTTTTCTTCGTAATCACGATGAGCTGACTCTGGAGATGGTTACCGACGAAGAGAGAGACTATATGTATCGGGTTTATGCGTACGATACCCAGGCCCGGATTAACCTCGGTATTCGTCGCCGTCTGGCGCCACTGCTCAACAACGACCGTAAGAAAATAGAGTTGATGAACGGCCTTCTCTTTTCCCTGCCCGGGGCGCCGATTATTTATTATGGCGATGAAATCGGCATGGGTGATAATTTCTACCTGGGTGATCGGGACGGCGTCCGTACCCCGATGCAGTGGAGCGCAGACCGGAACGCCGGTTTCTCTCGCACCAATCCGCAACGGCTGTATCTTCCGGTTAATATTGATCCTGAATATCATTACGAAGCTATCAATGTGGAGGCACAACAAAATAACCAGGACTCTCTCCTGTGGTGGATGAAACGGTTGATCGCCCTGCGAAAGCGATTCAGGGCTTTCAGCCGGGGTAGTCTGCAGTTCCTGCAACCCGAAAATCGTAGAGTGCTGGCCTTTCTACGCTGTTACGGGGATGAGACTATTCTGGTGGTGGCAAATCTCTCCCGGTTGTCGCAGCATACCGGGCTTAATCTTTCCGAATTCATTGGCAAAGTACCTACGGAGATGTTCGGGCAAACGGAATTCCCCGTAATTGAAGGTGCCTTGTATCCGATCACCTTAAGCCCGTACGCCTTCTACTGGTTTTCCCTGCAGTCGGTTCGCCCTGCGCAGATTGATCTGAGTGCTTCAAGAGAAGGGGTCCCGGTAGCGACGCTGACCTTGAGCAGGGATTTTTCGGAGCTTTATAAAAGTGGGCAGCAGATACCTTTAGAAACAGTTTTATTGCGCTATGTAAGGCAGCACCATTGGTTTGCTGGCAAATCTCGCTACGCCCGGTCGGGGCAAATACAGGATGTGATCAAGGTCCCCGGCGGAACTACCACGGGGTACTGCTTTATGTTCCAGATAGAATACTACGAGGGAGAACCCGAGACCTATTTTCTGCCGGTTGCCCTGGCTTGGGGGGAAAATGCCGGTAGAGTAGTTACCGAATTTCCTCAGGCCGTAGTGGCTCAGTTAAAACGTGAAGAGAAAGAGTTCGAAGAAAAAGGAGTCATTTACGACGCTTTGATTAACCCTGATTTTCGTAATGCCTTGCTAAATGCAGTCGACTGGCGCCGTCGGTTCAAAAGCGATAGGGGGGAGGCTATTGCCTTTCGTACTCCAAAAGTATTTCGAAGGATACGCGGGGTTTCAGGAGAAGCCCTGGAGTCACGCCTGGTCAAGGGAGAGCATACTAACACTTCGGTGGTTTATGGCGAACGACTCAAGCTTAAGATGTTTCGGCATCTGGAAGAAGGCATTAATCCCGAGCTGGAGATCGGGCGCTTCCTTACCGAGACCGAGCGTTTTGATAACACTCCTCAAGTTGCCGGCTTTATTGAGTACCATACCAGTCGTGGTAAACCGGTCACCTTAGGCGTGTTCCATGAATACGTCACGAACGAGGGTGATGCTTGGCAGTACACTATGGATTCTCTGGGGCGTTACTTCGAGGCGGCTCTTTTACATCCGGATGAGGAAATACCGGCGCTCTCCGTAGGCTCTCTGCTGGATGTTGCCGGCGAAGAGATCCCTTCGTTAATCACCGATACAATCGGGGCTTATCTGGTTTCGGCGCAACTACTGGGCCAGCGCACTGCCGAACTTCACCTGACACTGGCTTCTGCCCTGGAGGGTCAGGACTTCGTCCCCGAACCATTCTCCCTAACCTACCAGCGCTCTCTTTACCATGGTATGAGGGGTTTTGCCAAAAAGGTTTTGTGGCTGTTGTCCCGGCGCCTTCAGTATCTTCCTGAAGAAACAAAGGTGGATGCCGAGAAGGTTCTCCGGCTGGAGAATGCCATTATCGGTCGTTTCAAGGAAATTGCCAAGCATAAGATTAACGGTATGCGAATCCGCTGCCACGGCAACTACCATCTGGGACATGTGCTGTATACCGGTGATGATTTTGTTATTATCGACTTTGAGGGTGAGTCGGCTCGGCGCCTGGGAGAGCGTAAAATAAAACGTTCTCCTCTCCGTGATGTCGCCGGAATGGTACGTTCATTTCACTACGCTGCTTACGTTGCCTTGCAGGGCCAGGCATCGACAGTAGTCAGGCCTGAAGATATACCAGTGCTGGAGAAGTGGGCGCATGCCTGGTACCGTTGTGTATCGGCGACGTATGTAAAGTCCTATCTTGACCTGATGGCAGATACGTTGATAATACCCCAAAATCGTGAGGATATGAAAGTTATCATGGATACCTATCTTCTGGATAAGACTATTTATGAGCTAAACTACGAGTTGAATAATCGTCCCAAATGGGTGGGCTTACCGCTAAGGGGTATATTGCAGATGTTAGAGCCAACCGATGAATCAGTTATACCAGAGAGGAAGAAGTCTAAAGAATGACGCCCTCCACTGGTAGTCGATCACTGCACCATCTCGCCAGTCTATACGGTATACAGTCGGCTTATTATGATGTGAAACGCCGCAGGCAGCATGCGCCTGTGGAATCCCTGCTGACGGTGCTTCGGTCTCTGGGGGTGCCTATCACCGGTCTACAGGATGTTCCGTTCGCGCTGCGGCAGCGATGCCAGGAGCTTTGGCAGCTAATGCTAGAGCCGGTCTTAATAGCCTGGGATGACATTCCGTTCTCAATCCGGATCAGGCTTCCCTCGTCTCTCGCAGGGGCTTTTCTTGATTGTCATATAGATCTGGAGGGGGGTGAGGAAGTGAACTGGCGCCAGTCTGGAACCGATATGCCCGTGCTGGAGCACTCGGAGATAGAGGGAGTCGGCTATGTTGTCAAACAGCTTGGTGTGCCGGTAAGGTTACCCTGGGGATACCACCGGTTCACGATATATCTGGAGGGCAATCATGCCGAGTCCTTGATAGTCTCGGCACCCCGCCAGTCCTATGTGCCTGGAGGTAAGGACAATTCCGGGATGTGGGGAGCCTTCCTGCCTCTGTATGCCCTATACAGGGATAAAGGTTGGGGAGGGGGTGATTACTCCGATTTAGAAGCACTTGTAGAATGGCTGGCTGAAATGGGGGGGGATGTCGTAGCCACTTTGCCTCTTTTAGCCACGTTTCTGGATGGTATTTGCGAACCCAGTCCTTATCTTCCTGCCAGTCGGCAGCTATGGAATGAATTCTACCTGGACGTCAACAGGATACCTGAGCTCCCTAAATGTTCCTCGGCACAGGCGATACTAAAGTCGGCTGTGTTTGAGAAAGATATTACCGCCCTGCGCAGGCTGCCTCTGGTTGACTACCACCGCCAGATGGCGCTGAAGCGTACCGTACTGGAGGAACTCTGCCGCTTCTTTTTTACTGAGTCATCCGGTCGCCTCAGTGATTTTCAGCACTTTGTCGATACCAATCCGATAGTCGAGAGCTATGCCCGGTTTCGTGCCGCTATGGAGAGGCAGGGTACTTCGTGGCGATTTTGGCCGGAACCACTGCGCAGAGGTGTTATCAGAGATAACGACTATGACGAAGAAAAAAGACGTTATCATCTATATGTGCAGTGGCTAGCCCATCAGCAGATTCAACATATTGCAGGGAAGATCCAGGATAAGAACTTGAAGCTTTATCTGGATCTGCCCGTCGGGGTCCATCCCGACAGTTATGATGTGTGGTACAACCAGAACACTTTCGTTTCAGGCGCCTCGGTTGGCGCGCCTCCGGACAATGTTTTTACCAACGGGCAGAACTGGGGATTCCCTCCCCTGCACCCGCAGAGGATTCGGGAGGAGGGTTACCGTTATATAGTTGCCTGTCTACGCCATAACCTCAGGTATGCCGGCGTCCTTCGTATCGACCATGTGATGGGTTTGCATCGGCTTTTCTGCATCCCACGGGGTATAGAGGCCGGACAGGGGGTATATGTACGTTACCGGGCCGAGGAGTTCTATGCGATACTATCGCTGGAATCGCATCGAAACCGGGCAATCATCGTTGGTGAAGACCTGGGTACGGTGCCATCATATATCCGGCCCGCCATGGGTAGGCACAACTTCTCCCGTATGTATATATTACATTACGAGCTTGCTGCTGATTCGCCGAAAGGGCTGCATCCGGTTTCCTCCAGTGCGGTAACCAGCCTTAACACACATGATATGCCGCCATTTGCCTCGCTATGGCAGGGCCTGGATATCGAAGAACGGAGAAGACTCGGACTGCTTGACAGCGCTGGTGTAAAATCGGAGCAGGAAAAGCTACTGCGTATGAAAGAGGCTCTGATCTCTGTTTTGAAGGATAGCGGGTGGCTTTGCGGTCCGGAGGATGATATCTATGCCATTATCAAGTCCAGTCTGTCATTTTTAGCTGCCAGTAAGGCCCGGATAGTCATTGTTAATCTGGAAGACCTTTGGCTCGAGACAAAACCACAGAACATACCCGGTACCACGGGAGAACATCCGAACTGGCGGCGCCGAGCACGATACGCTCTCGGGCAGTTTTGCCAACTGCCTCAGGTAGTTGATACACTACTAGCTATAGACCAGATCCGTAAGCGGAGGAAGTACCGATAATGGCGAAGAAAGAGGTTTCGTACGGTAGCAATCTGGGGCAGAACCCTGACTTGAAACCGGGAACCACCCTAAAGGCATCACAAATAACACTCCTCACGGAAGATGACCTTTATCTTTTTAATGAGGGTAATCACTTCCGCCTGTATCATAAGCTGGGAGCATATCCCATCACCGTTAATGAGCAAAAAGGGACCCATTTTTCGGTGTGGGCTCCTGATGCCAGAGAGGTGTCTATAGTCGGTAACTTCAACGGCTGGGACGGCGCGGGTAGTCCGTTGCGGCCGCGGGGCCAGTCAGGCATATGGGAGACGTTTATTCCCGGCGTCGGTAAGGGTGCCCTGTATAAGTACCATATCACCCCTCGCTACGGTGGGCGCAGTAGAGAAAAGGCCGATCCCTTCGCCGTCTATAGTGAAATAGCTCCCAAAACGGCATCCATAGTCTGGGACCTTGAATACGACTGGGGCGATGGTGAGTGGATGGCACAGCGTGGTAGTCGCAATGCGCTCGACAGTCCAATTGCTATCTACGAGGTACACCTGGGTTCCTGGAAAAGGGTGCCCGGAGAAGGCTATCGCTCCCTTTCCTATCGGGAGTTGGCGGTTCAGCTTACTGACTATGTTCGGCAAATGGGCTTCACTCACGTCGAGTTTCTTCCGGTTATGGAGCACCCTTTCTTCGGTTCCTGGGGATATCAGACGACCGGTTATTTCGCACCATCCAGTCGCTATGGCACACCGCAGGACTTTATGTACCTGGTTGACTATCTTCATCAACACGGGATCGGGGTAATTCTGGACTGGGTCCCTTCGCATTTTCCTACTGATGAGCATGGACTGGGACTCTTCGATGGAACTCACCTTTACGAGCACGCGGACCCCAGGAAGGGGTTCCATCATGACTGGACAAGCTATATCTTCAACTACGGGCGTGCTGAAGTGCGGAGCTTTCTCATTAGCAGTGCTCTGTTTTGGCTGGATAAATATCATGTTGATGGCTTGCGTGTCGATGCGGTTGCTTCGATGCTCTATCTGGATTATTCCCGTAAGGAAGGAGAATGGATTCCTAATAAATATGGGGGTCGGGAGAACCTCGAAGCGATTGCCTTCCTGCGCAGGTTGAATGAGGAAGTGTACGCAAATTACCCCGATGTGCAGACAATTGCTGAGGATTCTACCGCCTGGCCGATGGTATCGCGTCCGACCTATCTGGGGGGCTTGGGATTCGGCCTGAAGTGGGATATGGGCTGGATGCACGACACTCTTGAATATATGTCGAGAGATCCGATCCACCGAAAATACCACCACAACGCTTTAACCTTTCGCATGATTTATGCTTTTAACGAGAACTTCGTTCTACCTTTATCCCATGATGAAGTGGTTCACGGTAAGGGTTCTCTGATTGGGAAGATGCCCGGTGATGACTGGCAGAAGTTGGCCAATCTGAGATTACTGCTGGCATATATGTATGGACAGCCGGGGAAGAAGCTGCTCTTTATGGGAGCAGAGTTGGGACAATGGCGGGAATGGGATCACGACGGCAGTATCGACTGGCATTTCCTCGATTACCGGCGGCATGCCCATATCCAGGGCTGGGTGAAGGCGTTAAATAGATTATACCGGGCTGAGCCCGCACTTTACGAATCGGACTGCGATCCTGCCGGCTTTGAGTGGATCGATGCCAGCGCTGCTCTGCAGAGTGTTATCAGTTTTGTACGCAAGGGGAAATCGACTGATGATATATTGCTGGTCGTCGGTAATTTTACTCCGGTGACATATCAGAATTACCAGTTGGGTGTGCCGCGCGGTGGCTTTTGGAAGGAGTTACTGAACAGCGATAGTAGCGAGTACGGCGGTAGCGGGCAGGATAATCCGAAGAGTTTGAGGGCACATCGGTCTTCAGTTCATGGTCGCTCCTATGCTATCAGGATCACGTTGCCTCCACTCGCTATGCTCTACTTCAAAAGCAGGAAGTAAAGATAAGTGATCACAGGGTACTGTTTGGGGGCCACCTAGTCCCAGGAAGTTTCTTTTCTCGGAGGAGAGTTAGTATGGATCGCTATATCTGTGTTCACGGTCACTTCTACCAGCCACCACGAGAGAATGCCTGGCTGGAGTATGTGGAAATGCAGGATTCCGCTTACCCCTACCATGATTGGAACGAAAGGGTTACGGCGGAGTGCTACGCACCCAACGCAGTCTCTCGTATTCTGGATAAGGACAAGTATATTACTGATATAGTGAACAACTATGCTAAAATCAGCTTTGACTTCGGGCCAACCTTACTGATGTGGATGCAGGCAAACGCGCCGGATACATATCAGGCTATTTTGGATGCCGACCGGGAGAGCCAAAGCGCTTTTTCCGGGCATGGATCAGCCATCGCTCAAGCCTATAACCATATGATTATGCCCTTGGCCAGCCGTTGTGACAAGATCACACAGGTAATCTGGGGCATCAGGGACTTCGAGCACCGTTTCGGAAGACACCCCGAGGGAATGTGGCTTCCAGAAACCGCTGTCGACTTGGAAACACTGGATATCCTGGCTGAACAGGGCATCATCTTTACTATCCTGGCTCCCCATCAGGCCAGTCGCGTGCGCCGTATTGGTACCGATACCTGGCATCAGGTTAATGATGCCAGTATCGACCCCACGATGCCTTATCAGCTTAACCTGCCCTCGGGGCGGAAGCTGAACCTTTTCTTCTACGATGGTCCGGTTGCCCGTAGTGTTGCCTTTGAGGACCTCCTTAAAAGCGGTGACAGTTTTGCGTCTCGCCTTGCCGGTTCCTTTCGTGAAGGATACAGCCGGCCCCAGTTGGTTCACATTGCTACCGATGGGGAGACTTATGGCCACCATCACCGCTTCGGTGATATGGCGTTGGCTTATGCTTTACATCATATTGAGGGTAGTGGCCTTGCCCGTATCACCAACTATGGTGAATACCTGGAGAAATGCCCTCCTACCGATGAGGTTGAGATTAATGAGAATACTTCCTGGAGCTGCCGGCATGGGGTAGAACGTTGGCGTAGCGACTGCGGGTGCAACGCAGGGAGAAATCCGGGATGGAAGCAATCCTGGCGGGCCCCGCTGCGGGAAGCAATGGACTGGTTGCGTGATACGCTGGCTGCTAAATATGAAGAGAGGGCACGGGAATTCTTGAAAGACCCCTGGGCAGCCCGTGACGCCTATATCGAGGTAGTCCTTAACCGCTCATCGGATAACATCCAGAGCTTCCTGAAGAGGCATGGTACACGTAAACTGGACGATACGGAGTCGGTAACGGTTCTCAAAATGCTTGAGCTTCAACGCCATGCCATGCTCATGTATACCAGCTGCGGATGGTTCTTTGACGAGCTGTCCGGTATTGAGACGGTACAGGTGATCCAATACGCCGGACGGGCAGTCCAGCTGGCGGAAGAATTGTTTGGTGATCATACCGAGCCGAATTTTCTAGCCCATCTGGAAATGGCTAGGAGCAACATCCCCAAATATGGTGATGGTCGCCTTATCTACGATAAGTTAGTGAAAACGGCGATGGTGGATCTTACCAAGGTTGGTGCTCATTATGCAATCAGCTCACTGTTCGAGGATTATGGAAAGCACACCAGGATCTACTGCTACGATGTCGACAGGGAAGACTATCAGACTACTGATTGCGGCAAAACCCGGCTGGCGGCAGGAAGGGCAGCGATAAGTTCTGTGATCAGCAAGGAGACTAAACTGCTTGCGTTCGGTGTTCTTCATCTCGGCGGACATAATATCAATGCCGGCATACGGGATTATCAAGGCGAGGAGGCTTATCGGGACATGATCCGGGAGATAACCGAGACCTGTGCTGCTGCTGATTTCTCCGGAGTCGTCCGTCTCCTGGACAAACACTTCGGGGGATCAACCTACTCTATAAAATCACTCTTCCGCGACGAGCAGCGCTGTGTTTTGGATCGTATTCTGGAGAACATGCTGGCTGACGTCGAAGCATCGTATCGCCAACTGCATGAAACCTACTACCCGTTAATGCGCTTCCTAGCCGACCTCGGCAATCCAATGCCTGAGGCCCTTCGTACCACATCCGGGTTCATATTGAACACCGACCTGCGCCAGGCGCTGGCGAACGATACCATTGATGTGGAACGGGTCAGTTTTCTTCTGGATGATAGTCAGCTATGGGACATTGATCTCGATACAGAGGGGCTGTCCCGTTTGTTCGAGCAGAATCTGGTGAAAACGATGAATCACTTGGTATCCGATCCCAGCGACACGGAGAGAATGGAGAATCTCAAGGCGGCGCTGGCTCTTTCCCGATCGTTTACCTTTGAAACAAACCTATGGCAGGTTCAGAACTTGTACCATAAAATGATCCGGGATACCTACCCTGCATTTCGGGAAAGGGCATCTCGGGGAGACGGGAAAGCCAGAGGATGGTCCGATCTGTTTATCTCTATCGGGCAGCAACTCTCGATAAGGGTTAGCTAGATTGACGGCATGGGCATACTTATTCCCGAAGCCGTCGGGTAGTTTTCTTAAACAGTGAGATTAACCTCATCTCTACTCATGGATACCGGTCCCGTTTGGTAAGCATTGCTGAGACAGTGAACATCCTGCTAACGGATGCCTAGTGTGGTTTTGGTTTTGCGCCTAACACCGACTGAAAAGCTGGCTTATACATTCGGTCAGCATATTCCTTGATCATCCGCCGGGTGCAAAAAGCGGGTACGGTAGAGCTAACTGACTTCTTAACCATGTGTATCCAGCCCCTGGGGATACCTTTGGAATCCCGGGAGTAGTAGAGAGGTACGATTTCTGTTTCCAGGAGATGATAGAACGCCTCGGCATCCATGGTATCCTCATCATTCGGCTCCGGTCTTGCCGTACTGTCGCCAAGCACCCATCCGTTAGAACCGTTGTACCCCTCGTGCCACCAGCCATCAGCAACACTCAGATTAAGCACCCCGTTCAACGCCGCCTTCATCCCGCTGGTACCGGAGGCCTCTCGCAACCGGCGCGGGGTATTCAGCCAGATATCTACTCCCTGAACCAGATAGTGGGCCATGTGCATATCATAGTCTTCCACAAAAGCAATTCGACCCTCAAAATCCCTTTCCGTAGCTATGGTATAAACCTGATGCAGAAGGTGCTTGGATGGTAAATCAGCCGGGTGGGACTTGCCGGCGAATACAATCTGAACGGGAAAAAGTCTGTTGTTGATCAGTCGCTTTAACCGTTCGATGTCCCGGAAGACCAATGCCGGCCGTTTGTATTCCGTGAAACGGCGGGCAAAGCCGATGGTCAGCGCTTCGGAATCGAGCAGTACACCCAGAGCCATTATTTGTTTCCAGGGCACATCATCCTTCAACCATCGACTCCGTATACGCCGCTGGATAGCACGCAACATTTTACGCTTCAGGTACAGGCGAACTGCCCAGAGTTCGCCGTCCGGAATATCGGAGATGCGTTCCCATAACCTGACATCATCCTGTTCCTCCATCCATTCTAATCCCAGGTACTTTTCGTACAGTGATTTTATTTCCGGTGCAACCCATGTTGGTACGTGTATCCCGTTGGTGATATGTGATATGGGCACCTGCTCTCCGGGAACCTGTGGCCAGAGCACCTGCCACATCCGCCGGGTAACCTCGCCGTGAAGCTGGCTTACGCCGCAGCGCTGGTTAGCCATCCGTAGTGCGAATACCGTCATGTCGAAGGGGTGGTGTGCTGATTCATCACGCTGTCCCATCCGTAAGAAGGTTCCCCGATCGATGCCCGCATTTTCCAGGTATCCTTTTAGGTATGTCTCCACCCATTCTACCGGGAAGGCATCATGACCGGCCGGCACGGGCGTATGGGTGGTAAAGACGGTGGCTGCCCGCACACTGTTTACGGCATCCTCAAACGAAGCCCCGTTTGCCATCACTTCACGGGTACGCTCTAACATCATCAGAGCGGCGTGTCCTTCGTTGGCATGCCAGACAGCCGGGTTGATACCCATTTTGCGGAGGATGCGTACCCCGCCGATACCAAGTACGATCTCCTGTTTCAGACGTAAGTCACCGTCGGCAACATAAAGCCGTGAGGAGAGTTCCCGATATCGCTCCGGCGTTTCCATAAGATTGGTGTCAAGTAAATAGATATTGGTGCGTCCTACCCGTACCTGCCATACTCCGACGGCGACGGCAACATCACCCAGCTTAACTTCAGCCAGTGACGGGTTGCCATCGGGAGAGAGAACCCGGCTGATAGGTGCTTCATCGAAGTTGAGATTCTGGTAGCTCTCAGTCTGGCAGCTGTTGGGGTCAAGGCAGAATTGCTGATGGAAATACCCCTGAGGGTACATGAACCCGACCGCTGTCAAAGGCAGGCCGAGGTCACTGGCTTCTTTACAGATATCACCGGCCAGTACCCCCAGACCACCGGCATAAATAGGGAGCGAACTATGTACGGCGAACTCCATGGAAAAGTAGGCAACTGGTCCGTTTTGCCATTCAGGATGGGTGGTGGCGAACCAGTGAGTCGAGTATGCCATATCCGCATCGAAAGCCTTCAGTACCGAATCATACAGAGCAACAAAATCGGTATTGGTAGCAACTGCCTGCAGGGCATCCGGTGACATCTCGTTTAGCTGCCGCATCGGGTTGTGTCCGCTAAGCTTCCAGCGGTAGTAATCCAGAATACGAAACAACTTGCGTGCCGGCTCGTGCCAACTCCACCACAGGTTGCTGGCAAGCTCATCGAGCCTGCTGATTCGTTCCGGTAGTTTGGCAGTAGTCATGTAGAACTTCTCCTTTGTTTAACGTGAGTATATTGTTAGAATTATACTCTATCGGGGTAGGACTAGACCAGTTTGTTCGATGCTTGAAGTTTGACCATCGGGCATGTAGAAAGCGGTCAGAATAAACATTAGGAAACAAGGACCGAAAGAGCGATACTCATTAATGATCGGGACTTCAGGCAAACGGCGGACTGCCTCTAATTTGACCGGATTGTTTGTAGTCTGCGTTGCTTAGCCAGTTGGTACAACCTTTCGTATTTGGGTGCGGAGTGTTCCCATGAGAAGTCGGCTTTCATAACGCGGGTTATCAGGCCGTGCCATTGCTCCTTACTCCGGAAGGCGTCGAGCCCCCGTCGTATGGCGGTCAGGAGTGAGTTAGTATCATAGTCCCGAAAAGCAAAGCCGAGTCCCTGCGATAAATCCGGCGAGCAATCTGTCACTATTTCGGCAAGGCCGCCGGTATGTCTTACGATGGGAACGGCGCCATAACGCATGGCGATAGGGACAGCCAGGCCGCAGGGTTCGTAACGGGAAGGGGCGAGAAAGATGTCACAACCGGCAAAGACAAGATTGGCTAATGAGAAGTCAAGGGTAAGAAACATGTGGGCTTTGCCGGGGTACTCTGCTTCCAGAGACCGCAGTTGTTCTTCGTAACCCCATTCGCCTGTGCCCTGCAACACGAAATAAATATCGAGTTCGGCTAAAGAAGTTCTAATGGCCTCTATGGCAATATCGAAGCCTTTCTGCCAAACGATTCTTCCCACCATACCTACTAATGGAACATCTCCTCGGACTGGTAGCCCGGCCCTGTCCAGCAATGCGATCTTGTTGTTCACTCTCCGGTCGGGAAGGTAGTCGGTGTAATGTGCTTCTATCGCAGGGTCCTTAGCCGGGTTGAATTGGCCGTAATCCAGGCCGTTCAATATGCCGAAAAGACTATCCCTGCGGTGCTGCAACAGCGGGTCAAGTCCCATACCGTACTCGGGGGTCAGAATCTCTCTGGCATAGGTTTCGCTGACAGTGGAGATAATGTCGCTATGATAGATGCCAAGAGCCAGCATGCTGTAGGCCTTTTCACGCATGGGGTCGCCTGCAGGCGGTAGGTAGTCGTAAAGATTGGCGCTCCGGGCAAAATGGTCATCGAACCATCCCTGATAACCCAGGTTATGAATGGTAAATACGGAAGCACAGGAAGAATAAAAAGGGTCGCTGCGCAACGACCCGCTCAACATAGCCGGCACCACTCCCGTATGCCAGTCATGGCAGTGGAATATATCCGGCCGCCAGTTCAGTATCCTGGGCACCTCCAGAACTGCCATTGAGAAGAGTAGAAAGCGTTCCGAATCGTCTCCGTCGCCATATACAGAAGCCCGATCAAAATATCTGCTGTTACCCAGCAGGTAGACGGGTGTCCCGTGCCTGAGTAATACCTCGGTAATAGAGACCTCTTCTTCCCTGCCCAGGAACGTTAGTCTGAAGCTGCCGATTGCAGTATTCTGATAACCTTCCAGATTGATACTGCCGTATCGAGGCATCACCAGCCGGACGTCATGCCCGTTCAATCTCAGGATTCTCGGTAATGATCCGGCCACGTCGCCGAGGCCGCCTATCTTGACCAGGGGGCTGGCCTCGGTCGCCGCGAAGAGGACCTTAAAAGGTTTAATAATATCTGTCATGACATACCCGGCTTTGTAAACTTGGTGGCTGTATTTAGATGTTAAGCCCCCGGTCAAGAGTCTGTCAATCTGACATCAGGTCAGGTTGGCTTTCGCCGGTAGTAGTACTGCTTCCGTGATCGCTTCTGGATCCGGTAAAAAGCGGCTTTGGTGTGCTAAACTCGATGCCGGGGAGACTAAACTGCGCGGTGGACTGGCGTATTATATGTATAACGCACAATAAATAATAGAAGTATAGATGAATGACACCGAAAGCACAGGATCTAAGGATCTGTGGAAAATACAACACCTACTGGCGGGCTGATATCCCTTTAAAGGCCACCAGTACTAACAAAGTAGGTAGCTTGAGTTAAGGGGCTGCCCATTACTTTTCATCTTCATATGAAAAGGCTATGCCGAAAGGGACCACACCCACAGCGGTAATAAATTATTTGACTCCCCTGATTTCAACAGCTTATAAAGAAGAGCACCCCCCATATGATAAGGTATATGCCGACCAGGTACGCAACTATTTGCGGCTTAATGATCATGATGATTCCGAAGACAATAGCGATAATGGCAAGTATGAATTGTGGGACAGACAATGCTCCAATGAATGGTAATGTCATATCCATCTACTATCACCTCCCGTTTAGTTTTGACACTTAATATATACCCGGTTGTGTTGCTTGTCAATATGAAATTTGCTGCAGCATAAATTAGCGGAAGGTCAGGACGAGCTAATGAGGCGGTCCGTTTAGAGGCCGGAGCGGTTTTACAGGAGCTAGGACCTGTTAACCTGAGTAGGGTAAAGGCATCTATTGATTGAATTATGAAAAACCTGTAATATGAGGCTATACAGCAGGGTAGTACATTACCCCGTATTCCTAGCTAAGTCTCCGGCTATCCTAGCAAGTAACTTACTTGGCCGTTTGGTCTAAGGCGGTTCAGATATGCCAGGCGCAATCAAGGTAAAATCCCTTGAAGTTATCAAAGCTATACTTCCCCTGGTACTGTTAATTGTAGCCTTTCAGTTTACTCCTCTGCAGATGCCCTTGCATACCTTTTATCAATTCCTGGGTGGCGTCGCCATGGTTATCGGCGGGATGATTCTCTTTTTGGTAGGGATTGATATCGGAATTCTACCCGTCGGAGAAGCTGTGGGTAGTGAGCTTCCCAAGCGGGGGTCTCTATCTCTAGTGATCGGTATCGCCTTTCTGGTTGGTTTCACCGCTACGGTGGCTGAGCCGGATGTAATGGTTCTGTCAAAGCAAATCGATGTTGTTTCACAGGGGGCTATTTCGGATAATCTTCTCATCTATATCATCGCTATCGGCGTAGCCTTTTTTGTATCCATGTCCATGCTTCGTATTATCCGTGATTTCCCCATGAAATACCTCTTGACTATCAGCTATGCTGCTGTCATAGTGCTGTCGTTTTTCACTCCACGTGAGTTCGTCCCGGTCGCCTTCGATTCAGGAGGGGTAACTACCGGCCCGATGGCGGTGCCAATTATCCTGGCGCTGGGACTGGGATTTAGTTCTGTTATCTCCGGCAGGTCGGCAATATCGGATGGCTTCGGATTAATCGGTCTTGCTTCCGTTGGTCCGATAATCGGTGTTATGACAATGGGTATTATACTGTTCTGATATGTTGAGCATGTTTACTGGCATAGGACAGACTTCCCTCGGTGTACTGAAAGCACTTGCGCCGCTGGTGATGTTATTCGTCGTGTTTCAATTACGGGTTTTAAAGCTGCCGAGGAGTTATGTCTTGAATTTGATAAAAGGCGTTGTGCTGGCTTCAGGAGGCCTGATACTTTTTCTTCAGGGAGTGCATATTGGATTTCTGCCGGCCGGAGAAGCTCTGGGCGAGGCATTTACCTCGATAAGCGTAAAACCATTTCTTGTCCCCATCGGCTTTTCCCTTGGCTTTCTGACGACCTGGGGAGAACCTGCTGTCCGTGTGCTCAGCGATCAGGTCGAGAAGGCCTCGGCCGGTTCAATCCGCAAGAATATCATCCTGCTCATCATTGCCCTCGGCGTTGCCTCCTTTGTCGCTCTAGGAATGGCTAAAATTATCTATGGCATTCCCCTGACCTACATCATTATCCCCGGCTATGCGCTCGCTATCGGACTGATGTGGCTTAGTGATAAGACATTTTTGTCTATTGCTTTTGATGCGGGTGGTGTAGCAACCGGCCCACTGGCGGTAACTTTCCTGATGGCGGTTGCGCTCGGTGTTGCCTCCGCAATTGAAGGGCGCGACCCGATCGTTGACGGCTTTGGCCTTATAGCCTTGATAGCACTGGCACCAATCTTGTCTATTATGATATTGGGGCTAATATACAAAAGTAGACTGAGGAAGATGTTGCTACTAAAATATCAGAGTAGAAAGGAGTAATATCAATGTCATTGGAGATCGCTCTAATCATGACTATCGTGGGTAAGGGCTGGGGGGAAACAGTTTTAGAAGCCTCTATGAAGGCAGGTGCCGAGGGGGGTACTGTCCTGTTGGGACGGGGGGTTGGTATTCGCGAGAAGCAGACGATCATGGGTATTCCTATTGAGCCGGAAAAGGAAATCGTCTTATCGGTAACCTTCCCCGATAAGAAAGAGGCAATACTGGAAGAAATCGTCCGCGCCGCCGAACTTGATAAACCGGGTAAGGGTATTGCCTTCGTGGTCCCTGTAGAAAAGGTTGTCGGCATATGTCATCTTGACAGTAATGGCAAGTGCATCCCTTCCGGCGATATTGTGGATGAGTCAGGTGATGCAAAACAAGAGTAAAAGAGAGGCAACTGAAGTTCCGATTATTGATACCCCCTTTTCTTCAATAGATACGAAAGACCTGCAACCTTCTGGACACTCGGTCTGTATCTGTAAACCTTAGACTCGCACAAGTTAAGCAAAACAATCTGTTGGCATTCGATCAATCTCTTTGCTGCTCTGCCTTCTGTGATTGACAGGTCGACATAATCAACCACGTTGAATAGAGCTCTTCATGTTCTACGGGTTACTACCAAGTATTTCCTCCACGCGCTTGCCTAGCTCTTCAGCCCCTCTATCAGCAGCCAATCCAAGGTATTTCTTGAAGTCGATGAATTTTCCCACGCCGCCTATTATTTTATCGGGGACTTTTGAGTCTTCCAGAATAAAACGATACAGCTCGTCTCTCAGCTTCTTCCCTATCTCTTCATCAGGTACTGAGCCGGCAAGATCCGCCATGGATTTCTTGAGTCGCTCATGATTATTTTCCAGCTGGCCAAGGTCGTTTGATAGAGCCGTTTTCTCCGATTCCATCTTTTCTATTTTCGAATCGAGCTCGGCTATATTTGATTTCAGGTCTTCCACTGCCTCGCCATGCTCTTTTCTAAGAGCGGTCATCTGCGATTCATGCTTTTCATTTAACTGTACCTTTTCTTCCTCCAGCGTCCTTATTTTCAATCTCAGACCATCTATGTCAGCCAGTCTCTCCGCCAGTTCTTTCTTATCAATCCTTGATTCCTGGAGATCTTCGCCCAGTACTGTGGTCAGCCTCTCCATGAATTCCTTTGAATCAGTTCTTAAATTCTTGTATTCCTCTCCCAGTATTCCAACCACTCTTCCCATTAGGTCGTCATACCTGGTATTTGCACGGTCCCGTTCTTCCTGTAGTGTCATGATGTACGACCTCAAGTCGCCTACTTTGCCCCCGTACTGCTTGTTCAATAGGGTATATACTGCAAAGGCAACTCTTCTGGCTACAGACTCCCCGTAGCTCTTTATGTCGCTACCCCGGGCACCGAAGACCTTACTTATTAACTTATCCTCTTTGCGCAGCTTATTATCGTAGTCTTTCAACCCGGCCTCAACCACCGGACCTAGCCCCGCGCTGCTGTATAGTTGCTCCGCCAATTGTGATTCTTCCAGGTTCATCTCTTCGATAGGTACTATGCTGGTGGTTTTTTCTTCGAAATCTGATGTTCTCTCTTCCATATTTTCCCCCTATCACATTAATTTAATGTGGCTCGTTTATATTTATCGCGCCGTTTATGTTGTTAAGTAAGTCATACTGCCATAGTTGGCGACACTATCCTGTTTATTAATCTTTTCACGCGTATCATATACCTTGTGAAACTACAAATCAAAAAGGCTTGCCGCAAATTGGTAGTGGGCAAGAACCAATGAATTCAGGGGTAATTTCACAAAATGAGCACTGACAGTCTAACAGTGATAATACCGGGATCTGCTGGGGCGTTGGGGATGAGCGGGAATCCGTCACATTAACTGGCCGGGAGGGATGAATTGCCAGTCAGGATGATCGGATTCGGAAAAGGTGTATTTGGGAAACTGATCCCCTAATAAGCAAGGTAAACGCTAAAGCATTTAGTGGTGGGATTCAGGTGTGATAAAATGTATTAGTGAATGAACAAATAATGATATAGTCGATCGGAGATATGAAATGCCGGTTAAGTTTGGATTCGATAATCCTATGCTCAGGACATGGTTACTAATCCACCAGAACTACAATCTGGTATTGAAAGCTGAGGAAAGCGTATTCAAGCAAATAGGAATTTCCCCTCAGTATAACGGCGTCCTTATGGCGATGAGATATACTGACGGCCCGGTTACGGCTACCATCATTGCGAACTGGCTGGATCGGAACAATAACGCCGTTAGTATGCTGCTAGATCGTATGCAAAGGGATGGACTTATTAGGAGAGTGAGAAGCAGCCGTGACCGTAGGGAAGTACGTTTAGTGCTTACCAGTAAAGGTAAGGATATCATTGAGAAGGCTACTGCGCTGGGATGGCAGCTCATCCAGGACATTTTGGGGGAGATTCCGGAAGAGGATTTGCGAGTACTAATCGATCAACTGGAAACGGTACGAGGTAGGACATTCGAATTTCTTAATCCGGGCCGGCCCATAGAAGAAGCAAAGATAACTAAAGGAGCAGGCGAAATGCCTGCTCAGTGAAACGGATGTCCAGGTAATTCTAAAGGTTGAGCTTCTTCTCGTGATGCTAGGGGACTCTTAGGTAACACCAGGACTATAGCAAGAATAGAAATGGTAAACCCCGGCGGTTTCTAGAGTAATTGTCTTCCATAACATAGCTAATGGAAATTCCGTACAGACATGTACTCCGCTACGTACTATTGAGGAATGGAAAGAAAGAGGGGTAACCGAAGTTCTGCCGATTGTACCCCTTGGTGGAGCTGGAGGGATTCGAACCCTCTACCTTTTGACTGCCAGTCAAACGCTCTCCCAATTGAGCTACAGCCCCACGCGGATGAATATAATTTAGCACAAAGAGGGTCGGCTGGCAAATACCGGCGGTTGTACTAAGCTGACATAAGTCTAGGCGCTTTCATCTTTAACTGCTTCGTTCATCTCGATGAATGCAAGGCAATTGCGTTACGATTAAAGGATGGGTTACAATACTAGCTAATGAACGTCCTGGAGATTTTGTGATGACAAAAACCAGAGTATCCCAAGTAGCAATTGCCGTTCTGGCTGCCGGTACGCTTTTCCTGGCGTCGTGTGCCAGTCAGGCGTCCGACACAACGCCGGAACCGGCAGCAAAACCGAAGACCTACTCGGCACCACCGGCGATGGTGATTGATACCAGCAAGGAATATACCGCCACCATTGAGACCGAGCGTGGTAACATTATACTGGAGCTATTCGCCAGTGACGTCCCTAATACGGTGAACAACTTCGTCTTTCTCGCCAGGGAAGGCTTCTACGACGGTAGCACCTTTCACCGGGTAATGCCGGGCTTCATGGCCCAGGGAGGAGATCCCACCGGTACCGGAACGGGTAATCCGGGTTATAGATTCGACGATGAATTCACCGGGCACACTCACGTTGCCGGTGCTCTGTCCATGGCCAATTCCGGCGCTAATACCAACGGCTGCCAGTTCTTCATTACCTATGCGCCGCAGCCCGGCCTCGACGGTAAGCATACCGTCTTCGGACAGCTCATCGAGGGGATAGATGTTCTGGAAAGCCTCACTCCCCGAGACCCCAGGCAGAATCCAAACTTTGAGGGCGACAAAATATTAAGGATAACGATTGAGGAAAGCTAAATACTTCGGGCTAAATGTTAGCTCTCCTTACGGAACATGGTAAGGTACTGAATCCCCGTGGCGAACACCAGTTTGCTCTCGACGTGGAGTAGAGAAGTGCCTTCCGTAATCTTAACGATACTATTTGGCGTCAATCTGTGCAGGTGTATCTTCCTTGCCAGCAGCGGGTTCCGGTATTGCCTTATCGCAGCGCCGATAGCCTGCATTCCCCGGAAGAGCTCCCAGGGATAGATAATAATAGCGGTCCCCCCCGGCCTGAGGACTCTGGCGACCTCGGAAAAGAACCGCTCCAGATCCGGCAGGTGTTCAATCGTGTGCAGTGAATAGACCTTGTCAAAACTGCTTTCGGCAAAGTCAAGATTGGTAATATCCCCATACTCTACCCTAGCGGTAACCGCATTCCTCAAGGAGTCTTCGCTGATATCCACACCGATTACGCCGCTGGTATAGTCCTCCATTGCTTTAACATAGTAGCCCCGGCTGCAGCCCAAATCCAGGATCATCTCTTTCTCTTCCGGCTTGAGATAGTCTACCAGGACCTTAAACAGGGCGGAGTTGAAGTTGAATGCCATCCGGTAACCTTGCCCCGGCAGAGCGGGCTCATCGGGAGCCTGTCCGTTGGAAGATGGGATGTTTTTGCTTTCAAATCTCCCCGGGGTATCTGAGTTGGTCAAGGTATTCCTCCTCGTTATGTATATGATTCTCTTATGATTATGATAGATTACTCGACGTCAGAGACGGTGACCGGGTGTCGGCTCAATATCACGATTGGTGCGTGCGAATTACTTTACTCCGTCACGTCTGCGGCAGACAGCGCCCACTTCTGTCAGGTGACACCCCTGTATCTTCAGTATTTCCAGGCCGCTGTCTTCCAGTTGCCGGACGAACTCTTCTCTGGAGAGGGCGACCTCGTCACTATATATCCACTGGTTCAGCCTCTCCAGAAGGCCTCTCCAGAACCGGTAGGTTAGACTGGTGGTTGGTACCAGGATTATCGCAATCCCGCCCGGGGCCAGCAGGTCGCGGTGCAGGCGAATCAACTGCCGCTGCTCCTCGGGAGTGTAGTGTTCGAGAAGCCCCTGGGAATGAACGATATCATACCTCTCCTCCAGATCGAGACTGAACAGGTCCCTGAGCAGAAACTCCTTCTCGCATCCCAGTGAGGACATTCTT
Source organism: Dehalococcoidia bacterium UBA5760 (assembly GCA_002418895.1). Taxonomy (GTDB): domain Bacteria; phylum Chloroflexota; class Dehalococcoidia; order Dehalococcoidales; family UBA5760; genus UBA5760. Next base: position 39,798 of record DIFA01000013.1, on the reverse strand, counting down.
CTTTCCGTATCTCTGATAACACTGGCGTTGGCATCGACCAGGGTTACCTTAGCCACCTGGTACAGCCTGGTCATCTGCAGGGTATGATAGCCGGTGCCGCAGCCCAGCTCGATTATCTTAATCGGTTTGCTGAAGCTGAATCCGCTGAGCAGGCTGGTGTAGGCCCTCCACACCGTCCAGAGAAACCTCTGGCTGACCCGGACGCGCTTATGATACCTGTCCCAGTCGGTGGCAACTCTTTCCATGAATAACTCCTTGTCAACCTATTTTAGGATACGCCGGGTATGTTGGGCATGTTAAACAGGCCCATCCAGCGCAGAAAAGACCCCAGGCCGAGATAGCCGCAATAGGCAATACCAATAGCTTTGACCGTCTGTCCGGCCCAGCAGGCAAAGGAAAACTTTGCCAGTCGGAAGCGCATCGTCCCCATACTGATTGCCATCGGTGTGAAAAAGGGGTTGGGCAGCACGGATAGTACAAACACGGCCAGAGTTCCCCTCCGGTGGGCGAAGTGCATAATCCTGTGCATTTTTATTCGCCTCAAGAATCGAGACCAGCGCGAGGAGTATGCCTCATCAGCCGGGTCCGAGATCTCAAAGTGGGGGAGGAAGCGACGCCCGCCACGGCCGGTCAGATAGAGAAGGGTACCACCGGCACCTAGTCCCGCCCCGGTGGCTATTCCCACCAGCGCCGGATGCAATACGCCGCCGAGCGTAAAGGTGAATACCATATACGGAACCGGTATCGGGATACTGAAGCCGCTGACCAGTGACATAAGAAAAAGGCCCAGATAGCCATACCTCTGAAAGCGGAGCACGTACTCCCAGTGATAGACAAGAAGAACACAGGCAACCACGATTCCGGCGACAAAACAGATACCGGCAATGTACTTCTTGCGGTTCGAGCCCTTCTTCGCCCCTGCGCTAGTCGCTACCGTCATCAAGCATTTCCTGTTCGTACCCCTGCTTTCGCCGCCTTGCCGACGGAGAAGGTCAGTTTATCGTCGCTTAAGCCAACGACAATCTTATCGCCCTCGCTAAACTCCCCTTCGAGTAGCTTGCTCGACAGCGGGTTCTCTACATAACGTTCTATAGCCCGCCTGAGCGGCCTCGCCCCGTAGATCGGGTCGTAGCCCTTATTGACCAGCCAGGATTTGGCGGCTTTGGTCAGCTCTATCGTCAGTCCGCGCTCAGTGAGCCGTTGCTGCAGGTCTTTGACCAGCAGCTCAACGATAACCCTGAGCTGCTCCTCGGTCAGCTCGTGGAAGACGATAATCTCATCGATCCGGTTGATGAATTCGGGACGGAAGGTCTTCTTTACCGCCTCCATCACCTTTACCTTCATACGCTGGTAACTCTGCAGCCCATTTTCCCCATCATCCTTTTGCGTGCCGAAGCCGAGGTCCGCACCCTGTCTGATTGACTCAACGCCGGTGTTGCTGGTCATAATAATGACGCTGTTTTTAAAATCGACGGTCCGCCCATGACCGTCGGTCAGCCTTCCGTCGTCAAGGATCTGGAGCAGTATGTTGAATACCTCCGGGTGAGCCTTTTCTATTTCGTCGAGCAGGACTACCCGGTAGGGACGCCGCCGGACAGCTTCGGTAAGCTGTCCGCCTTCTTCGTACCCGATGTAGCCCGGCGGGGCTCCGATGAGGCGGGATACGGTGTGCTTCTCCTGGTATTCGGACATATCCAGGCGCACCATGGCGCCTTCGTCATCAAACAGGAACCAGGCCAGGGTACGGGCCAGTTCGGTCTTACCGACGCCGGTGGGCCCCAGAAACATGAAGCTGCCAATGGGCCGCTTGGGGTCTTTCAGTCCGGCGCGGCTCCTGCGGATAGCCTCGGAGACAGCGTTTACCGCCTCTTCCTGGTTGACCAGCCTGTCGTGAACCCGCTCCTCCATGTGGAGCAGCTTCTCCGTTTCACCCTCCAGCATCTGGGAGACCGGGATACCGGTCCATTTCGAAATTAGCTGGGCAATATCCTCTTCGTCAACTACCTCGTCGATCCTTTCCTTTTGCAGCCAGCTATTCTTGACACGGTTGTACTGGTCCTCCTGTCGCAGTCTCTCTACCTTAAGCCGGGCAGCCTGCTCATAGTCCTGCCGTTGTGAGGCTGCCTCTTCCTCGTTGAGTAGCTGTTTTACCTGCTGCTCCAGTGACTTTACTTCCGGGGGAGCGCTCTCGGCATCGATACGTATCTTGCTTGAAGCCTCATCGATAAGGTCAATCGCCTTATCCGGTAGAAAACGGTCGGAGATGTAGCGCTGACTCAATCGGGCGGCTGCCTCCAGAGCTCCGTCGCTGATCTTGATCTTGTGGTGCGCCTCATAGCGGGGGCGGAGTCCGCGCAGCATTTCTACGGTTGTCTCAATGCTCGGCTCACTGACGAACACCGGCTGCAGGCGCCGTTCCAGGGCCTTGTCCTTCTCGATGAACTTGCGGTATTCATCGAGGGTGGTTGCGCCGATACACTGGAGCTCCCCGCGCGCCAGAGCCGGTTTGAGCATGTTGCTGGCGTCAATAGCTCCCTCGGCTGCTCCTGCTCCGACCACGGTATGGATTTCATCGATGAACAGTATTACCTCACCACGTGACTGACGGACCTCGTCCATTACTGCCTTTAACCTCTCCTCGAATTCACCACGGAACTTGCTGCCGGCCACCAGAGCTCCCATGTCAAGGGCTACCACTTTACGTCCTTTGAGAGAGTCAGGAACATCGGCGGCGGCGATCTTTTCCGCCAGTCCCTCGGCGAGGGCTGTCTTGCCCACTCCGGCATCGCCGATAACCACCGGGTTATTCTTGGTGCGGCGGGTAAGTATCTGCATTATTCGCTTGATTTCCTCTTCGCGGCCGATGACCGGGTCAAGCTTACCCTGGCGGGCAAGCTCGGTCAAATCGCGGCCGTACTTTTCCAGGGAACGGTATTTACTCTCGGCCCGGCTATCGGTAACCCGGTGACTGCCACGGAGCTTCTGGAGAGCAGCATAGACCCTCTCCTGGTCGATACCCAGCCGGTGCAGGATTGCCGACGCTTCGCCCTTCTCCTCCGCAGTCATGGCAATAAAAAGGTGTTCGGTTCCGATAAATTCGTCCTTGAGCCTGGCCGCTTCCTCACCGGCTTTGTTGATCAGTTGGGCAACCCGCGGTGTGGCATATATTTGTCCCGTTTCATAAGCAACCCGGGGAGACTGCTCCAGTGCCGCTTCTACCTGCTGTCTGGCTGCCTCAAGGTTCACCCCCAGGTCCGTAAGTATCTCACCGACCAAACCCGCCTCCTGCCGGAGCAGGGCCAACAGGATATGCTCAACGCCCCACTGGCTATGGTGGTACTGACGGACTATCTCCTGTGATAAGGCCAGTGCCTCCTGTGCCTGTTCGGTAAATTTTTCCTGCCTCATGTGCCATCCACCTCCCTGAAACTCCTCAGTTCTGCCTCTGCATCCTCCAGGCGGGACTGCAACTCGGACATCTGCTCCAACATCCTCAGGATAACCTCTATTCCGGCCAGGTTAACTCCCAGGTCGTCCATCAGAGTCTTTGCCCGACGTAATATCGCGATATCGCTGCTGGAATAGAGGCGTATATTGCCACGGGACCGGTGCGGCTCTATTATGCCAATTCTCTCATAATAACGCAACGTGTGGGTTCGAACGCCAATCATTTTAGCGGCGATACTGATTCCGTATCGCGGTTCGTTATCCTCTGAATTCATAATAACCTCACCGTTTAATCAGGCCTGATTTCTCTTAGCTGATTAAACAGCTCTTTCTCCCGGTTCGATAGTTTGGTTGGTAGTATCACGTTTACCTTGGCCATCAGATCGCCGTGGGATAATCTGCCCAGATGGGGCATGCCCTGTCCGGACAGGCGAAAAGTACTGCCGTTCTGAGTCTCCGGCGGGATTTTCAGCGCCAGCTTGCCCTTTAAGGTAGGCACCTGGATCTCTCCCCCCAGTACAACCACGGTTAGCGGAACGCCGACCTCTACGTGCAGGTTATCGCCGCTGCGCTGAAACTGTGAATGTGGTTTTACTGATATCACCAGATAAAGGTCGCCATTAGCTGCGCCGCCGTAACCCTGTCCTCCTTTACCGGTAACACGTACCCGTGACCCGTCCCTGACCCCGGGCGGAATCTTGACCTCGAGACGCTTCAGGCGGGGTACCACCCCCGAGCCGCGGCATGCCGAGCAGGGTACGCCCTGTATCAAGCCGCTGCCCTGGCAGCCTGAACAGGGTTCGTTGGCCTCGATACCCAGGATGCGGGTCGAGCCGTGAAAGGCTTCTTCTAGAGTTACCTCTACCGGGTGGTCGATATCCTGGCCTGGCCTCGACCGGGCCTGGCGGCGGTAGGTCTGGCTACGGTTGCCCCGGAACAGCTCATTGAAGATGCTGCCCAGATCAGCTTCTTCAAAGTGAAAACCGGCACCACCCTGCTGGAAACCTTCGGACGTTGTCCGGGAGCCTGCCTGAGCAAACTGATCGGCGTACTGCCACTGGTCGCCGAACCGGTCGTATTTCTTTCTTTTCTCTTTGTCGGAGAGGACCTCGAAGGCTTCATTTATCTCCTTGAATTTGGCCTCTGCCGATTTATCACCGGGGTTAACATCGGGATGGTGCTTGCGCGCCAGCTTGCGGTAGGCCTGTTTGATATCCTTCTCAGTGGCATCCCGCTTGACTCCTAAAGTCTGATAGTAGTCTTTACCTGCCATATCTCTCCCGAATACAGTTTGGATTATAGTAGTATTATAGGTTGTCTCAGGTGATATGTCAATGCTGAATTAATAAAGTTAATAAAATACTGTGAATATCTATCGTGAAGCCCTCAAGCTTTGCCTGTTCTTCTAAAGTGAGTGATTTCTTAAAGATTTAGCAAGGATGTGACTAAGAGCAAGGGGGTGGTATAACTTTCTTGCAAAATAGTTTTTTTTGTTGTACAATGCATCCGGTGGTTTTAGTCTAGGTTATCACCTATTTTGTTGAACTATGCTGTGTTTACTCGGTATTTCCTCAAGCTCTGGGTGACCATAGAACTAGCCAACTAACTAAGAGAGGAGGTCAGCCAATGAGCTTTGAGGACAAGTCAATCCAGTGTTCTGACTGTGGTGCCACCTTTACCTTCAGCGCCGAGGAACAAGAATTCTTCGCTTCGAAAGGCTATACCAACGATCCCAAGCGCTGTCCTTCTTGTCGTCAGGCAAGAAAGTCAGAACGTTACGGGAATAGTGACTACGGTTACCGGCCTCGGCGACAGATGTTCCCTGCGGTGTGCGCTGAGTGTGGTAAGGAGACCGAAGTTCCCTTCGAGCCTCGTGAAGGTAGACCGGTCTACTGTAGTGAGTGCTACAGCAAAACCAAAGTACGGGAGTAAGTTATCGTAACCTGAGGGCATAAGCAGGTTGGATAGATCCGGCCGGTGTATGTTTCGGGAAGGTGTTGGAGTGTTATGCCGTTAGAAGTATCGGTACGTGAAGGCGAGACCCAGGACTCATTGTTGAGGCGCTTTCAACGGATGGTGCAGATGGGTGGTATTCTTCGTGAGGCGAAGGCCCACCGTTATTTCCTCTCCAAGAGAGATGCTGCCCGCCTGAAAGCGAAAAAAAATGCCAAGCGTAAGAGAATTGGCAGGTAAGACAATCCCGGGCCTGGCCCGGATGTTGCTTTAACCGGTAGGCGGTTATTGCTGCATAACGCTGTTTTGTTACCCGATGTGCCGATGACAGCGGTGAACAGGTAAGATACCAAAATCGCTGTCAGTCAAAGAGAAAAAAGGGGATACCAAATTAAGGTATCCCCTTTTTTTTGACCATACTTCAGGCGGAGGGTTTTTCTGTTGTCCTGAAGCGGTGCCTTCGGTAGATGAGTATGAATACACTTACCGCAAGTACCACTATCGAGATTATCTGTGCCTGGCTTAAGCCGAAGGCAAAGTAAGTATGGGCATCGCGCAGGAATCCGATAGCGATGCGCCAGGCCGAATACATGATGAAATAGACCATGAAAACAGAACCATCCGGCTTGAGCCGCCCCGTGAGCTTGAGCAGTATTACGAAGCAGACGAGGGCAAATATGCTTTCGTAAGCCTGAGTGGGATGGAGAGGTATGTTGAGCGGGGCATAGCTGTTAGGGTGGGTATAGACCACGCTCCAGGGTACCCATTCTGCCGCCGGCTTACCCCAGCAACAGCCGTTTACCAGGCACCCCACCCTGCCGATAGCCTGGGTCAGTATGATCCCCGGCGCTATCAGGTCGGCGACGGCGAAAAAATCCCTTATTCTTTCCTTGCCGAGACTGCTGAAGCGAAGATAAAGCCAGATACCCAGGGTAGCACCGATGACGCCGCCGTATATCGCCAGCCCGCCACCGCTGAATGCCTCCGCCGGGTGTTCTACATAGTAGTGCCAGCTCTCCATAATATGGACCAGCTTGGCGCCGGCCATTCCCGAAGCAATGCCGACCGGGGCGAGCATAATATCGGGAGGGGCGGTCAGAGTCTCCTTTATCTTAGATATCCTGCTGTATGCCCAGAAGATCATCGCGACTACCGCCAGGGCGACGATGATGCCGTACCACCTGACTTCGTGTGTGCCTATGGTAAAAGCTACCGGGTCGATGCTGATGTTTATCATTCGGCTGACATTCTTTCTTTAATGTGGCAATCCTATCCTATTAGTTCCTTTACCGGAAATTCCGATTGCTAGCGCCCTGCTATCAGTCCGTCCAGCAGTACCAGGGCGGCACGCTTGTCCAGTGGCTTGTTATTGTTGCCGCACTTTGGTGATTGGATACAACTGGGGCAACCCTCCTGACAGGGACACTCTTCGATTAACCTCAGTGTAGTTTGCCACAGTTCTCCAGTTAAGTCAAAGCCCTTCTCGGCAATGCCGATACCGCCGGGATGAGCATCGTAGATGAATATCTGGGCTCTGCCGGTATCAGGGTGAAGCAGGGTGGAAACACCGCCGATGTCGTTACGGTCGCAGAGGGCAAAAAGAGGTAAAATGCCGACCGCAGCATGCTCAACAGCATGCAGCCCACCGGCCGGGTCCAGTTCTTCCTCATCCAGCCGTGCCATGGCACCTGGAGGCAGGTCAAACCACAGTGCTATCGTGGCAAAGCGTTGGGGCGGTAGCTCGAGCATTTCTTCGCCGATTACCTCCTCGGTGAACTGCGCCTTCTTTTTGAAACCGACCACGGTAGTGGTAACCTCCACTTCACCCAGGAATACCTTTACCTGTCCGAAGTTTCTGCTGCGGATCGTCCTGGTAATATGTAGATCGGTAGTTTCTTTGGTCTGGGTGTAATAGGCGGCGGTGGTCGGCTCGGCATAGGCGGTACGCCCGGAAATGTCGAGCCTGGTCACCAGATAGGACTCTCCCTGATGAAGGTAAATAGCGCCGGGGTGTATCTGAAAGAAGGCTACGCTTGACTCCACCGTCTCCAGCAGGGAAGCCGTTTGGGTATCGATAATGGCAAAGCTCTCGCCGATGGTGGAACGGATGTTGACACCCTGGGCCGGATAGCTGATGGCCGGGGAGAGGTACCACCTGCCTCTCCGCTCGCGGAGCAGGCCATCTCTCTCCAGTATTTCCTTTGCCCGGCTAAATGTGGTGCCGAAAAACTGCTCGTCACTCTTACTGAGCGGTAGTTCCCAGGCGGCGCAGAGCAGATGGGCCCCTAGAATATAGGGATTGGCCGGATTGACCAGGGCATTCTCAAAGTTTTTCCCGAAAAACTGACCGGGGTGGTGCATCAGGTACTGGTCGAGGGGATTGTCTAGAGCAATCAAAAAGCTTAATGATTTGCTCTCCCCCCGACCGCTCCGGCCCGCCTGCTGCCAGGTGCTGGCGATGCTGCCCGGGTAGCCGGTAAGTACGGTAGCTTCCAGGTCGCCGATGTCTATCCCCAGCTCGAGGGCATTGGTGGTGACCACGCCCAGCAGTTCACCGTTGAACAAGTCCTGTTCTATGCGGCGACGGTCTTCGGGGAGATAGCCGGCGCGATACGGCTTGATTCTCTCACTCAGGATGCGGTTGCTCTGAGCAAGACGCCGCTGTGAGTAGACGTAGATAAGCTCGGTAAGCCGGCGGGTACGGGCGAAGGTAAGGCTGCGGATATGCTGGCTCACCAGGCTGGTAAACAGCTCGGTTGCTTCGCTGTTGGCGCTGCGCCGTATACTCTTTGACTCATCTATTAAGGGAGGATTCCAGAAGACGAAGTCCTTTTCTCCGTGTGACGAACCGTCACTGTCGACAAGACTAAAGCTTACCCCGACCAGTTTCTCGATGTGCTCAACGGGGTTGGCTATCGTCGCCGAGCAGCAAATGAACCTGGGGTCCGAGCCGTAGAGACGGCAGAGACGGCGCAGGCGGCGCAGCACACAGGCTAACTGGGAGCCGAAAACGCCGCGGTAGTTGTGGGCTTCATCTATCACCACATAGCGGAGGTTTCGCAGCAGGCTCGACCAGTACCTGTGGTTGGGCAGGATACCGAGGTGGAGCATATCAGGGTTGGTCAGTATTATCCGGGCCCTTTTTCTTATCTCGGCCCGCTCTACCCGGGGGGTATCGCCGTCAAAGGTGTCCAGTTCCTCCGTCCGGAGTAAATCGGGGCAGTATGTTGTGCGCAGGTTACGCAGCTGGTCCTGAGCCAGCGCCTTGGTTGGAAAGAGATAGAGAGCACGGCTGGTCCGTTCGGTCAGTATTCTTTCCAGTACGAGGATGTTATAACACAGGGTCTTGCCGCTGGCACTTGAGGTTGATACCATAATATTCCTGCCCTCCCGGGCATAGCCTATCGCCTCGACCTGATGAGTATATAGCGGCAATAGTCCATGCTTGCCGAGGCAGTCATGAAGACGATCGGGCAGGGGCTTGTCCGTTTCGGCATATCTTGCCTCGCGGGCCGGAATATGCTCGATGTGAGCAATCTGACCGCTGTAGCCGGGTTGGGCAGTAAGATAGTTGAGAAAGGTGGTGGTATCCATCATTATTCCCTTGCCAAAATAAAAAGACCCGAAGCAACGTATAGAGCTTCTAGAAGACGGAGATGAGCTCAATCTCGTAATCAAGCATCTCCACATCGAAACGGCTCTCGGTAATAAAGTTCACCACCCGGGAGAGGGTCTCGTTAGAGTGCTGTTTACTGTTGCTGACACAGCAGATTCCCAATGTGATTGACTGCCATAGGTCATGGCTATCAACCTCGGCTATGGCGACATTAAAGCGGTTGCTCACCCGGCCGGTAATCGACTTTACCACCTGCCGCTTGCCCTTAAGTGAGCTGTTTTCCGGCAGGCGGAGACTAATCCTGCAGATACCGACGTTCATAGTGTGGCGGACCTCTGATATCTGGATGGTTAAGTCCAGCTTAGCACATATTGCCGTCTCTATCCAGCTAATTCTGCCGGCTTAGCGGCAGCGAGGGGCACGGCAGCTTTTTGCAGTGTCTGCTCGGCCTAGCCTTCCCCTAATTCTATGGTAATCCCGCCGGGTCTGGTGTCGAAGATGCACCAGCGTTTCCCATCCAGGCTGCCGCCAGCCACTATCTGGCTCCCCTGTTCATTGAACTTCCCCACCAGCTCCTCCCAGTTCGGTACACTGAAGAACAGGTTATGCAGCCCCTCCCCTTTACTTTTCAGGAACTCGCTCCAGAGAGTCTTTCCCTCCAGTGGTTGGGTAAGCTGAAGTACTATCGTCCCCAGTTTGGCAAAGGCGAACTTCAGCTTGAACGGTTCGCCTACCATAAGCTCTTCCTTGGTCGGGGCGTACTCCATAGTCTCCCAGGGGCCAATAATGCCACATACCCGGGAGAGGAACTCCGTGGTCTTATCAATGTCTTTCACCACCACGGTAATGTTTTCGAGGGGCGGTAGTTTTACCGTACCGATATCTTCTGGCATGTCAGGAACTCCTTGTCATTCTTCTATTTTTCTCCGTATTCGATGACAAGCCCTCCCGGACTGGTCTCGAAGTAGCACCAGCGTTTGCCGTTAATGGTTCCGCCGGCTGCCATCCTGATTCCTGCTAGCTCCATTATTTGTACCATCTCATCCCAGTTCGAGACGGTGAAGGCGATATGGTGCAGACCTTCGCCGTTATTTTTGAGGAATTCGCTCCAGATTGACTTCCCCTCCAGCGGCTGAATCAGTTCCAGTACCAGCGGTGCTTGCTCGGCTACGGCAAGCCTGAGCCGGAACGGCTCACCGATAAAGAGATCGTCTTTGTCCGGTGCATAGTCAATGACCTGCCAGGGGCCCAGCCCCAGGACTCGGGAGAGGAGCTCCTTAGCCTTATCCATGTCTTCTACCACAACGCCGAGGTGATCTGGTGCAGATAAGGCTATCTTACTGCTATCCGTCGCCAAATTAATACCTCCTTTTAGTAATCCCCTTTCGAGGATTTATTCCTTTCTTACCGCTACCATATATTCCAGACCTATTTCCCGAACACCTCCTTATAATTAGCTGGATAATGCCGAAAGTAACGCTTTTTGCACCCGATAGCCAAACCCTTCCAGTACCTGGGAGACCCTGTTTCTTATCTTATCATCGGGTATATCATAGCATACTACTACAAACACAGTTCTTCGTCCGTTATTTGACTAGGAATGGTTGATAAGTATCCTGTTTACCCATTATCAGGTGACTTATTTGCCTTGCCTGAAGTGCAAGACTGCGCCGATAGGCAGCTTTGATATTAAAAACAGGGTGGATTATTTCAGTGGCTACTCTTCTTTCACAGCATTCGATAAATAGTTTTATGGCTTCCTGTTTAAGACGAACCATAAGCCCAGTACTACCCTTAACAAAATCTTCGACCTTTATCATCTTGCTGTTTATCAGTCGTAGTACTATTGAATCGATGATGACTGTTCTGAATTCTTCCATCAGGTCTAAGGCCAGACTGGGCTTAGAGTATTCAGTGGAATGGAGAAAACCTAGAAACGGATCTAGGCCAATAATCCTGACAGCCGCCTGAGCATCATAGGCCAGGAGAGTATAACCAAAACTGAGTAGTGAGTTTACCGGCTAATCTTCGGTAAAATTTACATAAAAGAACGGCTATGCTATAATTTCATCGTTTTTAGTTAATAAAATAATATAGTTTAGAGTGGGTGGGTCCTTACTCTAAGGCAAAGGGGGCATAGCTTGTACAAAGAGAAGAAGGCAGAAATCATCGGTAACTACAAACGCAGCGAGGCTGATACTGGCTCGACCGAGGTGCAGATAGCGCTGCTGACGCAGAGGATAAACGAGCTGACCGGGCATATGGCAGCTAACCGGCACGATTATCACACACAGCGCGGCTTGCTCAAGCTGGTGGGGCAAAGAAGGAGGCTGCTGGCTTACCTCAGCCGGGAGGACAAAGAACGCTACCGGAGCCTGATTGAACAGCTCGGCCTGCGTAAATAAGAGAGAGGATAGTCGATTGATAAACGGACAAATTTTCCAATGTGAAGTAGCAGGGAGAACACTTAGTATTGAGACCGGGAAGCTTGCCCGGCAGGCCGATGGTGCCATTACCGTACGCTACGGGGACACTGTGGTGCTGGTTACTATCTGTACCAGCGACGAGCCTCGGGAAGGGACAGACTTTCTCCCGCTGACCATAGATTATGAAGAGAGGCTATATGCCGCCGGTAAGATTCCGGGCGGCTTTATCAGGAGGGAGGGGCGCCCCAGTCAGGAGGCAATATTGGCCTGTCGGCTTACTGACCGCCCGCTGCGTCCGCTCCTGCCCAAGGACTGGCGGCGGGACATTCAGATAATCGTCACCGTACTTTCCGCCGATCAGGAAAACGACCCCGATATACTGGCGGTCATCGGCGGTTCGGCGGTGCTGTCAATATCACAGGTGCCGTTTGCTGGCCCGGTTAGTGCCGTCCACGTCGGCTATATCGATAATGAGATGGTACTAAATCCGACCCTGTCTCAGCTTGATAACAGCCGGCTTGATCTTGTTGTCGCCAGTACCCGGGAATCAGTGGTTATGGTAGAAGCGGGTGCCAGCGAGGTCCCTGAAGATATTATTCTTCAGGCTATTGAGTTCGGTCATCAGTCTAACCAGCCTATAATCGAGCTTCAGGAGCAGTTCAGGCAGGCCTGTGGCAAGCCCAAGCTGGAGCTTCCTGCTGCCCTGGCGGCCCGGGAACTGGAGTCAGCACTATCGGAGTCTTTCGGCGATAGCCTGGGCCGGGCTTTAACTGAACCGGACAAGGTTAAGCGTAACCAGATGCTTGATGAGATGAAGAAGGGGAGTATCGAACGTCTTGCGGAATCGTTTCCGGAAGAAGAAATTGGCCCTGTCTTTGAAGCAAAGCTCAAGTCTGAAATCAGGGCCAATATTCTCAATAAAGGACAGCGTATCAGCGGTCGCAGTCTGAACGAGGTGCGCCCCTTGAGCTGTGAACTGGGTATTTTACCTCGCACCCACGGCTCGGCGTTATTTACCCGGGGTCAGACGCAGGTGCTGACCATCACTACTCTGGGTTCTACCAGACAAGAGCAGCGGATTGACGGGCTCGGTATCGAGGAGACAAAACGCTTTATGCACCACTATAACTTTACTCCCTTCTCCGTTGGTGAAGTCAAGCGTTTGAGTTCGCCTGGGCGGCGTGAGATTGGACACGGTGCTCTGGCAGAAAGGGCCCTTTTGCCGATACTTCCCGATAGCGAGGACTTCCCCTATACCATTCGCCTGGTATCAGAGGTCTTGAGTTCTAACGGCAGTACTTCTATGGCCAGCGTTTGCGCTTCGAGCCTGTCCCTGATGGATGCCGGGATACCGATAAAGAGGGCGGTAGCCGGAATAGCCATGGGCGTGGTTACCGATGGTCAGGGCAATCATGCCATTCTAACTGATATCGAAGGTATTGAAGATGCCTGCGGCGATATGGACTTTAAGGTTGCCGGTACTGTCGAAGGTGTAACTGCTCTCCAACTGGATATCAAGGTGAAGGGTATAAGCGTGGACATTCTTAAGGAGGCGCTGCATCAGGCCCGCGAGGCCCGCCTTTTTATCCTGGGTGTCATGCAGCAGACTATCAGTACCAGCAGGTCTGAGGTCAGCCCTTACGCACCCAGAATCTACAAAATGAAGGTCGATACGGAAAAGATTGGTACTGTCATCGGCCCTAAGGGGAAGACAATCAGAGCCATTACTGATGAGACCAAGGTGACCATTGATATTGAGGATGATGGTACCGTACTTATCGGATCATCGGATAAGGAAGCGGCCCAGAAGGCTATCGAGATGATCGAGAATTTGACCAAGGAAGTCGAGGTTGGTGCCATCTATACCGGTAAGGTGATGCGCCTGATGAACTTCGGCGCCTTTGTCGAGGTCCTCCCCGGTAAAGAGGGACTGGTCCACATCAGTGAATTGGCCGACTACCGCGTGGCTAATGTCGAGGACGTGGTCAAGGTGGGTGATGAGATTACGGTTAAGGTGACCGAGATTGACCGTATGGGTAGAATCAATCTGTCACGCCGGGCTGTATTTGAAGACTCACCGCAGGAATCGGTGAGAGAGTCAGGAGCCAGGTCTGCGGAAAGGCCGCCCAGGAAGCAGTTTACAGCCCACCGGGACAGGCCTGATGGGTCTGCCAGGCATACTCCTGGCCGAAGGGGTTAGTTATGAGACCGGTCAGAGTAGCTGTCCAGGGTGCTCTGGGTAAAATGGGGCGAGAAGTAATCAGTGCCGTCTGCCGTGAGGACGGGATGCAGGTTGTCGGTGCTGTGGAACTACAGACTAAGGAAGACAGCCTGCCCTTGCCTGACGGCGATGGTAACGTTCCGCTTTCCTCTGACCTTGAGCATATCATTACCATCTGTAAGCCTGACGTACTGGTAGATTTTACCGTCGCTCAGGCCACTATGCCGGCGGTACGTATAGCTGCTGCCGAAGGCGTCAACCTGGTAATAGGGACCACAGGTCTGACCGAGGCTGAGGTTAATGAGATTGGCCGGCTGTCACAGACCCACCGGGTAGGGGCGGTGGTAGCACCTAACTTCGCCCTGGGAGCGGTACTGATGATGCACCTGGCCAGAATAGCCGCCAGGTATTTAGACTATGCCGAGATTATCGAACTGCATCATCACCTGAAGGTGGATGCGCCTTCGGGAACTGCCCTGTCCACGGCCCGGGCGATGGTAGCGGCAAAGGGTAAGCCGTTTCTCTCCGCGGAACAGAAGCGGACTTACGCCAGCCGTGGGGAGCAGGTGGATGGTGTAGCTATTCACAGCGTTCGGCTGCCCGGACTGCTGGCCCACCAGGAAGTAATCCTGGGCGGACCGGGGCAGACATTGAGCATACGACATGATACAATCAGTAGAGAGTGTTTTATGCCCGGTGTTATACTGGCTGTGAAGAAAGTGGTCGGACATAAAGGGTTGATCTATGGCCTTGATACACTACTTGGCTTGGAGGATAAGGATTGAAGAAAAAATACAAGGTAGCTATTGTTGGTGCCACCGGATTGGTCGGGCAGGAGTTCATTAAGGTTCTGGAACAGCGCGATTTCCCGGTAGCCTCGATGGTACTTTTTGCCTCCGACCGCTCCGCAGGCAAGAAATTACACTTTGCCGGTAAGGAAATCGAGGTTCAGGAGACTGCTGCCGAGTCCTTCCAGGGAATAGATATTGCTCTGTTTTCCGCCGGTGCTGAAATCAGCCGCTACTTCTCGCCAATAGCGGCCAAATCAGGGGCGGTAGTGATCGACAATAGCGCTGCTTTTAGAATGGTGCCGACGGTTCCTCTGGTGGTACCTGAGGTTAATCCCGAGGATATCAAGCTGCATAACGGTATTATCGCTAACCCCAATTGCTCCACCATTCAGATGGTAGTGGTCTTGTACCCATTACACAAGGTTAATCCTATCAAGCGGATTATCGTCGATACCTACCAGTCGGTCTCGGGTACCGGTTCCGCTGCCATTGAAGAGTTGACAGTACAGGTCAAGCAGGTCTTGAACGGGCAGAGTGTTATTCCCCACGTTTACCCGCATCAGATAGCCTTTAATGTCCTGCCTGAGATAGACGTTTTCCTGGACAACGGCTATACCAAAGAAGAGTGGAAGATGGTGGAAGAGACGAGGAAGATAATGCATGCCGATGAGATAGCTATTTCGGCTACCTGTGTGCGGGTCCCGGTATTCACCGGTCATAGTGAGGCAGTCTGTGTAGAGTTTTCTCAGCTGATGCTCCCTGATGATGCCCAGCGGATTCTTGCCCAGGCCCCGGGGGTTAAGGTGCTGGACGATCCTTCCATCAGCCTTTATCCTCAAGCCTGGCCGTCTGCTGGTACCGATGAGGTATTTGTCGGGCGTATCCGCCGGGATGCATCTCACTCCAATGGTCTGGTCATGTGGGTTGTTGCCGATAATCTGCGCAAGGGAGCAGCCTTAAATGCCGTTCAGATTGCTGAGGAAATGGTCCAGAGGGAATGGCTGAATCCGATGGAGAGTAGAAGATGAGAAAACCGGGCAGGTTACTGACGGCAATGGTAACTCCCTTCAATCAGAAGGGGGAGGTCGACTATCAGCAAGCCAGGAGACTGGCCCTGGCGCTGCTTGACTCGGGAAGCGAAGGCCTTGTCGTGGTGGGCACGACCGGAGAGTCGCCTACCCTTGTCCGGGATGAAGAAATACGCATTTTTACCGAGATAAAGAAGGCCGTGGGTGAGCGCGGGTCGGTCGTGGCCGGAACGGGGAGTAACAGCACTGCGGAAGCCCTGGAGGCGACCAAAGCAGCTGAACGCGTCGGAGTTGATGCCTGTCTCCTGGTGGTCCCCTACTATAATAAGCCTACCCAGGAGGGCCTATACCAGCACTTCAGGACGATTGCCGAGAGTACCAGCCTGCCCTGTATCCTGTATAATGTGCCATCACGTACCGTGGTCAATCTTTCTGCCGATACCGTCATCCGGTTGAGCCGGATAGATAATATTATTGGCTTGAAAGAGGCCAGCGGCAATCTGGAACAGGTGGCACGGATTATCGACGGTGCACGGGATGGTTTCCTGGTCTGGAGCGGCAACGATGGCGATACACTGCCCATATTAGCCTTGGGCGGCTATGGTGTTATCAGCGTTGCCTCGCACCTGGTGGGTAACCAGATTAAGAAAATGATTGATAGCTTTATTATTGGTGATACCGGAGTTGCGGCTGATATCCACCGCCATTTGCTGCCTCTGATTAACGCTCTCTTTATTGTCGCCAACCCTATCCCGACTAAGTATGCCCTGAACCATATCGGTTTCCAGGTCGGTAATCCCCGGTTGCCCCTTACTGCACCTGATGAAAAGACGGCCGCTGTTATCAGGGATACTCTGCAAAACTACCATATTGACCTGCCGGTAAGCTAGAGCTGCCAGGTAAAGATATGGCCTTACCTGCTTCATCAGGATTGGGTCCAGGTAATCTAGAGAACAGTCCGTTTTTTGTCTTTTCCCCTAGAATAACAGGGGTATTTTATGAATGGTCTGCTCTCTTTCGGGACCTACCGAGATAATATTGGCCGGGCAGGCAGTAAGCTCTTCCAGCCTGGCGACATATTGTCTGGCCTCAGCCGGTAGCTGCTCGTAGTCCCGTATGTGGCTGGTAGCAGACTGCCAGCCGGGCAGCTCCTCGTAGACGGGTTGACACTTGTTCAGAGCGCTTATACTGGCCGGGAAGTAATTGATTACCTCTCCCTCCAGTTTGTAGCCGGTACATATCTTCAATCGGGGCAGGGTATCAAGGACATCAAGGCGGGTAATGGCAATACCGGTCAAGCTGTTAACCCGGGCGCTGAAACGGGTCGCCACTGCGTCGAACCAACCGCAGCGGCGCGGCCTGCCGGTGGTAGTACCGTACTCATGGGCCAGTTCCCGGATAGAGTCTCCGGTCTCGTCAGTTAGCTCGGTTGGCATGGGACCGCCACCTACCCTGGTGCAATAAGCCTTAACTACGCCCAAAATACTTTTAACCTGCTTCGGGCCGATACCGCTGCCCAGACAACTGCCGCCGGCTAGGGGTGAGGATGAGGTGGTATAGGGGTATGTGCCGAAGTCAGGATCAAGCAGTGCTCCCTGGGCTCCCTCCAGCATAATCGGCTCATTCCTATCCAGTGCTGCCGACAGCATTACCACTGTCTCCCGGATGCGAGGGGCCAGTAGTTCTCCATACCGGCAGTACCGGCTGTATATTTCATCCACTGACAGGGGCTCCACCCCGTATACCCTGGTCAGAATGGCGTTCTTGCTTTCCAGGATAAAGCGCAGACGCTCCAGCAGAGCTTCTTTCTCCAGAAGGTCGCCGACTCTGATACCCAGCCTGGCCGTCTTGTCGGCAAAGGCGGGCCCGATGCCCTTGCGCGTTGTCCCGATTGCATTGCCTCCCCTTGATTCTTCTTCCAGACCATCAAGCAGAGTGTGGTAGGGCATAATCAGGTGAGCCCGGTCGCTGATAAACAGCCTGCCGGTGTCCACACCCCGTTGCTCGAGCTGGCTAATCTCACCGATGAGTATCTCCGGGTTGATTACTACCCCGTTGCCGACGATGCAGGTAACCCCGGGATAGAAAATACCGGACGGGATAATATGCAGCCCGAATTCACCGTATTGGTTGATTACGGTATGCCCGGCATTATCACCACCCGAAAAACGTACCACTACTCTTGCTTTTTCAGCCAAAAGGTCGACTATCTTACCCTTTCCTTCGTCTCCCCATTGCGCTCCAATAACAGCAATAACCGACATTTTATCCCCTTTCAAGTTTAATCAGCGTATCGTAGTTGTTTTAGCCAGAACAGGTAGAAGGATCGCCAAAGGCGACTAAATCTTGGTGGTTATCCTACCCTTCCCCCACACTGATTTCCGGTTTGTTTGAGTAAATAGGACAGCCTCTGCCCGGCGGTAACAAAACTTAAGGTAGCTATGACAGCCAGGGCGATTATTAGGGCGTTGTTGTTAAGAGGACTTGCCAGTAGACCTACCGCCAGCACAATTACCCGCTCCGGCCTGGTGAACAAACCCATTTTGCAGTCTATTCCTATTGCTTCCGCCTTCGCCCTGATGTAGCTTGTCAGTGGCGAGCCGATTAGGGCAAGGCAGACAAACAGTATCCCCAGCGCGGGCCGGCTGCCCAGGAAGAGATAGAAAATCATGACGCCCAGCAGCAGCACTGCCTCAGATACGCGGTCCAGGGTGGAGTCAAGGACAGCGCCGGATGCTGTGACCATGTTCGTACGGCGCGCCAGCGACCCGTCCAGCATGTCAAAGAAGCCGGCAGCAATCACCACAAAGCCGGCAATAAAGAGGTGCCCGGTAGCGATGAGGACGGCAGCACCCACGGCTATTGAGAAGCCTAACCAGCTTAAGTTATTGGGGGTAATACCTGTCCTCATCAGGAGTTGTACGGCCGGTTCAGTAAGGCGGTAGGCGGACTTACGAACTCCGGTTAGTTTTTCCATTCCGTCTGCTTTCCGCAACAAGGCTGCTCATTTTTTCCATGATGATCTTCCTTAATGAGAAGGTCTCTCTATGGTCCGGCTTGTTTTTCAGCACTTCGACATAGAAGTCCAGTACCTTACGGGCAATCTTCTTCCAGTCATACTCAGCCGCTTTGCGTATCCCATTGGCCCCCATCCTGCGCCTTAACGGCTCGTCGTTAAGCAGAGAGATCAGGGCCCGGGCCAGTTTTTCATCATCTTTGGGCGGTACCAGTATCCCCTCGACGCCGTCGGCTAATATGCTGGCATAGCCAGCTATGTTCGAGGCGACGACCGGTTTGCCCACCGCCATTGCCTCCAGCAGAACGATGCCGAAGCTCTCACAGCCGGTTGCCGGCGCACAGAATATGTCGGCCGTCTTATAGTACCTGGGTAGCTCGCCATAGCTGGTGAAACCGACAAAAACGACATCCTTCAAACCGTTTTTCTTGACCAGTCTATCATACTTGCCGCGCAGACTGGTCCCGGGTCCTACTATAATCAGCCGTGAGTCGGGTATCTCCTCTTTCACCCGCCGGTAGGCTTTGAGCAGGTGGTCGGCTCCCTTTCGCTTTTCGAGACGACCGACAAACAGGATATTCAGCTTTCCGTCACAGAAATCGTCGATTGGTAGTACGTCAGGGTGAAAATGCTCTGTATCGACACCGTTGGGGATAATAGTGTATTCTTCCGGGAAGTGTTTATTGACGAACTCAGCCGCCGGCTTGGATACGGCGATTCTACCGTCCAGCTTGCTGAACCATCTCTTGAAAAATAAGTTGCCGAAGGGCTTGGCAGCATAATACCCCTTGCCATCGAAGGCGTGAAAGGTGCCCACGTTGGCGGTACAGGACATACGAAGTACGGTGGTGCACATCATGGGCATCAACGGCTCATGGAGGTGGATAATATCGAATTTCTCTTTATCGAGCATGGTGGTTATCATCGTTGACAGCATGGGTGATATGGCAATACGGGCAATAGACCCGCTGGCGGGTATAGGGTGGGGCTTGCCGATAGGAATAAACCGGTCGCCGAGGTAAGTGACGGACTGAGAAGCCGGAGCAATAAACCTTACTTCATGTCCCATCTCGGTAAGGTAGTGGCCCAACGAACAGATATGATTAACCACACCACCCGGGTGAGAGAAGTCATAGGGTGAGACTAACGCTATCTTCATTTATGATTGGCCAACCCCTCCTCGCCTTGCTCCGATCGTCACTGAGCAGAACTTTTCTTCTGCCCGGCCTGCTGGCAATTGGCAATATACTCTTCCACCATCCGGTGGGCTTCATCGTCGCTGTATTGAACGGGCGGTGATTTCATAAAGTAGGATGATGGAGCCGTCAGCGACCCCTTCAACCCGCAGTCCAGGGCAAGCTTGCAGCACCTTATGGCGTCAATAACCACTCCTGCTGAGTTAGGGCTATCCCATACCTCCAGTTTTAGCTCCAGGTTCAAGGGAACATCGCCGAATGTCTGTCCCTCCATTTTGATATGACAAAACTTGCGGTCGGTAAGCCAGGGGACATAATCGCTGGGGCCGACATGAATGTCGTCAGGATTAAGCTTATAGTCTAACTGTGAGGTAACCGCATTGGTTTTCGATATTTTCTTAGACTCCAGGCGTTCCCGTTCTAACATATTGAGAAAGTCGGTATTGCCGCCGAAGTTCAACTGATATGTCCGCTGCAGCTTAACGCCACGGTCCATAAAAAGACGGGTGAGAACACGGTGGACAATCGTCGCTCCGACTTGAGATTTTATATCATCTCCGATGACCGGGAGTCCCTTCTCCTCGAAACGTTTTTGCCAGTATTTCTCACGGGCGATAAAGACCGGAATACAATTGATTAAGCCGCAGCCTGCTGCCAGTACCTGTTCGACGTACCATTTGGTCGCTTCCTCACTGCCCACGGGTAGATAGTTGAGTACCACATGGGTCTTCGTTTCTTTGAGGATGCCGATAATATCAGCGGTGGGGCCGGGTGCCTTTTCTATTATTTCGGCAAGATACTTGCCCAGACCGTCATGGGTCATACCCCTACTTACCTTAACCCCTGTCGCAGGTACCTCGGTAAACTTGAAGGTATTGTTCGGTGGAGCAAAGATCGCTTCCGCCAGATCCTTACCGACCTTTAGCTTATTGATATCGAAGGCGGCTACAAAATTTATGTCGCTTATGCGGTACCCACCCAGGTTAACATGCATCAGCCCCGGCACAAATTCGTTTTCTTTCGCTTTCTTGTAATAATGGACACCCTGTACCAGCGATGAGGCACAATTACCTACCCCTATTATCGCTACATTTATGTTCCCCACGGTTTAACCCCTTTCCTTTCTTACCATATTAGGTTTCTTTAACACTTCAAATAAGGCACCAGAAACTCGCCTTAAGCAAAAACCTTTTCCGGTTGCCACTCGTTTCTTTCCAGGTTGAAGCGTAACACGCCCAGGAAGCAGCCGTCAAGGGTATAGGCCCGGCAATAGCGCCGATAAGAACGGTCTTCCTTATTGTTATTATAGCTACTTAAGGCCACTGGGCGCCCGTTTCGAATGAGCTGACTGGCGTCGTCATCAACGATAATGGCATCCCAGTCTATGAGCACAGTATCAATGGGATAGAATAAATTCTGCCAGTAGCCATGTCGGCAGGCAGCCTCAAGCCGGTCTAAAGAAATCGCGTCTTTGATATCAAAGATACCGCACCTCAAACGGGAGAGATTATTCAGGGTAGCTCCGCAGCCCAGAGCTTTTCCTAAATCTTGGGCCAGTGAACGAATGTAGGTGCCCTTGCCACATACTACTTCTACCGTGGCTACCGGCGGCTGCCAGCCGGTAAGATTAAGGCTGTAGACAATAACCGGGCGGCTTTTCCTTTCAATCTCAATGCCAGCCCGTGCCAATTGATAGAGAGGTCTGCCCTGATACTTAACGGCGCTGTACATCGGCGGAATCTGCTCTATAGTACCGCAAAAATAGGTGAGATCCGACTCTAGACGCTCCCGGCTGATTTTAGAGGGGTCTTCCCGTCGGATAATTTGACCGCTGGCGTCACCGGTATCAGTAGTCACTCCCAGTTCGATCTGAGCCCGATAAGCTTTGGTGGTGTCTACCAGAAACTCGACAATCCGGGTCCCCTTGCCCAGACAGACCGGCAGGACTCCGGTGGCCTCCGGGTCAAGTGTGCCGGCATGTCCCACCCGCTTCTCTCCAGTCAGCCGCCTGACTCGGGCGACGACATCGAATGACGTTATACCCCGGGGCTTGTTGATATTCAGTATGCCATCCACAATCAGTCTCTATGCTGTTCAGCGGTATTATCCCCGGTAGTCTGTTCAATTAGCTTTAGGATGTGATCCCCGTGCTTGATAGAATCATCCCATCTGAAGCTGAGCTCAGGAATACGCCGCAGCTTTAGACGCTGTGACATCTCATTACGCAGGTAACCAGAAGCAGCTGTCAGCACTCCCAGTATTTCTCGATTTTCTTCCTCGCTGCCGATATTACTGACGAATACCTTGGCATATTTCAGGTCGGGAGAGGTGGAGACCTCGGTCACCGTAATGAGGGCACCAAGACGCGGGTCTTTGACTTGATGCTGAAGTAATTCACTGAGCTCACGACGCATGAGTTTATTCACTTGCTCGATACGATGCGCCACAATATTTCCTGCTTAGGGCCGTTACCGTCTAGTTTCTGTCTTGAAAAACTCCAACACGTCGCCGACTTGAAAACTGTTGAAGTCCTTAATTCCCAAACCGCACTCGTAGCCCGCGGCTACCTCCTTAACATCATCCTTAAAGCGCCTGAGACTGCTGACGCTAGATTCGCATAACACCTGTTCACCGCGTCGCAGTCTCACCGAAGCACCACGGCTCACCTTGCCTTCGGTAACATAAGCTCCGGCCACTTTTTCCTTTTTGCCGGCAGTAAAGATATTCCGTACCTCAGCCCGTCCCTCAATGACCTCAACATAAGAAGGCTCCAGCATGCCTTTGAGAGCATTGCTGACGTCGCTTATCAGGTCATAGATCACATCATAAGAACGGATGCTTACCCCCTCTATCTCAGCCAGACGCCGCGCCCGCGATCCGGTACTTACGCCAAAACCGATGATTATTCCCTTGGAGGCAGTGGCAAGCATAACATTGCTTTCGGTAACATTACCGGTCCCGCTATAAATAACGCTAACCTTCACCTGTTCGGTTCCCAGTTCTTCCAGGGAGCCCTTGATCGGTTCAATACTGCCCTGAACATCGACCTTGAGGATGATATCAAGCTCCTTCACCCTTCCGGTACTGATCTGGTCGTAGAGATTACTGAGATTAACTGCCTTCGGCTCCTGACGTCTCTCTGCCAGTCGTTTCTCTATCAGTTTCTGTGCCTGACTTTCATTAGATACCGCCTTCAGGTTGTCGCCTACCTGAGGTACGGTACCCAAGCCCAGGATCTCTACCGGGGTAGCGGGCTCAACCTTTCTCACTCTTTTGCCCATATCGTTGAACATAGCCTTTACCCTACCCCAGGTTGTGCCGACTACTATGGTGTCGCCAAGCCTTAAAGTTCCCTCATTAATCAGGACTGTAGCCAGAGGCCCTTTGGTTTTGTCCATCTTGGCTTCAATAACTACTCCGAGTGCCGGCTGAGCAGGATCAGCTTTAAGATCCTCCATTTCAGCTATAAGCAACAGGTTCTCCAGTAGCTCATGAATACCTGTTTTTTCTTTTGCTGAAATAGGAATACAGATTGTATCTCCCCCCCACCCCTCGGCAACCAGACCGGCATCAGCCAGTTGCTGCTTGGTCACCTCGATGTTGACCCCGGGCTTATCAACCTTATTTATGGCTACTACTATGGGGACGCCGGCAGCCCGGGCATGGGCAATAGCCTCCAGTGTCTGCGGCATTACCCCATCATCAGCGGCTACTACCAGAATAACGATATCGGTTGCCTGAGCACCCCGGGCCCGCATCGCCGTGAAAGCCTCATGCCCCGGCGTATCCAGAAAGGTAACCTTTTGTCCGTTGACCTCTACCTGATAAGCACCGATATGCTGGGTAATGCCGCCGGCTTCGGCTTCCATTACATTGGTCTGTCGAATAGCGTCCAGAAGCCGGGTCTTGCCGTGATTGACGTGTCCCATAATGGTGACTACGGGAGGACGTAGCTTTAGGCCCTTGAGTTCTTTACTACGGAGCTCCTGTTCTTTCTTAGACCCGCTAACAGTACCGCCTGGCTTTCTAATTGTCTGGGCTTGCGGAGATGGCTGGTAACCGAGCCCTGTCGCGATAGCCGCTGCCAGTTCATAATTGACTACCTGGTTAATATTGGCCATGACGCCATTTCGCATTAGTTGTTTAATAATGTCTATTTCACTGGTCTGAAGAAGGTCAGCCAACTGCCGTACGCTTATGTTGGCTGGAATTTCAACCGGGTGCGAAGGCGCCGATGGTGAGCCACTACTCTGCTTGATGTCAGCAGGGCCCGGATTGCTGCCCGAATTGTTTGCTCTTACCATAGGCTATTCTCCCGCAAGGTCTTTGCTATAATTCATAAGCCGTTCCCGATTTTCCCTGGTAATAGTGGCTCGTAGAGTATAGTCCAGCCGATTACTCATTACCCCGGCTTTCCAACACTCGATATTACGGCATAAATAAGCGCCGCGCCCCGGTTTCCTGCCACTGGTATCAACCTCGATGACCCCGTCGGAAACACAGACCAACCGGGTCAGCTCACGCTTCGGTTTGACCTGACGGCAGGCCACGCATGTGCGTTGCGGTATACGCCGACTAATACTCTTCGTCATCACCATCAATCTCTATGGCCCCCGGCATCCGGCGCAGTTTCTTGATTTTGATGCCATCCTCGGCGCTTTCCTTGCCGGAAACACCCTTTTTCTTTTTCTTCTTTAATTTGGCCCCGGGTTTAACCGGCTGTGGAATTGCAATCTCTTCGGCAAATCGAATCCGGGTTTTCTCCACGGCTATCTTGGGCTGGGCAGTGGGCGAGGGGATTGCGGTACTCATCAGTTCCAGTGGTATACCGACCTCTTCTTCCCCTGCCTCTTCGACATCTATCCGAGATGGCTCCTCAATAGCCGGTATTTCGCCGCTAATCTCCTCGCCAGCCGTGGCTGCTTCCTCCGCCTCGGCTGGTAGCGGCTTGGCCTGTGCTTCTGCCTCCGCTTCTGAAGCGCTCTTGATATCGATACGCAATCCGGTGAGTTTGGCAGCCAGTCTGACGTTTTGCCCTTCTCTGCCGATAGCTAATGAGAGCTGGCCGTCAGGAACAATCGCAGTAGCCGCATCTCCATTTACCTCAACACTTAGTACCTTGGCGGGACTGAGAGCACTGGCGATATAAGCAGGGGCATCCATGCTCCACATGACGACGTCTATCTTTTCTCCATTTAGCTCATTAACGATATTCTGTATCCGAATACCGCGTAGTCCGACACAGCAGCCGACCGGGTCAATACCTTCCTGACGGGCGGCTACCGCTACCTTGCTCCGGTAGCCGGCTTCGCGTGCTACCGATACCAACTCGACTGCGCCGTTGCTGATTTCGGGGACCTCTAATTCAAAAAGACGCCGCAATAGATTCGGGTGAGAACGTGATACTATCACCAGGGGCCCTCTAGGGGTCTGGGCTACTTCCAGGAGATAGACCCTGATTCTCTGCCCCAGCCGGTACCTCTCGTTATGCATCTGCTCGACCGCCGGTAGTACTGCCTCCGTCCTGCCCAGATCAATGGAAACCTGCTTGGGCTCAATACGCCGTACTACCCCGGTGATAATGTCCCCTTCCTTATCAGCGTATTCCTCGAATATGGCGTTGTGCTCCGCTTCATGAAGTCGCTGCAGGATAACCTGTTTGGCTGTTTGAGCGGCAATACGCCCGGCATTGTGAGGGGTATCCTCAACCTCGATAGTGTCGCCCAGCTTAATATCCGGCTTGATCTCCTTCGCCTTGTCCAGTGATATCTCACGGCGGTGATCCGACGGCTGCTCGACCACGGTCTTCTCAGCCCATACCTGCACCGCGCCAGTATTGGGATTAATCTTGACCGAGATATTCTGATTGGCGGCAAAGCTGTCCTTCTTGTAGGCTGACACCAGGGCTGTCTCGACTGCCTTGATGACTACCTCCTGAGGAAGGTTCTTCTCGGCTGAGAGCTGCGTAATGGCGAGCACAAAGTCGCTTTTCATCTTTAGCTAAAGCCCCCCAATTTGTTATCCCTATAGAACAAAAAAGTGGGATTCAAACCCACTTCGCAACTCATTCTTCACCTGACAGGATTATAGCATAATCAGCTTTTGGTGTGCAATAACACAACCCTCTTCCCAAATGACATACGGTTCTCTGCTGCCGGTCGGCCAGGACGGGCTGATGTTCAGGTAGTAACGCGTGGTGCTAGCCGGGGTATTGCTCGAGCCTCTCCTCGAATTCCTGCCGGCTGAAGTGGTACTCCTGAGTGCCGTAGTACTCCACGGCGAAGGAGGCGCAGACCCCTCCCATTCTAGCGCATTGTTCGATGCTCCTGCCTTCAATCAATCCTTTAATCAGACCGGCCCGGTAGGCATCGCCGGCACCGGTCGGATCCAAAACCTCCTTTGCTTTAGCGGCAGGGATGTTAATCTCACTGTCTCCAGTACAGACCCGGGAGCCCATTTCACCCAGTGTGGTAATAACAGTTCTGACCTTCTTGAGCAGCGTTTTTCTCTCAAGGCCGGTCTTGTTAAAAATCAGTTCCAGTTCGTAATCATTGGATATCAGTATCCTTGAGCCGTCTATACACTCAATGAGCTCTTTCCTATTCCACATCGGTAACGATTGACCGGGGTCGAAAATATAGTCGATTCCTCTCGACTTACAGTTTCGCGGGTAATTCATCATATCCTCGAGATTACCCGGAGCGATAATGACGATGCTGTCTCCGGGGTTAATCCTGTCAAAATCAAAGCAGGAAGGGTGTTTCATGGCACCGGGGTTAAAGCCGGTAATCTGGTTATCGGCCCGGTCGGTGGTAATGTAGGCACTGGCGGTGAACTCATCTTCGATAATCCGGATGCCGTCGCAGGCGATGTTCTTTGCCGCCAGCCATTCGAAGTATCTCTGGTAATCGCGGCCGACGGTAGCCAGAATTATTGCCCTTTCTCCCAATAGAGAAAGGGCGTAGGCAATGTTGCCTGCGGTACCGCCGAGCCTCTCGACCATACCATTCACGGTAAAAGAAACGTTCAGAACGTGCAGTTTATCGGGAAGGATGTGGTCGGCGAAGTACTCCGGGAAGTCCATGATCCTGTCGTAGGCTAAAGAGCCGGAAACAATGATACTCATTGATTTCTATTCTAACCTTCCCCGCATACCTTTGCAACACCTGTTTTCCGGCTTGCATTAGGGCATTTTTACTATTGACATCGTTATCAAAATGGGCTATAACCTGACTGTGAGGCATATTCGGATACCCTCCGAGGACACCTGACGCATCAGAAGACAGTTTAAGGTGTCTGTATCAGAGGGGTCGGCCGAGGGTTATGCGCTCTCGAATCTATCGGTTAAAAAATAATAGCACGGAGGTAGAGCAAGGAAATGGGAAGACTGGATGGTAAGGTTGTCCTAATAACCGGAGGGGCTGCAGGCATCGGGAGAGGACACGTCGAGCTGTTTGCTAAGGAGGGGGCTAAGGTAATAGTTACTACCAGGAAGAAAGTAGATGAGGGAACGGCGCTGGCGGAGAATATCAAAAAGCAGGGTGGGGAGGC
Organism: Dehalococcoidia bacterium UBA5760; assembly: GCA_002418895.1. Taxonomy (GTDB): domain Bacteria; phylum Chloroflexota; class Dehalococcoidia; order Dehalococcoidales; family UBA5760; genus UBA5760. The sequence goes on along the minus strand of DIFA01000013.1, from coordinate 12,553 downwards.
CATCTTTCTTCGACTCGATACCACCAGCGAGGATGACTGGAAAAAGGTGCTCGGTGAGGTGATCAAAAAATATGGCAAGCTTAACATTCTGGTGAACAATGCCGGCGTTTCACTGGCGAAAACGATAGAAGAGACCTCCCTCGATGAATGGAACTGGATAATGAATATCAATGCGACCGGGGTGTTCTTAGGCTGCAAATACGGCATTGAGGTTATGAAGAAGAACGGGGAACCGTGCTCGATAGTGAATATCTCGTCCATCGATGCCATGGTGGGTGAAGCGGAGTTGCCTGCCTACTGCGCTTCGAAAGGAGCGGTTAGGTCGTTTACCAAGGCGATAGCGCTTTCCTGTGCTGAGGCAGGATACAATATCCGGGTCAATTCGGTACACCCCGGCTACATCCATACCGAGCTTACCGAAAAAGAGGCCCAGGACTCGGGAATGACGCCGGCACAGTACTTCGAAAAAGTGGGTAAGATGCACCCGATCGGGCATATCGGTAAACCGGCTGACATCGCTTACGTCAGCCTGTTTCTTGCTTCCGACGAGTCCAATTGGATTACCGGCTCGGAATTCGTTGCCGACGGGGGCTACATATCAAGATAAACCGGGCGGCATAAGACAAGCAGATTCCCCGTATTTCTATTGCAGAGTAGGGATACGGGGAATGTTGTTTAAATAAGAGTGTTCATTATAGAAGTCGGTACATCGAGGATACCTTATTATCAGCTGGCATGCAAAAAGCCGAGGAGACCTTTGGTGAGCCGCAGAGGAATCGAACCTCTAACCTGCTGATTAAGAGTCTGTGTGCCACTGTCCTAACGGGTCATTTTACGTTCAAATTAGAACTATTGTATCAATACCTCATAAGCTGTTTTGTGCGTAAAATACCAGTTAGTTGCGTTGTGTTGTAACCAGTCTATTAGCAAATTATTAGCAAAAAGCTAGCTATGGTTTGAGCGTGAGACGGTGACGGTAAACAGAATATTAATACACCATAAAAGGAACATTGACAGTGACCGCTAGTTGGCTTATGTTATGCATAACATGGGGATGAATAGAAAAAGGCTAGTATGAAATACGTCAAATACACGTCAGGGTTATACTTCTCAGGTGAAGGGGGAGAGGTTAGCTATTTTCACGCTGACTGCCACGCCACCAAGAATGCCCGCGAGCACGCCATGCTTGAGTCCGCTTTCGGTAAGCTACCGACTAACGTAGAACCATGGTCTGGTGAAGTTATAGACGGTGACCCGCCTTCAGGATTTATCTGTGCCTGGTGTGGCAAACCTATATTACCAGAGCAGTAGTGTCCAGAAAAATAACGCCAAATTAACGCCAATTTCTTAGCTTCAGTTTGAGCGTGATCCGGTAATGGTAAACGGAACTTCTTCAACCAGGAATTAGAAACCAGTAATTGAATCTAGGCGTAGTTAATAAGTCCCCTGATTTTCACTTAAGGCATGGAAAGCTTGGCTATCTGACCGTGACAGATTATCATCAAATGTAACATTCACGGCCACGTCTAATATGAATACATCATTGAGAATATTCCATGTCCCACCTTCAAATCTGACGCTGTTGGCAATTCTAATACACAACTTATTCAACAAACCTCGTTCATCTTCAGGGAATTTGCCGACCATCTCGATAGAGGAAGCATAATACTTATCTGCATTGTTGACCTCACTACGCCAAAAGGGCAATAGTACTTCAGCTCCCGTTTGGGGGGTTAGCCCTAAAGAAGCAAAATTTGGATGATACCCATCATCACACAATTTCTTGGATAATCGCATGGGTAGTATTTGGTCTTCAAGTAAATCGCGTATTAGATAATTGCGTAAGTCTCCTCTGATGTTGCCCACCAGATGTAGTTCATAGGCAGTCCGGTCAATAAGGTGAAGGAGACATAGAATGTATTCATGTAGAGCAATGAGTTTGCTACGAGGAGTCATTGTAATGCCGCTATGCTCTTGCTCAAGAGTCTGTGCAAACTGAGCTATTCTTAGGCGGAAATTTTGAGTTAACGTTTCATAGTTGTCAGGAGTAAAATCAGCCGTTCGATGCATAGCTACTTCACTTCAATCTCCTATCGTTCTTCTTCTTAGATTTGAGGTCAAGTGTTTTGGTTTTTCGGCCATTGATACCGTAAAGATTTGAAATTCATGGCCAATAGAATATCTTAGCCATTACTCTCCCAGAATATTGTAATATCGGAAACAATGCTATCAGAATCAGCCCAGCAGTCAGCGATGTCTTCACCAAATTCGTCTAGTTGTCGGCTTTTCTCGTCTAATTCCGCCTCCCAGGCTTCTATCTCGGCCAATTCTGGCGAGCCCTCGTAATAGATTTTACCTCTAATTTCTTGATTATAACGTGAAATTTCTTCATTATAGTCATCCAGGAGTTGCTTATACTCATAACACTTCTCAGTGTATTGCTCATAGAAGTCATAAGATGGGGACTGGCCATAGTGTAAAGGTATTACTCCGTATGGTTTACCAATCTCAACATAAGCTACGCTCTCCCATTCCTCACATGGCTCAAAAGGATATTGGGAAATCCTATCACTCAGACTTTGCCCCGTACAGTCTATAAAGACAATACCTTTGTCAGTTGTCTCAAAAGCATTTACGGCATGTCCCACGGGGTCATTCTCAAAATCCAACCCTACCCAAGCCGCTTTGATTCCTACTGCCTCGGCATTGTTATGTACGTCCTCGGCAAAGTCGGCACAGACATACCATGAGCTATACACCTTTTCATCAGTGCGGTCTGTCACAATGAAGTCTATTAGTTCCTCGTAGGTGACGTTCTTAGCTTCGGGGTTATCTATTAACTCAATGGGTTTGTTGTCTCCCCCGACACAGATTGCGCCATCATCATAAATAAAGTTTGATTGCGTATTAGTGTCAGTGGTTCCTGTCTCACTTACAGGGGGAATATTTATTATCGGGGTGGGTTCATCAATAATGCTGGATTGTTCACCGCTCTTAATCTGCTCATATTCCTCAACTGTCACCCATACCCCATTATACCAAATCAGTCCTTCCTCATAGGGTGATGGTGAACTACAACCAGCCCAGGTCAAACTGGCAAGGCAGCCAGTTATCAAGATGGCAGACAAACACCTTTTCACTTCAAACCCCGTGCTTGCTATTCCCCCTCGCTCGCTACCTTTGCTACTGATTCCTGTACCTGTACCTTTGCGACCTTCGGTTTGGCCGTCTTCTTCTTCTCAGGCAGGGATATTTTGATTTTGTCCATTTCAATAATGGCTGCTTCGTTCATCAGATGACGGATGGACCCGACAATATCTTCAGGGGATACTGCTACATCCGTGGCTTTCTTTATTCCCTTTTGGAACAATCTGATCGACTCCTCCGACAGAATCGTCTTAAGGACGTTGGATGGAGTTAGAACGTTGCTCTTTTCCCACAGTCTCCTCAAAGAGTTTTTATTGAGGCTCTTGTAGCTGATGATATCGAACTTCCGGGCTAGAGCTACCGGCGTATCCTCGATGATATTCCAGGAATCAATGAGTTTTGGCTGAGGCGGTTGCCCAAAAGAAATGTGGTAAAGCTTCCATTCCCTGCCGTTAGTCAGCAACACCCATTCACAACCTTTGTTAATGGCGTAAGATGCAGCTTGCTTAAGGTGCTTTGGTGCGAGGTCTATGCCGACTCTCTTTATCTCGACGAGCATTTCGGGTATTGCAGACTTGTCACAGCTAAGCTGAATAGCGAAATCGCAATACTCGGTATCTCCTACGCCGTGGACTGCGTGTTCCCTTGAGATATGCTTTAGGGTATCGTATCCCATAATAGACCCAAAGATACGTTCTATGCGTCGGCGTGTTTCAGCTTCATTACCGTCCGCTCTGGCGATGTCCTCCATCATCTTGCGGGCATCGGTCAGAGCTTTCTTGACCGCTTTATCTAATGTCTGCTTAGGCATATCGTAACCTCCTAAAGTTACTTCAGCCGCATGATCACCTGAGCACTAGTAGAACATTCATCGAGCTTGAACCAGCTATTCTAAACGGACATTCTATTTTCAGGTTACGCCATCGGCTATGGCTAAAAGTTAATCCTCTTTTGTGAATTTGTCAATACTGTAATTGAGCATGAGAGGTTAGAGGGATAGATGCTGGCTATCTTTCTGGGGGGTCATACCTTTTCTATTGTGTCTCGGCTCTCACGCAATAACAAACTAATATACTGGCGCATAGCTATTGACTCTGCTGAATAATAACCATGCTTCCATTTGGCTTTCCTTGACCTTTCAAGCCCCTCTGGAGTTCGTGGGCCCGTGCTTTTTCCACCGTGCATCCTGCACCTGCCGTTTGCCATTGCCGGTGCTCTGCAAGGTGTTCCCTTCCTTGTCTTGGCTCCGCATCTTGGAGCAGTATTAGGGTTTCCCGGCGGATTATTGTTTTTCAACCAACCAAGCCGTTTTGCTTGGGGTTCATCCCCGCCTTCCATCATTACCCTCCCCCCGGTTGACCACTCCGACAATAGCCTGCCCACCAGCTGTAACATGGACGTGCTCAACGGTCACCTTTTGTTGTCCCCCAGTCCTGTATCTCTTAAGAGCTTCCATTTGAGCATTGAAGGTTCGTAACATCTTAGTTGCACGGTTGATATTAGCTTCTGCCCCCTCGAAAGTCTGGTCAGTAATCATCGCTCGTTTCATTGTTTCCATCGCCATATTGTGAACGGCTATCATTTGAACAGCCAGCATGCCTTCAATCTCGTCTTGTGGTTGTATTCCATTTAATAAGGCCATCGCATTGTTGGCAAACTCTTCCATCCTTGTATGGTCAAAACCCTTAGAAGACTCGCAACCTCTGAAAGTCTGAACCACCTGGTTAAGGAGATATTGTTGTAGTTCCGAGTCAGTCGTTCCAAACGCCTCAGTAAATTTGGCCTTACTCAATGTCTTATTGGTAGTGTGAAGCTCCAGACAAGAATTATCTGGTTTGCTCGTCCCCCTATTGAACTTCAGTGGCTCCCTCTTGGCTCGCTCCAAGTATCTGGCTATCCTTGTCTTCTCCTCTTGGGTATATTCTTTCTTTATCAGACCTTTAGGAACGTCCGGCGTGTCGCTTTCGCATTGTTTGTCTTTAGCATTCTTTTTCATTACCCTCTCCTTGGCTCATAGTAATCACATCTCTTAAACTCAGGCTATTGGCTTTTAGCACTTTGAAAATATATGCCGGACTGCATCTTAGCTCTTGAGCTGTATCCCTTACGTTGTGATGTTTATTTAACGCGTCACAAACGATTTTAAAGGGTATATTCAGTGGCTTGCGACCCAAACCATTAACCACTACTGATTCGCCGCAATTGGGGCATTTAACTATCACAACCCACCCCTTTGTCTCAGCCAACCGGCTACTGCTAGTAGGTGTTCAAGTTTCACTTCCTTATTGGCAAGCAACTTTTCAAGGTCAAGGCAGTTTTCGCCGGCCCTTAAGTGAATGACCGGAGCGCCCTCTTTTCGCCATAGCTCGATAGCCTTTTCTACTGACATACCCAGGACGTCAGGGGGATTAAGTTGACCATCGGTTTCTAGTGAAGGGGTATTTTCAAAGCTAATTTGATTAAGATGACCAATTTCTTCTATATGGTCATCGTGGTCATCTTGAACATCTTGGTCAGCTAAAAACTCTGGTAACTGCCACAACCAGCGTCCACTACCTCTTTTACTTCCAGGCTCACTTTGACGCTTAACTTCAACCCCCATGCTTTCACGGGCACGTCTTAGTGTGCGTGAGTTAATCCCCGCTGCATCTGCGTCCCTTTCGACTTGTTTTACTTCAACCGCTCCGTCTGCCAGTTCGTCTTTTAGAAAATCAATAGCGCTATCTAAAACCGATTTGCTTTCGCTATCCTCTGCTGATAGAATCTTCTGCCATGTCAGGTCGCTTTCACCAGTCCAGTAAAAACCCGCATCCCTTAGCTCGTAACCGATAGCGTTACCCATAGGCGCTAGATTAGACTTGATGTGCACTATCCCCCGCTTTTGGGGATTATCAGGGTCACAACCAGCCATAAGTACCGAGCGACAGGCAGCAGCAAGGTCAATACTACCTAAGCCCCTGTATATCGGTTTTAGCGTCCCGCCTTTGGTAAGGTGGCGTACTGCCAGAATAGCCACTGTATGCCGCTCTGCAATGTCTGCCAGCTTTGCCATTATTGTTCTTGTCTCATTAGCTCGGTGAATGTCAACATTAGCTCCGATGTAAGCCACTAACGGGTCAATTATCACGAGTGACGGCTTAATCCTATCAATAAACCCCTCCAGTATGGGAAGCCCGCTATTGCCGAAGTCCAGAGCACCTTTTATAGCGTGAACATTTGAAACGTTAGCCGCCATAGCGTCAAGCCTCGGTCTGATAGTATCCCCTAGCCCGTCCTCTGCCGATGCTAAAAGCACCGTTGCCGATTCTATTGCTTCCGTCCCTGGTAACCCTTTGCCGAGTGACACAGCCGTTGCGATTGCCAGGCTTACCCAAGACTTACCCACACCAGGGTCACCCTCTAATAGTGTTAGCTTTCCTTTAGGTATATAGGGCAGCCATAACCAAGATACCTTCTCCGGCTCAACATCACCTATACAAACAAGGCTAGCTCCCTCGGTTTCTTTTGGCTTATACTCTGGCGCTCTAGCTGTTAAGCCTTCAAGTTCCACCACTGTCCCGCCCGCTACCAGCCAATCACTTATGTCCTTTACTTGGTGGCCATCACGGTTTGGTAGCTCCAGAACCTTAATAGATTTTGCTTTGCCCTGAAGTGAAGTTGCTACTGTAGTGGCATGCCGTTGTCCTGGCATATCTTTATCAGGTAAAATCACCACTGAACCATGCGCTAGTGTTTCACTGTGATCTGGCCGCCATTTTTCAGCTCCGCCGCTGTTAGTTGTGGCCGTCAGTCCTTTAGCTCTTAAGGAATCAGCATCCTTTTCGCCTTCACAGACATAAACCGTTCGTCCCTCGGTTATTGCTCTTGTCACTTCGGGCAAGCGGTATAGCACTGGCTTAATACCCTTAATGTTCCATATCCAGCCCCCGGAGCCGTCTGCCCTCCGTTGTCTGAAATCCTTTGGGGCATATCTAACAACCTGATATAAGAACTTCCCCTCAGCATCGGTATAGTCATAGGTAGCTATTATCTTCTCTCCATTGCCATTAGTGGAATATGTTAGGCTATCAAAGCCTAGCGTTCGGCATATATCCTGGTAACTATGTTTTCTGCCCTGACAAGTCACCAGAGCCTTGTCGCCAGCATCCTTTAGAGTAAGATGGCCTTGGGGTGTCTTATGTCCTGGTACAGGGCATGATGCTATCCAGTGGTCACCGCTTTTCTTTACGCCTGGTATCCTGGATAGAATATCTCTAAAATCGTGGGGCCTTGTCATAACTCTCCCACTTCACTTAGTAGCTTTTCAACAGCTTTCCGGCTTACCACCATTCTCTTATCGCCGACGTAGATTACTGGAACCGGCAGCTTATTTTGACGAGCTAAGAGATATGCTAGATTTCTTGAGCAGCCGGTAGCTTTGGCAAACTCAGGGATTGTCATTGTAAGTCTCTCGTTATTCTCCATTCTTAACCCTCTGGGAATAGTTCAGCTTCAGTTTTTTTCAATGACCTAGCTAATCGCCGTCTGAGCTTCGGCCAAGCTATCCTTTGGCCATTTTCAACTGCGGACAAGTTCGGCGAGGCACAATGAACTCGCCGGGCCAATTCAGCCTGAGAGAGACCAGCCTTCTCTCTGAATTCCCGAACCTTATTTTTCAATGTATTTGACCTCCTAAAGTATTGACTAAATTATCATTTATCTTTATAATAAGGACATAGTGATATACCTACAAGGACAGATAAATATGCAAGAGAGACAAATTAATGAAAATTGGGAGGATACAGACAGGGGGGTGAGAGGCCCCAATATACCTGACGATTGGAGAAAATACATATTTAATCAGGCAATAGAAGAGAAGTACAAACCCAGAATGTTACTTGCTGATGAAATCGTGGAGCAGATGAGACAAAGCAGGGACATAAAGGACAGACTGCCTGAGAGGGAAAGCGTAGCAAAACTCATTTCACGGGCTCGCAATCTCCCTTACACTGATGAAGATAAACCCTGGTCTATTGCTGCCTCAGTAAAATATGGAATATCACCAGAGGCCAGTAAAGATCTATTTGATATATGGAGATTTTCGTTGGCTATTGATAGACCCATCAGTATCCGGCAGGCTAAATGGATAGTTTATATCCAGGCTCTTTACTATCAAGACATTTCAACCGGAAAGCGGTATTCTGACAAAGTCGTACGAAATTTAGAGCTAATCAGTTTAAGCTGGTTATACAGCATCCAAGAGCAAGTGTCTCAAATCATGGGAGAAAAACATTTTAATACCACTGCTCTTGATGCTGTATTTATGCCGGAATGGGAGCGAGCAACTGCTGTAAAATTAAAGAAGGTGTCCCGGCTAAAATATTCTCAAGAACAACTATCGAGAATTGAAAAGTCTGGAACTGCACTTATCGGGCCGCCTCGCAGTGTAAAATCAGTAGAACAAGCTGTGTGGCAGAATGTGCGAGCGGAACCACCAAAACAAATGGAAATTATGGGACTCGGTTTTACGGATGAAGTGCTACCAGAAGAAAATGACTTGGTTGCTGCCTATTGGCTGATGTATTTGAGCAAGGGGCCTTTATGGAATGCCTTACCTTCAAGAACCGAAGTAACTAGAGAATTACAAAAAAGAGTACTTTTGCGAGAGAAGGGGCATTTCTTTCCAGATTCAGGGGGTTTCCCTGACGATTCCATATATTCTCGCCAGCTTGATATTAGAATTAAACTGCGTGAGTGGGTGAAAAAACACTCTAACATGGCCATCAGGGATTATTACACCTTGACAGCGCAAAGTCCTGCCCTTGTATTAAGCCCCAAGCTTCTGACTATGGTTGGTTATGAAATCTCCCCTGAATACCTTGAGCAATATGAGAAGTTACACAAGAACGAATTAAAACAAGAACACCCCGGTTGGGATTTAATATCAGCAGAAGTTCAACAAAGATTCATTAACGACAATGAGACGGATGAGGATTGGGCCTTGTTGAATAATGCAGATTCACAAGGGGAAATAGAGAAAAGAAAACGTGAGCAAGAATTTATTAGATTAGTTCAGCAAAGCGGTGGTAAGCCTGAAAAAGGATTTAACACCTTCTGGGAAACAATTAGAAAGAAATGGATTAAAAAACACCCCGAAGATATTCAACACTCTCCGGAAGCATTCAAAATAGAATACGCAAGATTAATAAAAGAGAGTAAAGTACATCTAGATAGAGAAAAGGAGGCACAAAATGAGAGGACATATAACCAAGAGAGGTAAAAATAGTTATTCTATCGCTATTAGCATGGGCAAAGATGCTGCTACAGGCAAGTATAAGCAGCAGTGGGTAAGCGTCAAGGGCACTAAGAAGGATGCCGAAAAGCGCCTCTCCGAACTACTTCACCAGCTTGATAATGGGACTTTCATTGCGCCTGGCAAAACGACGCTGGGGGAATACCTGGAGATATGGCTAAAGGAATATGTCTGGCCTAATTTGGCTCCCAGGACGGCAGAAGGTTATCAATACATGGTACGAAGTCATTTGACACCTTCATTAGGTCAAATCACCCTAACTCAGCTAAAGCCGGAGCATTTACAGCGTTTATATTCAGAGAAGCTATCCACTGGACGCTTTGATGGTAAAGGTGGCCTGAGCAAAAGGAGCGTTCAATATATACATGTCACCCTTCACAAAGCCCTTAGGAATGCGGTTAAGTTAGGCATAATAGGCCGAAACCCTGCAGATGCGGTAGAACCCCCTCGACCTCAACACAATGAAATGCAGACCATGAATGAATCGGATATGCACATCTTCTTAGAACTTGCAAAGTCCACCCAATATCACGCCCTATTCTATCTAGCCCTCTTTACCGGTATGAGACGATCAGAGCTCCTAGCTTTGCGGTGGTGTGATATTGATTTATTACTATGCCAGTTATCGGTTACCCGGACTATTCACCAACTGCATAGTGGAGAAATCATATTCCAACAAACTAAGACTGATAAAAGCCGCCGTATGGTATCCCTTTCACCCTCTACCGCCATAGTTCTAAGAGAGCACAGAGAACATCAAGAGAAAATAAGGCAGTCTTTTGGTCTAACGCTTACCGATGATGACCTGGTATTTTGCCGGATAGATGGTAAGCCACTCTTACCGGATAGCATAACCCATGCCTGGATGAAGTTGGCAAGACGTACCGGTCTGAAGGATATCAGATTACATGATGCTAGGCATAGTCACGCCTCATTAATGTTAAAACAAGGTGTACATCCTAAGATAGTACAGGAGCGATTAGGTCATTCAAGTATCCAGATAACCCTTGATACCTATAGTCATGTGGCCCCAGGGCTACAACAAGCAGCCGCTAACCGTTTTGATGATATGGTGCTACAAAGCCCTGATGTCGAGCATAAAAAAGAGGCTGTTAGAAATGATTATTAGCAAATTATTAGCAAAATCTAGTTATGTCTACTAAGGGAAAGTTGAGTAATGGTGAAATTAGCTATGAAATCTGGTGAGCCGCAGAGGAATCGAACCTCTAACCTGCTGATTAAGAGTCAGCTGCTCTGCCAGTTGAGCTAGCGGCCCATATACTATGCGAGTTTAGCAAACATTGGGTCTTAGTGCAAATTTTTGTATAGTCCGATATACGGATTGACAAATAAGCTGGCTTTTTATACCATAAAATATAGGAGAAATTATGGGCGAACTGATTGTCTACAGTCTGAAGGTCAATGGAGAACAGCTTGAGTTTGCCAAGAAGTTTCTTGCCCGAGAGGGACAGTTACTTCAGGATAGCCTGCGTGACTTTATTGATGTTGCTGCTGATTGTGAACAGTGCCTTGAACTCCATGAAGGAGACGCCTCGATCGGAGAGCTCCAGAGTGCCTTCACCACACTGCTCGCCAAGTGTAAAGAGTCATGGCAATTGAACAATGTCCTTCAAGAATCAGTGATGCAGATAGCCAAGCTGAGCAAGGTTCCTCTGGACTTTATCGCTAACGTGCTCTTTGAGGCACGGCGGGTCAAGCCGGCAATACGTCGGATATAGACCGGATAAGAAAGTGCCCTCTCTGCCGGTTCTTCCTCGACCGTTGAGTCAAAATTTTCCGGTATTCCCTGCTGCTGTTTCATCGTCGTTATCAACCTGCCGGGCCGGCACACGTGTTTGAAGAGCGTCACTATTATGAGATATAATCAGCGAGGTAAATATTCCTTCAGAGGGGCGCTTTGTTAAAAACTCACAGCTGTGGAGAATTAAATAAGAAGCATATTGGTAGCGAGGTGACCCTGGCCGGTTGGGTTGACCGGCGCCGGGATCATGGCGGGCTGATATTCATCGACCTGCGTGATAGAGAGGGTATTACCCAGATAGCCTTCAATCCGGAGATAGCCGGGCAGTGCCATAAAGTAGCCAACGGGATGCGAAGCGAACATGTTGTCAGGGTGAGAGGTAGGGTTGCTTCCCGTCCGCCGGGTACGGAAAATGCGAGACTGGCTACTGGTGAAATTGAGGTTATCGCCGATAGTGCCGAGATACTCAATTCGTCGAAGACGCCGCCCTTCTATATCAATGAGGATATCGAGGTGGAGGAGAGCCTCCGCTTAAGGTACCGTTACCTTGATATCCGCCGGACGCGGATGAGAGAGAACCTGATTCTCCGCCACAAAGTGGTGAAGTTTATTCGTGACTTTCTTGATGACAGGGGCTTTATCGAGGTAGAAACACCGATACTGATTAAGAGCACCCCGGAGGGAGCCCGGGACTATTTAGTACCCAGCCGGCTCCACGCCGGGAAGTTCTATGCGTTGCCCCAGTCTCCGCAGCAGATGAAACAGCTGCTGATGGTAGCCGGCCTGGAGAAGTACTTTCAGATAGCCAAGTGCTTCCGTGATGAGGACACCCGTGCCGACCGCCAGCCCGAGTTCACCCAGATCGACGTGGAGATGTCCTTCATCAACGAGGAGGACATCATCTCGACCATGGAAGGCCTCATGGCCTGCATTTTCAAGGCCGGCACGGGCAGGGAGATCCAGACCCCCTTCCCGCGGATCACCTACCAGGACGCCATGGAGCGCTACGGTCGGGACAACCCCGACACGCGCTTCGCCATGGAACTCCGCGACTTGACGGAGATCGTGAAGGACTGCGGCTTCAAGGTGTTCAACGAGGTGGCCGCAAGCGGAGGCATCGTCAAGGCCATCCGCATCGAGGACAGCCGGCAGCTTTCCCGCAAGGACATCGACGGCCTGACGAACTTCGTCTCCGATTACGGCGCCAAGGGCCTTGCCTGGGCCCGTGTGAACGCCGACGGATGGACCTCGCCCATCGTGAAGTTCCTCAAGCCCGAAGAGGTTCAGGCCATCAACAAGGCGATGGAGGCCCGCGAGGGCGATCTCATCGTCTTTGTGGCCGACAACCCCGG
>DIFA01000023.1 GCA_002418895.1 Dehalococcoidia bacterium UBA5760 | reverse complement strand
AATGGCCTTTTCCAACAGTCCTCGGGAATGTTAACTGCGTCTCACATGCCGTAAGGACCAAAGGATCCTATAATAAGCCCTAGGCGCACCCGTAGGGCTTGTTCAGTCAACCTCTTTCGTTCCTTCGCCACACATACCAGATATATTTAAGTATCAAGGGGTAGACCGCGATAAGTGCTGCGAGGAGCAGTATTGCCATTACCTTACTCTGGATATAGACCGCTTCAGGCGGGGCAAGAAAACGGATGGTATGAATGGTAAGGCAGGTGAGCCCGGCGGTTATTATGGCACTGATCCCCACTCGTACCGGCCGGGTCTTAAGGCGGGAGATAAGGCTAGGCTTAATCAGAAAGACAAGAAGGCAATACCCGCTGGCGTTTACGGCAATAGCCAACCCCAGGATTACCTTGCTGATAACGGCTATGGATACGGGAATCTGGTGGTACAAATAGACTGTGGCAGCAACTAGCCCGATGGTGGTGCCGCTAATAGTACCTGCCCTTATCCAGGGGACCTTAAGCCTCTCCACTGAGACGGGTTGGGACAGGAAACGGAGGATGAAAAAATATCCGGTGGCGGTGGCACAAATAGCTAGCCACCAAAAGACCTGGCCTGGCGTAATGTCGGCGGGGATGTTCCAGCTCATACGGAAAATTACTGCCCCGAAGATAAGAGTAAGCGGCAGCATCGCCCACACCCTGAGAGATGTTTCAGGTGGCTTTTCCATACTCCCCTTCAGGTGTTTAAGATAATTCTGCAACAGGAATCTAACGAAAGTGTAGTTTACTAGCCCCTGAATTCTACTTTGTTAGCATCGAGAAGCCGGACAGGGTAAACGGCATCGTAAGGTACTTGGGTTGACTTGAATACCTGCTCTATGACATCTTTGCTAGGTGCTTCCCATTCACAGAAGAATCTGCTGTCATCAAAAGCGCAGTAAGCCAGGTTCCAAGAAACACCTGGGGGGAGTTGGCCGGGCATATTTTTAGCGGTTGCTATGATTTGCTCTTCATTGTAAGGCATACTATGTACGACAATAAATCTAGCCATTCTACACCCCTTTACAATAACTCGCAGATTATAACTGAGTCTAGTCTTGCTTTTAGAACTTGTCAAACTGTTAGAAGTCTTCTCAGGGGGACAGCGTAGCATTCAACATTAACTCATTTTGTTCAGCTCTAATACTATACAGGAAGTTGAACTACCCATGAAACCATTGTATTCTTAAAAAGGATGGCTAGCTTAATTAGAACACATGTATCCATACATATGGGCCTGAATCTGGCGTTGTGGGTATAGGATGCTAGCTGACTGAGTCTTGGTCCGGCGTAATGTTTCTATTCCTGTCGCCAGTGGCTGGGATTATTAAATCCTTACCATTTGAACTGACCCGTAACCTCAAATAAGAGCCGAGCTAAATTCAAGGGATATCTCGGAAGGTGGGGGTATTTTTGACTAGCAATCTTGGTTGGAATACCAGGGCCATGTACCGGGGCAATAGTGGTTTCGACAATAGCCTCAGCCCTCCGACTAAAACGGGAAGTAGGATATGAGAATAGGAATCCTTGAGCTGATGAGTGCCGGAGCCACCAGAAGGTGGGACCATATGGCCTATAGCTATCTGGTTACCAAGCAATACGCCAGTATTATGCCTCAGGCGGTAAGTGTGTGGTGCCGCAACCTGGGACACCAAGTCTTTTATGCCACCTATTTTGGCAATCAGTATCCTGAAAAACTACTTCCAGGCGATCTGGATGTTGTGTTTATCTCAACCTATACTCAGGCTAGTGCCTGGGCCTATGTGCTGGCTAAGCTGTATCGCAAGAAAAATACACTTACGGTCATAGGCGGTCCTCATGCTAAACAATTTCCCGAAGATTGTCTGCGTTTCTTTGATATCGTTGTAGGCGATTGTGATAAAGCTCTAATAACCGAGATTTTAAAGGATAAACCCCGGGGCCAAATTCTCACCAGCGGACGTATACTACAAAGCGTCCCCGGTGTCGAGGAACGGATACCGGAAATCCGCGCCTCCACTTTCCTAAGAGGTAAGCCTTTTGCTTTCACTTCAACCCCGTTGATAACCAGCATTGGCTGTCCTAATTCTTGTGACTTCTGTATTGATTGGAATAATCCCTACGTACTTTTACCTTTAGACCAATTGGAAGCGGATATGCGCTATATCTTTCAACATTTCCCAAGGGTAATAATCAGTCTGCATGACCCCAACTTTGCCGTGAAATTTGAGCAGGTCTTCGACGTAATGGAAAAGGTTACAAATCGCAGACGTTATAGATATATAATGGAGCCTTCGCTATCCACCCTGCGGGTCTCCAGATTGGAGCGGATAAAAAATATGGGGAACTTTTATATTATTCCCGGTGTCGAATGCTGGACGTCATATTCAAACAAGGTTGGGGCAGGGTCAGTAACGGTCCCCAGGGAAAAACTGAACAAAGTAATCGAACAACTAAATGTCATACGCCCTTATGTAACCGGAATTCAAGCGAATTTCATCTTCGGTCTGGATGTGGATGCAGGAGATGAACCGATAGAGCTAACCAAGGAATTTGCCTCCCGTGTTCCCTTCGTCATGCCGAATTTTAATATTCCGGTTCCCTTTGGCAATACCCCGCTCTTTGAAAAATATTTAGGTGAAGACCGTCTTCTGACATCTATGCCGTTTACTTTTTATTACATGCCGTATCTGGTATTTATGTTAAAGAATTACAGCGCAGCGACCTTTTATGAGAAACTCATTGAGATCATTTCTTATGTCTCCTCCGTAAACATGGAGCTAAAAAGATTCAAGAACACTTCCTCCCCATTCCTGGCCGGATACAACTTAGCAAAAGCTCTGCGTAACAGGTCAATGATTGGGAGATTATGCCAGATATTAAATTTATTGAAGACTGATCCACAGTTCAGGGCTTTTCATGAGCATGAGACTGATGTTTTACCGGAATTTTATCACCGCCAGTATGAGCATTTATTGGGCCCTTATGCTACCCTAATGTCTCACGAAGAACGGAAACCTATTCTTGTTAGGCAGAGAAAAAATGACGTTAGCCCTGGGCCCGAAGCGGCAGGTATTATTAACCGGTAAATGAGGTGCTGCATTTCCTTTTCATATTAACTAAGGTAACAATCTAGCGAAAAGTGTGGTCATAAAGAGCGGGTTTGGGTTCGAAAAGAACGGTGGCCGGGAATTAGGTATCAGCCCTTTTCAGACAGGATTTCGTGGACTTTTCCCCAAGGCTCACCATGTTTGACAATGCCCCTCTTCTATTAAAAGCAATTCTTCAGGAGAGCCCTCCAGGATAACCCTCCCCTCCATCATAATATATCCACGGTTAACGATATTAATAACCTGCTGTAGTTTTTGATCAACGAGGAGAATGGTAACCCCGCGGTCTTTTAGCTCAGCGATTACGCTCACCACCTTCTCTACCAACTTTGGAGCTAAACCTAATGTTGGGCAGTCTAGAAGGAGTAACTTCGGGCTAGCCATCAATGCCCGACCAATAGCTAACATTTGTTGCTCTCCGCCGGAAAGAGATCCCGCATATTGTTTCCTCCTCTCTTTAAGGACAGGAAAAAGCTTGTAGACAATCTGAATATCTTGCTCTATTCTTTCTCTTCTCTCCTTTCTACTGAGGTGATAAGATCCCAAGATCAGGTTATCAATCACACTCATAGAGGAAAAGAGCAGCTTCATTTCATCAATATAAGATATACCCCGCGACACCACCTTTTCTGGGGGGAGTCTATGAATAAATGATTTTTCGAAAAGCACCTTGCCACCGACAACAGGAAGTAAGCCGCAAATTGCCTTAAGTACGGCAGTTTTACCACAACCATGGTTTCCGATTAAGACTACAGCTTCCCCTTTATTTAGGTGAAGGGATACCCCTCTTAATGCCGGCACTAATCCGTAATTGGCATGGACATTATCCATCTTGAGTATAACTTCACTCACTGCCTTTCCTCTTTTGCTGGCTGTCCACTCCCCAGGTAAGCGTCTATTACCCGCTTGTTATTCTGTACTTCAGCCGGAGTACCCTCGGCGATCTTTTCTCCATGGTCTAGTACGATTACCTGATCGGCAATACCCATCAATATGTCCGTTAGATGTTCAACAATCAAGCTGGTTATCCCTTGATTCTTGAGTTTAAGAATCAACTCATTGAGGTTATCTACTTCCAAACCTGATAGCCCGCTATAGGGTTCATCGAGAAGCAATAACTGCGAACCTGTGGCAAGGGCACGAGCTATTCCAACGAGCTTTTGATGTCCCCAAGAGAGACTAGTTGGATTAATATTAGCTTTTTGTTCCAATCCCACCAGAGACAAATGTCTTCTTGCTGTTTCAAAGAGTCTATGCTCATCAATTCTAGCTCGTGGTAATCTCAGGCCTGAACTCAGCAGATTAGCCTCAGCATTAAAATGGCTCCCTACCATCACATTCTCGATGACAGACATGTTTGAGAAGATCCGTATATCTTGAAAAAGCTGGGTGATACCTAGTAAAGCGATTCGGTTTGGAGCCATTCCATTCAGTCTCTTACGCCGGAATATTATATTACCTTTTTGAAGAGGGATAAGACCGCTGATCAATTTAAGCATGGTTGACTTTCCCGCTCCGTTTGGACCGATCATAACCAGAATATTTCCTTCCGGAACAGAGAAGTTAACATTATTGAGAACATTCAGGATACCAAAGGTCATTGATACGTTCTTTACTTCCAGTATTGGTACCTTACTGTGTTCTGCAAAGCTAAGGTTAACTTTCATGAAAAACCCGGCCTTCTTTTTAAGATTGCTTTTTTGATTATGGGGAACAAACCTTGAGGCAAAAACAGTAGTACTACCACCATGATAATGCCGTAAGCTATTAATTCATACGAACCGGTAGGACCGACAATCAGCATCGGCGCAAATTCCCGTAGCAACTGACGTATACTTACAATCAGACCTGCCCCTAGAAACGCACCCCAAGGGCTAGATCTACCACCAATAATTGCCATCAATACGACTAAGGCGGAGAACTGAATCATAAAAGTATTTGGTTCGATAATACGCGTATAATGGGCATATAAGCTCCCGGCTATACTGGCATAAACAGCACTTAAAATGAAAACCCATACTTTGTATTTCATGATGTTTATCCCCAGAACCTGAGCGGCTTCCTCACTACCACCATCATATGTGTTGATTGATCTTAGCGCTCTCCCAAATCGAGAGTCGGCCAGATTCAGGGAAAATATCAGGAGTAGAATAGCTATTACCCATAACAGATAGTAATTAAATAGAATATTCTGGGACGTATACTGTCCCAGCGACAGCGGTGGTATATTCGTCATGCCAATTGCGCCACCCGTCAGATCAGAAAGGCCACTAACCAGATAAAAAAATAACAAATTGAGGGCAAGGGTTATGCCAGCTAGAATAAGCCCGTGCATTCTGAACATCACTCTTCCGACAGCGGCAGCAATCCCTCCGGTAAAACAGGCGGCCAAAAAGAGCGCCAACCATGGTGATAAATAGTGCTGAGTAGTGAGTATGCCAGAAATATAGGCTCCACATCCGAAAAGAGCGGCGTGTCCCAAAGATATCTGTCCCGCAAAGCCCATAAACATTATAAGTCCCATGGTCACTATAGAATAGAAACCTATTTCTATCATAACCGTGTTAGGAAAAGCCCCGGCACCTAGGGGTATTATCATTATCAAGATTGTGAAGATACCCACCGCCAGGTATCGCGCATCTACCGGGGATATCTTTCTGGTTCTTTCTATAATATCTTGTACGCTGAATGACATATTATCCCTTGCCGGCGGTGAGCAGTATTCCCCGGCGCCTAATCAGCAAACCCCCAACCAGAATTGCTAGGGCGATAACATTATGGTTTCCCCAAGGTATCAGCCCTGCCGTGATTGACTCGATCATTCCATAAACAAGCCCGCCCAGTATTACACCCTCGACCCTAGTTATACCCCCGACGAAGGCAGCTAATAATCCTTTAGCGGTTAATGGTAATCCCATACTATACGAAGTCATAGTCAGGGGAGTTATCAGAGCCCCTACCACGGCACCTATTCCCGCAGCTAGGGCGAAGGAGAAAAGAGCCATTCTCTCAATGCTTATACCCACCGTCCTTGCCCCCAAGGGTTCATTCGCACAGGCTCGCAAAGCTTTTCCTTGGATAGTATGCCCAAAGAAAACGAATAGGCCGGCTACCATAATCAGAGTAGCGCCAATGACCCAAGGAGTCTGGCCAAATATGGTTGCCCCACAGATCTGAATACTCGGGGTGTCAAAGAAGGCCGCTAGACTTCTAAATTCCCACCCCCAGAAATGGAGAGCTATCCCTTGAATGATGAATGCACAACCAAGGGTAAGAAAGACCTTAGTCATGCCTGGAAATTTTCTTGCCGGGAAGATGATGAATCGGTATATTCCTGCACCCGCCAAGCTGGTAATAACCACCGCTAGAAGAATACTTGGTACAAGTGGTATACCCTTTGTGTAGAAGGTAACCACTAGCATCCCACCCAGCATTACGAATTCGCCCTGAGCAAGGTTAAGCACACGGGTTACGCTATAAACAACAAAGAAGCCTAGCCCTAGGGCAGTATAAATGCTACCAAGATTCAGACCGCTAAAGAATAGTTGTAAGGCGATCGAATAATCCAATATGCACTCTCAAATTAGCTCAATATTACCATCTAGGGTAAGTAGACCATTTGACCATCTTTATAGGTAATCAAGACTAGGTTGTTCTCTATACCCCCGTAATGGTCGTCAGGTGACATGGTATAAGTTCCGGATATGAGATTAAGATCCTTAGTGGCCTCCAGAGCGTCGCGAAGCTCAGCCCTGGCTTCGGTAATATTACTTGGGTCTGGTATAGACCTCTCGAGACCATCGGCGAAGAATAGCATCATTGTAGCCCCGAGGATATTCCACATTGCCGGAGGATGACCATATTTTTCTTCGAATGACTCAGCAAAATTCTTGAATGATTCTCTATCGGGATCATCGGCTGGGAGTTGATCCCAAATATCAACCTTAGTTGTAACCGAGACCACAGAAGGCTGTAATTCATAGTATTCCCCAAAGGATTTTATCATGTCCTTGGATGCTTGGGCGGGTGTTGTAAGTATGGGAAGAGAAATACCCATCTCTCTTATTTGCTTGATTGCCATTGATGCTGTTGGACTACTTCCCCAAATTAATATGGCTTGTGCTTCGGAATTCTTTATCTTGTTTAGCTGAGGAGTCAAATCAGTAGCACCAGGATCAAAGTATTCTTCCCCAGCAATAGTGAGGTTGTGGTTCGGGTTAAGCTGTGGCAAGAATACCTTACCTCCCTGACCGTAACCGCTATTCTCAATTAGTACTGCATATTTAGAGATGCCCATATATTGGCTCATATGGTTAAGGAGTAAGAAAGCGTAATCTACCTCAGATCCCATAGGGCGGAAAAACCAGTGCCCAAGCTGGTTGTCTAGTAATGCTGTACCTGAGATACCCGTCGATGGTATTTCCAATTCATTAGCCACCGGTATTAGACTCAGCGCTAATTGTGTTACTGTGCCTTCAGCAAGAGCAATAACTTTATTTACCTCGTCCAATTTCCTTGCGGCTAGAGTTACCTCTGTGGCCTCACTTTTTACGTCCAATAACACCAATTCCATAGGGATGCCATTTATGCCGCCATCTTCATTTACTTGGTCAACAATAAACTGCATCCCATCTAAGGCCTGTAAACCTAGTCCGGCATAATTACCCGTCTGAGAAACAAGTGCCCCTATCTTATATGATGTTGCTGATTCCGTTGCTTTACATGATACCAACCCGCTGATAATAGAAACCACTGCTAACGTCATTACAAAAATAGTCTTCTTTCCCACTAGCTTTTCGCCTCCTTCTTTAACGCAATATTTTACAATATTTTCAAATCTTTATTTGGTCGCTCGACTACTAGTATGATTCGTGATCTATTTTTAAAGGGGGCTTAATAGTATTATGATCTGTGCTCTTCATAGATATTGAAATCATTCGACAAGTTTGTCGTTTTTTTAAGCCTCTTTCTACGCTAAACCCAGTTGCGATGTATTATATTGACCATGATTGCTATCATGATATCACATTGGAGAATAGATTCTAAGCCCTCCGTTGTGTTGTGTAATTGAGTACTTTAAAGTAAATCAAAATTCATAACGTTGGGGAAGAATGGTAGATTGGATATTAGCTTATTAAGTGTAATCACGCCTCAAGCGAGGTACTCCG
Organism: Dehalococcoidia bacterium UBA5760; assembly: GCA_002418895.1. Classification (GTDB taxonomy): domain Bacteria; phylum Chloroflexota; class Dehalococcoidia; order Dehalococcoidales; family UBA5760; genus UBA5760. The sequence continues at coordinate 31,103 of DIFA01000023.1, read as the reverse complement.
CCAACAAGACAGCCCAAGTGAGTTCTATGAGACGTTGTCTTCTAGAAGCTTCCTAGCCCAATGTGCCTACAGCAGCGGCATAAATCGCAAATTCATTCTCGCCATCTAGGTCCAGTATTTGATCCATCAAATCCTGATCGTAGGCTGCCACAGCACAAGTTCCGACACCTATTTCTTCACACGTCAGGTAGAGATTCTGGCAAACATGCCCGGCATCAATTAGGATTACTCTATGTGCAGCCAAGTCATAGCGCCATTCCATGCGGTATGGGATAGCTACCCATATGAAGACTACGGCAGCGTCAGCTATCCATTCTTGATGGGAACACGCTTGAGTAATCTTCCGGCCTGCCATGCTGTCCCGAGCCTCTACGGTTAGTTTGTGCTCGAGAGGAAGATACCTGTAGAAGCCTGGCGCCAGGGACTCTATTCTCAAAATGGCTAGGTAGGTTTCAAGCGCGTGTCTCGCACCGGCAGAAGGGACTGTTCTAAACGCATGACCATCATCTATTTGCTTCCTTATTCCCTGGGTTGCCCATAGCAGAAAGGAAAGCTCTTTTAACGATATCGATTTACCGGTGTAGTTGCGGCGGCTCCTTCTGTTGCTGATTGCAGATTCCAGGTCAATTCGATAAGAGCCAAGAAACTCGTGGGGCTGGGCAAGAGAGAGCAACTGCTGATTACTGTCAAATGGTTTCTCAATGGGGGGAGGTGGAACCCCTAGACTCTGGTCGGTAGTTGAGAAATCAATATCCTTGCGTATACTGTCTTTCATAAATTGGCGGTGCTGAATGTATGACGCCTGTTTCATACTAATTCCCCCTCACTCACATATAAAGATCCCGAGGAATTATAACATCGGGTAACAGTGATGTACACGAACCGTTGTCAAAGCCTGCCTGATAATGACTCGGATGTCCGATTCAGTCTTGTGCCCGCTAACCTAAGCCAAAGGTCTTCGTTATAATAATTTGATGACAATAATGAGATAGGTGGTTTGATGAAAAAAATGAAGGTAATAATGACTCTCACCGCGACGGCACTGCTGGTTGCTAGTTTCACCGCTTGCGCTCAACCAGTAGCAGCACCGACCCAAGCCAGTGTGTTGCAGTCGGAGAAACCAAGAATTACTTCACCCAGCATACCCTAAGACTCCATGATAAGAATAAACAGCGCACCAGGCGGCATAAGTACCTGCTCCAAGGACTGGTTCATTCGGTGGACGCTGACAGCGTCTGCTGGGCGGAAACCCACCCCACGAAGCAAATCAGTTACTACCGTAGCCGCGATAAGGTTAACGGGAGTAGCGTCTTCTACAATACCAGGGATATCGAGGAGCAGCTACCGGCCATCTTTAAGAGCATCACTATCACCGAAAAGGCCTGCCAGGATCTGCGTAAGGAGATTGAAGCACTATTCAAAGCAGAGGCTAACGGAAACGGTGAGCTCAGCAAAGCCGAGACTCGATTGGTCAAACTTGCTAGAATGGAGAAAAACCTGCAGCGGCTCGTCATCGAGGAGCAGATATCCTACGAGGATTTCAAGGAGCACCGCTCTCAGATCGAGGCGGAAAAATCAAGTCTTAAGAACACGGTTGATGCTATCAGACAACGGCAGCACCTGGTAAAAGCCGACTTTGAAGTCGCTCTGGAACTGGCTACCCAACTGGATTTTCTCTTTGACAAGGGTACTCTCGATGAAAAGAGACTGATCTGTGAAACGGTATTCAAATGCCTTTATGTGGAAGAAGGCAAGGTAACCAAGGCCGAACTCAATGCCCCCTTCGCGATCATCGCCTCAAGAGCCAAAGGTTCGGGAACTGTTTCGAATGGTGGGGAAGGGGGGACTCGAACCCCCACGCCTTACAGCACATGATCCTAAGTCATGCTCGTCTGCCAGTTCCGACACTCCCCCGTGCACAGGCTGCCCTGTTATTTTAGCATAGCACATACGGCAATAGCATTATCGGAAGGATGAATTCAAGGCGGTACTCCCGGACCTTTAGAGGAATATCGAAAAAACACTCCGGCCGGAGCAATATTCCCTTTACCGAAAATTAAGTCGGGATGAGCTATCGCTATCCGTATTATACCGGGCAGGACGAAAACTCTTTCTTGCCCAGGGAGACGAATATGATAGCCAGTATGCCCAGTATTCCCCCTGATGGGAGAGCCAGGATGGACCCGGCCAGCGCCAGACCCCACTTCCGCCTCTTTAAAGCGTAGATACCGCCGATCAGGGCGATTATCGCGCAGACAAGCAGCACGATCCCTATCGCCATCAGGATAGCTGATGAGATACCGGCTACCTCCGCAATCAGCGATTGCAGGTCAGTCACCTCGGGTACCCACATGCCAGCCCATTCGTTCAGCGCATCACCGATTTCAGCACTGAGGCCACCCAGTTGGCCAACGAATCCTCCCACCACAATCGTGGTAATACCCCCGGCAATACCCATAGCTCCGGAAATTATGTCCAGAACACCCGCTGTTGTCGGCTTCCACGTCTTTTCCATCGAGTCTACCTCCAAAACGATTTCTCGTTCAGATATACTACCACAGGGTCTTCCTTTTAGCCATTACCTGTATTGAGCCGGTTAGCTGCTCCCGACCCGGGAAGGTGCGGTAAACTCATCATTAGCCAGGGCGACAAAGATGAGAGACAGCGTCCCCAGAACCGGCATGCAGGGAATGGCAAAGATGGCCCCGATAACCGCCATTATCCAGAATCTCCGGCGCAGGGCAAATATGCCGCCAATCAGCGCCACCACGCCCAGGATAATCGAGGGTACGCCAAGCGGCTCAAAACCGAGAATGCCTCCCGTCTCACTGACAAAGTCACCCATCAGAACGACAAGGCCGCCGCCGCCGATGCCGATCATACCGGCGATAATACTGAAGACACCCGAGGTTATCGGCTTCCATGACTTCATTATGTTGACCATATCCGCCTCCTGAATTCCCCCAAAAAGCGAGATGCTTATTTTCTACCAACAACATTATCACAGAATCGCCCTTTTGAATAGTACCGGAGGCGTTGCTCTTGAAGCCCGCTGGCGGTGAAATAAGCCATGGCTATCCGATTCAACAGTCGATTGAGGTCAAGAGCTGTTGGAGAAAGACAAAGCTTAATAGAGAGATTAACGAATATGTGAATGGTCGGGGTGAGAGGACTTGAACCTCNNGCGCGCTAGCCGACTGCGCTACACCCCGCTATCGGGAACAAATATAGCAGACCACCTGCTCAGGGTCAAGCGGGCGTGCCGGCCACACAGGTCTTCAGTCCCGGCAGTCCGGGCAGATATCAAATGCCTCCGGAGCGATCCCGGCTGTCTTAGCGATATACTCCAACTGTCTCTCGGGAGCCCAGTACTTGCCGCACTTGCTACACTTCTTGAGCTTGAACTCCATGGTCACGTGAGGCATAGTGAGCACCCGAGTATCGCCAACATCCTCGAAACTGATCGCCCGGGTAGGGCATACGAAAGAGCAAGAACCGCACCCGATGCACACCTCAGAGAAGTCGTAGAAGGGGGTAGCCATCTGCCGGTCGACCCCGCGGTTGACCAGGGTTATCGCCGATACCCCCACCACCTCCTGACACACCCTGGTGCATAAGGCACAGAGAATGCACTTGTGGTTGTCCTCCTCCAGGCTGAAGATCGGTTTATCGACGCCCAGATCATGGGCCATTTCCTGTACCACCTCTGAGTCGGGGCACCTGGCCAGCAGCAGCTCGATCACCGTGCGGCGGATGTTATTTACCTCCGGTGTTTCGGTCCTGACGACAAGACCCTCCGCCACCGGATAGAGACAGGAAGCTACCAGCCTCTTCCGCCCCTTGCGGGTCACTTCAACCATACAGAGACGGCAGGCGCCATAAGGGGATACTTCTTCATGGTAACACAGGGTCGGGATGTGGATGCCGTTCTCACTAGCTACTTCAAGTATTGTCTTTTCCTCTTCCGCCTGAAATTCCCGTCCGTCAATAGTCAGTTTTACCATCCTCTATCACACCTTCAACTTACTTTTACGGCGCCAAGCTTACAGACATCATAGCAGGCCCCGCACTTGATGCATTTTTCCTGGTCCAAAATAACCGGCTGCTTCTTACCCCCGGAGGTTATCGCCTCCGACGGGCAGGACTTGATGCAGAGCCCGCATCCCGGGCACTTTTCCTTGATAATCTGATAGGTAATCAGCTCCTTACAGACACCAGCGGGACACCTCTTCTCCTTAATATGCGCTTCATACTCGTCCCGGAAATAACGGATGGTACTCAAGACCGGATTGGGCGCTGTCGAACCCAGGGCACAGAGAGCACCATCGGTCAGTGTCGTGGAGAGACGCTCCAGCAGCTCGATGTCGCCTTCCTTGCCCCTGCCCTCGCTGATACCATCCAGTATCTCCCGCATTCTCTTTAAACCCTCACGACAGGGGACACACTTACCACAGGACTCTCCTTCGAGAAAACCGATAAAGTACTTGGCGATATCCACCATGCAGTTGTCCTCATCCATTACAATCATACCGCCGGAGCCCATCATCGAACCGGACTTGGTCAGCTCGTCGAAATCGACCGGCAAATTGATCAAGCTGTCCGGAATAACCCCCCCGGAAGGACCGCCGGTCTGCACCGCCTTGAACTTTTTACCTCCGGGAATACCGCCGCCGATATCATAAATGATTTCCTTAAGCGTTATTCCCATCGGGACCTCTACCAGACCGGTATTGTTGACCTTACCCACCAGAGAGAAGATCTTGGTACCCTTGCTATTAGCGGTACCCGTTTTGGTATACCAGTCGGCACCCTGATTGATTATCAGGGGGACGTTCGCCCAGGTCTCAACATTGTTAAGCGTGGTGGGTTTTTCCCATAGACCCTTTTCGACAGTATGGATATACTTCGCACGGGGTTCCCCTACCTTGCCCTCCAGTGAAGCCATCAGTGCCGAAGACTCGCCGCAGATAAAAGCGCCGCCGCCCCGGTTTATCCTGATGCTGAAGTCAAAGCCGGAGCCGAGGATATTCTTACCGAGCAATCCGTACTCTTCAGCCTGCTTGATGGCCAACCTGACATTCTTCACCGCCAGCGGGTACTCGTGGCGCACATAGACATAGCCCTCATGGCCGCCTATGGCATAAGCCCCGATTAACATTCCTTCCAGGACACTGTGCGGATTACCCTCCAGCAGACTCCTGTCCATATAGGCACCGGGGTCGCCTTCATCGGCGTTGCAAATGATATAGCGAACGCTGTCCTCAGAGGGGGCATTACGGCAGGATTCCCACTTAATACCGGTAGGAAAGCCGCCGCCGCCACGACCCCTTAAACCCGACTTCTTTATTTCCTCGATGACTGCCTCGGGCTTAATCCCGGACAGCACTTTACCCAGAGCGGCATAACCGCCTACCGCCAGATAGTCATCGATTGAGGAAGGATCGATATAACCGTTATTACCGAAAACAAATCTCTTCTGGCCGGCATAAAACGGTACTTCATGCTCGTGGACTACCTTCTTGCCGGTGTTAGGATCAGCGTAGAGAAGCCTGTCGATGACGTTGTTTTTGAGCACCGTCTCCGAGATTATCTCGGCAGCATCGTCGGCGCTTACCCGCTGATAGAAAATATCCCTGGGACGGATAACCACCAGCGGACCCCTTTCACAGAAGCCGTGACAGCCGGTAGTCCTGACATCCACCTTCTCCTCAAGCCCGAGCCGTTTAATCTCATTCTGGAAAGCTGTGGATACCTTTTCACAGCCAAAGGCATGACAACCGGTCCCGCTGCATACCGTAATACAGGGCTTCTTGGCATCCCGTTTGCTGACTATCGATTTTCTTACCTTTTCTAGTTCTGCAGGAGAGCTTAACCTTTCCAATAGCTACCCCTTTCTCATCAAGAATATTGCTTAATCATATCTTTGACCTTTTCCGTCTTCATCTGACCGTGGTAGTCCCCATCGACAATTACCACCGGTCCCAGAGCACAGGCCCCGACACAGTTGACTGTCTCCAGAGTGAACTCAAGACCATCGGTAGTGCCGCCGGACTTAACGCCCAGCTCACGCTCTATGGTCTCCAGAACCTTGACCGCTCCGCGGACATGGCAGGCGGTACCCAGACAGACATTAATCAGGTGGCGTCCCCTGGGCGTTAAGCGCAGGGCCTTGAAAAAGGTGGCGATACTGTAGAGCTGACTGAACGGGACATCCAGAGTCTTGCTGACATACTCGAGAGACTCCCTGGGCAGATAATTATACTCTTCCTGAATATCCTGTAGAATAGATACCAGCATACCCTTATCGTGCTGATATTTATCCAGTATTGCCCCTACCTTCTTTGCTATCTGTCCTGCTTCTGCATGCATTCTATCTTCTCCTTGAGCTTGGCATAGTCCTTACTAACCCTGTCCTGAATCTCCTTCACGGTTTCCTCGGACAGATGGCGGAACCTCCCCTGCAGCTTCAGATAGTCCTGAACCGGCCTCAGTTGAGGTACATCTATGGTTAATTTGTAGCGGCCGTTCTCAACCTCGTAGAGGGGAAATACCCCCGTTTCTACCGCCAGACGGCCTACCTTAATGGCTAACTCCGGAGCACACCTCCAACCGGTAGGGCACACCGATAGAACATGGATATAAGCCGGGCCGGGGGTAAGCGCTCCCTTTCTCACCTTATCCATTAGATCGAAGGGATAACTGGGACAGGCGGTGGCAACATAGGGGATATTATGGGCAGCAGCAATGCCGGGCATATCCTTTTTCCAGGTAACCTGCCCGATGCTCTTTTTACCGGCCGGAGCAGTAGTCGTCGAGGCCCCGTAGGGGGTGGCTGAAGACCTCTGTATACCGGTATTCATATAGGCTTCGTTATCAAAGCAGACATAGAGAAAATCTTGCCATCTCTCCAGAGCACCCGAGATTGCCTGAAGACCGATGTCACTGGTAGCGCCATCACCACCGATAGCTACCACGCTTATCTTTCTATCCGGGCGTCTGCCCTTTCTTACCAAGGCCTTTAAGCCGGAATCTACGCCCGAAGCCACGGCAGCAGCATTCTCAAAGAGGGTATGAATCCAGGGCAGACACCAGGAGGTATGAGGCAAAGGTGTTGCCACCACTTCCATACAGCCGGTGGCGTTAACTACAATAACATCACGGCCCAGCGCCTTGAAGGTCTGCCTTACCGCCAGTGCTTCAGCACAGCCGACACAGGCACGGTGCCCGGGAGCAAAGTTTTCCTTCTTCTTGATTAACTTGGGAACAAAAACAGCGTATTTCTCCATTATTCCCTCACCCCAAACATTTCAAACTCCTGTTCGGTTCCTTCACTGGCAATCCTGGTCCCACGCTCGATTATCTCTCTAAACCCTGCTATCGAGACCACTCTGCCCCCCAAACCGCCGACAAAACCAACTACCTTGGGCCTCTTGTCCAGGCTATACAGGGCCGATCTGACCTCGGAGCAGACCGGTCCACCGGGCCCGCCGAAGGAAAGCGCCCTATCGAACACGACAAGAACATCGGCATCCTTAACCGCCTGGCGGATTTCAGCAAAGGGGAACGGCCGCCATAGCCTGAGATTCAGCAACCCCACCGCGTGACCATCATCACGCATAGCATCTACCGCACTCATGGCGGTCTCGCTAAAGCTGCCCATAGTCATCAGCAGCACCTTGGCCCCTTCGCAACGGTAGCACTGAATCGGGGAGTAGTAGCGCCCGAAGATATCACCGAATTCCTTCCAGGCTTCCAGAATCACCTCTTTAGACGATGTCAGGACTACATCCTGTGCTTTTTTCACCTCGGTGTAGATATCCGGCGGCCCGAAAGCCCCCATCGTTACCGGTTTGTCCGGATCCAGGGGCAGGGGATACTCAAACCGGGGCAAGAACCTGTCAACATCACCCTGCTCTTCAAGATATATCGGCTCAATGACATGGGTCAGTTGAAACCCGTCCAGGTGTATCATGACCGGAAGCAGTGCCCTGCGGTCTTCACCGATACGGAAGGCACAGAGTATGTTATCAAAGGCCTCCTGCCCGTTGGTGACAAAGATCTGGATCCAGCCGGTATCGCGAACGGACATCACATCGGAGTGGTCACCCCAGATGCTTATCGGCGCCGAAAGGGCACGATTGGCCACCGCCATAACGACGGGCAATCGCATTCCCGAGGCAACGTAGAGCACTTCGTGCATCAATTCCATCCCCTGGCTGGAGGTAGCGGTAAAGGTTCTCGCCCCGACTGCTACTGAGCCGAGACAGGAACTCATTGCCGAGTGTTCCGATTCAACCGGGATATAGGACGCATCCAGCTCACCGCTGGCTACCATCTCAGACAGGTCTTCCACAATGTGGGTCTGCGGGGTAATGGGATAGGCCGCGACAACATCAACATTGGCCAGCTTGGCAGCGATGGCGACAGCCCGTGAGACCTCTATACCTACCCTTTGTGTCATCACTCCTCCTCTACCATGTTAATCGCTTTTGTCCAGCACTCCCGGGCACAGATGCCACACCCCTTACAGTAAAACAGGTCAGCCTCAAAGTATCCCTCTTCGTTCGGCTCAATACACCCCTCAGGACAATAGATGGAGCAAAGGCCGCATTTGATGCAACGCTCGTGCACATAGGTCGGCCGTTGCGTCCTCCAGTCGCCGGTCTGATATTGGCGGGCACTTCCCGGCTCGGTGATGATTGCGCCAATCTCTATCTGCTGCCAGGTTGGCTTACCTTCTGATTCCGTCAATTGCTCTTCCCCCTTACCGTAGTTCCCTCATAGGCCTTCTGCATCGCGTTGATGTTCTTGTCCGCCAGGCGACCGAAGCGATGCTTCAGCGGCTCTATCAGAGAATCAAGTTTAGTAACCTCAGCAGCTTTCAGCAAGGCTCCGACCATGGCAGTATTGACAATAGGCACCCCCAGCGTCTCCCGGGCAATCCGGGTCGCATCAACCGTCGCCAGTGCCCACTTGTAGTGAAACTCCTTTATAATCTCATCCGCTGTCTTCGGGGTGTTAATCACCAGTATACCATCAGCCTTAAGACCGGAGCTGACATTAACGACACGCAAAAGATCTGAGGCCAGTACCACCACAACATCAGGCTCATCGATTTCAGCCCTTACCCGTATCGGATTATCGCTGTCTATCCTGACAAAGGCCACCACCGGGGCACCCCTTCTCTCCGCACCAAAGGCAGGAAAGGCCTGGGCATACTTGCCCTCATTTATCGCCGCCTGCGCCAATAGTTCAGCCGATGTAACCGCTCCCTGACCACCCCGACCATGCCATCTAATCTCAACGAGTCCCGCCGTATTCGTCACCTAAAAGCCTCCTAAAAATTGCCATAAAAAACGCCCCTGGAGCGACTCGAACGCTCGCACCCAGCTCCGGAGGCTGGCGCTCTATCCACCTGAGCTACAGGGGCCCGATTCGATCCCCCACTTAGCTTCTAAATCATATCTTACCAAATATTTAGTATCGGATTCAATAACCAAATCAGCCAGCTTACCTAGCATTTATTCTCTACATCAGTATCAATAGAAGGATACAAGCCTAAAGCTGAGCAGAGAAAACGTACTGCGTTGTTGTCCTCAGCAATCTCCGCACCAGGGCTAACTGCGGCCGATATAGAGCAATCCTTCCTTCCCTTACATCCAGCGGCATATCAAGTACCTTCTGTATTACCTTCTTCTCCACCTCTCCGGGGCAAAGCACCGCCATTTCAGTCCGCCCGGCACTTACTTCGATAAGTATCGGCAGCGACAGCATCTTCTGCTCGTCAGCATCTATTAAACCGGCCAGATATTTCAGCTCTTTCCGCTTGAAGAGGTGGATACTGCCGTCATTACATAGTACGTGAGGATACTCCTCATCCCACAAATCGGAAAGCAATTTTTGGCTGCCAGGCAGGTGGGCATTCAACACCCTCAGTTCACCCGTTAAGTACTTCTGAAGTATACTCTCGTAGGGTAACCCGCTATCCATCCGCCTACTTTCGCTCAAGCAGTACCTTCACCCGTTTTAACCGCGACTTTTCCTCTCTATCCCTCTCTTCAAACTTCATGTTAAGGTATTTTATCGTTGCCTGCAAACCGGGAATTATCAAATGCTCCAAAGCGTTCACTATCCTCTTCGTCCGGTTAATCTCCATACCCAGCTGAGCCATACCTCTCTGCAGCTCGGCCAGCTCGACGACAGCCTCCAGGCACTTTTCCGACAGCTCGGCAGTCCGGTCCAACCAGGAAGAGGTATCAATCAGACTGTAGCCTCTGAGCGTCTGCTTGTCCTTCTTCAGCTCAAAAGCAGGGATTTTCACCCCGCCGATATTTCTCAAGCCGGCAACAACCTCAAGGCCGCCCTCGCTGGCAGTGAGTTCCTTCTCCAGAGCAATATAACCGTGATAACCGGCAGCCAGCGACAGGGCCTTATACATCGCAGAGAAATCATCAAGCAGACCCTTCTTCACCTCTACTGTCTGTCCGGCTATCTGCAGGAATTCCATAACCAGTATCGATACCCTGTCCTTGATGAGCTTCTGGATTCTGGAAGCAAGGGTAAGCCGCCGCCTTAGCTTAATCAGCTCAATCTTGGTCGGTCTGGTTACTTTAATAAGCTGTGACATTTTCTATCTCTATACTTCTACCGATCAGCCAGGAATATATTGCCCGGCTGAACTGATGCTGTCCCGATACTACTAAGCCTTTCCGGCATACTTGGGAAGGTATTTCTTAATCAGATCCTCACCAATCAGTTTCAGGTCCTCTTCAGGCAGGGCCGAGAATATCGACCAGCCTATATCCAGGGTATCCTCAACCTTTCTTTTAGTGCCCTCTCCTTGAGAGATAAACTCCCGCTCGAACCGGTCGGCAACGTTCAGGTATAACCTGTCTCTCTCCCCAAGTGCTTCGGCTCCGATAATGGTCGATATCTCTCTTAAGTTACACCCTTCGGCATAAGCGGCATAGAGCTGCATAAAGACATTATTATGGTCTTCTCTGGTCTTACCAGCCCCGATACCCTCCTTCATCATCCGTGACAGGGAGAGGAAAACATCAATCGGCGGGTATATCCCCTTTCTTTCCAAATCACGGGAAAGGACGATCTGCCCTTCCGTAATATAGCCGGTCAGATCAGGAATAGGGTGGGTGATATCGTCGTCAGGCATAGTCAGGATGGGCATTACGGTCACCGACCCTTCCTTGCCTGTAATCCGGCCCGCTCTCTCATACATCGTAGCCAGGTCGGTATACATATACCCGGGATAGCCTCTCCTCGAAGGTATCTCCTCACGCATTGCGGAGAGTTCGCGCAGTGCTTCGCAGTAGTTGGTGATGTCGGTAATAATAACCAGCACATGCATACCCTCCTGCCAGGCCAGGTACTCAGCAGCGGTCAGGGCCAACCGCGGGGTTGATATCCGCTCAATAACCGGGTCAGAAGCAGTGTTGATGAAGGCCACTGTTTTCTCCCGGGCACCGGTCTGCTCCAGATTCTGCATAAAAAAGTCGGCATCATCATAGCTGATGCCGATGGCACCGAAAACAATGGCAAACTGCTCTTCCGTCTTCTTAACCGAAGCCTGCCTGATCAGCTGCGCCACAATCCGGTTGTGGGGCAGTCCGGAGCCGCTGAATATCGGCAGCTTCTGACCCCTGACCAGAGCATTGAGGCCATCTATCGCCGAGATACCGGTCTCAATAAATTCGGCGGGAGGCTCACGACCGGCCGGATTGACCAGCCCGCCGTTGACATCGAGATAGTCCCGGGGAATTATCGCTGATCCGCCGTCTATCGGGTTTCCCGAACCGTCGAATATTCTACCCAGAATATCTCTGGCTACCGGCAGCTTCAGGGTCTCTCCTTTACACCTCACCCGGCTGGCCACCAGATCCACCTCACTGACACCGCCGAAGACCTGAATAATGGTCACTTCTTTACTGATATCTATCGCCTGACCGCGCCTTATCTCACCATTGGCAAGCCTCACATCGACCATCTCATTAAACTGCACACCCGGGATACTCTCCGCAATCAGCAGCGAACCCTTGGTACGGCTGATTGCCTTTGTCTCTTTTACATACAGTGAATCCAGTGTCATGCCACTCCTCCTCTCTGGGGCACTAAGCTCGTCTCCATCTCCGCCCACAACTCTTTAATCCTCTCTTCAGCCTCATCATTGGGAATATTCTTCATCCGGGATATCCTGGGGATTATCGGGGAGGTGCGGATTTCGGCAGTAGTTACTCCTGATTCCAGCATCTGCTGGGCCAGTTCGTAAAACCTGTTTATCGTCTGTAGCATCAACTGCGCCTTGAGCGGTACGCAGTAGGTATCGACTTCGTTATAGGCACTCTGCATCAGGAAGTCTTCCCGTATCATTCTGGTAACCATCAGTACCAGTTTATCACTCTCCGGTAGTGCTTCGGGACCAACCAGCCGGACAATCTCTTCCAGCTCGGCCTCCTGCTGCAAAAGCTTCAAGGCAATAGCCCGGGTAGTCTCCCACTGCGGGCTGATCGCGGACCACCAGTCTTTCACCCAATCAACATAGAGGCTGTAGCTGGTCAGCCAGTTTATCGCCGGGAAATGCCTCTTGTTAGCCAGCGCGGTATCCAGGGCAAAGAAGGCGTCCACAATTCTAAGCGTGTTCTGGGTTACCGGTTCGCTGAAATCAGCCCCCGGCGGACTGACCGCTCCGGTTACGGTCACCGAACCGTTCCTCTCCGGCCCCCCCAGACACTCCACCAGCCCGGACCGCTCGTAGAATGAAGCGAGTCGCGAGCCCAGATAGGCCGGGAAGCCCTCTTCACCGGGTATCTCCTCAAGCCGTCCTCCGATTTCCCTCATCGCCTCCGCCCACCGCGATGTCGAATCGCAGACCAGCAGCACATCATAGCCCATATCCCGGAAGTACTCCGCCATGGTAATACCGACAAAGATACTCGCCTCACGGGCTACCACCGGCATATTGGAAGTATTGGCGATGAATATCTCCTTCTCCTGCAGTAGCCTCCCTGTTTTCGGGTCCTTAAGTCTTCGGAAGCTGTGCAGCACGTCAGCCATCTCGTTGCCGCGCTCGCCGCAGCCGACGTAGATATTGATCTGCGTCTGAGCCCAGCGGGCAAGCTGCTGTAGGGCGACCGTCTTTCCGGTGCCAAAGCCACCGGGTATCGCCGCCTTACCACCGAGCGCCAGCGGGAACATATAATCGAGAATCCTCATACCGGTAATGAGCAGCTTGGAGGCAGCGAACCTCCGCCGGTAGGGACGAGGCTTCCTCACCGGCCATTTCTGCATCATAATAATCTCTTTCTCGCCGCCGCCATCCTCTTCAAGCAACGCTACCGGCTCGATGACAGTGTAATCGCCTTCAGCTATCTTCTTGATGACACCCTTCATTCCTACCGGGACCATTATCCTGTGCTCGACAAGATGAGTCTCGGGAACGGTACCAATAATATCGCCTTCACCGACGGCATCACCTACCTTGACCGTAGGGGTAAAGTGCCACTTCTTATCACGCGGCAGGGCAAACGCCTTGGCGCCGCGCTCGATAAACGAGTTGTTCTCCAGCAGTACGGTCAGTGACTTCTGTAACCCGTCATAGATAGACCCCAGAAGTCCGGGCCCCAGTTCGGCGGTCAGAATGGTCCCCGTCCCCTTAACTTCCTCGCCAACCCTGAGACCCTGAGTATCCTCATGTACCTGGATTATTGCTTTATCCTCCTCCAGACCGATGACCTCTCCGACCAGTCTATCACTGCCTATCTCAACAATCTCATAAACCTGAGCCCCCTTCATATCCTCACCGATGACCAGAGGCCCGGAAATGCGCCATACTTTACCCATATCTTACCTCCTCCATAAAACACGCCTAGATTTCTATATCGAAGCCGATAAATTTCCTGATATAAGCCTTGTAATAACGGGAGACGTCCTCATAACGCGTACCGTATCTCGAGGGGACCTCGATTACCACCGGCGGCGAAACCCTCTTTTCCTGAATGCGGGCCAGCAGGTCGTCAACATGTCTGGCGTAGTCTTCCAGGATCACTATTATGGCGACACCGGTTTCAGCCAGCTCTTCACCGACGGCCTTCCTGACCTCCTCGGCACTGGTCCCATCCTCTATCACGTGATACCTGCTTACCCCGGCCAGTCTCAGCCCGTTGACCAGGTCTTCATCTCCGATTACAGCTATACCCAGGTGCTTTACGTCTACCACTATCAGAACACCAGATACTCTCTTATTTCATCCGCAGATATGCCATCGAAGGCTGCCTTTATAATCAGCCTCAGGTTCCTTATTTCCACCTCTTTGACAGTTAAATACCAGGCCATCACCAGAGGACTCATCACCCGTGGCGACAGGGTCTCCTTCAGCAGGTGGAACCTGTGCCTGTCAATGATCTCCTCGACGGTGGTAATGCTCTTAGTCCGGTTATAGCCGGCTACAACTTCGTCCGCGATACCACGGTATGGAGTACCCCCTAAGGCATTGGGGATATCAGCCAGCTTGCCGGATAATAATCCCGCAACCGCCTGGCTAGAGAGCAGATATCCTCCGGTGATGATGCAACCGGAGACAACCACCCCTATTTCCGCAATGACAGCGCGGCTGACAATCTTAAGGTTGATCAAATCGATGCTAAGCCCGAAGGTCTTAGCCAGAATGAAACCGTCTTCTACATCTTTGGCCGTATCCAGGAGGTTCTTATAGTACTCCCCGTCCAGTCCCGCTTCCATCTGTAGCTTAAGCCCCGTCTCATTCCCTGTGTCGTACTCCCTGATGACAGAGGCATAGGTCCCCAGTCCACATTCGACCAGCAGCCGGATAACGGCGTCAACACTAGCGGCACGGGCAAGCTCATCCAGCAGTCCGCGCATATGAATAACTCCCACCGGTATCAGGTTGGCCTGCTTACCGGTCGGGATGCTCTGCAGGACGGCCTTGATGTTGATAATATCGTACTTTACTTTGTAGGCATTCAGTACCTTACACATATCATCCGGCATAAGCCTCAGACCTTCCAACTGCTCCAGGCACCGGCCAAAATACTGCCATAAGCAGCGGTCGGAGTCATCGAAAGTCTTGACCGATGCTGTCTCAAGGTACCCGCCGACCTCGGTATCCCGAATGACCTCCATCACATCAGGTACGGTAGCAGTCCGGGATAGCCGATCGATGTGATCGGGAGTCACCATCCTGGCCTCAGCCCCTTTCAGGTAAGCTGACATAAAAGCATATTCTGCGTTGGACACAATTAACTCCGATTAATCCGGAAAGAGTTCCCTGCCTATTTCCGGCAGCAACTTCGGCAGCACCATCTCCAGCCTGGTTTCGTAGGTATCGTCTATGCGGATTTTGCCGTCAACATCCTCGACGATGACCCCACCGCTGCAGTCATATTCCTTGACCTCTACTATCCTGGCAGATAGCTCCTTATCACGGGCCAGTAGCTTTTTTACCCTGCCGACATCTTTAGCGGAAAGATAGGCCCTGCCTTTAGCGGTGCCAAGAGGAGCAGCGGCCTCTTTGAGCAGGTCTGCCAGCGAACCTTCGTCGCTCGAGCCTGTGGTAAGCTGCTTTCTCACTCTATCGATTATCTCATTGATTACATCGGACTTGGCCCGGGACAGCTCCTGACGGGCTTTCACGGTAGCCTGAGCCTCGATCCGGGTAGCTTCCTCACCGGCCTGCCGGAGAATCCTGCTCTTCTCTTCTTCCAACCTGGCTAGCTGCTGCTTCTTGGCCTGCTCTATCTCCTGCTTAGCCTTAGCCTCGGCCTCCGCTACAATACCATCAGCCTCGACCTTTACTTTATCCAGAATGGCTTCGCCCATTTTATCCATTCCTGTCATCTAAAATACTCCTACATAACTCCTAACATGCTCATCAGCATGATAGTGAAGACCAGACCGAGAACACCCAGCAGCTCAACAAACACAGCCAGCATCATGGAATTGGTTAATATCTGACCTCTCGTCTTGGGCAGGAGAGATATACCCGACGCACACACGGCGCCCTGATAGGCTGCCGAGAAAAACTCGGCCAGGGCAGCCATAATACCAAGACCGAGCACAGCAAAGCCGCCTCCGCCGGTCGCGGGCAGCTTATCAACGACATTAGAGGTAATCAGTATCATTATAATGAGTCCGTAGAAGGCCTGTGTCATCGGTAAGGATGCCAGAACGATGACATTCCTGAGCTGTCCTCTATCCTCAGAGAGGACAGCCACTCCGGCAGAGGCTGCCTTGGCTATCCCGACTGAGGCGCCGGCCAGACCGCCGCCCAGGGCCAGAGCACCACCGAGAGTAGCTAGAGATGATGGGTCAATTAACATTTTCGCACTTCCTTTCTAAGATTTTGCTCCCACCAATACGGGTGGCCGCTTAATCAACTTAAATGGACTATATATCCTGCCCCCTCCTTCATAGAACTTAAACAAGAACTCGACAAAACACAGCCGGAGTGAATGGATAAATCCGGTCAGGACACTGAGCAACAGGTTGACAGTGTGTCCTATAACCAGAATTAGAATGCTTAGAGCACCACCGGCGATGACACCGACCATACCCGAGAAAGGCAACAGGTCGCCGAACAGGGGCCCCAGCATATTGAACACTGTAGCCAGATAGTAAGTAGCCAGGCCCACACCGGCGATTCTGGCGTAAGACATAATATCACCCAGGATGCCGGTGATATCAAAAAGCCAGAGTATCGCCCCGAGGCCACCCTTCTCGATAAAATTGCCGGCGACTATCATGCCTATCCCGGCGATAGCAAAGTACAGGGAGACATCATAGACCTGAGGTGAGAACTGAGGCATCCTGACAATAAGACCGAGTACGGAGGGAATATCCACATTCATTACGGCGCGTATGATATAGAGTGCGCCGAACTGAAGTGAAAAAAGCCCCACCTTGGCAACTATGGCACCACGGTTTCTCTCCTTGACCATCTTGATGAGAGCCAGTACATTGCCGATATTGACATGGATGAAACCGATAAAAAGCGCCAGTATGACGAAGATGAGCGGATTTTGCAGTAACCGCTGGACCCCGGCAACCAGACTGGGGTCCCCGAGTCCAAACATGGTGTGGATATTACCCAGATAGCTGCCGCTGAGCAGGCCCAGGACAAGACCTACTCCACCGCAGATATACAGCACTCTCTGCAGCAGCATCACCGCCTCGGACCTGGTTCCGCCGAGGAATTTAACAACCAGAAAACGGCTAATCAGAATCATCCCTGCCGCATAGACCACATCGGCTGTCATCAATCCATAGAAAATAGCGAAAGAGTAGGCGACAATGGGCGTCGGGTCCCATTCCCTATATTTGGGAGTAGCAAACAGGTTGACCACGACCTGGAATGGTCTCATCGGAGCCGGGTTCTTCATCTTGGTGGGCGGTTCTTCCGAGTCCTCCGGCTCCCTGGTATCAACGAAGATATACTCTATACTATCCTTAAGCTGAAAGACCAGCGTCTCAGCGCTGTTGGCCGGTATCCACCCTTCCACCGAGGTGACATATTTCGCTTCACAGGCCCGGCTTAAGACCGATAGCCGCTGTCTTTCTGCCGCCAGCGCTCCCTTAAAGAGGGCAAGCGTCTTTACGTCCTGCCTGACCTTATTCTGGAGTTCCTGATAGGTTGCGGACAGGCTTTCCTCAAGCTTTTGCAGCCTGGTCTCGGCATTGTTAAGAAACCCGCCCAGGCTTTGGTTGCCGTCCGGTATCAGCAGTGCCCTGCCTCCGCCACCGTAAATCAGAGATTCGATGGCATCCCGGTTCGCCACCTTGGCGATAAGGTAAAGAACGGCCACTTCTTCCACAGTGGCAACAGAGCTTTCAAAAAGATAACCCTGAATCTGATCGCGTAAAGCCTGGTATGCTTCGGCAGGCAGCACAAAGACCCGGGAAAAAAGATAGTCTCCGGAGAATTCCAGGTCCTTCAGCTTAAGATCGTAGAATTGAGTAAGTAGCCCGAGATGTCTTTTCCGCTCGGTCAACTCCCGAATCTCGTTATCGGTCTTGACCGCCTTATCGTACAGTCCGGCGAAGCGGGTGTACAATGACCGTACTTCCCGGCTGAGTTCGGGAAATGGACGGGTGTATACAACGTCGACGTCTTCTTCAGGCAAGACCTCTTCTTTTCCGGTGAGGTAGCCCAGCATGTTATTCACAAAGGTCGCCAGTTCAGTGACTTCTTTTCGCTGGCTCTCGATAGCCGCCCTGTCTACCGGCTTTAGCTCTTTAGCCTCCTCAACGTGAAGGACCCCGACTTTATGCAGGGTCTTTAGGGTCTGCTCGGAGTAATCCTTAAGGGTAACGACTCTCACCTTAACCATCGATTCAGGAGAATTGACGATTATCGGTGGGGTCATCTCGAACCGGCTCCGCTGACGATATTCACGATGCGGCCGGTAATCTCTGCCACCTTCTTACCGGAACCGGCCTTAATCTCAGAGGCATCTTTCTTTGATTGCTCGATCTCCCGGGCCGCCTTTTCCCTGGCACCATCCAGAGTCTGCTCACACTCCCTCTTCACCTCGTCCAGGGATACTTCGGAGGCAAGAATAACCCGGGCTTCCTCCTTGGCTTTGAGAATAATTTCACTGGCACGACGCTGAGCCTCCTTAAGAGTTTTTTCCGCCTCAGCCTCAATCATTTCAACGCTACTCGTTATTTCCTCAGCAGGCATAGCACACCTCTTTCCAGAGAACTTCCGGGTTGACTAACACAGGGAGAGGACTTACCATTTACCGGCGTATATCTTGATTCGTCACTGCCTCCAACCCACGCTGTTCTACATTGATTAATCAGAACACGAAACCAACCTGCGATGTCATAGGAAGAGGTAGAGCCCTGATCCCAGCGGAGGCTCTCCCCCTATGGAAATAATCGCTCAACAACCAGTTTGTGATTATAACATAACTTTTTCCAGTGGTAAACCCCTACCCCACCCCCATGCCGGAGACAAAGATGCGGTAGATACCGAAAATATAGAGCCCAACCAGGGCAACGGAATGCCAGCTGACCAGGGAAAATGTTTTGCGTTGTTGTCGGAAGCGGATCCCAATGATAACCATCAGGCTCATCACAATTACCAGCAGCGCTGTGACCAGATGAGCGCCCAGCACCGAGGAGAGGACCGGACCTCTCCGGTAGGCGAGGTCAACCGGGGTGATAAGGGCAAGGTTAAACATATTGCTGCCCAGTACGTCTGCCACTGCCATATCCACCGCCCCCAAACGCAGGGCAGCCAGAGTAACCACCAGTTCGGGCATCGAGGTGGTAATCGCCAGAAACAGGCTGCCGACGAAGCTGGTATGAAGACTGTAGGTAGTGGAAATCTCTTCGCCGACAAAGGACAACCATATCCCGGCACCGATAATAGCGGCCGCCGACAGGGCAAACCTGAGATAGACCGTCTTTTTGGATAGATCTTCATATTGAGCGGGCATTACCTGAGCTGACGCCGCCCGGTTATTACGTTCGGAGCGGAATACCCACCATATCCCGACCAGATAAAGGACAAGAGGTAATATCCCGGTCAGGTTGATCCAACCCAGCGTCACACCCGAGAAAAACCTTCCCGCACCTATTCCTGCGGCAACGACAGCGACGATCATGATACCGCTGGCTGCCGATACAATGTGACTCGGACTGACCCGGCTCAGGATTGGCATGGGACGATAGATAGTATCCATTACGGCTATCAATGCCAGATTAAAAATGCAGCTACCCAGGAGGGTCCCCACCGCTAAATCGGGTAGTTTGACCAGGGCAACCGCACTGACTCCGGTAACCAGTTCCGGCATAGATGTGATCGCCGCCAGAAGCAGCAGGCCTATCCATATCCGTCCCATGCCTGTCTTCTCGCTGATGGCGTCCCCGTATCGCGCCAGTCTTGTTCCTGAGAAGAGAATGATAGCAATGCAGGCAGCAAACTTTAACCAGACCAAAACCTGTTACTCCCGGAATATAGCCGTATCCTGGTCAGCATACAATATCGGCGGCAAGTTCGTAAAGCGGCATCTCAAGCAGAATAGCGGGCCGGGAGCTGTATCAGCTTGCCCTGAGACGAGGTTTTAGGATAGAATCTGAAGTTGGGAGAGGTGTCCGAGTGGTTTATGGTGCCGCTCTCGAAAAGCGGTCTCCGCGTTCAGTGGAGCGTGGGTTCGAATCCCACCCTCTCCGCCGGGTACTGTATAATTAACAAACAGGTCACTATACTGAGGAGAGATGCTGGAGTGGTCTATCAGGCGCGCCTGGAGAGCGCGTGTAGCCTTTGGCTACCGTGGGTTCGAATCCCACTCTCTCCGCCACTGCTTTTGGCGTAAAGTCGGTTAATCTTATAGCGAAGACGGTGCCGGACCCACCATCTGCACAATCTCCGAAAACTTAGTTATTACTTCTTTAACCTAGCTACCCGGCTCTGTCTTTTTTAACCCGCCTTAATTCTTTACCTGGCTGTATCGATCCCTTTTGTAGACCCAATGCACCTGGCAGGCGCTGGAACTTTCACCCAATCTCTGTTAAGCAGCCGATTGCAGGAGGGAACGATTTGACAAACCACCAGAATTGTCGGTAGCTTATCTCTATGTTAGAATTGCTTTACACCGCAGCCGAACCGACATAAGTCCAGGATTACGCTGTTGTAAAAGCAGGTCCCCGGAGATTGTGGTAACAATAATGAAGAACAAAGAGCTTAAATACTGGGTCGGCTTCAGCCTGATTCCTGGTATCGGTCGGGTCAGAATAACCCAGATGGAGAATTATTTTGGCAGCCTTGAGAATGCCTGGAAGGCTGGTTCGGGTGACTTAAGGAACTCCGGACTGGATAGCAGCACGGTACGTACCATCACCTCACGGCGCCCCGGTCTGTGCCTGGAAGCAGAGATGGAAAAGATCGAGAGCTATGGCGTGGTTGCGGTCACCTGGCACGACGAGGGCTATCCGGCCCGTCTTAAAGAGATATACGACTGCCCGCCGATACTCTACATCCGGGGCACGCTGCTTCCTGAGGACGAGCGGTGTCTGGCAGTGGTCGGCACACGCCGGGCCACTGTTTATGGCAGGCAGATAGCCGAGGAGATAGCCGCCGATCTGGCCCGAAGCAAAATTACCATCGTCAGCGGTCTGGCCCGGGGCATCGATTCAGTAGCGCACCAGGCTGCTCTGGAGGTTGATGGCAGAAGTATCGCCGTATTCGGTTGCGGCCTCGATACTATCTATCCCGCGGAGAATGCCAACCTGGCCCGCCGTATCGCTGAGCAGGGGGTACTGATGAGCGAGTACCCTCTGGGAACCAGACCTCGCGCCGACCGGTTCCCCCGGCGTAACCGCATAATGAGCGGACTTAGCCTGGGCGTCCTGGTTATTGAAGCCGGTAAGACCAGCGGAGCGATGATTACCGCCAACCTAGCGCTGGAACAGAACCGTGAGGTGTTTGCCGTCCCCGGTAGCATACTATCACCGGCGAGTACCGGTACCAACCGCCTTATCCAGGAGGGTGCCAAGCTGGTCAGCAGCTATACTGATATACTGGAGGAACTGAACCTGACCGAGGCCGCCCATCAAATGGAAATGAAGGAGGCTATCCCGGCCTCGGAAACAGAAGCCCTGCTCTTAAAACAACTTGGTGCCGAGCCGGTTCACATTGATGAAGTATGCCGTAGTAGCGGTCTGCCGGTATCACAGGTCAGCAGCACGCTGGTGATGATGGAGCTTAAAGGAATGGTGAAGCAGATGGGGGCAATGAGTTTTATACTGTCCCGAGAAGACAGAGCGGAATATCGGGTGAGAGTGGAATAGGTGTTATGAAAAAGAATCTGGTTATCGTGGAATCACCGGCCAAAGCAAAGACACTGGGTAGAATTCTGGGTAAAGAATACAACCTGAAGGCGTCAATGGGCCATATCAGAGACCTGCCTAAAGGCGCAATAGGAGTGGACATAGCAAACAGCTTCGCTCCGAAATATGTAGTGCCCCGGATCAAGAGCAAGCTGGTAAAGGAGCTTAAAGAGGCGGCGAAAACAGCAGCCGCGGTATACCTGGCCACTGACCCCGACCGCGAGGGAGAAGCCATCGCCTGGCATCTGTATGAGGTAACCAGGTCAGACCGGAAACCATACCACCGCGTTGTCTTTCATGAAATAACCGAGGAAGCCATCAAGCATGCCTTCAAACAGCCACGATCAATAGACCTGGAACTGGTCAATGCCCAGCAGGCACGACGTATTATGGACCGGCTGGTCGGCTACAAAATAAGTCCGCTCCTCTGGAAAAAGGTAAGGCGTGGACTCTCCGCCGGCAGGGTGCAATCAGTGGCGCTACGGATTATCGTCGAGCGGGAGCGGGAGATTGATAAATTTACCCCGCAGGAATACTGGACTATCGAGGCGGAACTGGCCACGGAAACGCCTGCCGATGCCACCGTGCGGGCCAGTCTGGTCGGTCTCGGCGACGGCACGAAGCTGGAAATTCAAAACCGCAAGGAAGCGGATGGTATCTGTGATGAGCTTAGAGAAGCCAGATACCGGGTAGGAGGAGTAAGGACAAAAAAGGTATCCCGCCGGCCGGCTCCCCCGTTTATCACCAGCACACTACAGCAGGAAGCTTGGCGCAGGTTCCGCTTCAGTGCCAAGCAGACCATGTCTCTCGCACAACAGCTCTATGAAGGCCTGACGGTAGGCGATGAGGGCAGCGTAGGGTTGATTACCTATATGCGTACCGACTCCACCAGGGTCGCCCGCTCCGCAATAGTCGAAACCAGAGAGTTCATTAACTCCAGGTATGGACCCGAGTTCGTTCCGGCACACGCCCGTTCATTCACCAAAGCGGTAAAGGGAGCCCAGGAGGCCCACGAAGCCATCCGGCCGACCCGGATCGGGCGGGAGCCCTCCCTGCTTCAGCCGTACCTCAATAAGATGCAACTCAAGCTTTACCAGCTTATCTGGCAGAGGATGGTAGCCAGCCAGATGTCGGACGCCATATTCGATAACACCAGCATTGAGATTGAAGCAATAAGACCCTATGACAGCGGCAAATATATCCTCAAGGCTTCAAGCTCGGTTATCAAGTTCCCCGGCTTTATGTCCCTCTATATCGCCGGTAAGGATGAAGACGAAGAAGAAGAAAAGAAAAGCCCCCTGCTTCCCCATCTGGAAAGAGGCAACAAGCTTGAGCTTATCGAGCTTTTCCCGGAGCAACGCTTTACCCAACCCCCACCCCGTTTCACCGAAGCGTCCCTGATCAAGGTGCTGGAGCAGAATGGCATCGGGCGACCCAGCACCTATGCCACCATACTCTCCACCATTATTGATCGCGAATATGTCAACAAGGACAAGGGTAGTCTTCAGCCGACCGAGCTGGGAATTATAGTCAATGACCAGCTTACTCGGCACTTTGCCAACATCATTAACGTCGAGTTCACCGCCCGTATGGAGGAGGAACTGGACGAGATAGGCAGCAGGAAGCGGGGGTGGGTGGAGGTCCTTGACGACTTCTACGCACCCTTCGATGAGAGCCTGAAGAGTGCCGCCGAGCTTATGGAAAAGGTGAAGATAGCTGATGAGCAGACTGAAGAGAGCTGCCCACGCTGCGGGAAGCCACTGGTGGTCAAATACGGACGCTACGGCAAGTTCCTCTCCTGCAGCGGCTATCCCGAATGTAAATACACCAGGTCGTATGAAATCAAGACCGGCGTCAATTGCCCGGAAACGGGCTGCAGCGGCAGCATAGTCGAGAAGATAAATAAGAAGAAGCGTACCTTCTACGGCTGCAACCGCTGGCCCGAATGCAACTTTGCCATTAACACCAGACCTATCCCCCGCCCCTGCCCCAAATGCGGCGGACTGCTGACACTATACCGGCGCAAGCAGACAAAATGCACCAAGTGCGACTATAAAGGCAAGCTGGAGGAGTAACTATGGACTACCCTTCGGAACACCTGCTGGGCAGTATTGAGGAAATCGCCACCATTAAAGACCGGCTCTCGCTGGGAGACCGTTCCCTGACTGCCGCCCGCGGCCTCCACGTGCAAAAGAAGACCCTCTTCAGTGGTGAACTGCAGTACACCGCGGGGGGCAGGCTGATGACAAAGCTTGTCTTTGTCAAAGAAGCAGACGGCACCAAGAATGTCAAGAGATATCAGCCGGGCGGTTGGGAATTCAAGGTCGAGGAGACGCTGGAGCTGTGCCGTATTCTGGAGCGGGCCTCCCAGGCGCTGGAGAGCTGGTCTCCGGAGAAGGTCCGCATATACCAGTCTGAGGAACCCATCGACAGCGATTTGATCAACCGGGTCGCTGAGGCGAACCGGGAACACTACGAGGAAAACAACAAACAGTGGCGGCTGGGAGGCCTGCCGCGCTGGATTGAGCTGCGTGACAAATTCCTTGATGAATTGAAGAAGGAATGGCCTATCGAGTATGTAGAATTTCAAACCAGCCACAGGAATACCAAGTACACCGCAGCGTTGCTACAGGAAAACATCGCCAAGGTGTACGTTACCGGCTTTATGTACGGTAAGGGCTGGATATCACCGGAGGAGCTAACCAGTGCTACCCTGCACCTGGGCGATGTGCTTGCCAGTAAGGTCAGGCACGGTCTGAAAGGGGCACGGTCCAAGGGTATCGCCTTTGCCGATGTTCTGGCACACATCGCTGCCAGCGGTACCGTCGACGGATGCTCAGCAGAAGAAGAAAAGAGCGGAAACTCCGGGGAAGGCGAACCAGTAGACAAATAGAAACGCGGCCGGTTCAATGCAACAGATATTTAACCGATACGTAAACTACCTTGAGGCAGAGCGGAATGCTTCTACATATACCATACGTAACTATACCACCGACCTGCTGGACTACTTCAGCTTCCTGAAGTCACGAAAGATCGACTCGCTTCACGAGGTGGACAAACAGGTCATCCGCGACTACCTCTCCCACCTCCTTGATCAGGGGTTTGTCAAGGTCAGTATCGCCCGTAAGCTCTCGGCGATACGCTCCTTCTATCGCTACCTGATGCGAGAAGAGATAGTTGCTACCAGCCCGGTCGCCGATACCTCTTCTCCCAAGCTGGACAAGCGGCTGCCCGGCTTCCTGAGCCAGAAAGAGGTGCTTGAGCTTCTCAACGCTCCTGACTCATCCACACCGCAGGGGCAACGCGACCGGGCCCTGCTGGAACTGCTCTACGCTTCCGGTTTGAGGGTAAGCGAGCTGGTAAACCTGGATATTGATAAGGTTAACCTTGACGCCAATGAAATCAGAGTCCGGGGCAAAGGCTCTCGAGAGCGGGTGGTGCTGATGGGTAAGCCAGCCGCAGCAGCCATTCTTACCTATATAAGCCAGGGCAGAACCAGGCTGCTGGGCAGGAAAGGTACCCCGGCCCTGTTCGTTAACCGCAGCGGCAGGCGACTGGTAGAACGGAGGGTACAGAAGATAGTGGAGAAATACTCCGCTGCTGCCGGCATCAACAGGCGGGTCCATCCCCACATGCTACGCCATTCCTTCGCCACTCACCTCCTCGACGGTGGGGCTGACTTGAGAGTGGTACAGCAGCTTCTGGGACATGCCGACCTGTCCACTACCCAGATCTATACCCACGTCACCAAGAGTCAGGCAAGAAAGGTATACCTCTCCGCCCATCCCATGGCAGGAGGAAAGCAGAATAATGAGCAGGAAGGATAGAATTAACCGGCTGCTACAGAGTTTCGCCGACCAGGAGATTGATGCTATCTTGATCTCCCGGCCGGAGAACAGATATTACCTGTCCGGTTTTAACGGTTCCGACGGCTATCTCTTGATCACATCCCGGAAGCAGGTCTTAGCCACCGACTTTCGCTACCTGGAACAGGCGCAAAGGCAATCGCCCGGCTTTCCAATCTTTCGGATAAGCGGCCCCGCGGAGAACTGGTTCCCTGAGCTGGTGGATGAGCCGGGCATTAACCGGCTTGGGTTTGAGAGCAGGCACGTCACCTTTTATCATTACCGGGAATTATCTGATATAATAAGGAAAAAGAAGCTTCCCTTCAGGCTTATCCCTGTCGACGGGCTTGTCGAGTCGCTACGGTTGATCAAAGAACCTGAGGAGATCGAGCTGATAGCCCGGGCAGCGGCAATCAGCGATGCTGCATTTTCCTATGCCGCGAGTATCATCGGCAACGGCATCAGTGAGCAGGAGCTGGCCTGGGCGATAGAAAGGTTTATGCGGGAAAAGGGTAGTGAGCCCATCCCCTTCAATGTTATTATCGGCTCAGGTGATAATTCAGCGATGCCCCATATCAGTCCCTCGCAACGTACTATTCATCCCGGAGAGCCGATAATAATGGACTTCGGAGCCAGGATCAGCGGCTACTCCAGCGATCTCAGCCGTACTCTTTGCATCGGCGGCCGGGACGAGACCTTTCGTAAGGTATACGATACTGTCCTGGGGGCACAGTTAACCGCAATCGCAATGATCAAGGGAGGAATGAGTGGAGAGGAGGCGGACAATATAGCGAGGATAGTCATAGAAGAGGCTGGCTACGGTGAAGCTTTCGGTCATGCCCTGGGTCACGGCATAGGACTGTCGCCGCATGAGGCACCACGCCTCGGTCATGGCAGCACCGAGCCGCTAACCAACGGAATGGTATTTACTATTGAACCCGGAATCTACATCCCGGGCTGGGGAGGCGTCAGGATCGAGGATACGGTAGTGATGGAAGACAACAAAGTCAGGGTAATTTCAAAAGCTGAGAAGATAGGAGTCTAGGATGATAAATTCCAGTGAGCTGAGAAAAGGGGTTACTATCGAGTTAGACGACAAACTGTACCAGGTTATCGAATACCAGCATATCAAGATGAAGCGGACGGCCCTGGCTAAGGTTAAGCTCCGCGATATCCGGGATGGTCACACTATTGAGCGGAGCTTTCAAAACACGGAGAAATTTGTGCGCGCCCGGCTTGAGTACCGCCCGATGCAGTACCTCTACAGCGACGGAGACCTGTACTACTTTATGGATGAGGAGAACTTCGAGCAAACATCCCTGGACAGTAACCAGCTGGGTGACGCCATCAACTACCTTAAGGAAGGAATGTCCCTGCAAATATCAAGCTACAAGGGTGAACTGATGGGGGTCGAGATGCCGATTACCGTTGAGCTCGAGGTTACCAAGAGCGAGCCCGGATTCAAGGGAGACACCGCCACCGCCGGCACCAAACCGGCTACACTCGAGACCGGCATCACCATAGAGGTCCCCCTTTTTATCAACGAGGGGGATATTGTCAAGGTTGATACCCGCAGCGGCAGCTATCTGGAGAGGGTGAACTGAAATTGCTCAAGGCCGACCTGCATATCCACACCGAGTATTCGCCTGACTGCAATACGCCGTTAGCCAGGATTATCGGCCGCTGCCTTGAGGTCGGCATCAACTGTATCGCCATATCCGACCACAATACTATCGAAGGCGCCCTGAAGATGCAGGATATTGCTCCCTTCACCGTAATCGTTGCCGAGGAGATACTGACCCCGCACGGCGAGATTATGGGTATGTTCCTCAAGGAAAGTATACCCGGCGGCCTGTCGGTTGCAGAGACGATATCCCGTATCAGGACTCAAGAAGGGCTGGTAGCCATACCACACCCCTTCGATAGATTTCGTCAGTCCGCACTGAACGTTGATATCACCAGGAGGCTGGCGGAGCAGGGAGAGATAGACGTTATTGAAGTATTTAACTCCAGGACACCTCTCTACCGTTCCTCAGCCAGAGCAGAGAGGTTCGCCAGGAAGTACGGCATTCCAGGAAGCGCCGGCAGCGACGCCCACACTGTCCAGGCGATCGGCAACGCCTATGTCGAGATGCCGGAATTTAACGGTTGTCAAGATTTCCCTAGCGCCCTGGCCAGAGGTACGGTCTTCGGGCACAGGACCAATCCATTCGTCCATATTAACAGCGTCCTGGCCAGGCTGAAGAGTAAACTCTAAACTGCCGGAAACCTGGCAGGTACCTTCAGAAGGGATTACAATAAGCCGTATCGCAAGAGCGACAGCTACTTTTTATCGCCGGTCTTTTCCTCGACCGGCTTACGAAGGACTTCGTCGACAATACCGTACTCTACCGCCTGCTCCGGGTTGAGGTAAAAGTCACGGTCGGTATCGTGAGTAATCTTCTCCACTGTCTGGCCGGTATGTTTGACCAGAATGCCACGAATTATGTCCTGAATCCGCATAATCTCGCGGGCGGCGATTTCGATGTCGGCGGCCTGCCCCTGAGCACCGCCAAAAGCCTGGTGCATATGTATCGTGGCGTTGGGCAGGGCGAAACGCTTGCCCTTTGTACCGGCGCAGAGGAGGACTGTTCCCATACTTGCCGCCAGCCCGACACAGATAGTAGAGACATCGGGGCGGATGAGCTGCATGGTATCATAAACAGCCAAACCGGCACTGATAACGCCACCGGGGCTGTGAATGTAGAGGCTGATGTCCTTATCGGGGTCTTCACGCTCTAAATAGAGAAGCTGGGCAACGATAACATTAGCCACCTGGTCATTAATCGGCGTACCCAGCATAATAATACGCTCTTTTAACAAAAGGGAGTAGATATCAAAAGCACGCTCTCCCCTGGCCCCACTCTCAATCACCATCGGAATAACATTCTCCGGTCGGGTGTTCATCGCTTTGCCTCCTTCTTTGCCTCTTTTTCAGTATTCACTTTGCTATCCCCCTTCGCCTCCACGGCTATCTCCACCAACCGCCTTACCGTTTTTCGCCCCACCAGTACATCAGAAATCGACCTGCGGGACTGTGGTGTACTGAGAAATGCCCTCAGTTCATCCTGCCTCTCCGGGGCAGCATCCTTGATCATATCCTCAATCTCAGCGGCTACCTCAGAGTCGTCAATCTCAATCTTCTCCTCCTGACTGATCTTACCCAGCACCAGCGACCGGATGACCCGCTTGGTAGCTGGGGTATGCAGGTCTTCCCGCAGCTTTTGCTCGGTTTTATTAATGGCAGCCAGGTAGCTGTCCAGGTCGTGGCCGCTCGCCTGCCAGCGCCTCAGTTGCTGTTCGAGAAGCTGGTCAATCTCCATCTCCACCAGAAAGGGGGGGAACTCCACATCGGACTGGTCGATCGCTGCTTCAATAACCCTTTCCTCAAGATCCGTCCGGGCTTTTGCCTCAGCCGCCTGCCTTAAGCCCTCCGAAATGTGCTCCTTAAGCTTCTCAATGGTATCAAAAATATGATCTACCCCCCTGGCGAATTCATCATTTAGCTCGGGGAGCCTCTCCTGTTTTACCTCGCCGACCCTTACCTTAAACCGGGCCTCTTTATCAGCCAGTTCGCTTTTAGGAAAGTCTTGGGGAATCTGGAGACTGAACTCCTTTTCCTCATCCCT
Organism: Dehalococcoidia bacterium UBA5760; assembly: GCA_002418895.1. Taxonomy (GTDB): domain Bacteria; phylum Chloroflexota; class Dehalococcoidia; order Dehalococcoidales; family UBA5760; genus UBA5760. The sequence goes on along the minus strand of DIFA01000023.1, from coordinate 1,726 downwards.
GACCATGCCTGATATCTGCCCGGCGAATCCGGGCAACGGTAAGGGCTGATCTCTTAAGACCTGGTACTGGACCCCCTTTCGATTTATAAATGGCTTCCCGTCAGCGGTACTCTCAATATCCAGAACGACCATGTCGTTCTCTTCCACAGGCCGCTCTACCGGCTCCCAGGTAGCCTGCTCGTGGCGTATTCGCTCAATGACAGCGTTAACATTGTCCTCACCCATCTCCACCGGTTCAGGGGTCATGCTGATCTGGTGATAATCACCAAGCGTAATCACCGGCGGAAGCGGCACGATCGCCTTAAAAGCCAGGGGGTCTGTCCGGGTAATCTCAACGGAGGGGCGGGCAAAGGCCTCGATTTTCTGCTCCGTGATAGCCTTCTCGCAGGCCTCGGGGATAAGGTAATTCATGGCATCTTTAAGAAGACTTTCCCTACCGATGTAGCGCTCCAGCATTACTCTGGGCGCCTTTCCTCTGCGAAAGCCGGGGACGTCAGTCCTCTTCACCAGACGGCGATAGGCCTCTTCCAGAGACCCTTCTACCTCAGTCGGTTCCATCTCAATGGCAAGAAACACCTGGCTGTTCTCAGTCTTCTCGTTGGTTACTTTCATTCTTCCTCCTCCCGCAGGCGCAGGTGTAATTGAGAAAGCTGCTCCTCAGTAACCGGCGAAGGAGCATTGAAGGTTAAATCAAGAGCCTCCTGAGTCTTGGGGAAAGCGATCACCTCACGAATAGTCTTTTCTCCCGCCAGCAGCATCACCAGGCGGTCAATGCCGAGTGCTATGCCGCCATGAGGCGGAGCGCCATAATCAAATGCCTCCAGCATATGCCCGAAAAGCTGGTTGATATCATCATCATGATAACCCAGCAGACGGAACACCTTTCTCTGCAACTCACTCTGGTAGATCCGCAGGCTGCCGCCGCCGATCTCATACCCGTTACAGACAATATCATAGTGCCTGCCCCTCACCTTTTCCGGAGAGCTTCCCAGCAGCGACATATCCTCATCCCTCGGTGCTGTAAAGGGGTGGTGCTCGGACTCCCACCGCTCCAACTTTTTGTCCCGGTGCAGCAGGGGAAAATCAATAACACAGGCAAAGGCAAGGAGATTGGGATCAGCCAGTTCCAGCCGCCGCCCCATCTCCTGGCGCAGCTCGCCCAGGGCAGTACTGACCATGTCACCATCACCGGCGATGATCAGTAAGAGATCTCCCGGAGTAGCGCCCAGACGGGATGCTATCTGCTTAATCTGATCCAGAGCAAGGAATTTAGCCGCTACCGACTTTACCTTATCCAGAGTTAAATCTTCCAGGCTGCCGCCGGGGTCAACCAGTGCGATGGTGACCACACCGCCGGCGCCGAGACTACGCACCAGCTTACTCAGTTCATCAAGCTGACTGCGCGAGTAGCCGGCACAGCCCGGGGCAGTGATACCTTTTACCTTACCCCCGTCAGCAACTACCGAACGAAAAATAGCAAATTCGGTCTCTGCGGCAATATCAGTAAGGTCGGCTATCTCCAGACCAAAACGTAAGTCAGGCTTGTCCGTACCATAGCGTTCCATGGCATCGACATACCTAATGCGGGGAAACGGTCGGATCACCCGCATTCCGGGCCGGACTGCCTCCACCATTGAGACGAAGAGCTCCTCAAACAGACTGAGGATATCCTCTTCCTCAACAAAGCTCATCTCAAGATCGAGCTGGGTGAACTCGGGCTGGCGGT
>DIFA01000015.1 GCA_002418895.1 Dehalococcoidia bacterium UBA5760 | reverse complement strand
GTTATTGCTCCAGCCGGATTGTGATCTCTCCTCTATTTTAACTCATTGAGTTACCTATGAAGGTAATAACATATTTTCCGGCAAGAATGACCAACTAAATGCCAGCTATCTGTTGGTCTAACAATAATAGATTGGTCGATGGTTTCACGGATCTTATGTGGTGGAAAATGAATCCGATTGAAATGACTCGTCATTACCTCGTCTTTTTCATCCGATTGAATAGGCGTTTGGGGATAGGGTAGATTGGATCAGCGACGGTAAGTAACCCATATCGTTATCGCTAACCAACCTTGAATTTTGAGTCCGGTATAACCTTCAGGATATGATCTGGTCCGCAGTGAACAAGATGGCTATAAATCACAAACGGAAAGCGACCGCTTGAGTTAAACCCGCTACACTACTCAGACGAGCGAGCTATGTCTAAGTCCATTGGATTACCCGGCTTGACCAGGCTTCCTGGATCCCTTCTGCAAGTCCTGATTGTTTAGGTTCTCTAATGTTAAGCAACCGATCTAAGGTCTTCGTATCAAACTCTTGGAGAAAGTGACATTGCTTTCGGAAATCCAGTATGGTTTTCCTGGTACCTCCATAAATAACATAATCCAATAGTCTGGCATAGGGATCTAACTGTCCCCTGGTATGCTGGCAGACCCGCGTAAAAAAGGTTTCCATCTGCTTCTCACGATGTCGCTCAAATCTTTGGGACGAAGATCCCCCCTGACGGTGGCGGGAATGTACCAAGCCTGTGCCAACCTTGCTGGAAAGCAAGTTTTCACCCTGAAAAACGCCAATACCATATGCCCCGAGCCTTACAATTACCAGACCTAGAAGAAATTCATGGCGCATTAGGAAATAAAGGGGTTCAATTTCACAGGTGTTGGAAACACTTTCTTCCGCAACAGGGAATGGAGGCATCACCAGATACCGGTGATGCGGTCCCCAAAAAAGTATTCCTCCCGTCCGGGACTCCGCAATTAAGTTAGATAGGTCTTCAGGTATTGTCTTCATATCCAGTATCGTTTCCAGCATACCTTCTATACTTGCTTTTGAAGACTTTGGCCGAACGTATAAGGAACCGACCTCTATAGAGTTGGTCTTTAATTCCTCCAGTAAATGCAATAATTTTACCTTAGTTAAATTGTACCGTCTGATAGATGACATTCTTCCTCCTGACCATTGGTTCCCCGACACGAGCATAAGTCTGGCTACTTGTGGATAACTACAATTTTACCATGTAGCGTTTTTAATAGTACCGTCATCTGAATACAAGGGTTATACGGTGGAAACTACGGCGGGCGGAATTATTAGGGCTCATGCGGTCAAAGCGATTATCTCTACAAATTATCATCTCAAATGCCGGATGCCAGCTTTTGGGAATTTCCAGGTTGTTTGTGGAGCATCAAATATTGTTGTATAGTATTACCCATATCACATGGGATTCCGGGTTACAGACCACTGGTACCGGAAGCTATTTTTAGGTATTTGCCTGACGATTGATATAACTACTAAGTTCAAGATATAGAATTATATTTTGAAAGGCGATAACTTGAGTCGAAATGGAACGTATTGCCAAAATTGAACACTATTATCAGGCTCTTTATGATATAGCTACCGAGGTCAATTCTATGCGCACCCCTGATGGTGTCCTCCGCGCTATGGTTGCCGGTGTGGCTAAGTCACTTGAGGCCAAGGCCTGTTCCATTATGTTGCTTACCCCCGACCACAAGGAACTGCTGCATACTGCTGCCTATGGCCTAAGCCGGGATTATGTTCAAAAAGGTGTCGTGCTAACTGCTAAAAGCATGGCTGAAACACTCGCGGGAAAACCGGTGGCTATTATTGATGCCACTCACGACGAGCGTGTCCAGTACCGTGAAGCGCAGGAAAAGGAGGGCATCGCCTCGATACTTTCTGTGCCTATTAGACTGCGTGGTGAAATCATTGGTGTGATGCGGGTGTATACTGCCGAGCCGCGACAGTTTGATGCGGACGACATTTATTTTGTCGATGGCGTCTCCGACCTGGGTGCTATTTTACTGGAAAATGCTCAACTCTATGATACTATTCACAGAGACTACGAGACTGTACGGCAGGAAATACTGCAATGTCGTTCCCAGCATGCTAATGAATGGATACATGAAGAAGAGCCGGAATCAGCAGTCCTATACCGATGGTGGAAGCACATCTAACCAGGTATTTCACGATGCCTGTTTTACCCCGTCATAGATGAATTCTGAAATTATTGGCCGTGTGCTCCAGAGCCATAGGCGGCAGTATATTTTGCGAGGTATCTCTGGCCATGTTGAACCTGATACTGGTCATCGGCATAATGCTCAGTGTCGGTCTCCTCGGTGGACTGGCGACGCAAAAGGTGAAATTCCCCCGCATCACAGGCTATGTCCTGATCGGTCTACTCCTTAGCCCATCATTATTCCACCTTCTGGAGCGAACCTCAATCGATAGCCTGGATATCGTTACTGACGTCTCCCTGGGAATTATCGCCTATCTGATCGGTTCCAGTTTGCGCCTGGACTCAATAAGGAAACTGGGCAAGAGTATCCTGTGGATTACGCCGCTGCAGAGCCTAGTGGCCGGGCTGCTTATCTTCATCGCCATAATCTTCTTGGCGCCTTTCATCATAGACTCACCCTCCGCTACTTTTGCGAACACCTATCTTCCCATGGCGCTGGTTCTCGGGGCTATTGCTATGACTACAGCGCCGGCTATAACCATGGCATCCATTCGCGAATGCAAAGCTAAGGGTCCGATGACCACGACCCTGCATGCCGTAGTGGCACTGGACGATGTCATAGCAGTTTTAGGCTTTTCTATTGCCCTGGGTTTTGCACAGCCGCTTGTAACTGGTGTTAGCGGAGTATCCTGGCATGAGACGCTAGCCATACCCTGTATCAATCTGGGCATGTCCGCGTCTATCGGTATCGGCTTAGGTTTTTGCCTCGTATTTCTGATCCGCCTGGTAAAAACGCAGGCGCTGCTACTTGTAGCGGTATTGGGCATAATAGTACTGGGTGTTGGACTGGCCAACCAGCTGGGCATCTCCCTTATTCTATTGAGCACCATGGTGGGTTTCGTGGTAACCAATCGGATTCGGAATTTAGAACCTATTACGGTTATCGAGAATATCGAAGACTTGATATACAATCTCTATTTCGTCTCATCGGGCATGTTCTTCAATGCTAATGTCATGGGTACGGCTGGTATTCTGGCACTGATATATTTCGGAGTCAGGTTTGCTGGCAAATACTTGGGGACGAATCTTGGAGCTCGTGTTTCAGGTGCTCCGGAAGCGGTTCGTAAATATCTCGGCTTGGCACTTATTCCCCAGGCAGGTGTAGCCCTAGGTCTAGCCCTACTAGCCCGGAGGATGTTCCCCGTCTTTGGCGAGACGATATTCAATTTGGTACTGGCCTCGGCTATTCTTAATGAAATTGTTTCACCACCCTTAGCCCGATACGCTATCTCGAAAGCTGGTGAATCCAACATGGCATCGGCAATGCCGACAAGCAGTTAACCCCCTATGACTTAAGTGAATATTTATGGCCCGCTCCCTAAAAACGCAATCTGCTAAAAAATAAAATCCGTACCGAGCCAATCATCCTTGATCTCCTAATCCCCATATAAACCCTCCAGATCTCCTCAAGCCTCAAATTCATCGTGTACCTAGCCTCATGATATGCTCGTTATCTAGATGACGATAGATGAAGCTGAACAAAGCTCGGTGTTGTGTAGCCTAGTATGCCGATAACGGCATTAAGTGGCGGGAGTGGCTTTTTCTTCACTTAGCCACCACCAGGAGCCAAAACTCTGGTCCTAGATGTAGGAGCCCCGTCACTTATCAAGAATCCGTGGATTAAAAACCACCTGCCAGCGTTTGACATACGCTGGATAGTTTCATTATGGTATATGATAACGGAAAAGGGAGGTGAATGATGTTCTGTCGGCAATGTGGTAAAGAGTTAGAAACTGGCAGTAAGTTCTGTGACGGATGTGGAACTTCTGTAGTTGAGGACATTGAGACCCCGGTTAGCCAAGAAGTCGAAGCCCCAACACCAGGAACAGAGATACCGAGAGAGAAGGAAAAGGGCAAGACTCAATCAGGAAAAACCAGGGGCAGGAAGAAAATGATTGCCGCTATTGCCGGGGGCACGGTCCTGGTGGTTTTACTGGTTAACGTGGTGATACCTTCCTTTACTGGCGGACCTTCGGCTGTGCCGCAGCACGGTCCCACTGGAACCATATCCACGGGTAAATCCCAGAACATCGAATCGCAGAATATACCGCCGTCAGGTGGCGCTATCACTGTGGAAAAACCCGGCGACCCTCTTCATGGGATGGGGATAGTGGTTCCCCCAAATTCCTACCCGGACAACAGGTCGTTTACAATATCCTCGGCACCCGTCAGAGGTCATACCTTCGGCGATAACTTCAACCCTATTTCCCCGATGATTACAGTTGAAAACGGTGGCGAGTACTCTGAAGAGCTGATGCTGGTTACCATCCCGGTGATTATACCGGATGACAGCTTCGCAATGGCGTTCCTTTTCGATGAAGCAACCGGCAAGCTGGAGGGTATACCCCTGGTTGATGAGGGTAACGACTCGATAACGGTGGCCACCCGCCACTTTTCGAACATGGTGGTGAGCGCTATAAATAAGTACGTTCTGCTTGGCGACATCGATTCCGGGTTCCGCCCCGGTGTTGACGACTGGCAGTTTACCAACTATGGCTCTTACATTTCTCCCGGCGGGCACTGCTGGGGGCAGAGCATGACAGCCATGTGGTACTACTGCGAAAAGACGCTAAAAGACAAGCCTCATCTCTGGGGGCTTTATGACAACAACGGTGGCGTGGCTACCCCGGATCTGTGGCAGGACGACAGCCTGGGATACCGCCTGTCCTCAACCGTCCAGCAAGATGCTGTAGTGGATAATCTGCTTCATGAAATCGGAGAATTCATTTATCAAAATGACGAGCGTACCTACAATGCTTTCGCCTATTCCATTCTGATGACCGGGGAACCGCAGTACATAAGAATCCGGCAGACGACCGGCTCCAGCGTGCACGCAATGGTTGTCTATCGGGTAGCCAATAACACCCTCTATATCGCCGACCCGAACTACCCCGGCCGCACCGACCGTGAGATTAAGTTTACCGACGGCAATTTCCAGCCCTATAACTCCGGAGATAATGCCGAGGCTATTTCACATGGACAGGGTAAAGTCTACGACAAGATTGACTACCTGGCGAAGACAACCTACATCAAGTGGGATAGAATCGGGCAACGCTGGACAGAATTTGAATCCGGCACCGTCGGTAATGACCGTTTCCCATCCTATAACATCAAAATCGAGCAGGATGACGGCTCCACCGTTGCTTATACTGAGGGATTTAGGACCAATAGCGAGTCAATCTGGGTTATACCGGAAAGTACAGTTGCGGGCACTGACCTGAACTGCTGGGTCTGGGAAAACGGAGTGCGCTTAACCCCTGACGCTGATAACGGCTATGAGCTCTCTACAGGACGTAACCAGTGGGGGCTGGAAATCGTAGCTGAAACCGCCAACCGTGGGTGGAAATATGTTGATTTTGCTTACATTGATATTTATACCTCTGAACTCTACATCGAACCATCGGCGCTGAAAGGTGAACCAGGTGAGACATATACCTTTACCGCCCATTCGGATAATCTACCGGAAAACCCCCGTTTTGAGTGGGACTTCGGCGATGGAACCGCAGGGCAAACGACCGCTACCAGTAATGTAAGCCACCAGTTTACCGAGGCCGGGAGATATACCATCAGCCTCGCGTTATATGATGATACCGATGAGCTTGTTGACCAGGCTACAGCGTATGCTAATATAATGACAGAATCGACCGATCTGGTAGGCTTATTGCAATCGTTCAATGAGATTAGCGTTAGGTTTAACGGCACAGATATTCATCGCACTTGGTCGAAAGCTTCTGGTGAAGGAACCGACACCAGTACCTGGGGCGTGGGAATTCCATGGGCAGTTGCGGGTAAGAATAGCATGGATATCACCTGGAGAGGCCCTTCTTTCAGCGGCACCTTAGCAATGGGAGACATCGATCGGAGCGGTAGTATTCATGAGGTTAATGGAAAAGTATCCGCGGACGGGACCGTAGTGGAAAGCATCGTTTTTTCCTACCGTTACCGCAATGAAGGTGCTAACACGGTAACCGATGCGTACGCGACTCTCGAATTCACTGATATACCTCTCACTTGGAACCCAGGTCGGGAAGACGGTCAGGCAGAGCTTATATATAGAGCATACGATGCTGATGTTGCAAGAAGCCACGTCGTTCTAATAGAACATCACACCGAAACGCACCGCAATAACGAACTAGAGAGTAGCCGCACCTACGCCTCTACAGACTGGTCAGAGGACGCTAGATTCAGTTTTACTCTCAAAAAGTATTAGATTGATATAATTTAATATAATACTGTGCTGACCGAGGGGATGGTTCACAAGAATCTCTATTTCCCTAGGGCTAGGAGATGGTCCGGGGTTAAAATAGACCTGACGGGTTTCCGAACAAGAGCTTTATCGAAAGTCGGCTTAGTAAGATTATTCCATAATGCTGCTCATTCCGATCCCTCCACAGCGCCATATGCAAATCCTACCTACTGGTCTCCTCATGATATACTCGCTATTTAATGCAGGGAGCTAAACTTTTTGTGATCTAGCTGTTATTATGTAGGTATGGACTATTCACCTATTCCAGATACAAATAAATTTGATACCCGTAGTTTGATCGAAGAATTTATGGCCCAGAAAAGATTCGCTGTGATAGGGGCCAGTGACAAAACCAGTAAGTACGGATATAAGATATTCAAGAACTTGAGAAGTCGTGGCTACACCATCTATCCGGTCAATCCCAGGCTGAAGGAAATAGAAGGTATCAGGTGCTATCCTCGAATTACCGATATACCGGACAAGATTGAAGTAGCCGATTTCGTGGTGCCCCCAGCCGTAACTGAAGAGGTTCTTAAAGAATGTGAAAGGTTAAAGATTAACTACGTATGGCTTCAGCCTGGCTCAGAGAGCAAAAAGGCTATAGATTTTTGTTATCAGCACAACATAAAGGTGTTATACAACCTTTGTGTGATAATAGATGGTGTGGAACATTCCTCTTTCCACTATTTTGAGTTGCACTAAACGATACTCGGAAAAGTTCAGCCAGGTCAAATCCAGTGATAACTCATATGGTTCTATAAGCTTTTTCACGTCTTGTATGATAGGGTTTTGTATATTTTACTGAACTTAGTATATATAGCTATAATAAGAGTCTGGGTAGAATATGGCAGAGAAACAGTGGCATGATATTAGCTCCAAGGAGGTCTTAGAGGGACTTGGTTCATCGTATTCTGGACTAACTACGTCAGAAGTTTCGAACAGGCTACAGCAATACGGGCCTAATGAGCTTGAGCGTAAAAAGAAGGCCCCTGCAATACTACTATATTTGCAGCAATTCCGCAGTCCCTTAGTCTACATACTACTCGCTGCAGCAATTGTCGAGTTTGTCTTGGGGAAAAACCTGGATGCCTCTGTAATTCTAGCAGTTCTGTTACTTATGGCTACGATTGGCTATGTTCAGGAAGGCAAGGCACAGAAGGCCATGGAAGCTCTAATGCAGCTGGCAGCCCCCAAAACCAAAGTCAGGCGCGATGGTAAAGTAGAAGAGATTAAGAGTAGAGAAGTGGTACCTGGCGATATTCTGATCCTTGAGTCAGGTGATAAGGTACCGGCTGATGCTCGTCTAATAGAGGTAGCTAACCTCAAAATAAACGAGTCATCGCTTACTGGAGAGTCTGTATCAGTGGATAAGCATACAACTCCGATAAGCGGCGAGGTTGCCGTGGCTGACCGTAAGAACATGGTGTATATGGGCACTATTATCACAAACGGCCGCGCTACTGCTGTAGTGGTATCCACAGGGACGGCCACCGAGATGGGTAAAATTGCCACGAGCCTCCAAGAAGTTAAACAAGAGAAGACCCCTCTACAGAAGAGCATTAATACACTGGGTCACTATATCATTTACCTGGTGCTGGGCACCTGCGGCCTACTGATAGGAGTGGGGGTATGGCGAGGGCTGGAATGGTTGGAGATATTCCTGGTGGCAGTAGCCGCGGCAGTGGCAGCCATACCCGAAGGCCTACCGGCTGTAGTCACAGTTGTCTTGGCTGCGGGCATGCGCTATATGGCTTCACGCAATGCCGTTATCCGCCGACTGGTGGCAGTTGAGACCCTGGGATCAGCCACCGTCATCTGCTCTGACAAAACGGGCACGCTCACTATGAACCAGATGACGGTAAGGAAGATCTATGTCGACGGAGAATGGATTGAGGTCACAGGTGAAGGCTACCAAGTGGAAGGTGAGTTTCGACATGATAATAATACCCTAGATCCTGATAAGGAAGAATCAATGGCGTTGCTTCTCAAGATAGGCGCTCTCTGCAATGATGCTTTGCTTTCATCGGAGAAAGAGTGTTGTAACATCATGGGTGACCCGACGGAGGGAGCATTACTGGTGGCAGCCGCAAAGGCTGGTCTGAACGAGGAAACACTGGAGGAAACATATCCCAGATTGGATGAGATCCCGTTCCAGAGCGAGCGGCGGTATATGGCTACACTGCACCCATGGAATAAGGGTAAGGTAGTTTACGTTAAGGGGGCTTTAGAAAGATTGCTTGAGATGAGCCACAGCATCTTGAAAAATGGCAGCCTGGTGTCATTGAACAAAGCGGATAGAGAAGCAATCCTGGGGATAGGTGATGCTATGGCGAAAGATGCCTTGAGGGTCCTGGCGCTAGCTTACGCCGAACACCCTGGAGAGCTTGCCGAACTCAAAGAGGAACACATCGATGGTAAACTGGTTTTCGTGGGTTTGGTAGGCATGTATGACCCGCCTCGTGAGGAAGCAATCGAGGCGGTAGAGCAAGCCAAAAATGCTGGTATCAAGGTGGTTATGATTACTGGAGATAACAGGCTAACTGCCGAGTCGGTGGCTCGGCAACTTAAACTACCTCCGGGAGAAACTTTTACCGGTGCTGATATCGAAAAAATGAGCGATGAAGATCTCTCCGAACGGGTGGAAAGGGTATCCGTGTTCGCCCGAGTGGAACCTGTTTTGAAGCTTAAGATTGTTAATGCTCTTAAAAAACAGGGGCACGTTGTCGCCATGACCGGCGATGGTGTCAACGACGCGCCGGCGCTGAAGGCCGCTGATATCGGCATTGCCATGGGCATTACAGGTACTGATGTGGCCAAGGAAGCCTCGGATATGACGTTGGTGGATGACAACTTCGTTTCGGTAGTATCCGCTGTTGAGGAAGGCCGAGCTATCTTCAACCGATTGCGCAATGTGGCCATGTTCCTTCTTACCACCGGTATGGGGGAACTATTTGCTCTGGTGCTGGGTATTTTGTTTTTGGGTAAGGCACCACTTATGGCACTACAGATTCTCTGGGTTAATCTGGTTACCGGCACACTTATGGCCGTTCCCCTTGGGCTTGAGCCGAAAGTGGGAGATGAATTAAATAAACCACCTCGCCACCCCAAAGTCGGGCTACTCTTTCCCGGGATGTTGCTGCGTGTCGGCTTTCTAGCGGGAATGCTCGGTATCGGTACGGTACTGGTTTTTAACTTCATGGAACCAGCATCCGGAGTGGAGGAAGCCCGTACTGTTGCCTTTTGTAGCGTAGTTATCTTCGAGTGGATTCTTGCCCTCAATGCTCGCTCCGATGAATACACCATTTTCCAGTTGGGAGTATTCCGTAATCGCTGGATGCTCATATTCATTTCGGCTGCTATTCCCCTGCAGGTAGCGGTCGTCTATCTACCTTTCCTTCAGACAATATTCGGCACGGTACCGCTAGGTATCACTGGATGGGCTGTCGCCGTAATTCCGGGCGTAGCCGTATTCGTCATCGAGACAGTACGCAAAATGAAACACCCGCGGCTATTTAACCGCGGGAAATGGCAGCCAGCTGGAGGCACTAACTGGCTAGGTATTAGCAAGTGACTTCTGATATTAAAACACCTCTTAATAAGGTTTGCCTTCGTTCGGTTCTATTTAGACCGGCAGCAGTGATTTGCCAAATTAGGTAAGGGCAGTTATGATGAATTCACAGATTGATTATTCTTAGCCTTGCACTAGCATCTACCGAAAGTGAAGAGATCGCTGCTAGGCTTGGCGATTTTCGAACATGCCCAAAGATGATTATTAGATGATTATTATTGATATCAGTCATTTTGTCTTGGAGGTCTAGTAGTGGGAAAGCACAATAGAATTGCTATTCTTACCGGTGGGGGGGATTGCCCTGGCCTAAATGCCGTCATTCGCGCTGTTACCAAAAAAGCTATACTTGAATATGGGTTGGAGGTTATCGGTATCGAAGATGGATACGAGGGCGTTGTCTGTGGTCATAATCGAAGACTTCAATATGAAGATGTCTCCGGGATTATTACCCTTGGTGGTACCATACTTGGCACTTCGAATATAGCGAACCCGTACAGATACGACGCGATAAGGGGAGACGAACCAGAATTTAAGGATATATCACAGGAGGCCATCACTAACATAAAGAGCTTAGGGATAGATTGCCTTGTATGTGTCGGTGGAGACGGTACGCTAAGTATAGCATCCAGACTGTTTAAAGATGGAGTGCCCATTGTTGGGGTTCCTAAGACGATAGATAATGACGTGAGCGGGACAGATATCACGGTTGGTTTTGATTCAGCTGTTTCTATAGCTACAGAGGCTATTGATAGGGCGCATACTACGGCTCAATCTCATCACCGGATTATGATTGTTGAGGTTATGGGACGTAACGCAGGGTGGATTGCTCTATATGCAGGTATCGCCGGGGGAGGCGATGTCATACTCATCCCGGAGATTTCTTATCAACCAGACGTTATAGCGGACAAAGTGAGGGACAGGAGCAAGAGAGGTAAGAGATTTACGATAGTAGTCGTTGCCGAAGGAGCAAGACCAAAGGGTGGCGATATTGTGATAAAAAGAGTCGTTAAAGACGGTACCCAACCGGTTCGACTTGGTGGTATAGGGTTTGCTCTTGCTTCTCAACTAGAGCAGATAACAGGTATTGAAAATCGTGCCGTTGTAATCGGGCATCTCCAGAGGGGCGGGCCTCCGACGCCCCCCGATAGAATACTGGCGACAAGATTGGGGACTAGGGCGGTTGATATGATAATAAGGGAAAAGTATGGCTATATGGTGGGAGTTCAAGGCAATTCACTCACTGAGGTTCCGTTAGAGGTTGTTATTGAAGGTCCCAGAAGGATTACACTGGATGATCCACTGATCCAATCCGCCCGGTCGTTAGGGACTTGCTTTGGCGATTAATCACGACTGACACTAATTTGCTTCCCAAAACCCGGCTCAGAGTTAATATTTTGGACCAAGATAACGATAGCATATATTGTTACCTTAGTCGCACTTTACTGACATTTACACAAGAATTAATCCCTCCGATACAAATAAGATGATTACATATAACATAGTTGAAACTTATCGCAGATAGTCTTATATTAGCGATAAGCAGAACCTAGGAGATAAATAATGGTTACTGAGAAATTGGGTGAAATTTACCAGTGTCAAGCCTGCGGTAACGAAGTTGAGGTTGTTAAGGTAGGTGGTGGGACTTTAGTATGTTGCGGTATAGTTATGAAGAAAATAGAGGATAAACGGCAAATCACCGCGGTTAATCTTCCCGATTCTGGATTATAAATAATCCAGAAGGATATTCATATTACTGGAGTAATATTGACTACTGGTTGTCAAAAAGCGGATTAAGGTACACTATGGCTGATTTTTAGCCGGGATCTGAATTTGTACGGTGGTTCCTTTCCCTTCCTGACTATCTATCTCAATGGAACCAGCGTGGAGAACAGCTATCTGCTTTGCAATGGACAAGCCAAGCCCCGTACCAGGGCTCTTTGATTTTTCGGGCGTTCTAGTCTTATAGTAAGGCTCCATAATGCGGGACAGATTTTCTTTTGAAATTCCAATCCCAGTATCGGTCACCTTGATAGTCGCATAACCGTTACGTTTGGTTAATGCCACTTTAACTGTTCCTCCCGAAGAGGTGAATTTAATCGCATTCTCTACGACATTTAGTAGCATTTGTTTCAACAGATCATAATCACCGGAGATGAATACATCTTTGTTGGCTATAACTTTCAGCTCCAGGCCGCTAGCCAAAACTTGCACCTCTCTCTCTAACTCTCCTAATAGGTCTTTGAGATTTACCTTTTCAGATACAAGAGTTGGCCTGGATTGTAGTTGAACATCGAGTAATAGATTGTTGCTCATACGAATTAGTCTACGTACCTCTTTGGCCATTCGTTCCAGACTATCTCTAAGTTCAGGCTCTATTTGTTTTTGCATAAGAAGGACCTCAATCTGTCCCTGTATCGCTGTAAGCGGAGTTCTAAGGTCATGAGAGACAGTAGCCACAAATTGTTCCCTTGCCCTAAATGCTGTGTCTAGACGATGAAGCATGCTGTTCAGGTTATCGGCAAGATGCTGTATTTCCAGCGGGCGAGGCTCGTCAGGTAACCTCACAAAAAGATTCTTACTCTCTATTTCCTGTATTTGCCCGAGAATTGTATCCAGAGGGCGGAAACCCCTTTGAAGGATATATCTCCCTACTAGCAGGGCAGCCAGACTACCTGCAATCCCCACTATGAGAGCGTAACGCCAGAGCTGTTGCTCAGCTGTGACAACCTGCGCAAGACTATCTCCTGTCTGTATCACTACAATGGTTTTCTGAGTATATGGCTCTATTACCGGGGTTGTGTAAATTCTAAGTGCTTCGTGACCTCTGATGTCGATTGTTGCGAATCTGCCCTTGCTTGTCTCTGTCAGTACTAGTTGCTGATCCATAAGAGGAATAATCGGATCGGGTACATCTCCGAATATGGCAAGCTGATTTCCTGACGGATCGCTAATGCGAAATACGGCAGGAATATAAGCAAAGTACTCCTCGGTAAATAACTTAATTAAGTTTTCGTATCCCTCGTCCCTTATTTCCGGCCTGGCAAGAAGAACCATGGCTACAGTTTCAGATCGTTGCCGCAGACGCTCATCAACGGAATCAGCCAGGCTGGCTGTCATTACTTGATGGGTAACCAATACCATGCCTATTATTAGAATGGGTATGGCTATGGCGTACCACAGGAAAATCTGACGACGTAGGCTGCGCTTCATGGTTTATCTCGAAGTGTATAGCCGTAACCCCGGAGTGTGTGTATTAAGTCGGCCTCTCCACTGGTATTAAGCTTGCGTCTCAGGAAGTTGATATAAACCTTAACCGGGTCAGTATCTCCTTCGTAGTCATAACCCCATACCCGTTCGAGGATAAACTCCCGACTCAAAGGTTTTCCTTGGTGCTGTACTAACAGCTTTAGCAGTTCAAACTCACGTGTAGTAAGCTCCACAGACCTAATGCCGCGTCGCACCTCACGTTTATCGAGGTCAACATAAAGGTCGGCTACACTGAGAATGCCATCGGTTTGTATATTTCTTCGCCGCAGTACAGCACGAATACGAGCCATCAATTCTTCAAAGACAAATGGCTTGGGCAGGTAGTCATCGGCCCCCGCGTCAAGACCCCGTATGCGGTCACCGACCTGACTACGCGCGGTCAGGATAATAATCCCGAATTCCTTACTGTTGCGGAGCTCCCGGCAGATGTCAATTCCGTCTCCGTCAGGAAGCATCAGATCAAGAACTACCACGTCAGGATAACGGGTAAAGGCGATCTCCAGGCCCTGCTGACCCGTATTGGCTACATCGACCTCAAAGCCCTTTAATACCAACCCTCGCCGGATAAAATCCGCGATATCCGGCTCATCTTCAATAACTAAGATCTTAACCGCCATATTTGTTCTAATGACTCTCCGGTTACTTTCACTACGATTATACTTTAGACCTTCGCACTTTACTAGCCAAAGCCGCTGTAGATCTTGAATTTAACCATATTTTAACCTTCTTTCAACCGTTGTTTAACCGGCTAGTAGTTATCATTGATAGAAGAAGCAATCAGACTAATTATTCATTCCTGTACTTGGTAAGACGAAAAAGAGAGGTGATGCCAGTAGAGAGAGCCCGGAGGGATATCCCAGCTACTTCGTTTCCGAAGGGGGGACGCCCTTTTGATAAGGAGCATAGCGGAAAACCGGAGAACATAGCCTTATCTCCATAATGAAAAAGGGATATGTGCTTGCCTATTCTTTTCTATGGAGAGGGGTAATCAAAAAAATTTTAAGGAGAAAATTTAGGTCGATGAAAACTAAACTAATATCTAAGATACTTGGCGTGGGACTGGCCATCGGTCTGGTCTTCTCGCTGGGCGCTGCAATCATTCCGGCAGGCGAAGCCCGGGCTGACCAGATGGAGTGGAGCCCGGTCAACACGCCGAGTTGGGATGACCTGGTCATCCTGCCCGCCTCCGACATACTCGACTACGCCGTCGGCGGGGACGAGGGCGACATCATCTACGCCGTCCTCGAGCTGGACAGCCACTGCGTAGAGGTCGGCTGGTCTTATAAAGAGAATGGCAACACGATTTGGCCTGGTAATTTCGCCCTGGTCAAGTCCAAGGACGGCGGCGTCACCTGGAGCGACATCACCGATAAGGTCATGGACGCCAGCTCGCTGCCTACTGCTGTTATTGATAGCGCCAAAGCTGGTAACACCCACCTGAGTCTGGTGGCGGTGGCCCCCGATGATGACGACTGGGTGGCCGTGGCCGGCTACTACAATGGCCTACCTAACGCTGGTGTCCCCTTCGTGGTTGCCTCCCATGACGGCGGCTCCAACTTCACCTATGCCCACGCTGTAACTGATACCTCTAGAAGCACTTCTATGGTCTCCATGATGGACATGGCCGTCTCGCCCAAGGTGGGCAGCATCCACAATATTGCCCTGGCCGGTATTGCTACTGATGTTACTAATGCCGGCACCGGCGCGGTCTTCCGTCTCGAAGCAGGTACCTGGCTCACCGGCGGCTGGGTTGACACCCGGTACTACCCTGGCTGGAACGACAGCACCGATACCCCCAATACCTGGGCCTTCGAGACCGATGGCGTGGTGGCTGTCGGCTTCTCGCCCAACTTCGACATGGACGACACTATCGTTTGCATGAGCGTCGGTGGTAGCGGTGGTTATCTTCCCTACATACAGGAGGGAACCCTGGATGGCGACGGTGCCTGGAACTATCAAGCCGGCTTTAAAAAAGCTGTCCAGATAAAAGACGATGGTACTGTGATTCAAACCCTCGCTATTCCGCGGTTCATGGGCTTTGCCCTGCCCGCCGATTTCGACGGTTCCGAGCCGCGGGACAACAACATCTACCTCTACGTCAATGCTACCGACAACTACCTAGTCAAGGCGCCTATCGGCTACGTGATGATATCCGAGGACGGAGCCCTGACCAGTCGCTGCGGCCCCTCGGGGGACCCGCTGCTGGCCAGCATCGACGTCCACGGTAATGCTAATACCTGCAAGGCCATGGTCGGTACCCTGGGTGTTGAACTCACTGCGGCCTTTGTGGCGTCAGAGATTAAGCCCTGTGCCGGCGTGGCGGTTTACCACACCGTCGAGCTCGACGACTGCTGCCCGAGATGGGCATCCGCCTGTAAGGACCCCTCCGGCCCGATTATGGCGGTAGTATCCTACACCGAAGACGGGAAGAAGGCCTACGCCACCACCAGCGGCAGCCAGACCTTCCTGCTGGCAAATACAGCATCTGCCGGTTATGTTATTAGTGGCTGGGGGTTAGGCTTGGGCAACCTGCTCGATGAGTCCGCCTTCTCGGTGAGTCTCGATGACGCCGTCTCCTTCAACCAGCTCAGCCTGATCGACACCGATATCGACTTCCTCTCCGATGTTGCCGTCTGCCCCGATTGCAGCGTAATCTACCTCTCCACCATCCAGAACGGGCATTTTGGAGAATGCTTGAATGAGTCGCTGGGAGGACAAGAAGAGCACTTCGCCTGCGATTCCGTCTGGCGGAGCTACGATAACGGCGACACCTGGGAGCGCATCTACCACGGTTACTGGTCTAATGCCAGGAGCGGCTGGGAAGCCGACGGTCAGTTGTTGCTGCGGCTGCCCTGTGATGAGGACACCGGCTGCTGTACCATCTATATGGGCGTCCAGGGCACCCGGGATATGTTCTACAGTCGTGACTGCGGCCAGTGCTGGAACAAGGCGGTCAACCAGAAGCTGGTCATCCAGGACTTCGCTGTCGAGGCAGAGAACATCGTCTACATACTCGATAAGTCGGGTAAGGTGTCCAAGTCCACCCAGTATGGCAGAAGGCCCTCTGACGGCGTTAATACCGATATCGGCTCCGGCCACTCGATAACCTCCTGCTGCCATCAGGGCTTTGTTGTCGTCGGCGGCGCTGAAGGTGGCAAGGTCGCCTGGTCCGATGACGGTGGTATAACCTGGAACCTTACCGATAAGCTGCCAGGCGATGCTAAAGGTAATGTTCATGTTGCCTGCGACCCCGTCTGCAAGAACATAATCTATGCCGCCGTTGACGGCTTGGGCATCTACCGCACCGACATCAACGACGGCAGCTGGGATAACCTCAATGCCATGAAGTACGACTACACCGGCATCGTGGTTGCCCGCGAGGGCACTCTCTACGCTTCCAGCGATGAGATATGGGCCGATAAGAGTGTCTTCTGCGAAGGCAACCGGTATGGATACGAGGGGTCGGGAGACTCCTTCAAACGGTACAGCGGTGTCGCCCGCAACCTGACCCCCTGCGAGACCGACTGCTGCGGCACCGACAGCTGGGACTACCTCATCGCCGGGCTTTCCCCCAACGGAGAAGACTTCGACCAGAACCCGAGCGCCCTCAGAATCTGCGGCTGTCTCTCCCCGAGTACCAACTCCGTCCTCTGGGCCATCGATACCTTCTGGTATGATGTCGTTGGTGCTTCAGATCATGGCCTGCTCTGGAGCTATGAGGACTGCGCCGCCAAGCGCGGCCCGACTCTGACCTCTCCTGAGGATGGGGCAATCATTGCCTGTGACGTCTGTGCTACCTGCGCTGGCTCTCCGTTTACCCTCAAGTGGGAGCGAATGTGCCTGGCCTGCAGCTACGACATCGAGATAATGGATGAGAATGGCAACGTCATCGTCGAGATAATTGACAGGACAATCACCGGCAACCCGCCCAGCCTGTACCTCGATGATGCCCGGCTGGAGTGCGGTCGCACCTACACCTGGCACGTTCGTGAGGCTAACACCGAGACCGGTGAGTGCGTCCACAGCCCCTGGTCCGAG
>DIFA01000004.1:49573-80514 GCA_002418895.1 Dehalococcoidia bacterium UBA5760 | reverse complement strand
CAGGGTGTCATATGTCCTTCCTGGACATTGACGAAGCGATTATCGGACTGGCAGACAAGATAGAGTTGCTTGCCACACCGATAACCGATTTCAAGGAGTTTACCCCGGCCGATGTAGGGATTATCGAGGGGGCAATCAGCAACGAGCATGACGAAGAGGTAGCCAAACAGATTCGCGCTAACTGTAAGATACTGATGGTATGGGGTGACTGTGCCGTTTTCGGCGGTATAGTCAGTATGCGTAACCTGTTCAGCAACGAAGAAGTCCTTGACAGATACTACAGTACCGAGAGCACTACTAGCAACAGCAAGGTTCCCTGCTCAGAAGAGCTGCCGCCGCTGGTAAAGGTTAAACCGATAAACCAGGTGGTCAAGGTCGACTGTTACGTCCCCGGTTGCCCGCCCAGTGCGAAGGCGATTCTGTACGCGCTATCCGAGCTTCTGGAGGGTAGGATACCGGTGCTACCAAGCGAGACAATGAGGTACGATTAAGGTCCGAGATAAAGGGGGATATTATGACCAGGAAAATTGTTATTGAGCCGGTTACCCGAATCGAGGGGCACGGCAAAGTTACCATCCATCTCAACGAACAGGGCAATGTAGACAAGACCTATCTTCACGTTACTCAGGTGAGGGGTTTTGAGAAGTTTTGTGAAGGAAGGCTCTTCTGGGAGATGCCGGTAATTACTCCCCGAATCTGCGGCATCTGCCCGGTAAGCCATCACCTGGCGGCGGCTAAGGCCGGAGATGCTATCTTAGGTGTTAAACTAACGCCTACTGCCGATAAGCTGCGGCGGCTGCTCCATATGGCGCAGATGGTCCAGTCCCACGCGCTTCACTTCTTCCACCTGGCCAGTCCCGACCTGATCTTCGGTATGGAAGCCGACCCGGCAAAGCGAAACGTCATCGGGGTTATTGCCGCAATGCCCGATGCTGCTGTGAAGGGAGTCAAACTACGCGCCTTCGGACAGAAGATAATAGAGGCAATGGGAGATAAGAGAGTCCATCCCAATGCCGCCGTTCCCGGGGGGATGAACCGCGCACTGCACAGTGACAAGCGTGATGAAATCTTAAGCCAGATTGACGATATCATCGCCGACTGCCAGTTTGCCGTTGACCTGTTCAAAGACTACTGTGATAAAAACGGCGAGGTTGCCGAAAGCTTCGCTGATTTTAAGAGCGGCTATCTCGGGCTGGTCGACGCTAACGGTAATGCCGAGTACTACGACGGTAAACTCAGGCTGAAGGACCAAGACGGCATGACGCTGGAAGACGACGTGGCCCCGGAAGACTACCTCTCCATCATTGAGGAAAAGGTCGAAGACTGGTCTTACCTCAAGTTCCCCTACTACAAGAAAATGGGCTACCCCGCCGGCATGTACCGGGTAGGTCCGCTGGGACGGCTGAATGTCGCCGACGGCTGTACCACCCCCCTGGCGGATAAGGAGTTCAAGAAGTTCAAGGAGATGGGGAAGAACGGAATACTGCAAGGGTCACTATACTATCATTACGCCCGGTTGATCGAAATGCTCAACTGTGCCGAAGAGATAAAGGCGCTTACCGAGGATAAGGATATCTGCTCGACAGACATCTGGGTTAACTCGGACTGTCTGAACGAAGAGGGCGTCGGAGTAATCGAGGCACCCCGAGGAACACTCTTCCATCACTACTGGGTAGACAAAACCGGTAAGATGCTCAAGGCCAACCTGATTGTAGCCACCGGCCACAACAACCTGGCCATGAATCGTGCCGTCAACGAAGTAGCCCATGCCTTCATCAAGGACGGTAAGGTAACCGAAGGAATACTTAACCGTGTTGAGGTCGCCATCCGCTGCTACGACCCATGCCTCTCCTGTTCTTCGCACGCCCTGGGCCATATGCCCCTGGAGCTCACTATCCATGAGGCGGGCGGGAGCATTCGCCAGGTCTTAAGGAGCTAGGCAGTAATATATGAAGACCCTGGTGCTGGGTATCGGTAATTCGATCCTGGGAGACGATGGCGTCGGAGTGCGTGTCGCTCAGGAGTTAGCCGGGAAGATTAAGAACGATAATATTGATGTCAGGGATGTCGGCATAGACGGGTTGAATCTGTTGGATCTGATTCTCGGGTACGATAAGTTGATCGTGATCGATGCTGTCCTGACGGAGAGAGAAAAGGTAGGCGAAGTTTACCGATTCAAGCCGGAGAACGTCTACGATCCTTCACGCTCGGCTATCTCGCCACACCACTTCAATCTGGCAACCACGATTGAAATGGGGAAAAAACTCTTCCCGGGGAGGATGCCGGAAGAGGTCATCGCCTTCGCCGTGGGCACTGAGGAAGCCACTATGGTTACCGAAGAAATGACGGGCAGGGTGAAGGACGCTCTGCCCATAGTGGTAAACCTCGTTCTGGAAGAGCTCAACCTGAATTAAGCAGCCTATAGTTGCACCAGCCGAGATAGGGTAAACCCCGGCTGGTGCAGTTTATTTCCTACCCGGTTAAAGACAATTAAGGCTTCCTGCCCATCTGGATAAGAAGCCAGGAGAGCCACCGTTCAATACCCTGCCCGCCGATACAGGATATCGGAATGACTTCTACCTTTTCGTTGATGCCCTTGACCGCCTGAGAAAAGATCTCGAGGTCGAAGTCAAGATAAGGCTTAAGGTCGATTTTGTTCAACAGCACGGCATCCACTGTATGGAACATAAGAGGATATTTGAATGGCTTATCATGCCCCTCAGGAGTGCTTGACACCAATACCTTCTTATGGTCACCGATGGTGAATTCGGCAGGACAGACCAGATTACCCACATTTTCGATAAGAAGCAGGTCGATATCCTCAAGAGTCATATTACCCAGGGCATTTTGAATCATATTAGCATCAAGGTGGCAGCCGCCGCCGGTGTTTATCTGAACCACAGGGACACCCTCCTTACCCACCTTCTCAGCATCCACGCTTGAAGTGATGTCTCCTTCAATAACACCAATCCTGATTTTGTCCTTCAGCCTCCTTATCGTCTCCAGAATAAGGCTGGTTTTACCGGCACCGGGAGAGGCCATTATATTCACAGCAAATACGTTATTCTTGTCCAGTAGGGCACGGTTTCTTTCCGCTATTTCGTCATTAGCACTGAGAATGTTTTTAAGTACTTTTATTTCCATCTATACCACCTCAATATTTTTGTCAGGGCTTTTCGCCAATTACTCCACCCTGATACCTACTAATTCACCAGCAGTAACTACTCGACTTCAATGCTCTCCACAAAAAGTTCCTTACCGTCGGTAATTTCTATGCTATCCTGGCCACAATCAGGACAGGACCAATCAAATTCCTTGAGCTTGAAGACCCGGGCACAGTTCCTGCAGCGTGCCTTCGCCGGCACCATGGTAAAGGAGACGGTAGCGCCCTCGGCAATAGTACCCTTGACCAGAAAATTAAAGTAGAACTGCACCGACTCCTCAACAAAACCGGACAACTCGCCGACGGACAGCTTTACTGCCAAAACCCGCTCAGCCTCTGCCTTCTCCGCTTGGTCCAGAACGATATCAAGCATACTCTGTGTGATAGCAAGTTCATGCATTCTAACAAATCCTCGGCAGCGGGTCTCCGACCAGCATATCAATTATTCGAGACGTTCCCAGCCCGGTCTTCATTACTACCCGGCCGGGGTTCTCCGATAACACCTCACCAACGATGGCAGCTTCTTTCCCATAGCAGTTTGCCCGCATTGCCTTAAGGACCACTTCGGCATCTCGTTCCGGCACCACCGCGACCAGCTTACCCTCATTGGCAAGGTATAGAGGATCAAGCCCCAGCATCTCGCAGGCACCCAGGACCTCTTCCCGCACCGGAATTTTCTCTTCTTCGATCCGGATGCCCACAGCCGACTGACCGGCTATCTCGTTTAAGGTAGCCGCCAGCCCACCCCGGGTAGGATCACGCAGGCAACGGATACTGGAACTGACGGCTATCATCTCCGCCACCAGACTACCCAGCGGCGCACAATCACTCTCAAGAGTAGTGGCAAAACTCAATCCTTCCCGCTTGCTCAGTACGGCAATGCTGTGATCACCGATATTTCCACTCAAGATAACCTTATCTCCCGACTTTGCATTACTGCCGGAAATGTTGACCCCTTCCGGCACCACGCCGATACCAGCAGTATTGATAAAGAGCCCGTCAGCACTACCCCGGCTGACCACCTTGGTATCCCCGGTGATAATCTTCACCTCCGCTTCTTCAGCCGCCCTCTGTATAGAAGCGACCACTCGATCCAGATCACTCATAGCAAGCCCTTCTTCGATAATAAGGGCCAGGCTTAAATAGAGAGGTCTGGCCCCCGACATAGCCAGGTCATTGACCGTGCCGCAGACCGCCAGCCTACCGATATCACCGCCAGGGAAAAAAATAGGACTTACGACATGACTATCCGTAGTGAATGCGAGTGTACCGCTGAAGTCAAAGACGGCAGAGTCATCCAGCCTGGCCAGCAGCGGATTATTCAGGACCTTAAGAAAGCTCTTCTCAACCAGCTCACGGGCCAGGCTACCGCCGCTACCATGAGTAAGCAGAATTCTATCCGGCAAGATCTCCTCCATAAAGGTAATAGGCGGAGCAACTACCCTCTGATGAGACCATACACGGCCCAACCGGGTGCTCCGGCGTACAGATACCGGCAAAGAGGGGACAGTCCCGGGGAACTTTGGTCCCCCTCAGAATTTCGCCGCAGATACAGCCCACTGGTTCTTGGGCAGGCTCGGTAGCAATAGCAAAAGCCAGTTCAGCATCGAATTGCCGGTACTCTTTCCTTAACTTCAAGCCGCTTGCAGGAAGCTCCCCCATCCCTCGCCACCGTGCCGGAGCTGGCTCGAACACTTTTTCCATCAGTCTGATGGCCTCCGGATTTCCCTCCGGGCGAACCCCCCGCCGATAAGCGATCTCAACCTTAGCCTCTCCCTGTTCGATCTGGTCTACCAGCATGCTGACACACTGCAGTATATCTACCGGCTCGAAGCCGGAGATAACACATGGGATACGGTATTCCCGGGCGATAACCTCCCAGGGATAAGAGCCGATAATGGCGCTTACATGTCCCGGACAGACGAGCCCGTTTAACCTGACCTCACCGGAATCAAGGATGGCACGGATTACGGGAGGACAGAGCTTATTTAAAGAAAGGATATAATAGTTATCTATCCCCCTTTCCTTAGCCTGGATAACAGAGGCAGCGACAGTCGGGGCGGTAGTCTCAAAACCGATACCGAGGAATACGATGGATTTGTCGGTATTCTCACTGGCTATCTTAACGGCATCCATGGTGGAATAGACCATACGGACATCAGCGCCACCGGCTTTAGATTCCTGTAAACTGGAACGGCTTCCCGGGATCTTCAGCATATCACCGAAGGTAGTAATGATTACACCGGGAACCTGTGATAGGGCAATCGCCCTGTCTATATCAGCATTAGCAGTTACACAGACAGGACAGCCGGGACCGGAGACCATCTCCAGGGTAGACGGAAGCATTTGACGAATGCCATGCTTAAAAATGGCCACCGTATGGCCGCCACAGAACTCCATAAGACGGGCCGGGATCCGTGACCGAAGCCGTATCTGTGAAAGCAGCCCTGCGGCCAACTTGCTGCTGCGAAATTCGGTAATGAATCTCAACCCGACTCCTCGACAATATGGGCCATCTCATCCAAAATCCTTAGAGTCTCCTCAGCCTCTTTCTGATCCATAATGCTGATAGCATAGCCGGTGTGGACTATAGCATAATCACCCACCCGGGCTTCCGGAGTCAACTGTAAGCTGATGCGGCGGCTTATCCCGCCTATTTCCGCCTCGGCTTCCATGCCATCAACAGATTTAATAAGTGCCGGTATCGCTAAACACATAACCCTTCCTTAACAGCAAAATTGGCAATAACAGCCTGTCCCAGGGCAACCCCGCCATCATTACAGGGCACCAGTTGGTGAGTAAACACACGAAAGCCATCTCTCTTTAATGCCGAGGTAGTCAGCTTTAGCAGAAGACGGTTCTGGAAAACACCACCGCTCAATGCCACTTCCTTAATGCTGCTTACTTCAGCAATCACCCGGCACATCCGGATGATGATTTGAGCGACGGTATGATGGAATCTGACTGATATTATCGGGGCCGGAACCCCTGCCCTGACATCCCGGGCTACCGATGAAATAACACCAGATAATTTTACCACCCTTACCCCCTGCTCTTCAATGATAGCAAACGGGTATGATTCACTCTCAAAAGCCTCCGCATTATCGGGAGCAGCCATCTCGAGCTCAATCGCCGCTTGTGCCTCGTAGTCTATTTTCCCCCTCACCCCGGCCAGAGCCGAAACAGCATCGAAAAGTCGTCCGGCGCTCGAGGTAAGCGGGGAATTTACCCTCCGCTCCAGTTGCCTGCTCACTATTTCGACCTCACCAGGATCAAGACCAGCCAAAGGAAAACCGGCTAATGGAAAGTCTTTACCGAGCAGGGTATAGAGATAGCTTAAGGCCATACGACAAGGTTTTTTAATAGCAGCGGCACCTCCCGGTAGGGGTACATACTCCAGTTGTCCCATCCTTCGAAAGGAATTCAAGTCAGCAAGCAGGAACTCCCCACCCCAGATTGTGCCATCGCCCCCATACCCGGTTCCATCAAGCGCCACTCCGATAGCCGGTCCGTTCACCCTGTTTTCTACCAGACAGCTTGCGATATGGGCATGATGGTGCTGAACCGGAACCAGACTCAACCCATATTCTGCACCAATCTGCCGGGCATACTTGGTGCTGAGATATTCGGGGTGCATATCGTAGGCGATCACCCGGGGCTCAATGCGAAACAACCCCTTGTAGAGCTTAATGGTATTCTCGAAATGCTCCAGAGTCTCCTCATTCTCCATATCGCCGATATGCTGGCTCAAGAAGGCATGTTCATCCTTGGTCAGACAGAAGGTGTTCTTTTCCTCGGCGCCACAGGCAAGGACCTGCTCTGATTTGAAGGAGAGAAAGATAGGATAGGGGGCATAGCCGCGAGCCCGCCGTATCGGCCGGGGAACCTCATCTACGAAATAAACGCTGTCATCATACCTCGAGTAGATATCCCGGTTGTGAAGCAGGAAATAATCGGCAATCCCCTTAAGCCTTACTAAGGCCTCCCCGTTATCCTTAGCAATAGGTTCTTCACTTAAATTACCGCTGGTCATTACTAACGGCAGACCGGTCTCCTTAAGCAGGAGATGGTGAAGCGGTGTATAGGGAAGCATCATACCGATATTTTTCAGGTTGGGCGCTACCGAAGGGCAGACATCGGATGAGCTATGCTGCCATCTAAGCAGTACTATCGGGCACTCGGGAGATTGAAGCAGCCTGCTTTCCCCGGGTGACAGCAGACAGTGTCTTGCCACATCTTCCATATTAGCTACCATAACCGCAAAAGGCTTGGCACCCCGCTTCTTGCGCGTTCTCAACAGGTCTATCGCATCTCTATTAGTAGCATCACAGGCAAGTTGAAAGCCACCCAACCCCCGAAGTGCCAGTATTCTCCCCTGTTTTAGGAACTTTCCAGCCGCCCTGATGACATCATCGGCAGCAACACGGCTACCGTCACCATCAACTATCTCCAGATTGGGGCCACAATCGTGACAGGCATTAGGCTGGGCATGAAAGCGCCGGTTAAGCGGATCATCATACTCTTGCTGACACCGGGGGCACATCTTAAACTGGCGCATAGTCGTCCTGGCACGATCATAAGGGATATCTTCAATGATGGTAAAGCGGGGGCCGCAATTAGTACAGTTGGTGAACGGGTAGCGATAGCGGCGGTCAGACGGGCAAAGCAACTCTCTCCGGCAATCTTCACAGGTGGCAATATCCGGCGAAACCAGCTGGTACTGTTCCGCTTCGCTTTGGCTGGGCAGAATTTCAAACCCGCTATTCCCCCTGGCGGGCAAGAAGGAAACCTCAACCCTCTCGATATGAGCCATGGGAGGAGCTTTTGCTTCGAGGTCAACAAGAAAACTCCTTATATTTCTCTCGTTTCCCTCTAACTCGATTTCGACATTCCCCGAAGTGTTACGTACCCAACCATGCAGGCTATACTGATAGGCCAGTCGATAGACAAAGGGGCGGAAACCAACCCCCTGCACCACCCCCCACACCAAAACTCTAGCCAATTTTTTTGCTCTCGCCAGCACCATCCACCCATTCTCCAATTAATACATCAAGCGGTAATCTTCCAACCGGTCAGTTGATAATCCCGGGGTGGACGATATCCCTTAAGCAGGTCCAACTTTCCCTGTCTCTTCAGACTATTATAGATCAGAACCCAGGCGCAGTCTTTTTCCGGACTGAGTTCACATTTATCGTCTTTAGCTCCACCGCAGGCACCGTTAAGAAGCCCTTTGGGACAGCAGGCCAACGGACAGATTCCGCCGGTCACGGCAAGGAGACAATCGCCACAACCAACGCACCTCATTTCCAGAATGCCATCATCTCTGTCTTCCGCACCCATAAAGTGCGTATTCTGCACAGGAAAAACAGGAAGCTCGGGGAAAATTTTAGCCAGGGTCTGCACGCCCAGTCCACAGGCTAAAGAGAGCACCGCCTCCGCATTACCTGTTTGAGGTTTGAGCACCGACGCTGCCATATAGTCATCACACTGCTTCCCCACCGTAGTTATCTTAAAATTAAAAACCTTACCTCTTGGTTTTCCCGCGAGGTCAAGCAGCTGGCCCAGTGTACTGGCTTCCCTCAAGCCTCTCGGCGGCTGGTTGCAGCCGTCACAACCCACAACCAGAATATCAGAATAGGGTAAAATAAAGCCCAGCACTTCATCCAGAGGCTTTAGTGTTGTTACTATCATCTATTTACTCTCCTTCGACCCGATAGACTCTATTTTCCGGCTAAACCGTTCCAGCTCCCGTTCAAACTCCTCCTGATGACGGGGAGTCACCGTGCAAAAGCTAACCCTATCTTGAATACCTATCTGGCTCAATCTTTTCTCCAGAGCCGCAATCGAGCGCTGTACCTCCCGGCTCCCTGTCTGACGATGGCAATCCTCTTCCGGACAGGCTACTATCAAGACTCCACCGACTCCCTGCTGTAAAGCCTCCAGAATGTGTATACTCTCAACCCGGGCAGCACAGGGCACGTCAATAACACCTGCATTCGGATTGGTCTTCTTATCAAGGGGCGGTAATACCGTCCATTGACACAGGAACACCAAGATCCCCGGCCTTTTCATATCCGAGACCGCCTCAGTAATCGAACCGGAGATACGCTCTCTCTCCCAGCTTTCAAGCTCTATTGCCATAGCCGGACAAACAGCAGCACATAAGCCGCAGCCCCGGCAGAGGGTCATATCAAAGCTGACCCCATGCGGGATCTTGAAGGAAATAGCATCGCAAGGGCAGTAAAAAGCGCAGTCGCCACAGTTAATACACGACTCTTCATCATATTCAATCCCCGATACCACCGGCTGGAGCCCTGCGGCGACACACCCCTTACAGCTCTTACAAGGGCCACAACAGAGGCATCTCCTCGCCTCCTCTACCACCTGCTCCAGGGTAAACGGTTTCTCAAAGGGCTCAAAATTCAGCCTTTCCTCTGCGGGTACCCATATCAGCGGCGGCTGAGACTTATAATAAGCGTTACTCAGGACAGGCGCATCCTGATACTCCTTCTTTCGTCCGGTCCTTAAATCCTCACCCCTGATATAACGGTCGATGGATTCAGCCGCATTCAGTCCATCCCGCATCGCTTCCGCAGCAAAACCCACCCTCTTCACGTCACCACCTATGAAGACACCCTCCTTAAGGTTGCTCATCAGGGTGATTTCGTCAACGTCAAGCTTCCTGCTCTTACCCAGCAAACCCTCCTGCTCATAGATAGCCCGATCCCGACCCTGACCGATGGTAACCAGTAGCACGTCACCTTCAAGGTACACCACGTCATCATGGTTGAACCTGGGACTGAACCCGCCGTTCTCATCAAATACCGAGGTGCACCGGGGACACTTTATCTTCTTAAATTTTCCACTTTCACCGATTACCTCTGCTACTCCCCTGGAATAGACTATCCTTATCCCTTCCTGGGCAGCTCCTTCTACTT
Source organism: Dehalococcoidia bacterium UBA5760 (assembly GCA_002418895.1). Taxonomy (GTDB): domain Bacteria; phylum Chloroflexota; class Dehalococcoidia; order Dehalococcoidales; family UBA5760; genus UBA5760. Next base: position 70,413 of record DIFA01000004.1, on the reverse strand, counting down.
CCTCCCCGTCGGCAGGGATGCCATCCCTGGAGGACCTGTTCTCATTCTCTAAGCAGACCAGGGTTACTTCGCCACCCAGCCTCCGGGCAGTGCGGGCGACATCAAAGGCGACATTACCCCCGCCAACGACAATCACCTTCTTGTCCCGATAGAGCCCTGGAGATGATATGCCCTGATTTACCTCATAAAGCAGGTTCAACCCTAACGTAACCCCCTCCAGATTGACATTGTCAACCGGTTTACCATTAATGGTAAGAGGCCGGCTAACCGGCGTACCGGTAGCCAGGAATACAGCCTGGTAGCCTTCTTTCTTAAGGTCGTCAATTTTTTTACCGACGCCACCTATCTCGGCGCCAAGCCTGACCTCAATATGGGCAATCCGGAGCAGGCTGTTGATAACAGAATCAACGATATCTCCAGGAAGGCGGTAGCGTGGGATTAGCCTGAGAGCACCGCCTAACTCGTGGCTTCTCTCCAATATGGTAACCCGATACCCCCTTTTGCTCAGTTCGTAGGCACACATCAAACCTCCGGGTCCGCTTCCGATGACGGCTACTTTTCCCTTATCCGGAGTAGGCAGGGTTGGTGCGGTCTCAAGATACCTGATGTAACGGTCGGCAACGAGTCGCACCAACATCCTCCGCCTTACGGCCCCGGTCTCATCCTTGTAATTGCACCGCCTCTCACAGATCCCGCAAATATAACTACAGACCGGGAAAAGGGGGTTCTTTTCATAGATTTCGTCACCAATCCTAATTATCTGCCGGTCAGCTTCTTCAGGATCCAGAGGCAACAAAGCAAGCATGGCATGGCTACGCTGGATATCTTCTCCAAGAGGGCATGCTATCTGGCAGGGAGCCAGGTATACCTTTCCCCCAGCACCACAAATTACTTCTTCAACCAGCGTCAGGTCTTCTTGAGGAACTAATTCGCTCATCTGTTTTCAGCCTTCTTCGAAAAATGGCATCTCACGAATACCAGATACGACTTCAGAGATTCAGAGATAGAGAGTTTACCTCGCCGCCCGGCTATCACAAAGAGACCCATCATCACCGGGATTATCCATCTCCGAGATCGTTCATAGCTTTTCCTCTACTATTATTCGTTCGACAATGGACGGTATCTTTTCCGCCACTTCTTCGGTACACCGCTCGGAAAAGCACGCGTTATCCCTTACCTCAACGGCATAAATACTGACGGACTCAGGCATTTTGCACCCCAGGCTCCTGCCGACCTCGAAGGCAGTGACAACATCCATACTATGGGCAGAAGAGGGAACGGCAGCCCTGCCGAGATCCTCCAGCCCGAGTTTGTACAGATCGCCCGGTCGCCCTTGCCCGGTCTTGATAGAATCGATGATGATGAGCCTATCGTGACCCGCTACATAATCAATGATGACAACGGCAGCCTCATTGGTTTCCTCAACTTTCAAGCCGGGTATTGCCGCCTTGAGCCGGCGGGCAATCTCAATACCCACTCCATCATCAGTGAGAATCGGATTCCCTATGCCCAGGATGAGTGTCTCCATCTCCTGTCCCCTGTTTTCAGACAGCAACAACCTCTTTAACCTCAGGCACTTTCTCCTTAAGGAGCCGTTCAATACCCTGTTTCAGCGTCATCTTCGACATCGGACAGCCGCTGCAGGCACCCTTCAGTCTCACCTTCACCACGCCTTCGGTCACTTCTACCAGCTCGACGTCACCACCGTCTGCCTGCAGAGCCGGCCTTATCTTCTCCAGAACAGCCTCTACCCTTTCCTTCATAAAATACCCCCCTTTATTTTGATAACTCTACACATTTATCCTCTTTTTAAACTCCTTTTTAGCTTCCCATCAGATCCGTAGATGCTCACCTCGAGCGGCATCCCTCCGGGGAGAGAATGGGTGGCACAAGCATAGCAGGGGTCATAAGCCCGGAAACCCATCTCGATCATATTGAGAATCCCATCAGGGACCTTTCCATCCATTATCAGGGATTTGGCTGCCTTTTCAACCGACATATTAATAGCCGCAGCATTATTCTGCGTGGCGACAATCAGGTTGACTCTGGTGAGAATCCCTCTGTCATCCGTCTCATAATGGTGAATTAGGGTTCCTCTTGGCGCTTCGACAACACCCACTCCTTCCTTAGGCGTCTGGACAGGCAGGTTTACAATATCAGGAGAAAGAATTTCCGGGTCACGGGCAAGCTCTACCACTCGCTCCGAGGCATATAGCGCTTCCACCAGCCGGGCCCAGTGGAAAGCCAGGGTGTTGTGTACCGGCTTTCCACCCAATACGGAGAACATCCTCTCGTAGGCTTCCTGTGCCAGCGGTGTGGCCATACCATCGGAGACATTGAGACGAGCCAGGGGAGCAACACGGAAAACACCGCTCTCCTCGCCGTCGACAAATCCTTTCCAACCTATCTTCTTAAGGTAGGAGAAGCGGACGTAGGTCCAAGGCTCGACATGCTCAGCGATGTGGTTAAGATAATCTCGGCCATTAAACCTGGCGAATTCCTTGCCGCCGGGGTCAACCACTCTCAGCGCGCCATCGTAGAAGTTTACCTTATTATTCTTGTCCACCATTCCCATATAATACGTCTTATGCGAGTAAACATCACCGGAAACCAGATCAATGTAGCCCTTGTTCTTCAGTACGATGTCATCAAAAAGGCCCAAGGCAAGTTTGCAGAACTCCACACTATATTCCCCAGCCTCCAGGATTGTCTTCTGCTCATCCTTACTGAGGCCCTTGGATATCCCTCCGGGCAACGCACAGGAGGGCATAACCGGCTTACCACCGATTATCCTTAAGATATTTCTCATTCCTTTGCGCATCCGAATAACCTTACCGCCGGTTTCCAGCCCCACCCTGGCAATAACTCCCAGGATATTTCTCTCTCCGGCTGGCGCCTGCGGACCGACAACAAAGTCAGGACCACCCAGGAAGAAGAAGTGCAGTATATGATCCTCAGCCTGAAAGGCATTGTACATCAACTCTCTTATCTTCTTCGCTGCGGGAGGAGGATCGATCTTGAACAAATCGTCCAGGGCCTTGGCCGATGCCATGTGGTGAGCGGTAGGACAGACACCGCAGATCATGGTGGTTATCCGCGGCATCTCCTCAGCAGGCCTGCCCACCGAGAACTGCTCGAAACCGCGAAGCTCAGGAACCTGCAGACAGGCCCGCTCACAGCCGCCTTGATCATCAAGGAATATTTCTATCTTACCGTGTCCTTCAAGTCTGGTTATCGGATCAATCGTTATCTTCTTCATGCTGCTAACCCTACCTCTTTCTTTTCAGAAGTGAAGTAGGCAGACTGAATCTGTAGAATGTACCGGCCGGGTCGACAAACCTATCGATTAGTTTCCGGATATCTTCATCCAGCATCTTCCCTTCTTCCTCAACTCCCAAAATAGAGGCAAACATGGCCAGGGCTTTGGTTCCCTGGTCAACCACGCCATCGACGGGACCGAAACAGCCGCGGCACGGCATATTGGCCCTGATACAGGTCTCGCCACAGCCGGTACGGGTCGCCGGCCCGTAGCAAAACAGCCCCTGTACCAGGAAGCACTGCTCGGAATCGATCTTGATCTCCCATGGTCTTTTAATATCTTTTACTACAATCTTATCCGGTTTCGAGTCCCTCCTGGGACAGGTATCACAGAGAGCGATGTTGGGAGCGAGCACAGCACCCTTCTCCGGCAGCTGGCCGGTTAAAACCGCATTCACCGTATCCATAATCAAGTCGGGCGGGGGAGGGCAACCGGGAAGATAATAATCAACCGGAATGACCTGATCCAGAGCGCTGACCGTATCGTAGAACTCAGGTAGAGTGAGATCCCTGCCATCCTCAATGGTTTTCGGCTGAGGGATAATCTTCTCCGGATTGATCACGCTGGGAGAATCGTAGTAGACCCGCTGGAAGATCATCTCACCGGTGCATAGATTACCCAGACCGGGAATACCACCCAGATGAGCGCAGGCGCCAAAAGCAACCACCAAATCCGACTTCTGCCGCAGCAGCCTGACCATTTCCTCCTGCTCTTTAAGCCTGACCGCGCCGTTTATGAAGCTTACCGTGATTCCACCGTCTTTCATCGCTTCAATGTCCTTCTTCTTGAAATCCAGCGCCACCGGCCAAAAGACAATATCCACCGTATCTGCTAATTTCAGAATATCTTCGTTGAGGTCAACCACCGCCTCTTCACAGCCACCGCATGAAGCACACCAATAAAAGGCAACCCTCGGTTTAGCCATCATCACCTTCTACATCAATCGAATGTTATCAAGCGGCTTTTATCCAATCTTCTCCATGTTATTAAACAAAAATACCGGCACAAAGCACAACACTCTTTGACCCGGTAATCACCACTACTTAGAACAGCATATATAACCAGCCACAACCGTCAGTCGTTAATCAAGCCAGCTATTCAGTACGGAACTCCCCCTCGCCGCAGGAAAGGAGATAGACAAGAACTGCTAATCTTCCATGATGATTTCAGGCAGTATACAGTAGTGATTTTATCCAAAATCCATGAATAACAAGGGTAGCTTACCATTGTGTTCTTGAGATTGTCAACGCTGCTACCGGCAGCCCTAAACATTGAACAGGAAGTTAATGATATCGCCATCCCGGACTGTATAGTTCTTCCCCTCCAGACGGAGCAGCCCTTTCTTGCGGGCCTCGGCAAGGCCGCCGCACTCTATCATTTCCTCATAGCTGATTACCTCGGCACGAATAAAGCCTCTCTCAATATCCGAGTGGATTTTACCGGCCGCCTTAAGGGCACTGGTGCCATCCTTAATCGGCCAGGCCCTGACTTCATCCGGGCCCACGGTTAAAAAGGAGACCAGCCCGAGTAACTCATAGGATAGCCTGATAGTACGCTCCAGCCCGGACCCGGCAATGCCAAAATCAGCGCGGAGTTCCTCAACCGCATCCCCTTCCAATTGAGCCAGCTCCATCTCCAGCTCACCGCAAAGGGTAATAATGTTACAATTGTTTTTCGAGTAGCGCGCCTGTAGTTCTGTTTCCAGAGAGGTTGCTTGAGGTAACTGCTCTTCCCCGATATTAACCACGATTAGCAGGGGCTTGGCGGTAAGAAACTGGTAGTTGGCAATAGTCTTACTCTCCTCATCAGCCAGGTTTAGCTCCCTGATGGGCACATCCTTTTCCAGGCTGGCATTAATCTTACCCAGTAATTCCTGCTCCCGGAGTAGACACTGACGCTCGGTTGCCTTAGCCCCTTTCAGGGACTCCTCTATCCTCTTCAGTCTTCGCTCAATAATAACCAGGTCGGAGAATGCAAGCTCTATGTCCATGGTGGCAATATCCCGTTCGATATCCAGACTGCCTTCACTATGGGGAACGCTTTCGTCAGTAAAGGCACGTACGACATGAAACAGAGCGGAGACATTACCGAGCTGATTCAAAAGCTCGCCACCGATACCTTTATCCTTAGCCAATTCCTTGACGGAAGCCCCGATATCAACATATCTTGCTTCGGCGGGGACCACCCTCTTGGGATGGAACATATCGGCAAGGACCTTTAAACGGGGATCGGGAACCTTAGCCACTCCGACATGGGGAGACCTGGCTTCCTGGGTATAGCTTCCGGTGGTAACCTTACCTCCAGTCAAAGCATTAAAAACAGTCGTCCGGCCGCTCTTGGAAAGTCCGATGATACCGATGTCAACACTCATGTCTTATTTTAATCCTTACCTCCGCTATTCTTCAATAATTTCACCGCCAGGTGTGATAAAATGGATATTAACCACGAAAGGGAAGAAGACTTGTTGTATATACTATCCGGTCAGGACGATTTCTCCCTGAACGAGTCGCTGGAGGGAATAAAGAGAGGCATCGGCAGCGAGGTGCTACTAACGGCTAATACCACAGTAATTGATGGTCAGCAGATAACTGCAGAGCAGCTAAGGAACGTTATAGAGACGGCTCCATTTCTAGCAGAAAAGCGGCTGGTCATCATCAAAGGACTGCTGGAACGCTTTGTCCCCAAAGGTAAATCGGGACGGCAGAAAAAGGCCACGCCATCGGTCAAGCAGCAAGATGAACAGGGATTACTGCTGAGTCTGCTCAGTAGCATACCCGCCAGCACGATACTGGCACTGGTAGACGTAATAGATGATAAAACGCGAAACAAAAGTCCGCTCTTTAAGGAACTCTCGGCCGGGGCAGAGGTAAGAACCTTCCCCCTGCTCAAGGGCACCGGGCTCAGGCAATGGATCAGAGAGCAGGCGGGTAAGGAAGGCGCCGAGATATCTCCTCCGGCGGTAGAGTTGCTGGTCAGGCTAATAGGCAGTAACCTCTGGATTATGCAAAATGAGATCAGAAAGCTTACCCTGTTTACTTCAGGCCGCCGTATTGAAGAAGATGATGTCAGCAGGGTGGCAAGCCATGCCCAGGAAGCCAGTGTTTTTGCTATGGTCGATGCCGTCATTGAATTTAAGGCCGGACTGGCCGAAGAACTACTTGAGCAGTTACTGGAAAACGGGGCGGCACCGACCCATCTTCTGTTTATGATATCACGACAGTTCCGTATGATAGCCCGGGTAAAGGAGCTCAAAAAACAGGGCGAGGCGGATAGAGAAATCCAGACTAAGCTGGGAATCGCCTCAGATTTTGCCTTTCGTAAGACGGTAGAGCAGTCAAACCGCTACCCTCTGGGGCGCATTAAAGAAGTATACCACGGGCTTTTAGCAACCGACCTTGCCATTAAGACTGGAAAATATCATGGCGAACTGGCCCTCAATATCCTAGTTGCCGAGCTATGCCAACAGCCTCAGCGATAGCCAACCACTGGCACTAGAAATGTTCCAGAGAGAATATTGACAAAAACGTTACACTGCGTTATCATAGGAAAACGGTTGCCTATTTCCGTGGAGAAGCGTTTTAGATGATCGGCCATAATGACCTTGAGGTCGAAAGAAAGTCTGTATCTATACTTAAGATTATCAATGAGTCATCCCAGCCGGTGGGGGCGAGACTGATTGCCCGCCAGTTGAAGAGACACGGGGTAGAGCTGGGGGAACGAGCGGTAAGGTATCATCTCAAACTCATGGATGAGCGTGGGCTAACCAGCCTCATCGGAAGAGACGGCAGGCTGATTACCGATTCAGGAATCGAAGAGCTAAAGAGCGCCCTGGTCAGGGATAAAGTAGGACTCTCTATCTCCAGAATTGAGATGCTTTCTTTCCGCACCGATTTTGACTTGGATAAGCACACCGGTCGAATTCCGGTAAACATCTCTTTCTTTCCTAGGGATAAATTCAGCAAGGCTCTTAAAGAGATGCGTACTGCTTTCTCGGCAGATCTCTGCGTAAGCAACCTGGTAGCGATAGCCGATGAGGGAGAGTCGCTCGGCGAGCTAACCGTCCCCGAGGGAAAGACCGCTCTGGCCACAGTATGCAGTCTGGTGATAAACGGCACCCTGCTTAAAGCCGGCGTCCCCATCGATTCGAGGTTCGGCGGCATACTCCAGATCCGTAACCATCAGCCGATTCGTTTCGTGGAACTTATTCACTACGCCGGTTCATCAGTAGACCCCTCCGAGGTATTCATCAGTGCCAAAATGACCTCGGTGGGTCAGGCAAACAAAGATGGCTGCGGCAAAATACTGGCCAACTTTCGCGAGATACCAGCTATCTGCCGGCCTGTTGCCGAGGAGGTGATCGCCAGACTCAAGGAGGCCGGTCTTAACGGAGTGCTGGTAATTGGAGAGACCAGCGAAGCAGTCTGCGAAGTCCAGATAGAACTCAACCGCATCGGTATAGTCCTGCTCGGCGGCCTCAATCCGGTAGCCGCAGTTACCGAAGCCGGTATTGAATGTGAAAGTCATGCAATGAGCACCGTTCTAGACTACCAAAACCTAATCAAATTTGAGGAGCTAATATGAAAGAGATAAAAATCATACCCTGCCTGGATATTAAAGAAGGTAGAGTGGTTAAGGGAGTGAAGTTCGTTAACCTGAGAGATGCCCGCGACCCGGTAGAAGCCGCTACCACCTACTGTAAGCAAGGTGCCGACGAGCTTGTTTTCCTTGATATCTTCGCTACCGTAGAAAACAGAAAGACCAGACTGGAGTGGGTGAAAGGAGTCCGGGAAGTTACCACCATTCCATTCGCTGTCGGCGGCGGCATCGCCAGCATCGCGGATATGAAGGCACTAATTGACCTCGGCGTGGACAAGGTTTCTATCAACACCGCTGCCGTGAGAAGGCCCCAATTGATAACTGAAGCTGCGGCTGAATTCGGCAGGGATAGGCTTGTCGTCGCTATCGACGGTAGAAAGAACCAGACGGAAAGCGGCCGCCCCCGTCTCGAAGTGGTGATCAAAAGCGGCGATGAGCCTACTGGTATTGATATCGTCGACTGGGCAAAGCGGGTAGAGGAACTCGGGGCGGCAGAAATTCTGCTCACCAGTAAGGATGCCGACGGTACCAGGGCAGGCTATGACCTGGAAATGACCAGAGCCGTCGCCGAGGCTGTTGCCATCCCGGTTACCGCCTCCGGTGGTGCCGGAACCTTGGAGCATCTCTACCAGGCAGTAGTAACCGGTAAAGCATCGGCAGTGCTGGCTGCCTCAATCTTTCACTTCGGCGAAATCTCCATCCCCCAGGCCAAAAAGTACCTGCAGGAAAGGGGGATAGCGATTAAGAAATAACCTTGCTGTTTCCGTAAGTACCACAATTTGAGACAGTTTGCTCAGAACAAACAGAAATAAATCCGGGAGAATTATCTGAGATAATATTAAGGAGCAGAGAAAAGAAATGGCGAATATTAATCCTTTTGACATCGTAAAACAACAGATAGACAATTGTGCCGGAATCTTAAATCTGGACCACGACGTAACCATGATGCTGAAGACCCCGATGAGGGAACTTCATGTTTCGCTGCCGGTACGGATGGAAGACGGCTCGGTCAAGGTTTTCCAGGGGTTCAGGGTTCAATACAACGACGCTAGAGGCATCACCAAGGGCGGTATCAGATTCCATCCTGATGAAACCATCGATACCGTTCGAGCTCTAGCAGCCTGGATGACCTGGAAATGCTCCCTACTCGACCTTCCGCTGGGAGGAGCAAAAGGCGGTGTCATCTGCAATCCTAAAGAAATGTCGATAGGTGAATTAGAGCGTTTAAGTCGGGCCTACGTACGTAGCGTATTCCAGTTTATCGGGCCGGAGAAAGACGTACCTGCTCCTGATGTTTATACCACCCCGCAGATTATGGCCTGGATGATGGACGAGTATTCGGTTATAGCCGGGAAGCCACAATTTGGCGTTATTACCGGCAAGCCACTGACTATCGGCGGTTCTCCCGGGCGGGGTGATGCTACCGCTCGCGGTGGTATGTATGCCATCCGTGAAGCCGCCCAGGCACTGGGGATTGACCTGAGTAAAGCTACCATCGCTGTACATGGTTACGGAAATGCCGGATATCATGCAGCCCGACTATGCCACGAAATCTTTGGGGCCAAAACAGTAGCGGTGTGTGACAGCAAAGGCGGGGTATGCTGTAAAACTGGGATTGACCCGGAGGCAGCATTTGCCTGCAAGTCTAAAACAAGCTCGGTCTGTAACCTGCCTAGTATGGAACGAATATCCAAGGAAGAACTACTGGCACTTGACGTGGATATACTTATCCCTGCCGCCATAGAAAATGTAATAACAGATAAGAATGCCCCCGATATCAAGGCCAAGATCGTTGCCGAGTTGGCCAACGGTCCAACTACGCCGGAGGCCGATGACATTCTATTCCGTAAAGGCGTTCACGTCATACCTGATTTCCTGTGTAATGCGGGAGGTGTGACCGTTTCGTACTTCGAAATGGTTCAGAACTTCTACATGTACTCCTGGGAAGAAGCCGAAGTCCGCGAGCGGCTTGACAAGAAAATGACCACGGCATATCATTCCGTGCTGGAAACCAGCCGGGCACACCAGATAAATATGCGGCAGGCAGCATACGTTTTGGCTGTAGAGCGTGTCGTGGAAGCAATGAAGCTGCGCGGCTGGGTCTAGTTTCCTGATAACGGCCGGGGTGATAAATGTATCCGTAGCTTCCAAACTACAGACGAGTTGACCTATGCCAACGGCGCTGATAACACCGATATTTCAAAACGGCAATGCCCTTGCCTGAATAAAAGCGATAAACTTCTCGAGCAGTCGAGATGTAATCCTTTCCTTACGATAGATACAGAAGAAGTCGCGGTTTAACCTTAAACCACCAACCGCGACTTCTTTGACCAGTCCGAGGGCAAGACTCTTTTTGATTGCCAGGTTGGAGACGAAGGCAATCCCAACCCCCGTTTCCACCGCAGAGACCACCGCCTGAGTAGTACCCAGGACAAGGTTCGGCATCCACTTCCTTAAATCCAAACCTGCCCGAGACAGGCAGGTTTGCAGGCTCCGCTGAGTTCCCGAAGTCTCCTCCCTGAAGATGAATGGCTCTCCCTCCAGCTCTGCCAGGGATACCTCATTCCTTTCCGCAAAGGGGTGCACCGGAGAAACAATCAGAACAATACTATCCCGTGCTATCTTAAAGAATGCCAGGTCATGGCCATCCGGGGCAATGCCACAGAACCCCACTTCGCAGGTGCCATCACGGACGCCGGTAATAACGCGGAGGGAATCGGAGACTACCAAGCGGGCACTTACCGCAGGATACAGCAACCTGAATTCGGCTAAGAGCTGCGGCAGCAGGAACTCTCCCGGGATAGTGCTGGCGGCAGCGACCAGGTTCCCCCTAACTTCCTCACGCAGTTGGTCGAGATCATGCCGGAGATGGTCACGCGCTTCCTCCACAGCCTCTGCAAAGCGAAGGAAGCGCTTGCCCGCTTCGGTCACAGCAATTGCCTTCTGACTGCGGTCAAGCAGACGGACACCAAGGTAATGCTCCAGTTTTTGTATCTGAAAGGATACCGCCGGCTGACTGATAGAGAGCTTCTTAGCCACCTCTGAGAAGCTTCCCAGTTTAATCACCTCCAGGTAGGTCTTTAGATAATCCAGATTCATACCATACTTTCCTATATATAATGAAAACTTATCTTGACCATAAACAAAGCTTATGATAGAATCACTTACCGTAATTCTATATCATCCCGGGTGAATGATCAAAATTCAAAGCGGGAGTTCATCGGGATGGTCAGAACAAAACCTATGGCGAAGTATAAAGGCACAAGGAATAACACCCCGGCGTAAAACCGAAAACGAGAGAGTAGAGAGTATTGTAGATGAGCTTTTTCAATATGCTCTCATGTGAGGAGGTGATGCTATGATTGTTCTTAATCTCCACACGTGATTTCATATTCCAGTGATGCGCGTTGTGCATCCCCGACAGGCTGTTACCAATAATACATGGCAGGCTCATAGCGTCATCTCCGTGACTGCTCTACTCCGGTAGGCCGCGATCTCCTTCGCTGTGAGTTCTCCGTGCAGTTGGGCGGAATTCATAACGAAAGGAGTTTTTTCATGTCTTCTAGTGTAAAAGGTTTCATGATCCGGTGGGGAGCCATTATCACCGGTATTGTCGTCGGTATCCTGGCACCGGTGCTTGTTAAACTCGGCAATCCCGGCAATATGGGTATGTGTGTCGTTTGCTTCACCCGGGATACTGCCGGGGCGCTGGGTCTGCACCGCGCCGCAGTGGTGCAGTACATCCGACCGGAGATCGTCGGGCTTGTTCTCGGGGCACTGATTGCCGCCCTTGCCTTTCGCGAGTTTAAACCCCGTACCGGATCATCGCCTTTTGTCCGTTTTATCCTGGGTGTCTTCGCTTCCTTTGGCGGTCTGGTATTTCTGGGATGTCCGTGGCGGGCTTATCTGCGGCTGGGTGGTGGTGATTTGAATGCTATATTTGGTATCCTGGGTCTCGTGGTCGGTATAGTTATCGGAATTGCTTTTCTCAGGTCAGGCTTTAGCCTGGGTCGCAACTGGCCGGCGCCCAAGGCCATGGGCTGGGTGATGCCTGTTGTCATGATTGCCATGCTTGTTCTGCTACTGGCAGCCCCTCAGTTCGGGCGTGATGCCGATGGTAATGCCATCGGGCCCATCTTTTTCTCAACGAGCGGGCCGGGGAGCCAGCACGCTCCTATATTTATTGCCCTCGGTATCGGGCTACTGATTGGTTTCCTGGCACAGCGCAGCCGTTTCTGCACCGTGGGTGCCTTTCGTGATGCGATACTGATGCGTGACAACTACCTGCTCAAGGGTGTAATTGCTTTGATTGTGGCCGCTGTGATCACTAACCTGGCACTCGGCCAGTTCAGCCCCGGATTTGCCGATCAGCCGATAGCTCACACAAACTCGCTGTGGAACTTCGGAGGTATGGTGCTCGCCGGTCTTGCTTTCACACTGGCCGGCGGTTGTCCCGGGAGGCAGTTCTTTTTGACCGGAGAAGGCGACGGCGACGCTGCGGTCTTTGTTACCGGAATGCTAGCCGGTGCCGGCTTCGCCCATAACTTCGGCATAGCCAGCTCGGCAAGCGGACCGGGTCTTTATGGCCCGGCGATTGTCATCATTGGCATAGTGGTCTGTGTTATTATCGGGCTGACAATGCGAGATACAAAGTTGTTAGGAGGCGCCTAATGAGTGAGTTAAGAAGTATTGATGCACGGGGGCTGTCCTGCCCTCAGCCGGCCATGCTGGTCCGCCTGGCAATACAAAAAACGGGTAAGGGAACGGTTACAGTGCTGGTGGATTCCGACACCGCGCGTGAGAACGTTTCCCGTTTGGGTAAGAATTCCGGCTGGGCGGTGACCGTTCAAGAGAAACCTGATAGTAGTTACCGGATTGTGCTTACGAAATGATTTATCTTGATAATGCGGCAACATCATGGCCGAAGCCGCCGGAAGTATTAAAAGCGATGACCGAAGTTATGGAGCGTGCCGGGGGCAACCCCGGTCGCTCCGGGCATCGGCTCTCAATCGCAGCGGCGAGGGTAATATACGATACCAGAGAAGCGGTAGCCCGCTTTTTCGGTAGCTCAGACCCGTTACGGGTAATCTTCGCCAGCAATGCCACTCATGCCATCAACCTGGCTCTCAAGGGGATACTGAAACCCGGCGATCATGTGGTCACCAGCTCTATGGAACATAACGCAGTAATGCGTCCGCTACGCAGTCTGGAAAAACAGGGCATTCGTCTCAGCATCATCCCGTGTTCTACCAACGGTAGTATCGACATTAGAGACATTAACAGGGCACTCACACCAGGCACAAAACTTATTGTGATGACCCATGCCAGTAATGTGGTAGGAACGCTGTTACCGGTTAATGAAATTGCCACAATCGCTCATCAAGCCGGCACTTTGCTGCTGGTGGACGCTGCCCAGGCGGCTGGAGTCATACCCATAGATATGCGGGCCTCATGGATTGACCTTCTGGCATTCACCGGTCACAAAGAGTTGCAGGGCCCTCCTGGCATCGGAGGGTTGGTCATAAATAACAATGTTAACGTTTCACAGATAGAACCGCTAATATGCGGAGGTACGGGTAGCCGCTCCGAGTCAGAGGAGCAGCCCGAGAACCTCCCCGATAAATTTGAGAGCGGCACGGCTAATTTGATCGGAATTGCCGGTCTTGGCGCCGGCTTAAAGTGGATAATGGACAGAGGAATATCAGAAATACGGGATAATATGAAAAAGCTCCGCCGGACGCTCATCGACGGTCTGTCCGCTCTTCCGGGAGTGATTATATATGGAACTACCGATACTGACCTTTCGGTAGCAATCGTTTCTTTTAAGATTGATGGAAAACACGTTTCGGAGATAGGACTGATATTGGATGAGGAATATGGTATATTATCACGGGTAGGGCTGCATTGTGCGCCGGCAGCGCATAAAACGATAGGATCATTTCCTGAAGGAACGGTGCGGCTTTCACTTGGCGTTTTTACCACTGTGAGCGAAGTTCAAGAGACGGTAGAGGCAATAAGGAAAATCGTAAAGTCATGATGCGATATGGGGTAGTGCTTTTTCATACCACTTCGGCAGTCATGCGTGCAGAGAAGCTGCTAATAGGGGAACGATATTCTATCAATCTCATACCGACACCGCGGCAGTTCTCCAGCGACTGCGGTATCGCCTTACGGTTTGATTGGAGCTATCAGGAAGAGGTAAAGTCTGTGCTGGATAAGGCACAGGTGGAATTTGATACCATCAACTATCTGGGTGATAAAGGTGTTTAGTAACCTGCACCTAATCCATCTTCGTACTTATATCTATTGGGGAGGTAGAAAATGGAAGAGCGACCAAAGGTACCACGTCTCACCGAAACCGTTCGCGGCGCCGGTTGAGCTTGTAAGATAGGTCCGGGTGACCTAGCGAAAGCATTGTGTGAATTACCGCTTACTACCGACCCAAACCTGCTAGCAGGTGTGGAGAAGTGTGAGGATGCTGGCGTCTATAAGCTAAACGACGAGCTGGCCATAGTACAGACCCTCGATTTCTTCACCCCTATTGTCGATGACCCCTACGACTTCGGGCAGATCGCTGCCGCCAATGCCTTAAGCGACGTCTATGCTATGGGCGGCAAACCGCTGACCGCAATGAACATCGTCTGCTTTCCGGTAAAGACGATGGATATCTCGGTACTGAAGCAAATCTTAGCCGGGGGGCTGGACAAAATAAGGGAGGCCGGGGTCGTCCTGGTCGGCGGCCACAGTGTAGATGACCAGGAACTGAAATACGGGCTCTCCATTACCGGCACCATCAACCCGGCCAGAGTAGTCTTCAACAGCGGGGCCAGAGCAGGCGACCGGCTCATCCTGACCAAGCCGCTGGGCACCGGAATAATAAATACCGCCGCAAAGGGTGCTATAGCCGGTAAAGAGGCAATCGATCAAGCAGTACGGTGTATGTCCACCCTAAACAGAATAGCCTCAGAGCTGATGATGGAAGCCGGAGTTAATGCCTGTACTGACGTTACCGGATTCGGCCTGCTGGGTCATGCCTGTGAGATGATTGAAGGTGCCGATGTTGGCATGGTAATCTACTCTAAGGCGGTACCGCTCCTCCCGGAGGTAAGAGAGTTTGCCGCAATGGGGCTGGTTCCGGGCGGTACATACCGCAACAGGGAGTTCCGCTCCTCTATGGTAGAGGTGGCAGCCGACACCCCGGATGACTTGTTGCTCATTCTCTTTGATGCCCAGACTTCAGGGGGATTGCTCATCTCAACACCATCCGCTCAAGCCGAAAGACTGCTCCGGAGTCTGCACGGCAGGGGGACAGCCGAGGCAGCCATTATCGGTGAGGTGATCGCCGAGCCGAAGGGCAAGATTGTAATAAGATAGGAATAGATTGATAACGATAACTATCCCCGGCAGAGGAAACTACAGGCTAAGCAATCTGGTTCTGGATATGAACGGCACCATTGCACTGGACGGTGAGCTCATTGAAGGTGTAGAGGATAGGCTGCGAAGGCTTGACGGACTACTGAAGCTGTTCGTCGTTTCTGCGGATACATTCGGCAGCGCTTCCAGCTTAATAAAGAAGCTGAAGGCTGAAATACACCTGGTGAAAAAAGGAGAGGAAGCTGCTCAAAAGCTGGCATTGGTGGAGAAACTGGGCCGGGACAAGACTATCTGCATTGGCAACGGCGCCAACGATACCGCCATGCTGACAGGGGCCGCCATCGGCATCGGTATTATCGGCAGGGAAGGCGCATCCGTTACCGCTATAACGGGAGCCGACGTGGTAGTCACCGATATTAATGCTGCCCTGGAGTTGCTGCTTAACACTGACAGGCTGGTGGCCACCCTTCGAGGGTAGCCCGTAGAAAACCGCCTCCGTCAGGAAGCGGGACCCGGATTCCTCAGCTGTCACTTAGCAGGATAGAATCGTCGTTGAACTGCTCCCCGGCCGCCCGCCCGAAGGCGGTTACCAGGTCAGCAACGCTGAGCGTCTTCTTGTCCTTCTCACCGATATCCACAATAATCCTGCCCTTATGCATCATAACCAGTCTATTACCGTAGTTAAGAGCGGTCTCCATATTGTGGGTAACCATTATCGCGGTCATCTTTTCCCGCTCGATAATCATGTCACTTAGCTGGAGCACCGTCTGGGCGGTCTTCGGATCCAGTGTGGCGATGTGCTCATCGAGCAACAGGATAGTCGGCCTGCTTATGGTAGCCATAACCAGGGCTAAAGCCTGTCTCTGCCCGCCGGAAAGGGTGCCTACCGGAGTGTTCAGCCTGTCCTCCAGACCAAGTCCGAGTACAGCCAGCGCTTCACGGAACAGCTGCCTCCGCTGCCTGTTAATAGCCAGCTTCAGCCCTCTCGGCTGGCCCCGGAGCAGGGCCAGGGAAAGGTTCTCCTCAATGCTGAGGTTACGCGCCGTTCCTGCCTCAGGCTGCTGCCACACCCGGCCGACATAGGCAGCCCGCTTATACTCCTTCAGATTAGTGACATTAACACCGCCGATAACAACCCGCCCCCCCCTCTCCGGAGGATAAACGCCAGCAACAATGTTAAGCAGCGTGGACTTTCCCGCCCCGTTGCTGCCGATAATAGTGATAAAATCTCGTTCGTATACCACCAGATCAATCCCATCCAGGGCCTTTACCTCATCGATAGTACCCCGGGCGAATACCTTCCTCACCCCTCTAAGCTGGAGTATACCAGGCTTCTTAGCTTCACCAGTTTTCACAGCCCTCTCCTCACATTCGCGCCGCCGGCGGCATCCACTCGCCACGTATTTTTTTACGGATAAACGGAATCGCCAGAACAACCACAACCAAAATTGCCGTAATCAACTTTAGATCGCCCGGGGCCATACCCAGCCTGAGAGCGATGTTGATGAATAAGCGATAGAGAAAGGTACCGCCCAGACAGGACAGCAGAATTGAAGTAATTCCCCGAGGACGGAAGACCCCTTCACCAATTATCACCGCAGCCAAACCCATTACAATCATGCCAATCCCCATCCCCACATCAGAAAAGCCTTGATTCTGAGCGACCAGGGCACCGGCTAGGGCGACCAAGCCATTGGAAATAGCACAACCTAAAAGCACGTTTCTATTAGTAGAGGCACCCAGACCACGTACCATCTGCTCGTTATCGCCGGTGGCCCTTAGCGATAACCCTATCTCAGTACGCAAAAACCAGTTCAGCCCGGTCACAAAAATAGCGACCACCAGTAGTACGAAGGCAATTGACAAGGCCATACCACCGCGAACGCCCAGAATCTGCGCTACCAGATCGAAACTGGTGACATCACGAAGCAGCGGCACATTCCCCCCACCCATAATCCTCAGGTTTACCGAGTATAGTGCCACCATCATCAGGATACCGGAGAGCAGGGCGCTTATCCTGAGCTTGGTATTGAGCAGTCCGGTTATCAGTCCGGCACAAAGGCCACTGCCAAAGGCAGCCAGTGTCGCCAGAAAAGGATTGGCGCCAGCGACAATAAGCACGGCAGCAATGGCACCACCCAGAGGAAAACTACCATCTACGCCTAGATCGGGGAAAGCAAGAACACGAAAGGTTAGATAAACACCTATTGTAAGCAGTCCGAAGACCAGGCCTTCGTATAAGGATACGGACAGCAGGCCGCCAACATCCAAAATCGCCTCCCCTGAAGCTCAAACGCCGAATAACCAAGCGGACCGCTTGGTTATTCGGCAGATTAACTCCGTATGGTTTTATTCGGTAACTATTTCGGTAGCCCTATCCAACACGGACTGCGGGATAGTCACCCCCAGCCTCTCTGCTGCCGCCGGATTGAGGTACAGGTCTGTCATCGGTACCTTCTTAACCGGAATATCAGCCGGGTTCTCACCCCTAAGGATACGGGCAGCTATCTTACCACACTCCCGACCCAAGACATAATAGTCAATGCCGGGAGTACCGATAGCACCCCTCTCCACCGTAGCCGTATCGGCAGCGAAGAGAGGTATCTGATTATCCTCGCAGGCCTTTACCACCGCCTCGAAACCGGAGACCACCGTATTATCCGTAGGAATCCAGATGGCATCAACCCTGCCCACCAGTGACTGTGCCGCGGCAAGAACATCCGCCGATGCCGCTACCGTAGCCTCGACAATACTCTCTATACCCAGACCAGGAGCAATCTCCTTGAGCTCATCTATCTGAACCTTGGAGTTTACCTCACCGGCATTGTAGACTGTACCCAGGTTTTTGCATTCAGGGCAAATATCCAGGACCAACTGTATCTGAGTGGCGATATCAGCCCAGTCGCTGATACCGGTCACATTTCCCCCCGGATTATCCCAGCCGTCGACCAGTCCTGCCGCCACCGGGTCCGTAACGGAACCGAAGACTATCGGTATATCTGTGCCCTTAGCCGCCTCGACAGAGGCCTGCGCGGTGGGCGTGGCTATAGCCAGAATCAGAGCCACCTTCTCGGAAACGAACTTCTGGGCAATAGAAGCTGCGATAGACATATCGCCTTCAGCGGTATCGGAATCATATGTCACATCCACTCCCTCGACAAAACCCTCTTCGGTCATCTGATCGATAAAGCCCTGGCGATTGGCATCCAGGGCCGGGTGGGTAACTATCTGAGTGATGCCAATCTTGTACATCTGCGGCTGAGATGACTGGCACCCGCTGAGCAAAGGTAAGGCCGAAGCCAACGTCAATATCAAGACGATGCTACCAAGTAGAACCCATAACCTTTTCTTTTTCACAAAAGTAGCCTCCGTAATATGCTTAATTAACACTAATCACTTATATTAGAATATACTTATTAGATTATACTCTGTCACAAAAACTATTTACATACACTATCCCCCTTTCCGCATATACAGTCTAAGAATACATTATCAGGTATTAAACAGAGTTAAGTCAAACTGTTTTTCCCGAACCCCCATCAATGATGGGAAAGAAAACCGGGCTTGAAGAGTAGCATCAAAGCCGGGTGTGGTCTTCTACGGCGTCACGAAGGCTATCCTTACGCACGATAAGCTTAAGCCCATCACGCTTTATCACGATGACTTCCTTACCCTTCTCAATCTCCTGATCTTCAGTTTTGGCGTCCCAGAGCTCACTGCCGATTCTAATGGTACCTACCGGAGCCAGGTTTTTTACCACCTTCCCCCGGATGCCGACCATATCGGATAGACCAGCCACCGGCTTTTTCCGCAACACCCGACCGCCCAGCCGATAAGAGATAATACCATAGGTAGCTATACCCGACATCATGGCAATCAGACCACCCAACGGAACCTCAACCCCCAGCATCGGCAGACCCAAAAAGATAAAGATTACCAGAGCAATCTCTTCCAGTAGAGTAACCAGAATGGTCAACATAATTCGGGACTTTTCTTTCATCTTGGCACCACATCTATTATATCAGGACCGCCTCTGTTGCCGACACCCAAATCTGGATGCTATAATTAGCCAGTGCAATTCGAGAGAAGTCGTCTGCCGTAGACAGCTTAACAATGAGTGAGGTAAGAGGTAAATAGTGAGGCTTGGTCCTGAAGAGGTACTGCGTATTGCCATCCTGGCCCGGCTGGGCCTGTCTGAAGCCGAGGTAGGCCGGTTTAAGGACCAGTTGTCCCATATCCTGGAGAGCTTTGAAATACTGCAGCAGGTAGATACTACCGGCGTACCTCCCACCACCCACCCCATTACGCTCGAAAACGTACTTCGCGGTGATGATGTGGCCGACTCCCTACCTCAGAACATGGTCCTGGCCAATGCGCCCCGGAAGGACGGGGACTTCTTCAAAGTACGGGCTGTCCTCGGCGACACATAAGTAGACAGGGATGAGGTGAGTGTCATACTAGACCCTACCCGGTTGACCATACACAAAGCGCACGAGTTACTAAAGACCGGACAGGTTTCCTCGGTTGAGCTGACCAGAGCCTGCCTGGAACGAATACAGCAGGTAGAACCTAAGGTGAGCGCCCTGGTCACCATTACCGACAAGCTGGCGCTGTCCCAGGCTGAACAGGCAGACCGGCTTATCGCCTCGGGTGATTCGAATCCCCTGACCGGAATACCGGTAATAATCAAGGATAACATGTGCACCAAGGGAGTGCGCACCACCTGCTCGTCGAGGATGCTGGAGAACTTTGTGCCGCCCTACGATGCCACCGTGGTGGAAAAGCTGAACGGTTCCCGGGCGGTAATTGTCGGTAAGGCAAATATGGATGAATTCGCCATGGGCTCTTCCACGGAGAACTCCGCCCTGTTCCCCACTCATAACCCCTGGGACCTGGAGCGCGTACCCGGCGGCAGCAGCGGAGGCTCGGCGGTAGGAGTAGCCGCCAGCGAAGCTTTCTATGCCCTGGGCTCAGATACCGGAGGCAGTATCCGCCAGCCGGCCGGCTTCTGCAGTGTTACCGGTATGAAACCCACCTACGGCAGGGTGAGCCGATATGGACTGGTTGCTTTTGCCAGCTCCCTGGACCAGATCGGACCGCTGACCCGGGACGTTACCGATTGTGCTCTGGTGCTAAACACCATCGCCGGCTATGACCCCAGAGATTCCACCTCAGTACCCCATCCCGTCCCCGATTATACCCGGTGTCTGGCTACCGAGCTTAATGGAATCCGTATCGGCGTGCCCAAGGAGTACTTTATCGAAGGGATGCAGGTAGAGGTAGCCGCAGCAATAAGAGCCGCAGTCAGCAAGCTGGAGGATTTGGGAGCAAGGGCAGACTGGGGAGTGTCTTTACCCCACACCTCCTATGCCCTGGCAGCATACTACGTGATTGCCCCCTCGGAGGCCTCTGCCAATCTAGCCCGCTACGACGGGGTGAAGTACGGCTTCTCCTACTCCGAGACCGACAATATGTGGGAAGCACTGGAGAAAACCCGGCAATACGGCTTTGGTCCTGAGGTAAAAAGGCGCATCATGCTGGGCACCTACGC
>DIFA01000004.1:0-49556 GCA_002418895.1 Dehalococcoidia bacterium UBA5760 | reverse complement strand
AGGCGCAGAAGGTGCGCACCCTGATACGCCGGGAATTCGACCAGGCCTTTGAAAAGTTCGATGCCCTGGTAACACCAACATCACCCACCGTCCCCTTCAGAATCGGCGACAAGGCGGAGGACCCCCTCCAGATGTACTTAAGCGATGTCTGTACACTACCGATAAATATCGCCGGCTTACCGGCTATCTCCATTCCGGCCGGATTTACCGGGGGGCTGCCAATCGGCATGCAGATAATCGGCAAGCCCTTCAGTGAGGAGACCATCCTCAAGATTGCCTATGCCTTTGAACAGGCAACTGACTGGCACAAACAAAAGCCGAATATTTAATGGTAAACCAAGGAGACAATAGGTGAAGAATAGTACGGTTAAGGTCACCTGCTACTCCGGCCATACCTACGCGGAAAGGCCCAAGTCTTTCGAGTGGCAGGGGGTAACCTATGATATTGATAAGATAGAAAAGGCCTGGCAGGAACCGGGGATAAGACTCTTCCAGATCAAGACTACGGACGACAAGCGGTTCAGGCTCTACTACAACAAGACCGATCAACAGTGGTCGATAACCGAGCTGGTCGGGAGTTAAAGAAGCCCCATATTCCCCTTTACTTCCCTGAGAGTCTCCCGGGCAATAACCCGAGCCCGGGCGGCACCGTCAGCAAGCACTTCATTGATATACTTAGGTTTACCAGCCAGCTCCGCCCGCTTTTCCCGGAATGACCTGAGGGTATCATTAATCTCCCCCGCCAGGTTCTTCTTGCAGTCAACACAGCCAATTCCGGCAGAGCGACACTGCACGGCCAGGTCATCCTGCTGGAACGGGTTGAAATACCCGTGAAGCCGGAAAATATTACATATTTCGGGGTGTCCCGGATCACTGCGATAGCGTCGTGCCGGATCGGTCACCGCTTCCATTACCCGGGCTGCCGTCTCCTCCTCAGAGAGAGCCAGTTCAATATCGTTGCCGATCTGTTTACTCATCTTATCTTTACCATCCAGCCCGAGTACCATGGGAAAAGTGGTAAGTTTAGCTTCAGGCTCAGGGAAGGTATCGCCAAAGAGATTATTGAAGCGACGGACAATCTCCCTGGCCAGCTCCAGGTGGGGCAGCTGGTCCTCGCCTACGGGGACAGCTTCAGCCTTATAGAGCACAATATCGGACGTCATCAAGACGGGGTAGCCGACCAGGCCGTAGTTTACATTCTGCGGCTGCAGTTTGACCTTCTCCTTAAAGGTAGGCACCCTGAGCAGCCAGCTCAGGGGAGTAACCATGCTGAGCAGGGTATGCAGCTCGGTAACCTCAGGTACATGAGACTGGGCAAAAAGGATGCTCTTCCTGGGATCGAGACCGGCCGCCAGCCAGTCCAGCATCATCTCACGGATATTCCACTGCAGGGAGCTGGTGTCCTCCAGCGTAGTCAAGGCATGGATATCAACGATACAATAGACACAATCATATTCTTCCTGAAGGTTAACGTAATTCTGTATCGCACCCAGGTAATTGCCCAGGTGCTGCCTTCCGGTCGGACGGGCCCCGGAAAAAACACGCTTCTTCATACCGCTGGTTCCCCCTTAAATCGTATTCAACTTACCTTGATTGGGTTATCCATTAAACGGCAGGGTAACCCCTGATTAAGACCGACTCCTGAATCCGACAGCGGTCATCCAATCACATCGTCTCCGGCGCCGTCATACCCATAAGGTGAAGAGCTCTCGCCAGAACCAGTTGGGCTGCCGCTACCAGTTTGAGACGGGCTTTACTCAGCGACTCCTCATGCCGGGAAACAACACGACACTGCGTATAAAAACCGTGGAATACGGTAGCCAGTTCCTGTGCATAATAGGCAAGGTGATGGGGCTCCAGGGTACTCACGACCACCTCGACCACCTCCGGTAGAAGCAGCATCTTCCTTATCAGGGTCAACTCGGGCTCGGTGGTAAGCAGTGAAACATCGCCGTCGCGAAAATCGATCCCGCTCTCCCGGGCCAGGCGAAGTATGCTGGCGATGCGAGCATGAGCATACTGCACATAGTAGACAGGATTATCCGCCGACTGCTTCTTGGCTAACTCCAGATCAAAGTCCATCTGGCTATTCGCCGAGCGGGACAAGAAGAAAAAACGGCAGGCATCAGTCCCCACCTCATCGATCACCTCACGCAGGGTAATGATATCGCCGCTACGTTTGGAAACCCGCACCAGTTCATCCCCGCGGCGTAGAGTGACCAGTTGTGTGATTATCACCCCCAGCCGTTCCGGATCAACCCCCAAGGCACCGAGAACAGCCTTCATTCGCGAGACATGCCCCTGGTGGTCAGCCCCCCAGATATCGATCACCCTGTCAAAACGGCGCTCAATAAACTTGTTATAGTGGTAGGCGATATCGGCAGCAAAATAGGTTGGTGAACCGTCACCACGCACGATGACATTGTCCTTGTCCTCACCCAGTGCGGTAGAGATAAACCAGGTAGCTCCTTCCTTTTCAGCGATATAGCCACCCTCCTCGAGGATTGACCTAACCTTCTCGTACTGCCCCCCGTCATAGAGGCTCTGCTCGCTGAACCAGATATCGAAAGTCACCCCCAATACCTCAAGATCGGCCCTGATCTGCCTTATCATCCTGTCCAGCCCAAGCTGTCCTAAACCCGAAACCGCCTCCGGTTCGGGGAGAACAAGAAACCTATCCCCCTCCCCAGCAACAATCTCCTTAGCCAGGTCAATCATATAGTTTCCCACATAGCCGTCGGCAGGCACTTCGACGCTAACGCCCAATTGCTGCTGATAACGGGCATAGAGTGAACGGGCAAAGGCCCTTGTCTGGGCGCCGGCGTCATTAATATAATATTCCTTCTCCACGCTATAGCCGGCGGCAGTAAGTACGCTGGCTAAGACACTGCCCAGAATAGCGCCACGGCCATGCCCGACATGAAGCGGCCCGGTGGGGTTGACGCTGACGAACTCTATCTGTACCCGCCTGGCCTCTCCCAGGCCAACGTTGCCATAAGTATCACCGGCTTCAAGGATTGAGTCTACCTGCGCGGTCAACCAATCTGCCTTAAGGGTAAAATTGATAAAACCGGGCGGCATCACTCGAACAGTACCGATCTCCGGACCGGGAACGATAGAAGCGGCGATATCCTCGGCTATCGCCAGCGGCTTGACCGAGGCTGCCCGGGCCAATTTTAGGGGCAGGCTCGAGGCATAATCGCCATGCTCCTCATTCTGGGGATGTTCTACCGTTACCGGAGGCAAGCTCACCAGCGACAGCTTGCCCTGTTCCAGGGCTTCGGTCACCGCCTGTGTCAGCAGCTCAACCAGCTTATCTTTAATCATGAAAGTCATGGAAGTTTAGCTTCAGCCTCCCTACCCGAGCGCCCTTTTTTAGGTTATTTCAGGCTAACTGTACGTTCGAATTATAACACAGGGCTAACTGGGGAGAATAGCCCGCACCATCGGCAGGCATGATACTAATCAACAAGGACCTAGCTCCACTCACCACCCTCGGCAGGCCAGACCCGGGCCAGCTCCTTGACCAGCAGATGATGCTCGGGCTTTTCAAAACCGGGGTCTATCTCAAAGATCCTGATCGCCTCACTGCGGGCCATTTCGAGCAGAGCGACATCGGAGAGCTTAGCCATTTTCAGATCGGGCAGCCCGCTCTGCCTGGTACCGAAAAACTCACCGGGCCCCCTGAGCTTGAGGTCTTCTTCAGCCAGGGCAAAACCGTCCTGGACCCTCTCTATGACACCAAGCCTCTCCCTGCTTACCTCAGAAGGGTCATGTGCCAGCAGCATACAATAGCTCTGCTCCTGCCCCCGCCCCACCCGACCACGGAACTGGTGCAGCTGCGACAGGCCGAAACGGTCGGCGCTCTCCACCATCATTACCGTAGCATTGGGTACATCTATACCAACCTCAATTACCGGGGTTGAGACCAGAATATCCAGCTCGGCGGAGCGGAAACGCCGCATCACCTTATCCTTATCCGCTGCCGTCATCCGTCCGTGGAGCAGACCCAGCTTGAACTCGGAGAAGACGTCCCGGGAGAGGTGCTCATACTCGGCAATCGCCGCCCTGGCCTGGATCGCCTCCGATTCCTCTACCAGGGGACAGAGAATAAACGCCTGACGGCCCCCGGCCACCTGACGGCGCAGAAAGTTGTAGGCGCTATTCCGCTGTTCGGGCTTAAGCCACTTTGTTTTTATCACCTGTCTCCCGGGAGGCAACTGATCAATGACCGACAGGTCAAGGTCGCCGTACAGGGTCAGGGCCAGCGTACGGGGAATGGGCGTGGCCGTCATCACCAGGACGTGCGGGTTAAAACCTTTCTGCCGGATTGCCGAGCGCTGGGCAACACCAAAGCGATGCTGCTCGTCTATCACCACCAGTCCCAACCGGGAGAAGACCACCCCCTTCTGAATCAGGGCGTGAGTCCCGATAATAATGTCCACTTCCCCATCCGCGATACGCTGTTTAAGCTTCTCCTTCTTCTTCAGGTTAATATCACCAATCAAAAGCGCTACACTGATAGGACGACCAAACCGGCCGGAATAGCGGAAGAAATATTCTTCCTGTCTCTCCTCACCGCTCACCCCGGATAGAAGCTTCCGGATAGTAGTCAGGTGTTGCTCGGCCAGAATCTCCGTGGGTGCCATCAAAGCTCCCTGATAGCCGTTAACCGCCGCCATCAGTAAGGAGGCGGTCGCCACTACTGTCTTGCCACTGCCCACTTCACCCTGCAATAAACGGGACATCGGCCGTGCCCGCTCCAGATCAGCCATTATCTCCTGAAGCACTCTCTGCTGAGCCGGGGTTAGTTCGAAGGGGAGAGACTGGAGAAAGGCATCCAACACTGCCACGTCGATATTGAAAGGATTACCCGGCTGGCCCTCCTGCCAATTACGCTTCTTACTCAACACACCCAACTGGAGAAGAAAAAGCTCGTCGAAAGCAAGGCGAAGCCGAGCCCGGTCCTTAAGCGCTTCATCATCAGGGTAGTGCGCCTGACCTATCGCCCGGACCAAATCGAGAAGCTTATGCCGCTTCCGCACCCCTTGAGGTAAGAATTCTTCAAGCAGCAATCCCCACCGGTCAACGACCTCTTTCATCAGCTTTCTCACCTGACGGGGGTGTAAACCCGAGGTCAGAGGATAGATCGGAACCAGACGCCCGGTGTGAACCAGGTCTTCATCTCCGACCTGCTCCCACTCCGGCGATTCAAAGACATGCCTGCCGTTAAACAATCCCACCCGCCCGCTGATAACTATCCGGGTGTTGGTCGCCAGCTTCTTAGCCAGGTATGGGTTGTTGAACCATACCACTCGGACATTACCCGTCTCATCACCGACAACGGCCTCCGTACTGCGCCGGCCGCCCAGTCTGACCTCCTGGGCCTGCCAGACATTGGCAACCACCGTTGCTTCTTCACCTTCGATAAGCTGTGAGATATGTTTCCCCTGGCTGTAATCAATATGTCGGTGGGGGAAGAAATAAAGAAGGTCACGCACCGTACTGACACCCAGCTTTTTAAACTTGGCGGCTAGTCCCGAGCTAACACCCTTAACCACGGTAACCGGTAAATCCACAGACCTACCAGCGGCCATCACCTTCTTTTTCGGACTCACCGCGGTACGCCTTACCAGGGGAGGCACTGCGGGTTTCTCCTTACGCCCTTCCTGCTCCTCAAGTTCAGCCAGCAAGGTCAGCATACCCTCTACCCACTCAGCACGCTGGCCCTGATTTAGAGAGGAGTAGCCATGATTGACCAGATTAAGCCCGCCGGAGCGGGTGAGGAGATCGGGAACACTAAACGACCCACCTGCCTGTCCCATCCAGCGGCGGAGAAACTGATCCAGGCCACCAATTACTGATGAATCCGAGTACCCCTTCTGCTGCTCAAGACTAAGAATCTTGCGCAGCGAGCCCACATCTACTGACAAGTTTTTCCTCCGTCCCTCTTCCGAAATACTGGTCCCGCTTCCCATCCAAATATCACCATTATACCGTGCTTAATTAACGGCGCCAAGTATCAGACACCTTAACCAACCGGGAAGACAAGCCTCATTTCTTGACGGCTTAATTCACCGGTTATAAAATATCACTGCTTAAGTAAGATGAACAAGAAATACGATATTATTGTTGTCGGCGGCGGACCGGCAGGGATTTTCGCCGCTTTAGAGCTTTCGCAGTCATCACGCCCCAGCATCCTGCTCATTGAGAAGGGGAGTGATATCGACAAGCGCAGTAACCTGGTCTGTGGTCTGGGCGGGGCCGGTGCCTACAGCGACGGCAAGCTGACACTCTCATCACAGGTGGGAGGACACCTCAGGGAATACCTTGGTGAGGATGATACCCAGGCCCTGATTAAATACGTCGATGAGATATACCTCAAGTTCGGTGCTCCCGACCGGCTATACGGCGTAGGTGATGATATTGCCCGGCTAGGCCGCCAGGCATCTCTGGCCGGACTGCACCTGATACCGGTACCACTCCGCCATATGGGTACCGAGCGCTGCCGCTCTGTGCTCAGAGAGATGCGTGACTACCTGATGTCACGACTGGAGTTTAAACTCGAAACAGCGGCAGCCTCAATCATCGTAGATAGCGGTAAAATCAAAGGGATTGAAACCACCGGCGGAGAGAGAGTTGACTGCGACTATCTGATTCTGGCTCCCGGCCGGGAAGGATCTGACTGGCTACTAAAACAGGCAAAACTGCTTAATCTAACGGTACATAACAACCCGGTTGATGTCGGGGTCAGGGTAGAGTTACCGGTAGCCGTAATGGAAGAACTGACCAGCGTACTATACGAGGCAAAACTGGAGTTTTTCTCGACAAGCTTTGACGACCGTATACGAACCTTCTGCATGTGCCCGGCCGGCGAGGTCACCATGGAGACCACCGGCGGTACCAACCCCGTAACTACAGTCAACGGCCACAGCTACGCCAATCCTAACAGCAGCAACACCAACTTCGCTCTGCTGGTCAGCACAGACTTCACCGAGCCGTTCCGGGAACCGATTGCCTACGGCAAGTATCTGGCCGGACTGGCCAATATTCTCAGCGGCGGAGTACTGGTGCAGCGGCTGGGCGACCTGATGGGAGGTCACCGCTCCACAACCGCCCGTATCGAGCGGGGTATCGTACAACCAACCCTGAAGGAGGCTACTCCGGGTGACCTCAGCTTTGTTCTTCCCTACCGCCACCTTACCGGAATCATCGAGATGCTCGAAGCGATGGACAAACTGGCGCCGGGAGTAACTGACAAAAGTACCCTGCTCTACGGAGTAGAAGTCAAATTCTACTCCTTCCGACCCCACTTAAGCTCCGGCCTTGAGACCGAGGTAAGCAACCTTTTTGCCGCCGGCGATGGTGCCGGGGTCAGCCGCGGTCTAATCCAGGCATCGGCCTCAGGAGTGATAGCCGCCCGCGAGATACTGAAGAGATACCACCGCTAACAACATCTTATGCCGGAAAAATGTCCGGAGCAACCGCTACTCTCCGTGGGCAAGAATCCGGGTCAGAGTGTTGCATCACTACTAAGGATAGCCCTTGTCCTTGACAGGGTAGCCCGTGCCAACTAAAATAGGATTGATTAATCAATCCTGCGTTACGCCTTACCAGCATCATTTCCTTTATCTTCTGATCATTATCGTTGAAGTCAGCAGGCATGAGGGTTAGAGATGGAAGCGAACCTTAAAGAAAAGCTGGAAGCCGACCTGTGGCAGTCAATGAAGGACCGGGATAATGTCAGGCGTTCCACACTCCGTCTGCTCCTGGCCGCAGTTAAGAATGCTGAGATTGCTAAACGGGGCAGCCTGGACAACCCGGATATTCTGGGCGTTGTCGCCAAAGAGATCAAGCAGCGCAACGAGAGCATCGAGGCCTTCAAGCTGGGAGTCCGCCCGGACCTGGTAGCCCGGGAAGAGGCTGAGCTGGCCATCCTCAAGGAGTATTTACCCCGACAATTATCCCGGGATGAGATTATCGCCGAGGCCCGCCAGGTCATTGAAGAAGCAGGCGCGCAGGGACCCCGCGATAAGGGCAAGGTAATGCCCATAATTATGGCCCGTCTTAAAGGAAAAGCGGACGGACGGGAGATAAACGAGATAGTAACCGGGCTGCTAACTGAATAGTATGTCTTTCCTGTCATTCAAGAGGGATGCTCTTCCGGTGATACCGGCGGGGCGAAGTTGCCACTCTAGATACTTCCCGATATCACAGTAGGATAACGTTATGCATAGAGTCGAGGTCCGTTTGAAAAAACACCAGCCTGACGCCAGGGGTCTGGGGCTGGTCAAGGACATCCATGACCTGGGCATAACCTCGGTCTCCCATGTCCGTGTGGCTGACATCTACTGGCTGGACGCCGAGCTTGCCCAGGACCAGCTGGAGCTTATCTGCTCCCGTTTACTCGCTGACCCGGTGACTCAGGAATACTGGTATGGAGAGTCCCTCCACCTCGAGGGCGAGATTGGTCCTAATCAGCACAGTATTGAGGTCGCCTACAACGCCGGGGTTACCGACCCGATTGAGGCTACCATCCGCAAAGCGCTCAACGACCTGGGGATAACCGGGGTCAGGGCAATTAAGACCGCCCGAAGATACCTGATCGACGGGCGGCTGGACATTTCACAGCTAGAGGCTATCAGCAGCAAGCTGCTGGTAAACCCGATTATTCAGCACACAGTCAGCGATGAGCCATCAGGGTTTCCGGAAAACCCCCGCTATCGATTCGCCCTGAGAGAGCTAGAACTAAACCAGGCGGGACAGCAGTTCGGCTTTAGCGACGATGAGCTTAAGGCCATCACCGCCTACTTCCTCAAGCAGGGGCGCAACCCCACCGATGCCGAGATGGAGACCCTGGCTCAGACCTGGTCCGAGCACTGTGTCCATAAGACATTCAAGGCCAGAATAAGGCTGGGCGAGGAGACCATAGATAACCTGATTAAGAATACTATTATCAAGGCAACCAGAGAACTGGAGAAACCATGGTGCCTCTCCGTTTTCAGCGACAATGCCGGGGTGATTGATTTCGACGGCCGCCGGGCGCTGTGCTTCAAGGTAGAAACCCATAATCACCCGTCGGCAATCGAACCATACGGAGGCGCTGCGACCGGGATCGGCGGAGTAGTCCGCGACCCGCTCGGCACCGGACTGGGCGCCAGGCCGATATTAAACACGGACGTTTTCTGCTTCGCTCCCCCCGATTTCCCCTACGAAAAGCTGCCCCAGGGCGTCCTTCATCCAAGGCGCATCTTCAAGGGTGTTCGTGCCGGTGTAGCCGACTACGGCAACCGTCTGGGGATACCTACCCTTAATGGCGCGGTGCTTTTCGACGAACGATATGTTGCCAACCCCCTGGTATACTGCGGCACGCTGGGGATCATGCCCCGGGAGTACTCCCATAGGGGCCAGCAACAGCCCGGTGATCTGGTGGTTGTGGTCGGCGGCAGGACAGGGCGTGACGGCATACACGGGGTAACCTTTGCCTCGGAACAGCTTACCCATGAATCCAGCGCCACATCCTTAAGCGCCGTCCAGATCGGCAATCCCATCGTAGAGAAAAAGGTTATCGACACCCTGCTTCAAGCCAGAGACCGACATCTGTACTCTCGGATAACCGACTGCGGGGGCGGCGGACTTTCCTCTGCGATAGGCGAGATGGGAGCCGACACCGGAGTAAAGGTTTATCTGGACAAGGTACCCTTGAAATACGCCGGACTCTCTTACTCCGAAATCTGGATATCAGAGTCACAGGAGCGGATGTTACTGGCGGTCCCGCCGGAGTGTATCGAAGAGCTGATGGCCCTTTTCGCCAGCGAAGATGTCGAGGCAGTAATTATTGGTGAGTTTACCGATGACCACAGGCTCCAGCTCTTCTACCAGGGGAATCTGGTATGCGACCTTGAAATGGAATTCCTCCACCAGGGCATCCCCCAGGTTGAGCGGATAGCAGACTGGCAGCAGCCGTCGCATATCGCACCTGATTTTGATTGTCCTCAAGATCTAGGTGAAGCACTGATTAAGATTCTCGGTTCGTGGAACGTCTGCAGCAAGGAATGGGTCATTCGCCAGTATGACCATGAAGTACAGGGAGCCAACGTTCTCAAACCCCTGGTGGGCAAGGACAATGACGGCCCGGGTGATGCCGCGATAATCCGGCCGATACTTGATTCGGATAAGGGTGCCATCGTCTCCTGCGGGATAAACCCGAGGTACGGGGAAATAGACCCCTACTGGATGGCAGCCTCAGCTATTGACGAAGCCTTACGTCAGGTTATCTCCGTGGGGGGTAACCTGTCCCGGGTAGCCCTGCTGGATAACTTCTGCTGGGGTAATGTCCAGCAGCCGGATATCCTCGGCGCCCTGGTCAGAGCAGCCCAGGCCTGCTATGATATGGCCGTCGTCTACGAGACCCCCTTCATCTCCGGGAAGGACAGCCTCTATAACGAGTTTGAAGATGAGGGTAAGGTTATCTCTATTCCCCACACCCTGCTCATCTCAGCAATCAGCGTGATGGACGATGTTAACAGGGCAGTATCAATGGACTTCAAAAAACCGGGCAACCTGATTTACATTGTCGGCACCACCTGGAACGAGATGGGTGGCTCGGAATACTTGAGGCTCTATAATCTTACCGGCAACAGCGTGCCCCGGGTAAGACCGCATCAGGCGAAATGGCTGATGGAGCGTCTCGCCACAGCCACCACAAAAGGACTGGTCAGGGCCTGCCACGACTGTAGTGAAGGCGGCATCGGAGTAGCCGTTGCCGAGATGGCGTTTGCCGGAGGGCAGGGCGCGCTGGTCCACCTGAAGCCTGTGCCCCTGGGTGAGCCGGTGGATCGGGACGATTTCATCCTATTCTCGGAATCAAACAGCCGGTTTCTGGTCGAGGTAGCACCCGAGGATGAAGAGCAGTTTATCGAGGTTATGAAGGAGGGCATCAACCTGGCCTCTATCGGTCAGGTTACCGACTCTGAAACTCTGGAGATATACGGTCTGGATGGTAAACCGGTTCTTGAGCAGAAAATCAGCGAACTCAAGGAGGCCTGGCAAAAACCGATCCGGTGGTAGCAGCAAATGACTAAGGTAAGAACGTTGATACTACGTGGCCCCGGAACCAACTGCGATGCTGAAACAGCCTTCGCCTTTCAGCGGGCGGGGGCTAACGTGACCTCGGCCCATATCAATCAGCTGATCCGCCGTGAAGTACCGCTTTCCGACTACCAGATATTTGTTATTCCCGGCGGCTTTACCTACGGTGACGATATCAGCGCCGGCAAGGTGCTGGCTAATGAGCTTAAAATAAAACTGGGGCAGGATATCCACAGTTTTATTGATAGTGGGGGGTTGATACTTGGTATCTGTAACGGTTTTCAGGTTCTGGTTAAGGCCGGTTTTTTACCCGGTGGAGACGGCAAAGAGCAGCCGATAACCCTGACCGCCAACGATTCCGGCAGGTTCGAGTGCCGCTGGGTATACCTAAAGGTAAATGAGAACAGCCCCTGCGTTTTCACCGAAGGTATTGGCCGTATGTACCTGCCGGTGGCTAACGGAGAAGGCAAGGTCGTCACCAGCGGAAAAGCACTGCCGGATTCGAGCATAGTTCTTACCTACAGCGATGAATACGGAAACAACAACCCCGGATATCCCGACGACCCCAGCGGCTCCGAAGGACATATCGCCGGCATCTGCGACGCATCAGGACGCATCTTTGCCCTGATGCCACACCCCGAGCGCCACATTCGCGGTACCCAGCATCCGCGCTGGACCAGAGAGGGAGCCAGGAAAGACGGGGACGGCTTTCCTATCTTCATCAACGCCGTCAAGTGGGCCAGGGGAATATAGAGAGAACCACTTCATCACTTACCCGGTTCCATTCTCACAGCAGCGTTTCCGTACGGAAACCTGAAAGGCGTTTTTATTTACTGACTTTTCTGCCGCTGTATTACCAGTAAAGGAAATTATCCTGAGAGCGCTCTGTTTAACTCAAGCTCCAGGCGGCCCTTGGCAATGCCGGAGTCAATTATCGCCCAGGGCAATCTCTGGCCGGCATGCCATCTCTGGTGAGCATAGAAATCAACATCCGGTTGGCACCTTGCCACCGCCCTGCGCCAGCCGGATAACGATGCCTCTTCCAGAGCGGCCAGCACCCCGGCTACATCGGCGCCGCCGCGGGCGAAGACCGCCTGGACCTCGCTCCAGGCCGGGCTTTCGCTATTGACCTTAATACCCCTCGGCTGCAGGCTATTCTTGAGCCGAGACAGCCGATGATTCAAGACAGCCAGCGGAGCCATCGGCAACCACTGCAGGGGCGTGCCTGCCTTGGGCACAAAGGGAGCCGCTTTGATAATGACACGTGCGCCGCTTTGCTTACGGTCAAGAATACTTTTACCACTGATTACGAGCCGGATAATCTCTTCAATATCGTCGTCGGTCTCCGAGGGCAGACCAATCATAAAGTAGAGCTTGAGCTGTTTTACCCCCGTCTCGGCAACCATATCTATCGCTTCCAGGATATCGTCTTCGGAAATTCCTTTTTTGATCAACCGGCGCAGGCGCATAGAACCGGCCTCGGGAGCAAAGGCTATCGTCTGTGCTTCCCCACCGGCCAGTTCTCTCAACAGTATACGGGAGAGAGGCTTGATTCGCAGCGAGCTCACTGACAGTCCGGCACCCATTTGTCGCAATCTGACCGCTATCTCTTCTATTTGCGGATGGTCGGCCACAGCCGGTCCAACCAGCCCCAAACGTCTCCGGTATTTAAGTCCTTCCTCAGCCTGGGCTATCAGGCTGTCCGTAGAGCGAAAACGCACGGGGCTGAAGGTACTGCTGACCATACAAAAACGGCACCCCCAGTTGCAACCCCGCCCTACCTCAATCAAGTATAAATCACCCAGTTCGGTATCTCCGGTAACTATGGTGGAAGCGACCGGGAAATTATCCAGGTCGTTTGACCACTGTCGTACCACCGGGGTTGCCGGCTGGTACTGCGGCGCATAGACGCCCGGCAGCGAGGATAATGTTCTAAGCAGTTCACCCCGCTCGCCGCCGATACCGTCAGCCAGGATCGGCAGCAAGGTGGGCACAATCGGCTCCCCCTCACCGATACATAACAGGTCAAAGAACGGCGACACTGGTAACGGATTAGCCGTGACGCAGGGCCCTCCGGCAATAACCAGGGGATGTCTTCCGTCACGGTCGCCGGCATAGAGCGGGATGCCGCTGGTCTTAAGAATCTCCGCCACATTGATATAATCGACCTCGTAGCTGATGGAAAAAGCAAGGACGGCGAAATCGGTCAGCGGCCGCTGCGATTCCAGGCTCAAGGGAGACGACCGGCGGGCCTGATGCTCTCTTTCCCAAAAGACCCTCTCACAGACGACTCCGCTGTAGCTATTGAGAAGACGATAGAGGGCATGCAACCCCAGGCAGGACATGGCTATATAGTAGGAGTTGGGATAGATGAGAGCGATAGGAACCCTGCCACCCCAGTCCCTGATAACGGCACCCTCTTCCCGGGAAAGCCGGCTTCTTGCCTTTTTGATCTCATCCCAACTCATAAAGCTACTTACCAGGTTTGATTACTTCCAGCAGCTACTAAGGAAACGGGAGGTTCTCTTTACTGCTTCCCTACTCCGCTGAAGGGTGGAAACCCATCTGCGGCTTGTTGGGCTCGACGGCTTCGGTCAGCTTGCCGAACTTAGCCTCGTATTTGTTCAGGTTATCTTTAAGGGCGGAGACCATCCTTTTCATATGGCCGGGGCTGATGACCACCCGTGCCGTCACCGAACCGGCCGGAGGGGTCACCATCATAAAATCCAGAATGAATTCCTCTCTGGTATGGGTAACGAACATGTTATTGGCATACGCCCCACCCCGCAGGGCCTCCGGGAAGGCAATCTTTATCTGCTGCTTGTCAGCCTTTTCATCCATACCGCATCTCCTTATGGTAATAGGACCTCATACTTCAACACTTGGTATAGCCGCAGCTCGGACAGACGAAGCAGCCCTCCTGATAGACGAGCAGGTTGCCGCAGTCCGGGCACTGTCCGGCCAGGTTCTTGACCAGCCCGTAGTCTTCCAACCTGGGCTTACCATCGTAGCCGGTGGTATGTTTCTCCAGCACGCTGGCAATGGCATCGGCACAGGAAAGAATAGATTTACCCTGCTCCCAGGCAATGGACGGACAGCGAATGCCGCGCAGCTGTCTTACTATCGAGGCGACATCGACGCCGGAGCGTAAGGCCAGGGAAATGAGCCGGCAGATGGCTTCAAGCTGCGCTGAGGCACAGCCTCCGGTCTTACCCAGGCTGGAGAAGACCTCACAGATACCTTCGTCATCCGAGTTCACCGTGACATAGAGGTTACCGCAGCCTGTGGTCACTTTCTCAGTGACCCCTGAGGTCGTCTTGGTCCGCTTTCTGGGTACCAGTACCGTACTTTCGACCTTCTTCGTCTTGCCTGTAGTCAATACCTGCCCCTCCCGGCTGCCGTCACGGTAGATGGTTATCCCCTTCAGCCCTTCCTCATAGGCCATTTTATAGACACTGGCAATATCATCAACAGTAGCTTCTTTGGGGAAATTGACCGTTTTGGATACCGCATTGTGAGTAAATCTCTGGAAAGCAGCCTGCATCTTAACGTGCCAGCCAGCCTTTATGTCGTGAGCGGTAACAAAGGTCTTCTTGATATCATCCGGGACACCATCAATACCACGGAGGCTGACTCCATCGGCCAGCTTGCGCATAAGCTCTTCGGAATAGAAGCCCCCCTTCCTGGCCACCTCCTCAAAGTACGGGTTTACTTCGATAAACTGCTCACCATCCAGAATATTGCGCTTGTAGCTCAGGGCAAAAAGAGGCTCAATACCGCTCGAGCAGCCGGCGATAATACTCAGTGTACCGGTGGGGGCGATGGTGGTACAGGAAGCATTTCTTAACCTGGGTCCGGAAGGGAGATCATAAATACTGCCGGCAAAGGCGGGGAAGACCCCCCGCTCCCCGGCCAGCTCCTCCGAAGCCTTTGCCGACTGCTCGGTGACAAACTGCATGATATCAGAGGCAACCTTCAGCGCCTCTTCCGAGTCATAGGGAATATCGAGCTTGATTAACATATCGGCAAAGCCCATTACCCCGAGACCGATCTTCCTCGTCTTTTTGGTCATTTCCTCTATTGCGGGCAGGGGGAACTTGTTAACCTCAATAACATTGTCCAGAAAGCGTACCGCCGTCCTGATTACCTCCTTCAGATGGGGATAATCAATCCGGTAGGACCCGTCCTGGAGAATTACCATCCGGGACAGGTTAATCGAGCCCAGATTGCACGATTCGTACGGGAGCAGGGGCTGCTCGCCGCAGGGGTTAGTGCTCTCAATCCTGCCCAGCTGCGGGGTAGGATTGTCATCATTAATACGGTCAATAAAAACAACGCCCGGGTCTCCGGTCTTCCAGGCCATACTGACCAGCTTGTCGAACACTTCCTTGGCATTGAGTCTGCCAGAAACCTCTTTGCTATGCGGATTGACCAGGTTATAGTCGGTGCCGGCCTTGACCGCCTCCATGAATTCACCGGTCACCGCTACCGAGATATTGAAGTTGGTCAGCGAGGCAAGGTCTTCCTTAGCCGTAATGAACCTCATAATGTCGGGGTGGTCAATACTGAGGATACCCATATTCGCCCCGCGGCGCATCCCGCCCTGTTTGATAACATCAGTAGCAACATCAAAAGCGCGGATAAAGGAGACCGGACCGCTGGCGACGCCACCAGTAGAGCCTACTCTATCATCCTCCGGCCTGAGTCTGGAAAAGGAAAAACCGGTCCCGCCACCACTCTTATGAATCAGGGCAGTATTTTTCACGGCATCGAAGATGGACTCCATCGAGTCCTCGACGGGGAGGACGAAGCATGCCGAGAGCTGGCCCAGCTCCCGTCCGGCATTCATCAGGGTAGGGGAATTGGGCAGGAACTGGAGACTGGTCATCAACCGGTAGAAATCCTCCTCCACTACCGTGACGTCAGCCTCAGGGTTATAGACAAGCTCAGCCGAGGCAATCGCACCGGCTACCCGGCGAAACATATCCTCCGGAGTCTCTACAACCCGGCCCTTGGCGTCTTTCTTCAAGTATCTTTTCCCCAGGACACGGAGGGCATTCTCGGTAAGACTGCCCCCGCTTAACGACTTGATCTCCGGCTTAACCATATCAGCTTGCATTTCGGGTGCGACCTCCTCCTTGGGCTTTGACTCTTTACCTTGATCTTCCAGTTCCTTACTGGCCAGTATCTCCTCTATCACGGCCTGAATTTCAGGACCGCTGGGCAGGCGCGGCAGCTTGTGCTGAGACCGGAGCACCAGGTCTTCCATGCCGGGCAGGGGCTGTTCCGCCCCGGAGACAGACCTCAACTGCTCCAGACGCTCAATTACCTGCGCGGTGAGCTGCTCGACCAACCTCCGGTCAGCAATGCCCATCGACTCAGCGGCAGCAAAGACGACCCGGGCCACCCGGGTACGGTCCAGCCAGTGCGTGCTCTTCTCTGTTCCGTTTTTAGTATTCATTTACGACGCCTCCGTTGACCTCCAGCCATTGCCAGTGAGGGCTCAACCGGAAGCAAAGGTAGTTGACTCACCGGCTGGGATGCTTTCGCCGCCTCATCTCCGATTAGAGTGTCCAGTTCCTGCTTCAAGGCAGTGATATCGGCAAACTCCCGATAGACACTGGCAAAGCGAATGTAAGCAATATGGTCCAGATCCCTCAAGCCCTTCATCACCATATCGCCGATAACTGCACCGGGTATCTCTGATTTACCCATCTGGTAAAGCTCGGCTTCGATATCATCAACAAGCTTGTCGATAGCTCCGGTAGGCAGCGGTCGCTTTTCGCAGGCCTTGCGGATGCCGGACATGAGCTTCTCCCGGCTAAATTCTTCACGGCGCTTGTCTTTCTTAATCACGAAGAGACTGGCCGCCTGCAACCGCTCGTAGGTGGTAAAACGAGCACTACAACCGGAACACTGACGCCGGCGGCGGACACCATCATCAACGTCACGGGAATCGATAACCCTGGACTCCAGATTGCCACAATAAGGACAGTTCACGAACAATCTCCACACTATATAGTGTAGGAGATATACATTACCACAATATATAGTGTTTGTCAACCATTACTTGCCCTGAAATCTGGGGGTAATTTGAATAAGGCGATGGACACCGAACAGCCCGGGAACATGCATCATTAAGAGAGAATTAAGACCAGATTTTATTACCGGCCTGATACAGAAAGACTTCAAGCTGATTATGGCTGAATAGACATCATACCGGAGATCACGAAAATCAAACAACAGGATTCCCTTATTCCATAAGTACGAGTAGCAGTACCCGTACCCGAACAGGAAAGACCCGGCCGGTACCGTGCCTATCTCATTGAGATATAGTCGCCGAGTGAGCCGAGATCACTCCTTCTACGCCACCACCTTATCCCCAGCGGGATGGAGATAGCAGCAGCAATAGCGATGATAACAGCAATGGTGGGCCACCGATCCGACCCGGCTGGCGACGCCGGGACCGCAGCGACAGCCGATGAAGCTCCCTCATTGACGGTAAAGGAACCGAGCAGGCCGTTGACCTCTACTGCGTAGGTGCCTGCTGCACTCTGAGAGGTAGTAAAGGCCACCATTTGAAAGGCCTCAGCGGCAAGACTGACTTCCCTCGTTTCCGCTACTACACCGTTTAGCTTAAGGGTTACGGTATCGCTGCCGTCGGCCTCACCGGGGTTTGTCAGCAAAGCGCTGATAGTCACCGTTGTACCGGGACTGACCTCAGGGGGTGAAACGCTCAGCGAGCTAGAGGTAAAAGCAACCGGTGTTACCGGGGAAACGGGCAGCGAAGGAGTAGCCGGAGAATCCGGGGACGAAGCGGCCAAAGCAAGCACGGTAAAGCAAGAGAAGTGGTCAATATAGGCACGAATTGTATCTTTTTTAGCGTCAACCTCAAAATCCAGCTCCGGCAAACCAACGTCAAAGTTGTCGCAACGGGTTATTATCAGTTCTTCCTCCGTTATCCCTTCCGGGATATCGCCAGTATCATATCGCCAGGTCAGCATTACCGGCCGGTCAAAGGTAGTCCCCGCGGGTTTCAGTT
The DNA here is from genome assembly GCA_002418895.1 of Dehalococcoidia bacterium UBA5760. GTDB lineage: Bacteria > Chloroflexota > Dehalococcoidia > Dehalococcoidales > UBA5760 > UBA5760. The sequence goes on along the minus strand of DIFA01000004.1, from coordinate 31,423 downwards.
GATAGGGCAACCCGATAACACTATATTCTTCGGGTGGGTCAGGTGCACGCTTAATAGCGGCAAACTCTACCTCGGTCAGCGGGTTGCCCTCTCCATCCAGAGCGGTAACTCCGTAAGGAATAGTAACGCTGATCATCCCGTCCGAAGAAGTGAACTCAACAGCATCAGGGTCAGGAGCGAAGAGAGCGATGACACTCATATTCCGGATCACCGGCTCAAAGTCAGGGTTACTCTTGACAGTCGGTTCACCGACCCACTCCACGAAGTGATAACCATTTTCCGGTATTGCTTCTATCCTGATGGTGGTACCACTAGTAACTGGAAAATCATAGGGGTATTCAGGCGGAGCATCACCGTCTATCTCAACGGTGCCGCCGCCGCTCGGGCTGACATCCACCGTGATATACTTGGTCGTCACCGACGGCCCGTCGCCGCATCAGCCATAAGCCGGCTTGGCGGTAAACGCCGCCGCTGCCAGCGGTACCACTAACGCCACCGCCAGACAGGGCAACGCTATTCCCAACAACCTCTTTTTCACCCTTCTCAACTCCTTACGGGGTATAGCTTACACCATTTGTTTTGGGTCATCAACCCCCATTCCGCCCCTGCCGCTCGACCAGATCCTCCAGAGTGATATCAGAGAGTACGCCATCCACCGCTTCTTTCACCTCGGCCCACACCCGGCGGGTCACGCAGGAACCGGCACGCGAGCAGAGCATCGCATTATCAACACACTCTACCGGCGCCATCGACCCCTCCATCACCTGCACAATATCAATAAATCTTATCTCCCGCGGCGGCCTGGCCAGCATGAACCCACCTCTGGGCCCGCGAACGCTCCTGACCAGACCGGCTGTCTTGAGCCGGGTAAAGAGCTGCTCCAGATACAGGCACGATATCTGCTGCCTCGCCGAGATGTCCTTGATCAGAGTCGGACTGTCCCCAGATTGGACCGCCAGATCAATCATCGCGCGCACTGCATAACGTCCCTTGGTCGAGAGTTTCACAGCTCTAGCCGGCCTGTTCTGAATTTTATTATCACAATACTCGTAAATATAGCGCAACAAAAAGGTCTTGTCAAATATCAGGACCCAGAGAATCTAAAACGCCTTTGAAAAGAGGACGATATGTATTAGAATAGAGCGGAGAATGATGGATAAGGAGTATCGTCACCTGCCCGGAGTGGACAAGCTAACCTCTAACGAGCGCTTGAGGCAGCTCGGGGAGGAGCTTTCTCGCACGTCCTTTGTGGAGTTGATACGAAACCACCTCGAGCAAACCCGGCTGGATATCGCTGCCGGCAGCCCCTGCCCTTCTCTTGACAATATAGTAGAAGCTATTATCGCCCGGGGCTGCGCCCTGATAAAGCCGGGGCTGCGCCCGCTAGTCAACGCCACCGGCATCATACTGCACACCAACCTGGGCCGTGCTCCACTCAGCGAGGAGACTGCCGCCGCGATGAACACGGTCGCCAGCACCTACTCTAATCTGGAGTTTGACCTGAACAGCGGCCGGCGTGGGTCGCGCAACAGCCACATCGAGCAGTCGCTGTGCCGGCTCACCGGAGCCGAGGCGGCACTGGTGGTAAACAATAATACCTCAGCGGTACTGCTCGCTCTCAGTGCACTGACCAGAAGGAAAGAGGTACTCGTTTCCCGCGGCCAGGCAGTACAGATCGGCGGCGGCTTTCGCATCCCCGATGTAATGCGCCAGAGCGGGGCCAGGCTGGTCGAGGTGGGCACCACCAACTGCACCTATGCTGTCGATTATGAACAGGCAATCAGCCCGCGGACAGCGGCGCTGATGCGCATCCACTTGAGCAATTTCAAGATGATTGGCTTCACCCATTCGGTCACCCTCGAGGAATTGGTGGCGCTGGGCAAAACCCATAACCTCCCCGTACTCGATGATCTCGGCAGCGGATGTCTGCTGGATACCACCCAGTTCGGTCTTGACCCGGAGCCAACGGTACAGCAGAGCATTGCCACCGGTGCCGACCTGGTCTTCTTCTCCGCTGATAAGCTCCTCGGTGGTCCTCAAGCCGGCATCGTCGCCGGTCGTAAAGAGCTGATAGAAAAATTGAAGAAACACCCGCTGGCGCGTGCGGTAAGGATTGATAAGACAGGACTGGCCGGTCTGGCGGCCACCCTGGTTCACTACCTGAAAGGTGAAGCGATAACCAAGATCCCGGTCTGGCGCATGATTGCCACCCCCCTGGACGAGATCGAGCAGCGGGCTGTAATCTGGGCCGGACCACTTAAGAGACTGGCCAGGGTAATCGCCGGAGAAACGATGGTCGGAGGCGGCAGTCTGCCCGGGGCCACTCTACCGACCTGGCTGGTTGCTATCGGAGAAGAGGGAGGTAAAAGTAAGCGCAATATAGCGCAAGTCATAGGCCAGCGGCTGCGCCAGCGAGAGATACCGGTCATCGGGCGAATTAACGAAAATCTCCTCTTGCTCGATCCCCGTTCCGTACTTCCCGGAGAAGACAGGATTGTGCTCAAAGCCCTGCAAGACGCCGCTGCCAGCCTTAAGGAGAGGTGACGCTACCGCAGCGAAAAGGAGTACCTGATGTTTGTAATCGGGACTGCGGGACACATAGATCACGGTAAATCGGTACTGGTGCGCGCCCTGACCGGCATAGACCCGGACCGGCTGCGTGAGGAGAAGGAACGGGGTATGACCATTGACCTGGGCTTCGCCTGGTTGAAGCTGCCCGATGGTCAGGAGGTTGGCATTGTTGATGTCCCAGGCCACGAACGGCTGATTAAGAATATGCTGGCCGGAGTGGGCGGTATCGACCTGGCCCTGCTTATCATCGATGCCGGTGAAGGAGTGATGCCACAGACCAGGGAGCACCTGGCTATCCTGAACATATTAGGTATAGAGAGAGGAATCGCCGTTCTCACCAAAAAAGACCTGGTAGATGATGAGCGGCTGGCCCTGGCAAGAGAGGAAGTAACCGAGCTGCTCGCTCCGACTATTCTTGCCCGTTCCCCGATTGTCGCCGTCTCGGCACTGACCGGAGAGGGCCTCGCTGATCTGACCTCGACCATCGGCAAGCTCCTCGGCTCCACACCATCCAGGAAGGATATCGGCCGTCCCAGGCTCCCCATAGACCGCGTCTTTACCATTACCGGCTCCGGCACCATTGCCACCGGCACACTGATTGACGGCTCGCTCAGTACAGGGCAGGAAGTAGAGATTATCCCCGCCGGACTCAGGTCACGGATACGAGGACTGCAGACGCATAAGACTTCTGTCGAAACGGCCGCTCCGGGGAGTAGGGTCGGCGTCAACCTGACCGGTATCGCCGCCACCGAACCACAGCGCGGCGATGTACTCACCACACCCGGCTGGCTCTCACCCACCACGATGCTCTCGGTTAAGCTGTGTCTGCTACCTCATTCCCATCACTCTCTATCACACGGCGCTACGGTTAACTTTTATGCCGGGTCCGCCCAGGCTGAAGCCAGAGTCCGCCTGCTGGAAAAAGACGGCCTCAAACCCGGCGAGACGGGCTTGGCACAGCTATTACTGAATAAGCCGGTGGCGCTGGTTAAGGGCGACCGTTTTATTATCCGCTCGCCAGAGGCTACTCTTGGCGGCGGCGAAGTCCTTGAGGCTCATACCAGACGGCACCGCCGACTGCACCCGAACGTCATTGAGAACCTCAGGCGCAGAGCGCAGGGAACCCCCGAAGAGATGATTATGGCAATACTGGAGGGGAAACCGCTCAAGATGCCCGATCTCTCCATCCAGAGCGGCCTGCCTGCCAGCGAGCTTAACCCGGCAATAGCCTCCCTTATCGAGCAGGGAAAGATAATCAGAATAGGCAGGGGGGAAAGCGAGCTCCTTCTGACTGCAACCGGCTGGGAGCATCTGGCCGGCCGGGTGACCGCCATCCTTAAGGACTATCACCTCAAGTTCCCCTCCCGCCCGGGAATGCCCAGGGCAGAGTTGAGCAGCCGGCTAAAGATGACAGCCCATAGTTCGGCGATCATCAAAAAGCTTCTTGACGATGGCAACGTTATCGAGGATAGCGCTGCTATCCGCCTTGCCACCCATCAAGTTCAGCTAACCAGGACGCAGCAGGCGCAGATGGACGCCTTCCTCAAATCACTGGCGGAGAATCCTTACGCCCCACCCAGCGGACTCATACCGCAAGCGGACCTGCTCAAACTGCTCGTGGCCCGCAACCAGGTGATCAAGATAAGCGAGGAGGTGGTATTCTCCCGTCAAGCCTATAATGAAATGGTAGCCGGAATCACCTCACACCTGAAGGAAGCGGGAAATGTGACTGTAGCTGAAGTACGGGATATGTTTAAGACCAGCCGCAAGTATGCCCTGGCTCTGCTGGAATACCTGGACGGGGCGAAGGTAACCCGCCGCCTCGGCGACCGGAGAGTGCTCTATCGGGAATCAGGCACCGGACATTGACAAGAACATTCCGGGTGAAACTAGACCTATCTAATCATAGTGAAGCAGGAGGGGATGATGAGCTGCCACCCATATCGATACCGCGTACTGGTCGAATACCTTACCCCTACTTTGGGCTCAATGAAACCCGACTACAGGAAGGAAAGCGACGGTCAGTCACTGACCGCGAAGCTCGGGGAGGTCATGGAACACCTGCCGACCGCCATCCCCGATGGTTGGGAGGTTAACTCCCACAGCCTGACGGTTGCCGGGGATGCGGTTATTCTCTCCATCCTGATCCGCCGACCGGTGGCACAATAATTCACCAGCATATTATCACAGGCAGGGCTGTAGTTCTTCTTCCGCTGCCGTCACCACGGTATTACTAAGACCAAGGCGGATCTTATAAATATAGGAGTCTTCAGGGAGATGGTCTCTGTAATAAAGAACGTGAAATACTCCCAGGTAGAACGAATCCAGGACTACACCAACCTCATCCACATACTTCTCGTTGTGGGGGTATTTTACATTCCCCTGCTTGTCTTTCACCGAGACGATTTTCACCTTGTGCCCCTTATCATATTTTGCTTCCATAAGACTACTCCCCCGGTGATAGATTCGCCCTATTTTACCACCAATCCACCATCAGTCAATACATAATAAAACTAAATAGATATCATACCGGCCCCTGAATCACGCAATTTCGTCACTAAAATCACGGGGCTGATGTTATAATTAAGAAAAGAGACCCTACAGAGAGGTTGATAGATGAAGAAATATAGGTGTACGGTCTGCAACTACATCTACGACGAAGCAAAGGAGGGCAGGAAGTTCTCGGAGCTGCCGGAGAACTGGAGGTGTCCTGTCTGTAATGCCCCCAAAGCAGCTTTCGTCCCCCTGACGGAAGAAAGCGGCGGAAAGAGGAAAGAGACCAGTACGGTTTCGGACATCTTTGTCGAACAAATGGCCGAGTGGGGCATCAGGTATGTCTTCGGCCTACCGGGAACCTCCGCACTCGGCTTGGTCGACGCAATCAGGAAGAATAAGCGGATGAAGTTCATCCAGGTCCGGCACGAACAGACCGCTGCGTTTATTGCCGCAGCCTACGGCAAACTAACCGGACACATAGCAGCATGTCTGACCATAGCCGGACCCGGTGCAACCAATCTGGCCACCGGCCTGTATGACGCCAAGCTCGATCACGCTCCGGTGCTGGCCCTGACCGGACTGGTGAAGAGACAATTGATTGGTCCCGGTTCTTTTCAGGAAATCGACCAGCATTCATTTTTCGAACCGATATGCGTCTTCAATAAGATACTGATGGCGGAAGAACAAACGACCAGCCTGGTCACATTGGCCATCAAGCACGCCCTGCTGGAGAGAGGAGTATCCCACATCAGCATTCCTAACGACATCCAGAAGATTCCGTACGATACCGATGTACTGCCAATGCAGGGCAGAATAACCAACAGAAGTATTCTACCGAGCCAGCGTTTGATAAAAGAAGCTGCCCTAACGATTGATGCAGCCGAAAGGCCTGTTATTATTTCCGGTTTCGGAGCCACTGGTCAGGGCGACAAGCTGCTGCGATTAGCCCGCAAAATCTGCGCACCGGTGGTAACGACTTTCAAGGGCAAGGGCGTTATTGACGAGACTAACGGACTATATGTCGGCAGTCACGGGACAATTGGATCAACGGCCGCTGCCAAACTGGTCCGGGGTAGTGATCTGCTGATCGTGGTCGGGTCCTCATTTTCCGATATGACACAGATACCACCGAAGAGAATAGTACAAATTGACATAGACCCCATGGTGCTGGCCAAGAACTATCCTACCGAGGTCTCATTGTGGGGCAGCAGCGCCGAGATACTGCCAAAACTGACAGGAAAGGTCGCCGCAAAAGAAAACAAGGACTATCTGGCTGAAATAACCAGATTTAAGAAGGAATGGACAGAGCTGCTTGCTAAAGAAGCAGACTCATCCCGAACTCCAATAAGGCCGCAGTATATAATCAAGGTGCTGAACGACAAAATCGCGGAAGACGCCATAATATCCCTGGATGTCGGTGACAACGGCTGGTGGTTTGGCAGAAACTTCGTGATGAAATCAACCCAAAAGATGGTTATGTCCGGTTATCTGGCCTCGATGGGTACCGGGCTTCCGGGAGCTATCGCGGCACAACTTGCCTATAAGGACAGGCAGGCTGTTTGTATTACGGGAGACGGCGGTTTTTCGATGGTGATGGGGGATTTCCTCACCGCCGTAAAATATGGCCTGCCGGTTAAGGTCTTCCTGTTTAACAATAAGCAGCTCGGCATGATAATGCAGGAACAAAAAATCGAGAACTATCCCAACTGGCAGACCGACCTGTACAACTGCAATTTCGCGGAATATGCGCAAATCTGTGGCGGGATAGGAATCAAAGTAAAAGACCCAGCAGAACTGGAAGGAGCCGTCGAACAGGCGCTGGCGTCAACGAAGCCGGTTATCGTGGATATTGATACCGATACCAGGCGGTTCGCGTAGCAAATTCACCCGCAGAGGAGAGCAATCCGTTTCACAGGAGAAAGGGGCGAAAGAATACGCTGGAGTGTATTCCTTAAACCATCGTAAAACCGGCAGCCTGCCCTGGAGTTTTAAACGAAAGCACGTTCCCCAAGCCCTAGACGGCTTGGGGACAGCCCGGTGCACGAACCATCATAACCGTCGTGGGACTGGATTTGAGGACCTTATCAGCAACACTGCCATGGGTCCACCTGCTTGGACCGGAGCGCCCGTGACTGGCCATAATGATGAGGTCACATTTTTCCGTCTTTGCATAAATGATAATCTCTTCGGCAGGATTGCCCATCAGCATCTCCGCGTGCACTTTAATCCCCTTGCTCTCCAATCCCTTGGCTATTCTGTTCAGGTACCTTTGGCCCTGCTTATCCATTTTACCCGCAACTTCAGGAACTAATCTTTCACCTGACGGACTATCATAACCCTCAACCGGCCGGTAGCCCCGGACACGCTCCGTAACGCTCACTAGTACCACATCCACTCCACACTTTGATGCAATCTCTTCAACATGAGGCAGAGCACACTCCGCCAGCTTGGAACCGTCTAAAGGAACCAGGATCTTCTTATACATCTGCTATCCCCCTTTTACGGAATATTTAACGAAGTCTCTGGACACCAATTCCCGATCTTAAATATCAACACCCTTACCCTAATCACCCTTTTGAGCGTTTTTCACAGTACCAGAAACACCGTCATCTGTCAATAGCCAAATCACGTCTGAAAAGCGCTTCATCCCTGATGCCGGGGAATCAAACTACCCCCCACCAACAATAACGCTGCGATTACCAGATAATATCGGTAAGCTCGGCCAGGGTATGTATTCGCGGGCAATCTTCTATCTCGGGAAATACACCGTAGCGATCAATAAGCACGGGGGTAATACCTACCCCCCTGGCACCGACAACATCCGTACTGTACTGGTCACCGACATATATCGCTTCTGCAGCTCCGATATCGGCATGTTGCAGTGCTGATAAAAAGACCGGCGGCTCTGGTTTGGGAGCTCCTACATCACTGGAAGTAACTGTGAAATCAAGATACGCCCCCAGGCCAAGCTGGCGTGAGATAAGGTTTATTTCTTCTTTCATGCTGGTAATCAAGCCTAGAATAAGTCCGCTACCTTTCAGGGTCTTCATGGTCGGGAGTACATCGTCATAAAGCCTGAAATCCAACCTCTTCGCATCATGGCTTACTATCTTCATAATCTGAAAAACTGTCTCCCCGGGCAAAGCTACGCCGATGCCGGACAGTATTAATTCCTCATAATGAAGAAAGGGCTCCGGATCTTTCGATTCATCCCACCGATACGGAGTACCCCCGGGCACCTCGGTCTCGGCAACATAGATGGGACGTATCAGCTTCTCGGAGGATACCTCTATACCGAATTTAGCAAAGATCCGGGCGTGCAATTCATGCCTTTCCACTATAGGGTGTCCTATGGTATCCATCCAATCAAAAAATACTGCCTTGATAGCCTTCAATATGCTCCTCGCTACGCCAGTAACGGAATAACAGCCTCAGTCAATTCCCCTACAGTCTCAGTCTTCAGCCCACCAGTTAAGATAAAGATTCAGCGGTCCACCATGCCTATCCACTACAGAATAAACATCGGTAACATAAAACTCAACACACTGAAGCTACGATGAGACTTTGTTTTTCATTCTTGGTCTAAATGATAGTATCACACCGGTGAAACTGTCAATCGCCCAATCACTCTAATCCCGGTTGACAGCCCGGCTACTAACAGAGCTTACAATGGGATTGTAATTTTTACTTAACAAGGATTACAATTATGTCAATTCAGTACTGCAAAGCTGTTTCAGCAAAGGAGGGCAACTAGTGATGAGGGAAGTAGCTGTTATCGTTGATAGCATTGCCAAAATGCCGTCAGAGGTGTTGGCAGAATATGACATCACGGTATTACCTTTCCATATCTCTATGGGTGGCAAAGATTACCTGGACACTACCATTAACAAGGATCTGCTCTACTCCCGGCTTATGAGTAAAGAACTGCCCACTGTGGCACCTCCTTCCCCGGGAGAGATGGCAGAGGCCTTCCGCAAGATGAGCCAGCGAGCTAAAGCCATCCTGTATATCACCATGACATCCCGCTTCTCCGGAGAGTATGAAAGGGTAACAGGAGTTAAGAAAAGCATTGAGCTGGAACTGCCCGGCGTGGTGGTTGAGGCGGTTGATTCCCTCACTATTACCTGCGCTGAGGCCCTTATTACCATTGAGGCAGCGAAAGCGGCGGGTGAGGGGAAGAGCTTGCCTGAGGTGGCGGAGATTACGCGTCAGGTGGTGCAGCGTGTCTCCGCTCTGTCAGTACGAGATTCCCTTTATTACTTCGACAAGTCCGGAAGAATGGGCAAAGAACGTCCCCTGGCTGGCTCTCCGGTTCCCCTGGCGCCGGTTATGGAGATAGATGCCGCCACCGGCGGGGTAACGCAAGCGGTATCGAAGCATAGAACCGTCGCCAAAGCACTAGAAAATATGCTCGAGATAATGAAGGAAAGAAGTGCGAATAAGAAGTTATATGTTATGTTAGGGCACCTCTATAAGCCCGATACGGCGGAGGAACTAAAGGCGAAGATTTTGTCCGAGTTCCAACCTGCTAGGTTCCATCTTACTGAACTTTCACCGGTAGCCGCTATCATGAACGGACCGTATATTGACCTGGCCTTCTTTACCGAAGATTAAGAGCGGGCCGGCTTTTTCGACTCTGCTGTCACCCTATAGCTCTGGCTGGCATACTCCCGACTGCCTGATGACCTTCATTTTACCTCTGGGTCGGCTTGCGGGTTGAACGGGTTGATTCTGACCGCCGGTGAATAAAGGTAAATGTCACCGGGTTGTATTGACAATTGTCACATAATTGTATACACTCAATTTCACAGAGGCTGACCGTGATTAACAGCCTTAAATCGTAAAGGCAAGTGATACTCGATTCGGGAAGGCAATAGCTTCCTGATTCATCAAGGAGGATGAAGATGAAGGGTAATTCTAGAAGACGGTTATCTCTTTGTGCAATAGCTCTATCAATTCTGGTACTGGTGCCATTGTTAGCATCAGGCTGTGGCAAGAAGCCGATGCCAAAGGTAGAAGACCTGACTATGGGTCAGTTGGCCGTAATCAATGAGCCTGCGGTAGTCCTCATCTACTCCACGTGGTCGGGAACCCTGGTTTCCAACAGCACCCGGGAGTCGGTGGCATACTTAAGCCACGGCGATCAAACCTTCCAGTCGCTTAACATCCCCACCTTCAGCTATGGGTCGCAGGGTACCGGGTTCGTGATCAACCCTGACGGATACGTAGTGACCAATGCCCATGTCGTCCATCAGACCGAGGAGCAGATTGAAAGCGCGATATACCGGGGATTTGTGAACTGGGGTATACGAACATTCCCGCAATACTTTACCCAGGTCGGACTTGACCCCTGGCCAGCCACCCAGCAGGATGCGGACGATCTCTGGGCAGCCGCCCACGAGGCATTTGATGTGGCGAACATCAAGCGGGAAGTTAATGTTACCGTAGGAAAATCCGTCGGTGGTGTTCAGCTGATGGAGCAGAGAAACCTGGCCGAAGTCAGAAAGGTCAGCCCGCAAGAGTGGAAGTACACCAATGGTAAGTGGACAATCATATCGGGGAAGGATATCGCAGTCTTAAAGATACAAACCAAAAACCATCCCAGCATGATCCTGGGCGATTCCGACGAGATGATCGTCGGCGACCCCATAATGGCCATCGGCTACCCGGGCGCTGTGGTGACACACAACTACCTCTCATCAGACAGCAAGTTTGAGGCCTCGGTAACTTCCGGTATCATAAGCGCCCTGAAACAAGCCGATGACGGCTCACCGATACTGCAGACCGATGCTGCGATAACCCACGGCAACTCCGGCGGACCGGCCATCAACGATGACGGCGAGGTAATCGGCATTACTACCTTCGGCACGTCAGGCTGGGACCCGGTTCTAGGCGACTACGCGGAGATTGGAGGTTTTAACTTCCTGGTACCTAGCAGTGTCGCTCTGGAGTTTCTGAGTGAAATGAACATAACCAATAAACAGGGCACTACCGACGAACACTATATGAATGCCATGCTGCTGTTCTATAATGAAAGATACGCCGAGGCGGTGGATGAATTTGAGATTGTCCTGAACCTCTTCCCGGGGCATCCCTATGCCCAGAGCTATCTCACCACCTGCCAGCAGAAATTACTTGAGAAGCGTTAACCGAATCTACCGTCACTGACATAGAACCGGTGATAAGCAACCGGCGTCGGCAATAATAAAACAGAGCCCCACGATTTTTCGTGGGGCTCTGTTTTATGACTTTCCGGTTCCGTACGAACATTCCTTAACCCTTGCCGACTTAGAAGGTCTCCTTAACTACAGGGTTCAATCCTCTATCTCGAACACCAAAAGGATAAGATGAGTGTTATTTACTCATCTTTATTAGCCTAACCAAATTAGCCTAAATCGCAACTAAATCGGCGCCTATTTCTTCATAGGACGAATAGGAGGCTTCACGTCCTTTACCACAGGCCTCATTTTAGCCGGCGGGGTCTTAGTAAATGCTTCGGCACATTTGGTGCAGTAAACCTTGCAGTCGTCCACCTCTTTCTTAAAGAGCCCACTCACGCTAATGAATGTCCAACCGTATGAACTGGCTTCTTTCCCCTTCGCAGTTTTCAGTAGCGACTGGTTGCACCTCCCGGTGTGCCCGTGTCCCGGACGGGTGCATTCACACTTCCCACCGGATCTTTCCCATGCTTTGTCAGTGACTTCATTGGAAAATACCATCTCTAAAACCTCCTATAGCCCATATTACCCTATCTGTCCCCGAATTATAGCACGACCGTACTTGTTGTCAACACCATCTAAGAACGAAGCACTACCATGGTATTAACTGATGACCATCCACGATACTCAAGCCCTCTCTTACCCGCTACAGTGCTTCCTGGGAGTACTTTTACGGCTTTGTCCAGTTTGATTATCTTTTTTATAGTTAGCTTCACGTCATTACACAAACCCAAGAACCTCACACAATCCAACGACAACTCGTACCCCGCTTATGATCTTATGAAAAAGTAACCAGGCGGGAACCATGAAAATACTAGAGATGGGCTGTTTGAGCTTCACAGGGAAGATGAAGTTTAAGGAGACGTTTTTAGTCAATAATACGTCAGCGGAAAAAACATAAACTACCTATTGACAAGAAGGTAAATCTGTTGTAGCTTTGGTCTGCTTAATCCAAAGATACACAAATAACAAAATCTATAGAAAGGATGAAAAGGTATGGGTATCAAAAAAATGGTAATGGGGCCTTTTATAGCGAGGATTCTTGGTGTGATAGGTTGTTGCTTGATTGCCGCCGGAGTTGGCATCGGTATTACCGTTCTTATTGCTGTTGGTGTAGTCCTTTTCGGAATAGCGCTTTTCATCTTCAAATAGAAAGTGACGAAGTTGCCGGTAAGCTACTAAGCACACGACCATAAGGCACAAATGTTCCTTCGGGTAACCGTTAGCTAAGTTATCGATAGACAGGAGGTAAAGCGTGGAACTAATCGACCAATTGACCAAAAACCTGGGGGTGAGTGAGACTCAGGCCAAGGGTGGGGCCGGGTTGCTTTTCAAGCAGGCTAAAGAGCAGATGAGCGGATCTGATTTTTCAAAGATATCCGCGGCGATACCCGGTCTGGATAAGATTATCGGTGCGGCGCCATCCGGCGGCGGGGATATGCCGGGTGGTCTGGGCGATCTGGGCAAGATGATTCCTGGTCTCGGTGGTGCTGCAGGCGGTTTGGGCTCTCTGGCGGGTCTTGCCGGCGGATTCTCGAAATTAGGGCTAGACAGCGGTATGATCGGCAAGTTCCTTCCCATTATATTGTCGTTTGTCCAGAGCAAGGGTGGTGAGGGGCTCAAAAACATCCTCGGTAAAGCTTTCAAATAGGAACACTCCCTGCCAACTCGCCTCTCTTTATGCCTGCTGACTGTACACCATCACCAGGCAGGAGTCACCTTGCCGGTCGGCTCCTGCCAGTATGGCAGCCAGCAAAGCGCCAGAAGTTGAACTGAGATGTTTGACTTGGTGGGACGTATTGAGATTTGCTCCAGTCTTTCCGCAAGAGGATCCATTTTCGTTGCCAGTTGATCCGTATCGGATTTGAAATCAGCCTCAAGCTGTTGCAGTCTTTGCTTAATAGACTCTACGGTATCTTCTGCCCGGCCGATATCCTGATACGCTTTCCTGGAGCGGCTTACTCCGCTCATAGCAGACTTAGCTCCGCTCAGCGAACCGGCGCTGAAAACTTTCCTGCCCATAAATCCTCCGAGGAGAGTCGTTCCAAAGGACAGCGCCGTCTGTATTTTCTGATGTTTAGCCTGGTCTTTCTCACGCTCAACGGCGGCCTGAGCACGGCGCATCTTCTCCTCTAACGTAGCGATTTTACCGGCATACTTTTGCCTCAGTTTTTCAGTAGCTTCGTCCCGTTTTTCGCGGGCATACTGCTGTAACCTGACCCTGAATTCACCCTCGGACTCGTCAACATCGGAGAACTGTTTGAAACCGGGACTTTTCCACAAATCCAGCTTCTGATTACGGTAGAGCCAGCCCGAGAATTCCTTCTGCCAGTATTTATAGCTGTCGGCACTGGTAGCGATTGTCGGTAGATTACCATACCGAGCCGGCTCCCTGGGTGACGTCTCTAAATCATTCACGTTCAGATCACTCTCGGTAGCGCTATCCCAGTTGACGGCAACCGGGCCTTTAATAAAGGCTGCTTTGTAAACCACATCCTTTATGAAATTCACCCCGGTTTTTGTGTTGCTGAAATGGATCTTACCGGCGCCGATAATTTCCGGTTGGTAAAAAAGCCCCTGTCCGGCTGGCCGGCTGCTCCTGAAAGGAAAGAAATACTGGTCTATTCTGGGTGGCAGAACCGGTCGCGCTGCCCTGACTTCGGTAATATCACTACCTACCACTGTTGGTATCGGTTGAGTTACGCCAGCGGTATCCGTATCGGAGATACCCGCCTTAGATGAGTCAGTGAATGGAGTCCGGATCGGGTCAACGAGCCTCTTTATCTGACTCCGTGTTAGCGGACCGCGCAGGTATGACATTGCCCAACGGGTTTCGAACACCAGTGGTACGTCGTCATGAACGTTATTCATCAAGAAAACCCGGCTACCCAGACCGGCCAGAGTCTGTTCCATAGCCTGACGGTTCCATTTCATGCCGCTGTTTACAGCTACCCCTTCCAGCCCTTCCAGTACTCGCGATTTGTCCCGTTCGGTCTGTAGCCTACCGATGAACCAGGTTCCGGTGTTGGATAAACCCTTGTAGTCCAGATCGACCGGATTCTGGGTGGCCAGTACTATGCCTACCCCAAAGGCTCGTGCCTGCTTTAACAGGGTCAGCAATGGCGTCTTCGATGGTGGATTAGCTACCGGTGGGAAGAAGCCAAAAATCTCGTCCATATAGACAATGGATCTGAGACTGGTAGTACCGGATTGGGTACGCATCCAGCCCAGTATTTGATTGAGTAACAGGGAAACGAAAAACATCCGTTCAGCATCATTAAGGTGAGCGATAGAGAAAACTGCGATCTTGGGTTTACCTTCGGGAGTATACAATATTGAATTGATGTCTAGAGGTTCCCCCTCAAGCCAGGTATGAAAACCGGGGGCAGCCAGCAGATTGTTCAAGGCCAGTGCCAGCTCAAACCTTTCTTTGGCAGGATAGAAAGAATCCAGATCCATCACCCCGATCCTGTTAACGGGCGGACTCTGGATCTGTCGGATCAAATCTGCGATATCAATATCACGCCGGTCTTGCCAGGCTCTATCCAGCAGAGTGGAGATGAGGATATGTTCACGGCTCCTTATCGGATCGGCTTCGATACCGATAATCCCGAGCAGACTGGTGGCCGTGATACTAATACGCTCTCTGAACAATTCTTCGTCCTCGCGAATTGTCTGAGGTGGAGCAGCAAATGACTTCATGATGGATACCGGTATACCGGCACTACTGCCCGGAGTATAGATCACAGAGCTAATAGACTGACGCAGCCTCCTGATGCGCTCTCCACTCTGCCCCCAGGAAGCAAGACCATTCTTCCATAGGTCAGCCTGTTTTCGAGCATATTCTTCATTAGACAGGCCCTTCTTGCGAGCATCTTCCTGATTAACCCAGGGCAGGAAATCCTCGGTTCTTAAGTCCGGAAAGGTCAACAGCAGATTGGTGAGGTCGCCTTTGGGATCAATGGCTATCGCCGGAATGCCATCCATACCGGCCTCTTCCAAAAGAGAGATACAGAGACCAGTCTTACCGCTGCCAGTCATGCCGACACAGACGGCATGGGTAACCAGATCCTTGGAATCATAAAGGAACAACCCATCCCCGGGCTTCTTTTCTGCCAGATTGTAGGACCTTCCCAGGTAAAAAACGCCTAGCTTTTCATAGTCTTCCATACTTTGCCCCTCCATTGGACATCATATCCATTTGTTTATGGCCCGGATCCGTAAATGATACCTAAGCAAACAATACGATAATAGTCTAAGGTTAGACGCTACCTCAGTAAAATCCCTTAATTATAATTATACTACAATGGTGCTAAACATAATCTTGTAGAGTTTCGGTCTTCGGAACCGTAATACGAGGATTGAACCTTCGGCTGATCTATCCTTTGACAACGCCTCAAAGCAATGTTAGCATTTTATAGTTTATATTATTAATTATTAACTAAGTGAACAGTATCATCCGGAGGTGTGAAATGACAGACGGTAGTTTAAATAGCATCTGCGAAGATTTACTTTCTACACTACCTCTTATCGCAAGAATCACCCGGAAAAAGATTTCCAGGTTACCTGCCGGTTTTCCTGAAGACATTTCACCGCTTCACCATGAGATCATGAAGACGTTAGAGAAAGAAGGAACGTTGCACATTGCTGAAATTGCTTCAAGGTTACTGATACCTCGACCGCAGATGACCCATCTGATAGACAGGCTGGCTGACTTAAATCTGGTTGAAAGACAAATGGATTCATCAGACAGGCGAACAATCAATGTAACGCTCACTACAAAGGCCAGAACACTATTGGCGGAAATAGATGCAATGGTCAAGGGCAATATCAAAGAAGCATTGTCCTCTCTCACCAGTGAGGAGATGAAGGAACTACTGGCTTCGGTAACCAAGTTAAGGGAAATACTCTCTAAACTGGGATAGCCCCCGAAGCCTGTTTTTCAACAGCACCCCCGCGAGAGTATTAATCGGAAAGGACGAAACTTCAAGGCGTGGATAGTCAGCAACAGAGTGTACTTAACGACGATAGAGTCGGCAGACTGTTATTGAAATTATCCCTCCCCGCGTTCATGGGGTTATTCGTGATGACCCTATATAACGTGGTGGATACTATCTTCATTAGCCGCTACGTCGGCTCGCTCGGAATTGCAGGGCTTTCCATTTCCTTCCCGATTCAAATGATGATAATGGGGTTGGGGCAGATGATAGGGATAGGCAGTGCCTCGGTGATTTCCAGAGCACTGGGAGCTAATGACCCCCGGAAGGCAGAACGCACACTGGGTAATGCCATCAGTCACTCAATCATAATATCGATTTTAATAGCAGCGGTCGGCCTAGCCAATATTGACCCCTTGCTTAGGCTTATGGGGGCATCGGAAGCGGTGCTCCTGTACGCCAAAGATTATATGTTCATTATTTTTGCCAGTACCACCGTCCAATTTTTTGCCATGGTACTAAGCAGTACCATCAGAGCTCAGGGCAATGCCCATGTTCCGATGATGAGCATGACAATAGGAGCCGGGATTAATATCGGCCTTGATGCTTTATTCATTATAAGCTTCGGTATGGGGATCAAGGGAGCGGCACTGGCTACTATAATCGGACAGACAATCTCCACATTATATCTTTTCAGATATTATTCTTCCGGCAAAAGCAGCCTGAAGATATACCCCGGAAACCTGCGCGTCGAAATGAATATCGCCAGAGACATTTTTACCATTGGAATCGCGTCATTTGCACAAATAGCGGCAACCAGTGTATCCGCTGTCTTCGTAAACCGAGTCCTCGGTACCTACGGCGGTGATATGGCAATATCTGCCTACGGCATCATCAATCGCGTTATCATGTTCGCCCTGATGCCGGGCATAGTCATCGGGCAGGGACTTCAGCCGATACTGGGGTTCAACTACGGAGCCAGGCGCTACGATAGAGTACTGAAATCTATCAAGATTGCCAGCATCGCCGCTACGATATGCTGCATAGCAGCCTTTATAGTCTTAAATTTCTTTCCCGAGCCGATAATCAAAATATTTACTGCCGACCTCTTGCTTATTGAGTCGAGTTCGCACGCCACCGGTTACGTATTTCGGGCCGCTTATTTACTCGGCATCACAATGCTCGGCTCCCTGGTCTTCCAATCAATCGGCAAGGCTACCCAATCAATGGTTACCTCACTGGTACGCCCTTTGTTTTTGATTCCCCTGATATTCATACTGCCGAAGCTCTGGCAGGTGGACGGAGTGTGGCTATCGTTCCCCATTTCTGACGCAATTGCGTTCACCTTAACTATGGTACTTCTGATACGTCAGATAAGAGAATTCAAAAGCTCGGATTCACTTAAGGCAGTGGAAAGTCTACAAGTGGGAAGTTAAATAGAAAAAATGGCACACAGAAAGCACGTGGAGAAACTTATAACATCTCAAACAACCAGCTACTTACTGGGCAAATACAGCCTGATAATAATGCTCACCGGGTTAATCATCGCTGCCTGGAACGGCAAGGTATTAATCGTCGTCCTGCTCGGGCTAATACTATCGGCAGCCGGCCTGGCTAAACTGTATAGCTACCTGTCATTGGTCAGGGTTCATTGCCAGTATTCACTGGACTACCAGCGTGTTTTCCCCGGAGAGTGTGTCGAAGTAAACATGCGTGTCGTAAACTATAAGCCGCTGCCACTGCCCTGGCTGAAAGTGGATAGCAAGATACCGGCCGGGCTTACTTCGGAAACTTCCCCGGAGCAGGACGGGACGCTCAGCAAAGTGATTGCACTTCTCTGGTACGCCCGAGCCAGCTGGCAACACAAGCTGATCTGTCCGAGACGGGGGTATTACCTCCTGGGACCGATCAGAATTACGTCCGGGGACATCTTCGGCTTCTACCGACGTACCCGCTTGAAGAAGGTGAGCGACTCTATCATTGTCTATCCCCGGATTTTTGCTATCAACGAAAGGGTAATACCATCCCGTTATCCTTTAGGAGAAAGCAGAGCCGCACAGCACATTTTCCGGGACCCGAACCGGGTGATCGGGATACGCGACTATACTCCCCAAGATAGCCCCCGCTATATTCACTGGAAGGCAACCGCCATTCATCAGAAACTACAGGTGAAGGTTTTCGAACCGACGACCAATCCAAAATTAGCCCTGATCCTTGACCTGGAAAGCTTTGGTTACGACGGAGTCGGTAATGAACGCACCGGTTCACCATCCGGCAAAACCGATGAATTATTTGAAACGGCTCTCAGTACCGCCGCTTCGCTGGCTAAACATTTTATCGAGCACAAAAGCGCCGTAGGCCTATTTGTCAACACCCGTCTTGCCGACTCGGGCCGACCGGTGGTAATTCCCCC
The DNA here is from genome assembly GCA_002418895.1 of Dehalococcoidia bacterium UBA5760. Lineage (GTDB taxonomy): Bacteria > Chloroflexota > Dehalococcoidia > Dehalococcoidales > UBA5760 > UBA5760. The sequence goes on along the minus strand of DIFA01000004.1, from coordinate 12,788 downwards.
CGGCAGCGGAACCGGTCATCTGGTAAGCATCCTGGAGGCGCTAGCTAAAGTCACGCCGCTCTCCAGCGGCCTCCTTACCGAACTGATACAAGGCGAGCGGAAACATCTACCATGGGGCACCACACTCATCTTCATACTATCCAAACCGACCGCCTCCACATCCAGGTTACTCTCTTCTTCTAACAAAAGAGGGCACAAGTCAGTGACTATTTTCACGGGTGACCATGATTGGCAAGAGAACGATACGCCAAATCAAAGTGAAGCCGTCGGGGTAACCGCAAAAGAGGAAATTCGATGAAAACAGGCTGGCCTCGAATAGCGCTATATATAACCATAATCGGCATGGAGAGTTGCTGGCTCTTTGCCATCCTGTCGCTGGTAAGCGGGCTGGTTTTGCAGGGACAATTGTCCATTATTAGTCTTTTGGCTCTTTATCCCATCGCCTTCGGTATCAATAAGACAATCGCGCAGTTCAAGTTAGCCAAGGTCTATCTTAATCTCATTAGCTGGTCTATCTGGGCCGGCGCTATGCTGTTGCTGGTTAAGCTTCAGATCTACAGCAGCCTGGGGTTATGGGACCAGAGCTGGCTAAAGGAAATTCCCGTAGCACTGAGGCAGGCACCCTATGACTTTCGGCCCGAGGTCCTGTTGTTTATCGGTAGCATCATCATCTGGTGGCTCGGTCAGCGGTTGGTCCATCTCAAGGCTGATTTTCCCAAGCTTATCGTCGAATTCCAGTTCGGCATGCCGGTATTAATCGTCACCTTCATTATCGGCTCATATTTCACAGGCGTACTGGAACACGCAGTACTTATCGCGGTTGCCTTTTTTGCCTTCGCTTTATCAGGATTGTCTATCGGCCACGCCCAGCAGACAGCCGGTTCGATTTCACAGATATATCGGGGCCGCTGGTTGGGTATTCTCATTACCGGCATCAGCCTGGTCATTGTGCTGGGCTTACTCAGCGGCTCTACAGTCAACCCTGATTTCTTCGAGCGTATCCTGAACACGGCCAAATGGGCCTGGGAGGTTGCGAAAAGGGCTTTGATATGGGTAGCCAGTTTGCTACCGACCTCCCCCCCCACGGAAATACCCGCCGCAGGCGAGATGCCCGGAGAAATCCTCCGGGAGCCGGCCGGGTCAGGGATATTCGGTATGCCCCAGTGGATAAGAAGTATTATAAAGTTTGCGCTTTTTATTAACATTGCTTTTTGGTGCATCTTTGCCTTATGGCGAGCATCCGGGCAGATGCTCAACTGGCTAAACCAGCGATTAGCCGGTATGGCAGGGATAAAGACAGAATCGCTGTCCGGGGCATTTAAGTCCGATGTAACCAGGCTGGTGAAGCGCATCCTGACCAAATTCCTGATCTTCTTATTAAAACGTCTGGGGAGAAAAACCAGGGTCTTGTCACCGGAGCTAGCCTCGATTCAGCAGATTTATTGTCAGATGGTACGCTGGGCAACTGCCAGAGGGTGCCCCCGCCATCCGACGCAGACTGCGTATGAATACCAGATCAGTCTGGTTAACCTGCTTCCTGATTTCCATGAGGAATTCAGTCTTATCACCAGGCAGTTTGTTGGTGTCCGCTACGGTGGCTTAACGCCCGGTAAAGACGAGTTACTTAATCTAAGACAAAGCTGGGAAAGAATACGAAAAGTACGACGGGGTCACCCGAGTTAGTTTAGCACCTATGTTATAAAGGAGGAACAATTTATTATGGGGGAGTTTGCTCAGCAACTGAACCGGATAGCGACATTCGCCGAGCGATTTATGGAAAATGTCGGTAAGGTAATCGTGGGGAGGAAGGATGCCATAGAGCTCATTCTGGTAGCTCTACTTTGCGAGGGACACGTCTTAATTGAGGATGTTCCCGGCACAGGTAAGACGATGCTGGCTAAAACAACCGCCCGGTCAATCAACTGTAATTTCCAGAGAATTCAGTGTACCCCCGACCTACTCCCATCGGATATCACAGGTATTCATTACTTCAGCCAGAAGACATCCGAGTTCGAATTTCGCCCCGGGCCGATAATGGCTAACATCGTACTGGCCGACGAGATAAACCGGGCTACACCACGCACTCAGTCAAGCCTGCTGGAATGTATGCAGGAGCAGCAGGTTACCGTCGACCTCGAAACAATACCGCTACCGCGTCCTTTCCTGCTGATTGCCACCCAAAATCCCGTAGAACTGGAAGGAACTTTCCCTCTGCCTGAAGCACAACTGGACAGGTTCCTGATGAAAATCACCATGGGATATCCCGGCGAAGACGAGGAGGACACCATTCTAAAACGGTTTCATCAGGAGAATCCCCTGGCGAGCCTTTCCAGTGTTATCGAGGCCGAGGAATTGCTGGTATTACAGAAACTGTCTCGCCAGGCATATGTGGAGGAATCGGTACGGAGATATCTCCTCGCTATTATCAGGGCCACCCGCGAACATAAGAGTATTGAACTGGGGGCCAGCCCGAGAGCTTCGCTGAGCCTCGATCTGGCTTCCAGAGTGCTAGCCACCGTGAGGGGTCGTAGCTACGTTATCCCGGATGACGTCAAGTATCTCGCTCCCCCTATCCTGGGACATCGCCTGATCGAGAAACCCGAAGCCAAGCTACGAAAACACTCAACAGAAGCCGTGCTGGAAGAGATCCTCGCGCAGATACCCGTTCCTGTCGAGCAATAGATGATAAACGGCGGAAAGTAACTGTTAATCTTTTCTTCCAGGGTCCCCCTTCCCGGGAAGGGGGACCCTGGCGTCAGGACAAGCCACCGGGTTAGACCTTTTTGACGGGCTGCTGGAGCTCGGTTAAGTAGTTGACCGGATCCTGGGTATCGTTGGGACCGGTGAGATAGACCTCGCGGTCCGGCCCGGCCATCTCGTAGCCGTTAGTCTCGCACCAAGCCATCATCGCCTGGTAGGCCTCATGGAGTTTCTCGTATGGGCCGCGGTGAATCATCGAGGCCACCTTAGCCTCGGCGGTCAGGTCGCTCACCTTGATGGGATCGGGCAACGGTACGGTTGTACTGATAGGAATAGCCACTTCTATATCAACATCCTTCTCACGGTATTCCATATCATGGTAGATGGCCAGCGGCGGTCCGGCGATGATTGACATATGCTTTTCAAAAACGGGGCATATCTTATCCCAGAGTATAGGAATATCGCCGTACGTGGGCACGGTGCCCCTGACCGAGGCAACCTTCATCGAAGGCAGTTCTTTGATTACCACCTGGTATTCCGGCATTTTACCCTCCTTTTCAATTTGATCAAGTAACTTCTCCACCTGCTCCAGCCGCCGCCGCTCCTCGCTCAAGCGTTGCTGCAGCTCCGCCCTCTTCAGGACAAAGAGGTCTCGCATCTGATGGGTCGTCAGACTGTTGTTGATGAGCGTGCCTACCTCCTCCAGCGAGAGCCCCAGGTTTTTCAGGGAAACGATGTAGTTTAGCCGGGGCAGCTGCTCCGCCGAGTAATAGCGGTAGCCGGTGAAGCGGTCCACCTTAACCGGTTTCAGCAAACCGATTTCATCATAATAATGCAGGGTCTTCACCGTAACGAAGCTCAGGCGTGAGAAATCACCGATCTTGAACATGACACTCCTTTCTACCTATTTTGAAGATCTTCGATAGCAGTATAAAACCTCCGGTTAGCGGAGAGTCAAGAGGTAGCTTAAATCATGTTCCTGGTGAGCATAACTCGAAAAAACTGCAGGCAAAAAATTGAAAACACCGGTTCGTGCAACCGGGCGACCAGCTAGGCAACACTCCCGATAACATGCTATAGTAGAAACCTGAAAGGGTTCTACTATGTCCGCAGTTGAAGTCAGTCATGTGGTCAAGTCGTACCGAAATAAGGTCGCCGTTGACGACCTGTCCTTCTTCGTATCCCAGAATGAGGTATTCGGCCTGATCGGCCCCAACGGCGCTGGCAAGACTACCACCATCAGGATGATGATGGACATAGTCAAGCCAGACTCGGGCACCGTGACAATTCTCGGCGAGAAGCTGAGTGAAGCAAGCAAACACCGGCTCGGCTACTTGCCTGAGGAAAGGGGACTGTACCGGAAGCTGACGGTAATGGACTCCATCGTCTATCTGGCCTCGCTCAAGGGTATGGATGGACGCCTGGCCGAACAGAGGGCTAATGAGCTGCTTAGCGAGACAGGGATGCTTTCTCACAGCGGAAAGAGGATCGAGGAGCTGAGCAAGGGCATGGGGCAGATTATCCAGTTCATCATCACCATCATCCATAACCCGGAACTGATCGTTCTGGACGAACCCTTTAGCGGCCTCGACCCGGTCAACACCGAAATATTGAAGAAGATGCTGATTAACCTGAGGGGTCAGGGCAAAGCCATAATTCTGAGCACGCACCAGATGAATCAGGTGGAGGAACTCTGTGACCGCATATTGATGATAGACGGCGGCCATGCCGTTCTTTACGGTGGGCTCTCAGAAATCAAGGCAAAGTATCGAAGCAACTCGGTCATTATCGATTTCGACGGTGAGCTGGGTCAAATAGCGGGAGTAATCGAAAAACGCACCAACAAAAACTATGTTGAGCTTGTCCTTGAAGAAAATACCACCCCCGGGCAGGTGTTGGAACAACTGGTAACCGCCGGCATCGTCATCAACCGATTCGAGGTTGCCACTCCGTCGCTGAATGAGCTTTTCGTAAAGGTAGCGGGTAAAAACCATGAATAGGGTTCTTCTGATATTCAAGCATGAGTTCCGGCAGACGGTAGGGAGGACCGGCTTCATTATCCTGACCATCGTCCCGCCCCTGATCGCTCTCCTCGCCATCGGTGTCTCCCATACTATATCAGGGATTAGCGAGCCGTCGGCGGAAGCGACCGGAATCGGCTATGTTGATGAAGCCGGTGGGTTTGAGCAGTTCACCACACAGGGGAATCTGAATTTTGTCTCATTCGACACTACGGAAGCCGCCACCCAGGCTCTGGTCAACAAAGATATCGAGGAATATTTCGTGATTCCCGAGGACTTCGTCTCGACGGGACTGATCAGACGTTACACCACGCAAAGAGAGCTTACGCCACCTGCAGCCACTACCACCGCGATTAAGAATTTCATCTCCAGTAACCTTCTGTCCGGGAAGGTACCCGAGACTACTGTCACCAGGGTCGAAGAACCGCTGAACCTGGTTACTATCACGCTCACAGCAACCGGTGTCGTGGCTCCGGAGCAAGGCGGACCGGGGAACCTTATCATTCCCATCATCGTCGGCATTATGCTAGCGGTGTCTCTTACTTTCTCCTCTGCCTACTTGTTGCAGGGGCTGGCTGCCGAGAAAGAAAACCGCCTCATGGAGATACTATTATCATCGGTATCGACCCGGCAATTGGTCACCGGGAAGGTAATGGGAATCGGCAGTGCCGGTCTGATACAGGTAGCTATCTGGGTAGCCACGGTACCACCCCTGCTAAGGCTGGCCTCCTCATCACTCGGTGGCTTTATCAGTATGATACAGATACCGCCCGGGCTTATCAGTCTGGCCATATTGTATTTCGTCCTGGGCTATTTGTTGTTCGCTGTCCTTTCGGTCGGCATCGCCGCCGTCAGCACCAGTGTAAGGGAGGGGCAAACACTCGCCTCGATATTTACACTCTGGGTAATTGCTCCTTTCTGGATCATATCTGTAATAATGCTGGTCCCGAACAGCCCGGCCTGGGTCGTTCTCAGCATCTTCCCCTTCTCGGCGCCGGTGATGGTAATGCTGAGGCTTGGCCTGACCGGTGTTCCAACATGGCAACTTGCTGCCAGCATCGCAGTGCTGGTCCTGTGCATCATCGGGGGACTCATGCTGGCAGCGAAGCTGCTAAGGGCCTACGTGCTGATGTACGGCAAGAGGCCGGGCTTCGGGGAGATTATACGGAACCTTAAGAGCGGATAATTCCCTATTTGGTCAAAGAGGCTACTCCCCAATAACTGGCCTAAAAGCTATTCAGCCTTTATCTGGCTACATACCCGCCATCTACGACATATTCCGATCCGGTAACCCATCTGGACTCGTCGGAAGCAAGATACAAACTCGCGTAGGCAATATCAATCGGTTCGCCGATACGACCCAGCGGCGTCGCTTCGGTAAACAGCTTGTTGTACTGGTTGAACGAGATCCCGTAGTCTTTAGCCTCTTTGTCGGTAAGCTCGGTGTGGATCAGACCGGGATGCACGGAATTGACCCGGATACTGTATCCTGCCTCAGCACAGGATAGGGCCACCGATTTGGTCATTGCTCTCACAGCCCCTTTAGAGGCACAATAGGCAGGCAACCCGGCTTCACCTATTATGGCATCGATGGACGAGATGTTCACTATGGAGCACGGTTCCCCGTTCTTCTTCATAACCTCAATGCCGTATTTGCAGCCCAAGAACACCCCGGCCGCGTTGATATTCATTATCCAGTTCCATTCATCGAGGGAGGTCTCTTCTATCGTTTTCGCCAGTGAAACGCCGGCATTGTTCACCAGGACATTAAGCTTGCCATATTTTTTGATCACCTCACCGAGCACCTTTTTCCAGTCATCCTCGCTGGTGGTATCGAGCCGAAGAAAGATGGCCTCCCCACCCTGCTTTTTAATACCCTCCGCCAGCGCCGTTCCCTCATCTACCTTCTTCCTGGTAGTAACTACGACTTTAGCCCCCTCCTTAGCAAACAACTCCGAATGCCCCCCGCCTATGCCACAAGCACCTCCAGTAATCAAGGCTACCTTGCCATCCAATCTCCCCATCTTTTGTAGTACCTCCTTATGTTAATTGATATTTAATAGCTGACTCTGAGTATCGCTTCATATTTAGACTCTTCAAGGTTCATTAGATTAATCTAGGGTGACTAAGAGCGTCCTCTTGATCGTGTTCTCAGTCATCCTGTCCCGCACTTCATCTAGAATATCAACAGGGGTATCAAATTTCAACAGCCGGTCTCAGAGACAATTATAGCAAACAAGCTAAAGTACCTCACCCCTTCCTGCCGACATGATCAATGGTACTCAAAAACATGCCAAATTAGGCAAATATGACCGCAAATGTTATAGGTAGGTGGTTGCCCGGCAATTCCAGAGTCCTGCTGATTATTTCTTAACCGGATTTTAATATTTACTCGTTAACATTACTTACATATGATAAATCACAAGACGACGATCATATCGGCAACTGGCCAAGAGATAATAACTACATCAGGGGGGCAGGGAGAAGTCATTACCTGTTTGTTTTCCAGTCCGATTAAGTCTGCGTAACATAGTACCCCTGCCCTCCTGGCCAACAGGATTATTTTTCATACGGAAAGGATACAACCAAAGTGATGACCCAGAAGAGAGTAATATTCGTAGTCATGATTACAGGCATGATGGCATTAGCTATAGTAGGCTGTAGTAAAGCTGAAGAGACTGCGACTACCACAGTAGAGTCTGCTACTTTCGCCGGGCAGATTACACAAGAAGAGCACGATATGCCGGAATTCTCCGAACACGGCGTACCAGATACCTCAATGACTGATCTGGCAACCATTGCCGAGGAACTCGGGGTAACTGAGGAGCAGTTGAGAGACGCTTTAGGCGATACGCAACAGGGACTCCCGGATTTTACGGCCGTGGCTGAAGAACTGAACGTTTCTGAGGATGCACTGAGAAAAGCACTGGTATTTCCAGAAGGTGACTTTCCGGCTGGCAGGCCTCACGGTGGTGAGCCCCCTTCCGGGGAACCTCCGGCTGATGCCGATTAAAGCCTGTCGTCAATCAATGAATGGGAAACTTGCTAACCCGAGCACATTTGGCATCATAAGGCAGTATTGGCAAGCTCCTTGAGCTTTGTATCAATTAGTGAATCAATCAGGAAATGAGCCGCCTGCTGCAAATCATTCAAAGCTTCAATTTTCGTGACACCCAAGCCAACAACCGCAAAGGCTGCTTCCCAGTAGATGTAGTGGCTGCTTGATAGAGAGTCGTATTCAATCTTGATATCGTTTTTAGACATCAGACCTTCCTCACAAGACTGTTTTTACTCCTGCAGTATAGCCTCTATTTCTTGGCGGGTTTTAGAGATTACTTGTTTGATACGATCAAGTTTTCCCGGAGCCGCATTTCTGGCTCCAGATCCCACCGATTCCACAATTTTGTCGACTTCATCCATTATTCCCCCTATAACCACAAAGTGCTTGGGATTCCAGTGATGTCTCATATGACTTCTAATCTCATCAGTCCAATCACTCCGCTCATCTAGAAAATGGCGGCCCTCACCAGTGATCGTATAAACCTTCTTCCCGTCTCTTTCTGTAGAGCTTGCATAACCCATTTCTTCAAGCATCTGTAGGGTTGGATAAACCACCCCCGGACTAGGTCTATAGAAACCGTGGGATTGCTCCTCGAGAGCCCGTATAATTTCATAGCCATATTTAGGCTTGCCTTGTAACAGATCTAAAACAACGTACTTCAAGTCCCCTTTGTGGAATGGACTCTCATGGGGGAAACCATGAAACAGCCTATGACTTCTCAGAAACCTATGTCTAAGCATCCTATTCAACTCCTTTGTGCGATAATATATAGTATTATCACGATATATCTAGATATATTATTGCACTACTTCTCTACCTTGTCAAGCTTTGAAAGTTGGTTGTCCGGTGATTCCAAAGTCCCCACTATCATTAACCAAATCTTAATATTCACCTGCTAGAATCAGTCGCGGCTGCAGATAGTATGTACACGGCAGACGCGTGAGGGATAATCAGGGATATGAGTCACCTCAGGATCAATATCTGGCACTATAATACATATTTAGGTATCTCTTACAAGAAGAATGATCAGATCACAAAAGGAGAATAGCATGAAAATCTATGTCGGAAACCTACCTGATGATGCGAATGAAGAGGAACTACGTCGGGCATTCTCGGCCTTCGGAGAAGTTAGCTCGGTAAACATCACAAACGTCCTAGGTAGCGAATGGAAAAAGGGATTCGCATTTGTGGAGATGCCATCAACAGTGGGAGGACAAGCAGCCGTTGACGCTCTGAACAAGAAAATCTTGAAAGGACGCATGCTGCGTGTCAATCTGGCCCGACTACCTGGTACTAACAGGGGCCGGCAGCCAGTCGTCTTATGACAACCAGAGGGATGGCGCTAATTTCAGGTGTGGAAAATCACGAAGGTACTGAATCGCCCGGTCTCACATTACGACAATAGTTACAAACGAATATCCACAGGCTAATCTCCTCAAAGATTCTGGCGGTCACGGATACCACTGCGCACAGTATTGCTGCGCTGCATATTTCCATATTGTTAACCGGAATACGCCGGATCTACAGATGCCCATATGCTCAATATGTCTGCCTCCGGTTTTTCCTCTTCCCCATTATTATTCATTTATTATGGTTACCATCCTGATGTCCCTACAATAATATGTTTAAGCAAAGTCAGGGAACTCTACACCCACTTTAGGATTGAAAAATTCTACAGGGCAAACGAGGAAACGATTCGCTATTTGGTATTAGACTTAACAGGTTCTTAATAATTCCCTGTTAACTTAGTAATCATACTCATAGTCTATATTCGATTGTTTACCAAAAGGCAAGATAAATTAAGACTCAAAGCACCTGGAAAGCTATCAGCACTTATGGGAGAAATCTTAACTCGGAGGAGGTGATGCCATTAGAGAGCCCAAGGGATACTTTGAATTACTACCATCCCGAAGGGAGGCGCCCCTGATACCGGGAGCAGAGCGGAAAACCGGAAAACATAGCCTTGTCTCCAATGAGAAATAGAGATATATGTTTATACATCTTTATATGGAGAAAGGTAATCCTAAAACTTAAGGAGAAAATATAGGTCGATGAAAACTAAACTATTATCCAAGATATTAGGCGTGGGACTGGCCCTCGGTCTCGTCTTTGCCATGGGTACTGCCGTGATACCGACAGACGAAGCCCAGGCCGACGAGATGGAATGGGGCACGGTTACCACACCGAGCTGGGATGACTTGGTCATCCTACCCGCCTCTGATATCCTCGACTACGCCATCGGCGGCGACGAGGGGGACATTATCTATGCCGTCCTTGAATTGGCTAGTGAGTGTACTGAAGTAGGCTATCTGTATGATGAGGGCTGGGGCACCTTTGCCCTGGTCAAGTCCGATGACGGGGGTGTTACCTGGAGCGACATTACCGAGAATGTCGTGGATGCCTCCTCACTTCCTGATGAGACGATCTTTAGCCTGAACCTAGTAGCGGTTGCTCCTGATGACGAGGATTGGGTGGCTGTGGCAGGTTACTTTGATGATGCGGGTGATGCAGGTGAATCTTTCGTACTTGCGTCTCAGGACGGCGGGTCAAACTTCACATATGCTCATGCCGTAACCGATACATCCAAGAGTACTTCCATGCAAATTATGCTGGACATGGCCGTCTCGCCCAAGGTAGGCAGCATCCACAACATTGCCTTGGCTGGGATTGCTGATGATAGAGGCGACGGTGCTACGGGTGCCGTCTTCCGCCTCGAGGCGGGCACGTGGCTCACCGGAGGTTGGGTTGATACCCGATACTACCCTGGCTGGGATGATGGTGATGATGGCGATCCTCCTGCCTGGGTCATAGATTCCCAGGGAATAGTTGCCGTTGACTTCTCACCTAACTTCGATATGGATGACACCATCGTTTGCATGGGTGTTGATAGCAACTATATTCCTTACCTCCAAGAAGGTACCTTTGATGGCGACGGCGGCTGGAATGCTGAAGCCGGCTTTAACAATGCCACCCAGATAACCAACGATGGTGATGAACTATATAGCTGGGCTGATATCAGGAGCATGGGCTTTGCCCTACCCGCTGACTTCGATGGCATTGAATCCAAGTCCAATAACATCTATCTCTATGTTAACGCCTACGACACTGTCACCCAAAAGACTGGCGGCTACGTCATGATCTGCGAGGATGGTGACTTAACCGGTCGCTGTGGACCCTCGGGAGACCCACTGCTGGCCAGTATTGATGTCCATGGCGATGCCGACACCTGCAAGGCAATGATCGGCGTTTATACAGGCTGGACGAATGTTTCCGGTTCTAATCCGGGTTACCCTGTGGAGGCTCAAGATTGTGCCGGCATCTCCATCTACAATACAATTGAGCTTGATGACTGCTGCCCGAGGTGGGAAGCTGCCTGCAAGGACCCCTCGGGGCCATATATGGCGGTAGTATCCTATACTCCCGACGGGCAGAAGGCCTATGCCTCCACCACCGGTAGCTGGTACTGGAATACTGGTGAAGGCTATACCCCATTTGCTGATTGGGCTAATGGTGACGGGAACCTGCTTGACGAGTCTGCCTTCTCGGTGAGCCTTGATGACGGCGTCTCCTGGAATCAGATAGGTTTAATCGACACCGATATCGACTGGCTTTCCGATGTCGCCGTCTGCCCAGACTGCAGCGTGATTTACCTCACCACCATCCAGAATGGGGATTTTAGTGAATGCTTATGTGATGATTGTGAGCTAGAGCTAACTCCTCACTCCGCCTGCGACTCTATTTGGCGCAGCTATGATAACGGTGACACCTGGCAAAGAATCTACTACGGCGACTGGTCGGATAGTCAAGACAACCAGTTACTGCTCCGCTTGCCCTGCGATGACACCGAGGACTGCTGTACCATCTACATGGGTATCCAGAATACCAAGGACCTCTACTACAGCCGCGACTGCGGCCAGTGTTGGAACAAGGCAGTCAACCAGAAGCTTTACATCCAGGACTTTGCCGTTGAGAGCGAGAACATCGTCTACATCCTTGATTCCAATGGTTATGTCTCCACCTCCACTCAGTACGGTCGGCGCCCCTCTGACGGTGTCGACACCAGCGTCGGCTCCGGCCACTCCATCACCTCCTGCTGCATTTCCGATTTAGTAGTAGTTGCCGGTGATGCCGGTGATCCAGTCGGCTGGTCCGATGACGGCGGAGAGACATGGGATACTACCGAAGACCTCGATGACGACGGCACGGTACACGTCGCCTGCTACGAATGCGACGGCGAGACCACCATCTTCGCCGCCACCAGCGAGGGCGGCATCTACCGCACCAACCTCGATGACGGCGAGTGGGAAGACCTCGAGGCCCTCGACTACGGCTACTACGGTATCGTCATGGCGCGGACCGGCGGCACCCTGTATGCAGTGAGTAACTACATCGGCATCGACTCCGATGAGAGCCTCTGTGACCGCTTCCCCGGTAGCGACGAATACTACAGCGGCGTCGCCCGCAACCTGACCCCCTGTGAGACCGACTGCTGCGGCACCGAGGACTGGGACTACCTCATCGCCGGGCTCAACCCTTATGATGATAACTATCAGGACTTCAATAACGAGCCAAGCAGCCTCCGAATCTGCGGCTGTACCTCTATCGACACGAACTCTATACTCTGGGTAATCGACACTTACTGGTACGATGTCAGAGATATGGAGTACGGACTACTCTGGAGCTATGAGGACTGCGCTGCTAAGCACGGCCCGACCCTGACTTCCCCCGAGGACGGGGCCATCGTAGCCTGCGACGTCTGCGCTACCTGCGCTGGCTCCCCGATGACCCTCAAGTGGCAGAGAATGTGCCTGGCCTGCAGCTACGACATCGAGATTATGGATGAGAATGGCAACGTCATCGTCGAGATAATCGACAAGACAATCACCGGCAACCCGCCCAGCCTGTACCTCGATGATGCCCGGCTGGAGTGCGGTCGCACCTACACCTGGCACGTTCGTGAGGCTAACACCGAGACCGGTGAGTGCGTCCACAGCCCCTGGTCCGAG
>DIFA01000003.1 GCA_002418895.1 Dehalococcoidia bacterium UBA5760 | reverse complement strand
CAGGGTGTCATATGTCCTTCCTGGATATTGACGAAGCGATTATCGGACTGGCAGATAAGATAGAGTTGCTTGCCACACCGATAACCGATTTCAAGGAGTTTACTCCGGCCGATGTAGGGATTATCGAGGGGGCAATCAGCAACGAGCATGACGAAGAGGTAGCCAAACAGATCCGCGCTAACTGTAAGATACTGATGGTATGGGGCGACTGTGCCGTTTTCGGCGGTATAGTCAGTATGCGTAACCTGTTCAGCAACGAAGAAGTCCTTGACAGATACTACAGTACCGAGAGCACTACTAGCAACAGTAAGATTCCCTGCTCAGAAGAGCTGCCGCCGCTGGTAAAGGTTAAACCGATAAACCAGGTGGTCAAGGTCGACTGTTACGTCCCCGGCTGCCCGCCCAGTGCGAAGGCGATTCTGTACGCGCTGTCCGAACTTCTGGAGGGTAGGATACCGGTGCTACCAAGCGAGATAATGAGGTACGATTAAGGTCCGAGATAAAGGGGGATATTATGACCAGGAAAATTGTTATTGAGCCGGTTACCCGAATCGAGGGGCACGGCAAAGTTACCATCCATCTCAACGAACAGGGTAATGTAGACAAGACTTATCTTCACGTTACTCAGGTGAGAGGTTTTGAGAAGTTTTGTGAAGGGAGGCTCTTCTGGGAAATGCCGGTAATTACTCCCCGAATCTGCGGCATCTGCCCGGTAAGCCATCACCTGGCGGCAGCCAAGGCTGGAGATGCCATCTTGGGAGTTAAACTAACGCCTACTGCCGATAAGCTGCGGCGGCTGCTTCATATGGCGCAGATGGTCCAGTCCCACGCGCTTCACTTTTTCCACCTGGCCAGTCCCGACCTGATCTTCGGTATGGAAGCCGACCCGGCGAAGCGAAATGTCATCGGGGTTATTGCCGCAATGCCCGATGCTGCCGTGAAGGGTGTCAAACTACGCGCCTTCGGACAGAAGATAATAGAAGGAATGGGAGACAAGAGAGTCCATCCCAATGCCGCTGTTCCCGGGGGAATGAACCGCGCACTGCACAGTGACAAGCGTGATGAAATCTTAAGCCAGATTGGCGATATCATCGCCGACTGCCAGTTTGCCATTGATCTGTTCAAGGACTACTGCAATAAAAACAGCGAGGTTGCCGAAACCTTCGCTGATTTTAAGAGCGGCTATCTCGGGCTGGTCGACGCTAACGGTAATGCCGAGTACTACGACGGTAAACTCAGGCTGAAGGATCAGGACGGCATGACGCTGGAAGATGACGTGGCCCCGGAAGACTACCTCTCCATCATCGAGGAAAAGGTCGAAGACTGGTCTTACCTCAAGTTCCCCTACTACAAGAAAATGGGCTACCCCGCCGGCATGTACCGGGTAGGTCCGCTGGGACGGCTGAATGTCGCCGACGGCTGCACTACCCCCCTGGCGGATAAGGAGTTCAAGCAGTTCAAGGAGATGGGGAAGAACGGAATACTGCAAGGGTCACTATACTATCATTACGCCCGGTTGATCGAAATGCTCAACTGTGCCGAAGAGATAAAGGCACTTACCGGGGATAAGGACATCTGCTCGACAGACATCTGGGTTAACTCGGACTGTCTGAACGAAGAGGGCGTCGGAGTAATTGAGGCACCCCGAGGAACACTCTTCCATCACTACTGGGTAGACAAAACCGGTAAGATGATCAAGGCAAACCTGATTGTGGCCACCGGCCACAACAACCTGGCCATGAATCGTGCCGTTAACGAAGTAGCCCACGCCTTCATCAAGGACGGCAAGGTAACCGAAGGAATACTTAACCGTGTTGAGGTCGCCATCCGCTGCTACGACCCCTGCCTCTCCTGTTCTTCGCACGCTCTGGGCCATATGCCCCTGGAGCTCACTGTCCATGAGGCGGACGGGAGCATTCGCCAAGTCTTAAGGAGCTAGCAGTAACAGATGAAGACCCTGGTGCTGGGTATCGGTAATTCAATCCTGGGAGATGATGGCATCGGAGTGCGTGTCGCTCAGGAGTTAGCCAGGAAGATTAAGAACGATAATATTGATGTCAGGGATGTCGGCATAGACGGGTTGAACCTGTTGGATCTGATCCTAGGATACGATAAGCTGATCGTGATTGATGCTGTCCTGACTGAGAGAGAAAAGGTGGGTGAAGTCTACCGGTTCAAGCCGGAGAAGGTCTACGAGCCTTCACGCTCGGCTATCTCGCCACACCACTTCAACCTGTCAACCACGATTGAAATAGGGAAAAAACTCTTCCCGGGGAGGATGCCGGAAGAGGTCATTGCTTTCGCCGTGGGCACTGAGGAAGCCACTATGGTTACCGAAGAAATGACGGGTAGAGTGAAGGACGCTATGCCCATAGTGGTAAACCTCGTTCTGAAAGAGCTCAACCTGAATTAATTGACGATTTGTTTGAATGGTCATCATCGCTATAAAGAACTGACTAAAGTGTAGTATTTAGCTAGTGACCGCTGCTTTCATGTTAGAAAACTAGGGGAAATCATTAGTTGAGAGTGATTTTATGCTGGGAAATCTACGACTATCTTTGTACCCTTTCCCTTATGCGAACTAATTCGAAGACTGCCGTTGAGTAATCGTGTTCTCTCACGCATACTGACCAAACCTATTTTCCCCATGCGAGCTAAGTTGCCTAGTAATTCAGGCGGCTCAAAACCCACGCCATTATCGCTTATACAGAGTTTAACCTTATCTCTCGTAAAATGCAGTTCGATTTTGGCCTCTGTTGCTTGAGAGTGTTTCTTAACATTGTTCAACGCCTCTTGAACAATACGAAATAGCAATACCTCTTGTTCTGATGGTAACCTACGCTCAGGGCCGGATTTTATTACCGTAGTATGTGGACCCCCTATTAGCTCGGATTCTTTAGCTAACATTTCCATTGCGACTGACATCCCCAATTCATCTAGGAGATCAGGTCGAAGGTTATGGCTGAAGCGTCTAACTCCGTCTGCTATGTTTCTAGTAGTACGTTGAAGATTTCTGAGTTGTTCTACCAACGGCCACGGTAGCCATTTTTCAGTGCGGATAATAGTCTCTATGTTGATACCGAGGGTAAGTAAGGACTGAACCGTATCATCGTGGAGTTCACGAGCGATACGTTTTCTCTCATCCTCTTGAGCTTTAGTAATCTCCGTTACGTATAACTGCAGATTTTCCTTTAGTTTTTTACTCTCTGTAATGTCATTCCAGCTCTCTAGATAGTAGCCATCAGTCCCGTCTTGTCTTACTGGAATAGCAGTGGTCTCAACCCATATCCAGGTACCATTTTTCCTCTTAAACAAACGTTCAACAGCTCTTACTCTTTTCTGCAGGTTACGACGCAGAAAAGCAGTATTTGTTTCACGTGTTTCCTCCGGCCACCAGGGATAAGGAGCACTTCTACCGATAAGCTCGGAAGCAGAAAATCCTGTCATGCGTTCTAGCGCTGGATTAGTGTACCTGATAGATGTGTCTTCGTTAATGACTATTATGGGATTTGGAGAATGATTCAATAATATTGAACTGAATTCTTGACTCTCTCTTAGGGCTTCTTGAACCCTTTTGTGCTCGGTAATGTCCCTGATTGTGAGTATTATGCATGATTCACCGCTGATTTCTATTAAGTCTGCCGACATTAAACCGGAGCGGAGTCCGCCTGATTTCGATTTAAAAGAGATTTCGAGGTCTCTGACAAAGCCGTTCTTTTCCAGTGGCCGGATCATTCTATTACGATCATCTGGATGTGGCCAGAATCCTATTTCAAATCCGGTACGGCCAATAACCTCTTCCCGTCTGTAGCCCAGAATACGAAGGTGGATATCATTGATCTCAATATACCTGCCCTCGTTCAGGGTGCTGATGGCCATTGACCCGGGGTTGGAATAGAAAGCCTTGGAAAACTTCTCTTCGGAGAGACGTAAGGCTTCCTCAATCTTTTTGTGCTCGGTAATATCTCTTATTGTGAGTATTATACAGGGTTCGCCAGCGATTTCTATTAAGTCTGCTGACATTAAACCGGAGCGGAGTCCGCCTGATTTCGATTTAAAAGAGATTTCGAGGTCTCTTACAAATCCGTCCTTTTCCAGTGGACGGATCATTCTATTACGATCATCCGGATGTGGCCAGAATCCTATCTCAAATCCGGTACGGCCAATAACCTCTTCCCGTCTATAGCCCAGAATACGAAGGTGGATATCATTAATCTCAATATATCTGCCCTCGTTCAGGGTACTGATGGCCATTGGCTCAGGGTTGGAATAGAAAGCCTTGGAAAACTTCTCTTCGGAGAGACGTAAGGCTTCCTCAATCTTTTCGCGCTCGTTCTTTTTTTCTGTGGACATTTCAGTAAAAATTTGGCACTAACCAGTTACTCTGTTAACTTAACCCTGATAACGATCAACCTGGAAATAAAGTATTATGTGACTTAAACTTCGTTCGAAATCATAGGATACATACATTAAATACGATTGTTAAATCTAGTCATCCAATACAATGCCTGATTCGTTAACATTAACCCATCCTTTCTTGATGGCATATAATGCCGCTTCGGTGCGGGAACTAACTCCCAGTTTTCTGAATATCTTAACCAGATGACTACTAACCGTGTGCTCACTAATATACAGTGCTTTAGAGATTTCTTTATTGCTCATTCCTTTAGCCACTAACTTCAGCACCTCTATCTCTCTGATATGTAACTCGTCATTCCCTTTAAGGCTCGAATATTCGTTACTAGCTGTTCGGCGTACGCATTTACGGGTGACTTCAAGGTTAAATACACTCTTGCCAGAATAGACTAATCGGATAGCATTAAGTAAGTCGGTAGGATCCGAGTCTTTTAAAAGATACCCGGAGACGCCGGCATCAATAGATGAAAAAACGTATTGATCATTTTTGTAGGCGGTAAGGACGATTATAGCAATGTTTGGGAAAATCTTTGATATCTCTTTGGCAGCTTCAATCCCATTTTTTTTAGGCATTGCGATGTCAAGCAAAACAACGTCAGGATTAATATTACCAGCCATCTCAATAGCTTCTTCCCCGTCTTTAGCTGAGGCTATGCACTCCATATCTAACTCAGTGTTAATGAGTTGTCGCATCCCCTCGCTAAACAGACGGTGGTCATCAGCTATCATGACCCTAATCTTTTTCATAATGATATTCCGTAGAGAATACAATTAAAGTAGTGTCTGAAATATGCTTGGTAAAACCATCCCGTTTCCAACATCATCACTATAAACTAGAATGTCCAAATATTCAATAACAACACTCATGTAATACGCATGAAGTATTCATATGGTTTGTAATAATGAATCTTGTTGATCGTGGTAGAAAATTACCATTATGCCCTGCTCTCTATGGTCTTGCTAAAACCACTAGTACTCTCCATATAAATACACATTTTACTGGATGATTCTTCTAGCCACTATCTTTTATCATGCTAGATAGTCAAGAAGTGGGCGTGCTTCAAGATGAATCTTCTTACTAATGTTACAGCTGCCAGGTATTGGAACATACCTGGCAGCTGTAACGTGATGTTGGATTTCAGATAATCAAAAGTATTATCGAGAAGGAGGGATAATGAAATGTAAAGTTGAAAGCGTTAAAGCCACGCTTTAGGAAACAAATTTTGAAGGAGTCTTAATGTGAATAGAAAAGTACTACTAAAGTTAATCGCCGGTGTTAGTCTGGTAGCGGTACTCGCAGTCAGCATCCCGATGATAAGCGGCTGCACAAAGACAACGCCGACACCAACACCTGAACCAACGCCGACACCAATACCGACACCAACACCAACGCCTGAACCGGGTGTTGAAGGACAGACCTGGCATCTGAGAGGTATCTCACCGCAGGGCGCATCCATGGTACAGAGAGACACTATTGAACAGGGTTGTGAAATAATGACCAAAATGAGTGGCGGTCGGCTCACCTTCGACTGGTATGCCGGCGGTCAGATTATGCCCTCCGAGGAAGAGATACCTGCTCTCCAGGCTGGTACTATTGATATGTTAATGTGGTATCCCCTTATGGGTACAGCTACCGAAACAAGGACAATCGAATGCGGTGCCCCGTTCGCAACTAAGAATGCGATAGAGTTCAGGGTATTACTCTACCACCGCGGCTTGATGGACATCTTTCGCCAATCCTATGAAGAACTGGACTTGGTATATTTAGGCCCTTCGTTGCACGACCCTATAGAGATTTGTTCATCAAAACCGGCTTATTCTCTTGAGGATATGAAGGGACAGAGAATACAGCTCCTGGCTGAGCACGCCTACCCTTACGAGCAGGTCGGTGTTGCCTGTATGCCTACTCCTCCCGCGGATGTCTACCTGGCCATCCAGACCGGTGCTATGGACGGGTTTGGCTGGTCCGGTGCCGATGAGATTGTACAGTTTGGTAATAACGAGGTTGCTCCATACCTTTGGGACCCGCCCTTTGTTGACGTCTGTAGTGCTCAATTCCTGATTAACCCTGATGTTTGGGCCTCCATGCCCGACGACATTCGCCAGATTATTAAAGAGGGAGTTACGCACCTCGATCTTTGGTGTGAGACGGTAAGGGCCCATGGCGAATATAAGTACCGCACCGATGGCTCCTTCAAGGAAATCTGTTACCTTCCCGAGGAAGATATTGAGGTGCTGCGGGGATATGGCATGGATTACTTGGACATCGTGGCGCAAAGGAATACCCTATGCGCCCAGGCAGTTCAGATAATCAAGGACTTCCGTACTGAAGTGGAAGAAGCAAACTGGTACGGGCATTAATTGTGGTCTGACTAATTAATACATATAATATACTTACGTGAGACAAAGGCTGCTGAATAAAATATGATGCCTGTGCCTTTGGTTGTGTTCACGAAATAGAGTTTAGTAGAAGAGAAAGAAGGGAGTAAGTAGTTTGAAAATTACCAGTGTGGAGATATGGGACACCAATAGCAGTTTGAAGCCCAAATGGCCTACCTGGCATCCTGTCATCATCCGTATCAATACTGACGAGGGTATCAGTGGCCTGGGGGAAGTCGGCCTGGCTTTTGCCATCGGCCATTCGGGTGGCGCAGGATATGTAAAGAATCTTGCCGAGAGTTTCCTGATTGGCGCTGACCCTATGAGAACGGAAAAGATATGGGAAGATATGTTCCGCAAAACCTTCTGGGCTCAGGGTGGCGGTCCTGTGGTTTATGGCGGTATGAGTGCTATCGATATCGCCTGCTGGGATATCAGGGGTAAGGCCATGAATCAACCTATTTATCAGTTGCTCGGGGGCAAGACTAACGAAAGCCTGCGGGCCTATGCCAGCCAGATCCAATTCGGCTGGGACTACGAAAAGGTTATGCTGCTCTCTCAACCTGAGGAGTATGCCGAGGCGGCCAGAATTGCTGTGGCCGAAGGTTATGATTGTGTCAAAATTGACCCTGTTATGGCCGATGAGCATGGCCAGCCTGTGTTTAACCTGAACAAAATCCTGACCAATGATACCATCCGTATGCTCTACCGGAGAATCAAGGCGGTTCGTGAAGCGGTTGGTGAAGATGTCGATATCATTTTGGAATTACACGGACTTCCTAACGTTACCAGCGCCATTCAGATGGGCAGAGTCTGGGAGGAATTCCACTGCATGTGCTATGAAGAAGCTGTGAACTACTGCAATGTCGATCTGCAGGCTAAGGTCGCCCATAACGTTAAAATACCGATGGCCGCCGGCGAGCGCCTTTACACCCGCTGGGGTTACCGCCAGTATTTCGAGAAGCAGATACTGGATATGATTCAGCCGGACCTTTGTCTGGTGGGTGGCATCACCGAGGGTAAGAAGATCTGTGATTACGCCCATACCTATGACATTACCGTCCAGATTCACACCTGCGGCAGTCCCATTACGACCGCGGCAGCCCTGCAACTGGAAGCGGTCATCCCGAACTTCCAGATTCATGAGCACCATACCTTCGCTTTGAAGCGGGCAAACCGGGAATACTGCCTCCAGGATTACCAGCCGGTGAACGGCCGGTACACTACTCCGGATCTACCGGGGCTGGGCCTTGAGCTAAACGAGGAGGTTATCTCCAGGTCTCCTTGCGTGGTGGTGAAGTAGATGTGATGCTGCTTTTAGAGATAATGTAAGACAACGGCGGCTAATCATTATCAACTTCAGGCAATTGTCATGTCCAAGTTATGTTCGCTAACGCAGATTGTGCCCCATTTTTTGTGACAGTCTGCGTTAGTGAACTTTGACTCAAAAAGTTGGATTTAAAGAAACATACCGATGATTATTCTGAAATGATGAACTTTTTGCCGTCTTTCTTGCAGATGCGCCGAATGGTTGTCTTTCCTGAGTTGGCATTATCGAAGAGGGAACCCATCATCGTGGCCCACACTCCAACAAAGTAGAAATTGGATAGACCCGGTAGTGTTGTCTTGAATTTCTTATCCGAAAGCTCTGCCTTCATGCTGAATTCAAACTTCCTATTCGGGAAATTGAACCACCCCTGTGTTCCTCCCATATAGCGCTCCCACGTCATCAGAGTCGAGACGTCGATAATTTCTACTTGGTTCCTCAGCCCCGGGAAGTGATTATCCAGGATATCGATTACCTGTTCAGCGACCTGCTGCTTTTGCTGTCTGTATTCGTCTCTATCGCCATTGTAGAGTTGTTTCCAGTAGGTGTAGCTGGCCAGAAGCTCAACCTTTATGGTACCCTTACCGGGCGGGGCCATGCTTTTGTCGAAACCGTATAGCTGCGTCTCAATGCTATCGTATTTGTGGTTGGCTATAGTCACCGGCTGTTCGAGCAACAATACCAGGGACGAAGGCTCGGCGGTTAAGTCACGATTAACCCCCAGAAAAACGTCAATAGCAAAGGGGGTTTCATCGGCCAATGGTGTGCAGTAGTCACGCACGGTATCGTTTATGTACTTGCCATCCAGCATATTGAGAATCGTCTTACGCCCGTCAGCGTTTGAGATAACAACGTCCGCCCTATGCTCGCTCCCGTCAGCAAGTCTGATTCCCACCGCCTTGTCGTTCTCGACCAGAATCTTCTCGACCTGACTGCTGTAATTTACCTTCCCTCCTAAAGCCAGGTAGCGCCTCTCGATAGATTTCGCAAATTCAGTGGCTCCGCCCACTGGCCATCGGATGTCACCGTCTAATCCGCCGGCATGCCTTAAAAGGTGAAAGAAGAGGGGACCATCCGGATTTGAATAGACGAGTTCAGCAAAAGCTTTTCTAAGAAAGGGGTCGGAGAACCGTTTCGCAAAACAGCGCATGTCCATCTTCATCCATTTTCGGACGGAAAGCATTGCAGGAAATCTCAGCATCATTGTCCGGATTGATCCCTCGAGCATAATATCACCGATTTTACTCTTGGAAAATGCCTCGATAGCACCCACATATTGCTTAATTGCCTTTGAGTCTGCCGGAGACAACTTGAGTAGAGTCTCTTCCAGCCTCTCAAGATCGTAATAATCTATGAACATTTTTCCGTCCGGCGAGGCGACGGCCGTACAAGCTTCGACAGTTACCAGTTCTCGAGGCATCGCGCCAAGTTCGTGCCACAGCCGATACGCACTCGAGTCCGGCTTGCAGCCGAAGAAATGGTGCATGCAGGCGTCGAAGGTGTAGCCCTTGCGTCTCCATGAGGTACATTGCCCTCCCGGTTTGGTGTGCATCTCAAAAATCTGGGTGTCGTAGCCGTTAATCTGACCATAGATCCCGGCAGCCATACCACCCATACCAGATCCGATTATGATTATTGACTTGGCCATTGATCTTCCTTCCAGAGTCTTGTTTTGGCGACCGTAATAATCCTGCTCTGCCAGGGGTTTAGGGTAGTGTGATCCGGGATGCAAAGTCTGCCACTTTCTTTTGCCAGCCCTCTTCCAGTGGCCCCTTGATATCGGTAACATAAATCTTGCCCTCGGTGACCTTGACCAGACCCTTTTCCTGCAGCATCTTATTCATGATGGGAATCACGCGTTGCCACCTGCACTGTTCCTCATCGGTAGGTATCCTTCCCGTCTTTTTGTCTGGCTTAGGCGCGGGTTCGGTGGTAAGGATCGCATATTTGGCGCCTGGCGGCAAGGCAGCCTTTTTCAAGAAACTCCGCATGTCGCCGATGGGCCTACCCATGCGACCGGGTGAGCTGAACAAATATAGGTCGGCTGGTGGGATCTCATTCGGTTTCACATCCCGCACGTGATGGACGCCGACCTTAACTCCCCTGGCTTCCATCTGCTTCTCAAATTCTTCAGCGACCATGGCTCCATTTCCATAGTGTGAAGCGTGAAAATACTCGATCTTTATAGTTGCGAAGCTTCCTAACATCAAGGTTCCCTCCATTAGTTCCATCGCTTGCCACGGATTTCCTGGTCTCCGGTCCGCAAGTATTGTGGTTAATCACTCTAATCCCAAGCTATAGCCCCATCTCTACCCGGCATTCACAAACAGCCTGTATCTTAGTCTCTACGTGCTGACCTTTTCCATCACATCCTTGGCAAAGGTACGCGCTTTCTGAAGTCGACTTTCGTCGGGTTGGCCTTTGCTGTTGTCTTTTCTAGCCCATGAGCGAATCTGTGCGTTCGGGTATATCGACATGAAGCGCTTCACAGTCTTGCTCAATTCTCCCTGGCAGTTGAACATATCTACTATGTCTGCTCTGTTGGCATCCTGCCTGAATTTGCCAAGCCACGATGAGAGTTCCTCCGCTTCTTCGGGGGCACAATGAGTTATGAATAGGGCTATCTTCTTACCGTTAATGCAGAGCTTTTTCAGCAGTTTGGTAGTCTTCTTGTCTGGACCCTGGGCATGAATCGGGAAACCAAGAAAGACGAGGTCATAACCCTCAATACTCTCAACCTTATCTATTGGCTTGATCTCTTTTTCAGCAATGATTTCCCCGTAGATAGCTTCGGCTACCTTCTTTGTGTTGCCAGTCTTGGACATGTAGGCTACTAAGACCTCCATAATTGAAACCTCCTTGAGAGTTCCGCCATATTCTACTACGGAAGTGCAGAAGTTAAAAGAGGTTTGCCAAGACACATGACAAAAGTGGAGCTGATTTCCCTAGCAGCGCAAGACAAGGAAGAATCTGATGCTTTAGCCAATCGCTACGCTAAACTTTATGGCTTAATGTTCGTTAATATATTTCTGGTTCATTCGGGGAGTTCTTTGGATAGTCTTTCGCATATTAGACCTATCTCATTGATAATTGTGCTTGAGGTACTGCTTAGCAGCTTGTGCCATTTTTTCTGAAAAGATGCCATCTGATTAAACATTTCCGAAGCAGGTATCCTACCGCAAAGTAATATGTAGGATTCAATGAGACCATCTTCAGCAATAGCATCCACAGCACCACGTGTATGAGCAATAGGGTCTCGGATTAGCTTAACACGCTTCTGGAAATCTGCGATCTTCTCTAAAGTTTGTTTCTCAATAAGTTTCCAGTTGCAGCTTTCAGGTCTTATAACAACGCGGATAACATCTTTAATAAGTCTCTCTGTTCTGTATAAAAGACCTTGCATTAGAATTGCCCATGTATTGAAGTGGTAGTCAACCCATGAGCCGTTGCTCAGGAATGAAACAGTAGGGGATTTCAATAACAGCAAAGAATTTTCCAGTCTGTGCATTTGCAGCTCTAAGTCCAACAAATCAATGCAAATACATCGCCATTTATTGAACTCTGAATTGTCATGAATTCCACTTAATACTGCAAGACCATGTTCGGGCCCTTTTCTTTGTGAAATAGTTTCCCTAAACGCTTTAACTTGGGCAGGGGCGAGCTCTTCGAGAATAACAGCGGCGCGGCTAATCAAATTTTGTCGCAGATCGGTGAATCCTTTCGGAACCCCATTACTAATGATTTGACTTTCCATATCTGGCATTGGTTTAAATTAGCATAGTCAGTATTTTTTAACAAGGTTCAGCCTTCTAGATAAAACATGGGTGGATAAAATTGTTGAATAAGTTGAATAAACAAAATAGCGATTTGTATGTATCGATGAAACCGTAATAAAATGAAATGGATTAATATGGATTAATATAGTATAGCCTGAATGCAACCGGGATTGAGCCGAATATTTTTTAGTATTGAGAGGTTGCCGCACTATGAAAATCTCCGCATCTTGTACGACGAGGGCGCATGATATATCCTGATTCCTTGTCATCTCTCGCTAAAGAGCTTTATATCGGTGAATACAATGATTACGACGACCAGGCAAAGCAGGCTGTCGTTGACTATGAGTGGGTTAAAAATAACGTATTATATCGCTTTTCATATTGGGGCGTACCGGGGCAAACATTAGTTGAAATGTCCGGGGCTTCCGGAGCCAAATCGGAGCTACTCGGGGAATTACTTGAGCTGCACGGTATATCAGCACAATACATGGAAGGAAGGCCACTACCTGATTCCGTACCGCTAACTAGAGTACCTACCCTGAACAGTCATTTTTGGGTAGAAGCCAGAATAGGTAAGGATTGGCTTACGCTGGACCCCACACCTGATAGCGGAATCGTTCACTTGCTTGGTGATACATCGCCAGGGACACACCTGATAGATCCCAGATATATCGGCAGATGGAACAAGATACCGGATTATTATAAGAGATGTTTCAATCATCCTCTCCTTATACCGGTTAGATTTGTCAGTAATCTGAAGCTGGCGTACTATAGAAGACAAAGAGCTTCTCGCTAAACGCTGCTACGGACTGTTCTGTCACACTTGCTTATATTGTGCAATTGTCCTCCCGGTATGCCTGGATTGAGTATTAAATAGAACTCAATGATATCCGGAACCGGATACTCTCCGGCGAGTTGAACTGCTCCTGAAACCATTGTATTCTTACTAAGAAAGAACCGCCCGGCTATCGGGAATTATCGGTTTCGGTGCGAGTATGAAAGTAGTAATTGTCGGCGCCGGCCCCGCCGGACTGATTACCGCCTTAAACCTTCTCCAGCGTGGCATAAGGCCGCTGGTCCTGGAGAAGGGTGTCGAGGTAAAGTCAAAGGCCTGTTCGGAGGGCTGCAGCCTCCAGTCGCTGCAGCAGATACCATTTAGATCTGAACCATATATATCAAGAGTGCTGAAAGGTGCCAAACTGGTCTTTCCCGGCGATTACGCAAGCTTCGTGCCTAAAGAGTGTGCTGTTCTGGATAGAACTGATTGGCTCAGGGGAATGGCGGAAGACATCAGGCTGAAAGGCGGCGAGATTAAGCTGGATTCGGATGTCGTAGATATAGATGAGCACGGGCTTAGTTTAGGGAACGGAGAACACATTGCTTACCGTGTTCTGATCGGAGCTGATGGCCCTGATTCCCTCATCGCCAGGTATCTGGGTATAAAGCACAAACTGGTTGCAGCATCGCAATACCAGCTGGCGCTTGATACCTCAGGTATGGACTACATTGAATTTCACTTTGATAAGAGATTTGGCTGCGGTTATCCCTGGATATTCCCCAAGGTTGGCGTTGCTAATGTGGGGATAGAAGGAGACTTTGACACTCTCGACTCCTTCCTGAGGTACCGGGGTTTGGATAAGCAGACTGTAGTCAAAAAGGAATCCGGATTTATTCCCGGTTCGGGGATCGGGAAATTGGTTCGGCAAAACATCGCCTTAATCGGCGATGCGGCGGCTATGCCTAATCCTACCTCGCTGGGCGGATTGACTCCCATCATCTGCGCCAGCCAGATATTGGTCAGAAACATCGATAACCTGGCAGCGTATGAAGCTGAGGTTAAGAATCACCCGATGGCCAATCCTGTACTGCTGAAGCCCAGGCAGACCCTGATGAGTTTCAGTAGTCAAGACCTGGCCAACATCGGGAAGTTCTTGGCCGGGTTCGAGTATGGCGTGAAGCCCCATCCCCAGTTAATAAAAATCGCCAAGTACCCTTCCTTACTGATGAAGCTTCATAAGTTAAGGACGATTTACCGGGCTGGAATCATTACCGAAGACTACGGTTGGTGAAGCAAGACTCACCACAGCTACGCAGCAAATGATTACGAGCCCAGTGGCATCCCGGATGAGAAGACAGGAGTTCTGTCTATTGTACAGCATGGTGGGCCATCCTGGGATCGAACCAGGGACCTCAGTCTTATCAGGACTGCGCTCTAACCTGCTGAGCTAATGGCCCGGGCCATTCTCGGTTCACATCCTGCTTTGAAAAAGAAACCTTAACCTCTGGATAGCGGAAGGAAAGCGACCTACTCTGACTAATCAGAGATCGACCTAGAAGATAACAGACTTAGCGCCTGTTTTCTCCCTAGAAAGGAGGTGATCCAGCCGCAGCTTCCGCTACGGCTACCTTGTTACGACTTCGTCCCAATCGCTAGCCCCACCCTCGGCGACTGCCTCCCTGGAAACCAGGGTTAGCTTACCGACTTCAGGTGTTGCCAACTTTCATGACGTGACGGGCGGTGTGTACAAGGCCCGAGAACGTATTCACCGCAGTATGCTGACCTGCGGTTACTAGCAACTCCGGCTTCATGCAGGCGAGTTGCAGCCTGCAATCCGAACTGAGGATGGCTTTATAGATTAGCTCCAGATCGCTCTGTCGCAACCAATTGTACCACCCATTGTAGCGTGTGTGTAGCCCGGGGCATAAAGGCCATGCTGACTTGACGTCATCCCCACCTTCCTCCTTGCTGTACAAG